>NZ_VSWE01000001.1:0-547252 GCF_009668275.1 Herbaspirillum sp. CAH-3 | reverse complement strand
GAGCGGCCCGTTTGGGCGAATTGCTGCGTTACGAATTTGGGTCAAGACGCCCAGTCTTGACCCAAATTCGCGCCTTGCACTTCATCCCAAACGGGACTCGCTCGCACTCACGCCTATTGATGAAATGAGTTCTACATGAACGGGAGACCCGCATGAACTCCCCGATGCCTTCCCATAGCAGCCTGTGGCAAGCCTACCTGCACAACTGTCGCAGCCTGGTCGCCATGGCCGAGCCTACCCGCACGGCCGGACGCATCACGCGCGTGGCCGGCCTGGTGATGGAAGCGGTCGGACTGAAGCTTCCCGTGGGCAGCCCCTGCAATGTCCCGCTGCCCAACGGCATGATGATCGAAGCCGAAGTGGTGGGATTCCAGGATGAACGTTTGTTCCTGATGCCGCAGAGCGATGTCGAAGGCATCGTCCCCGGCACCCGCGTCTATCCGGTCGAACCGGTCCGCCCTCCCCCGCGCACCGGTCCCATCAGCTTCACCCCGCGCCGCGCCGACGAGCACAGCCGCCGCCTGCCGGTCGGTGACGAGTTGCTGGGCCGCGTGCTCGACGGTGCCGGCCGCCCGCTCGACAATCTCGGCCCCCTGCATACCGAACGCTCGGCCCCGCTGGCCGTGCGTGCCGCCAATCCGCTGGGCCGCGCGCCCATCCGCGACATTCTGGACACTGGCATCCGTGCCATCAACACCATGCTCACCGTCGGCCGTGGCCAGCGCATGGGACTCTTCGCCGGCTCGGGCGTGGGCAAGAGCGTGTTGCTGGGCATGATGGCGCGCTATACCAGCGCGGACGTGATCGTGGTCGGACTGATCGGTGAGCGCGGCCGCGAAGTGAAGGAATTCATCGAACAGATCCTCGGCGCCGAAGGCCTGGCACGCTCGGTCGTGGTGGCCGCGCCCGCCGATACCCCGCCGCTGATGCGCCTGCAGGGCGCTGCGTATTGCACCTCCATTGCCGAGTATTTCCGCGACCAGGGCAAGGATGTGCTGCTGATCATGGATTCGCTGACCCGTTACGCCATGGCCCAGCGCGAAATCGCCCTGGCCATCGGCGAACCGCCGGCTACCAAGGGCTATCCGCCGTCCGTGTTCGCCAAGCTGCCCGCCCTGGTGGAGCGCGCCGGCAACGGCGATGAAGGCGGCGGCTCCATCACCGCCTTCTACACCGTGCTCACCGAAGGCGACGACCAGCAGGACCCGATCGCCGATGCCGCCCGCGCCATCCTGGACGGCCACATCGTGCTCAATCGCCAGCTGGCCGAAGCGGGCCACTATCCGGCCATCGATATCGAACAATCCATCAGCCGTGCCATGCACAGCATCACGGATGCCGACCATCAACGCCGTTCGCGCCACCTGAAGCAATTGTATTCACGTTTCCAGCGCAACCGCGACCTCATCAGCGTCGGCGCGTACGCCGCTGGCAGCGATCCGGTGCTCGATGAAGCTATTGCCTTGTTGCCAAGAATGGAGTCCTTTTTGCAGCAGGGCATCCATGAGCAAGCCGATGTATCAGAGAGCTTGAGGCAACTTACCGCTCTATTCGGTTGATTGAGCGCGCATCCTCAAAAATATAATCAGAGTGATCATGGCTACTCCCTCCGCACTTGATACGCTGATTGAATTGGCGACCAAAGAGACCGACGAAGCGACCAAACGCCTCGGCCGGGCTATTCGCGTGAGTGAAGAAGCGCAACAGAAGCTGGGTATCCTGCAGCAGTACCGCGACGATTACGCCGCGCGCTTCCAGGAAACCCTGACCAATGGCCTGACCGCCCTGGCGTATCGCAACTTCCAGCTGTTCCTGGAAAAGATCGACAACGCCATCGACGGCCAGGTCAACGTGGTGCAGAGCAGCCAGCAGCGGGTAGCCGAGGCGCGTGCCGCATGGCAGGCCTGCGAGCGCAAGCGCATGTCCTACGACACCCTGGCCACGCGCGCGCGCGACCAGGAAATGCGCAAGGAAAACAAGCGCGACCAGAAGTCCATGGACGAGCATGCTGCCCGCATCAGCTTCTACAAGCGCTGACCGCTGAAGCGGCCAGCCAGGCAAGACCGAAACAGACACCGCGCAAGCGAAGAACCGCAAACAGCATCCTAGAGCAGCAGACCGCATTTACCGACAGGCCACCATCATGAACACTTCCCTGCCGCTGTTGAACGTGATCACCGGCTCCCAGGCCGCCACAGGTTCGCGCTCGGGCAATCCCGCCGACAGCTTCTCGGCCGATGTGCCCTTCAACCAGGTGCTCAACAGCCAGGTCAATACCCGTGTGCAGGACAACCAGGCACAGGCGCGCCAGGCCCAGCAGAACGCCGAGAACCAGGCTGCCGCCAAGCAGGCAGCAGCCAACCAGTCCGCCGCCGCCCAGCAATCCCAGAATGCCTCCGCCAATGCCGGCGCCGCCAGCAAGAGTGCTGCCGGCGATGGCAGCGACAAGAGCAGCCAGGTCAGCGACAAGGACGAGGACGAGGACAGCACCGATACCACCACCCAGGCTTCAGCTGAACTGCTGGCCCTGGTCGCCAACATCGCGCAGAACGCCGTCACGCCGGCCGATGGCAAGGCCAAGGGCGAGAGCAGCGAAGCCGACCTGCTGGCCCAGGCCAAGCGCGGCGGCAAAATGTCGCTGGCCGACCAGCAGCAAGCCCTGGCCGACGAAAAGCAAGGCAAGGTCGACCCGGCCGCCCTGCAGGATGCGTTGGCAACCGCCCGCAGCAAGCAGGACGCCGCCGCCAGCGAACTGGCCAGCAAGCGCAATGCCGAAGCCAATCCGGCGCCACAGCCCGCCTCCGCCAAGGATGGAAAAGCGGCGATTGACCTGGGTGCTGCCGCCAAGGCCGAGCCCAAGGACGATGCCAGCGCCCTGTCCGCCCGCGCACAACTGGGCAAGGCCGCTCCCGAAGTCGCCGCACCCGCCGCCAAGCAGGATGCCGCCCAGGCCACGCCGACGCCCGTGGTCCTGCCGGCCGTCCAGACCGTGGCCGCCAGCCAGCCGCAAGCCGTGTTTGCGCCGGCCTACAGCGACAAGATCCAGTCCAACGTCGGCAGTGCCGGCTGGAACCAGGCCCTGGGCACCAAGATCACCTGGATGGCGACCGCCGGCATGCAAAGCGCCTCGCTGAGCCTGAATCCGCCCGACCTCGGCCCCATGCAGGTGGTGCTGAACGTGCACAACCAGCAGGCAGATGCCACCTTCATCACCGCCCAGCCCGAAGTGAAGCAGGCGCTGGAAGCGGCCATGCCCAAGCTGCGTGAAATGATGGACCAGGCCGGCATCCAGCTCGGCCAGGCCAATGTCCAGACCGGCATGCCCAACCATCAGCAGGGTGCCGGCAGCGGCCAGCAGCAGGCACGCAGCGGCAGCCCGGGCAGCTTCGGCAAGGAGCAGGAAGGCGATGTGGCCCTCAGTGGCACCACGGCAGCCAGCGCGACCACCAGCGGACTCGGGCTGGTCGACACCTTCGCCTGATCGCCACGAGCCATGCCTGGCACCACAAACCTTAAAAAATAAGCAATTTTCGTCCGCGCAGGACTCAACAATGTGATTTGCCTGCCGATAAGCAGATAAGCCCTCAACCCGCGCAGACGAACTGAAAGGAATAGTAGATGGCAACAAAAGGAAAAGCCCCGGCCAAGGGAGCTGAAGCAGATGCAGCACCGGCAAAATCGAGCAAGAAGATGCTGTTCATCATCGTGGGCGTGGTGCTGGTGCTGGTCATCGGCGGCGCCGCAGCGTTCTTCATGATGGGTGGCAAGGGCAAGAAGGGTGATGATCACGCCGAAGAGAAGGTCGAAGCCAAGGCCCCCACCTTTGTGGTGATCGAACCGTTCGTGGTGAACCTGCAGCAGGAAACCGGCGACCAGTACCTGCAGGTGGCAATGACCCTGCAAGTGCCGGATGGCCAGACCGCTGAAGCCTTGAAGCTGTACATGCCGCAAGTGCGCAGCCGCCTGCTGATGGTGCTGTCCAGCAAGAAGGCCTCGGAGCTGCTCACCAGCGAAGGCAAGCGCCGCCTGACCGACGAGATCATCGACCAACTGGGCGAGCCGTTCTCGGGCAAGGGCAAGGGACCGCAGATCACCGACGTGTTCTACACCTCGTTCGTGATCCAACAGCAGTAACACCGCATCGAAGTCAGAGATCGTCGACCATGGCCGAGCATTTTCTATCACAGGAAGAAGTCGATGCCCTTTTGAAGGGCGTGACGGGAGATGAAGACGAAGAAAAAATCGTCGAAGAAGCTCCTGGTACGGTACGTACCTACAACCTGGCCACGCAGGAACGCATCGTGCGCGGGCGCATGCCCACGCTGGAAATCATCAACGAGCGTTTCGCGCGTCTGTTCCGCATCGGCTTGTTCAACTTCATTCACCGCACCGCCGAGATTTCGGTCGGTCCGGTGAAGGTGTCCAAGTACAGCGAATTCATCCGCAACCTGGTGGTGCCAACCAACCTGAACCTGGTCCACATCAAGCCCTTCCGCGGCATCGGGCTGGTGGTGTTCGACCCGCAGTTCGTGTTCATGCTGGTCGACAACATGTTCGGCGGCGACGGCCGCTTCCACACCCGCATCGAAGGCCGTGAATTCACGCCCACCGAGCAGCGCATCATCATGCGCGTGCTGGAGATCACCTTCGAGACCTACGCCAAGTCGTGGGAACCGATCTATCCGATCGAATTCGAATTCATTCGCTCGGAAATGAATACGCAGTTCGCCAACATCGCCACGCCCAACGAAGTGGTGGTCTCGACCACCTTCACCGTCGAGCTGGGGCCGGTGTCGGGCGAAATCCACATCTGCACGCCCTACTCGATGATCGAGCCGGTACGTGACCGCCTCACCAGCAGCATGCAGGGCGAGGCACTGGAAGTGGACAAGCGCTGGATCCGCCTGATGAAGCAGCAGATCCAGACCGCCGAGGTCGAACTGATCGTCAATTTCGGCACCGCCCGAGTCAATTTCACCGATCTGCTGCACATGCAGGTCGGCGACGTCATTCCGCTGCAGACCAATACGACCGTCGAGGCACAGGTTGACGGCGTACCGGTGATGGAATGCAGCTACGGCCAGTCCAATGGCCAATACGCATTGCGCGTTGAAAAACTGCTGTCCATCACCCATCAAGAAACACCGGAAAGCTTTCAAGGAGATTAGTAATGGCTGATGAGAACGTAGCAGGCGCAGGCGCAGCGGAAGACGATCCGTGGGGCGCGGCCATGGCCGAGCAGACCCAGGCCGAAGAAGCGCAAAAGAAGGGCGAGATGGAAGACGAGAAAGGCCTCAGCGCGGCGCCCGCGATGGCCACCGTCTTCAAGGACCTGAGCGCCGCCGATATCAAGACCAATACCCCCAACGATATCGACTTCATCCTCGATATCCCGGTGCAGCTGACCGTGGAACTGGGTCGCACCAAGATCGCCATCAAGAACCTGCTGCAACTGGCGCAAGGTTCGGTGGTGGAACTGGATGGCATGGCCGGTGAACCGATGGACGTGCTGGTCAACGGCTGCCTGATCGCGCAAGGCGAAGTGGTGGTGGTCAACGACAAGTTCGGTATCCGCCTGACCGACATCATCACGCCGGCAGAACGCATCCGCAAGCTCAACCGCTGAGCGGGATGGCCTCTGTTTTCATGACACGTTTTGACGCAGCATCGATGTCGCAGGGCTGGTGCCGGATCCGTCCGGCGCTGATGTCTGCCTGGCTCCTGCTGGGCGGGACGATGGTCACGGCAGCCCAGGCCTGGGCCGAAACCGCCCCGGCAGCCAGCAGCGCTGCAGTCCCGGCGGCGGCACCGGCAACCGCAACAGCACCTGCGGCGGCAGCCCCGGCGGCGACCGCCGCCAGCACTTCCCTTCCCTCTTCCTCCGGCAGTGTCTTCACCATGCTCTTCGGGCTGATCGCGGTACTGGCCGTGATGGCCGGGGTGGCCTGGCTCTTCAAACGCTTTGGCCTGGCCAACAGCATGGGAGGCAATGCCGTGGCCAAGGTGGTCGGCGGCGTCTCGGTCGGTACGCGCGAACGGGTGATGGTCGTCGAAGTGGGCGAGCAGTGGATCGTGGTCGGCGTTGCCCCCGGCCGGGTCAATGCCCTGGCCACGCTGCCGCGCCAGGAAGGCGTGGCGGACCGGCCGGCCGCGACAGGTCCGGCCTTTGCCACCTGGCTCAAGCACACCATGGATAAACGAAATGGCGGCACCGGCAGCGGTGACCGTGCGGGTAATGATGGCAGCACACCTTAAGCCGCAAGGCATCCTCTCTTCCCTTCTCCGCCGCAGCGGCGCGCTCCTGCGCAGCCGCTACTGGTGGATGGCGCTGCTGTGCCTGCCGCTGGCGGCTTCGGCCCAGCAAGGCCTGCCGGCATTGAACAGCATGCCCGCCCCGGGCGGTGGCACGAATTATTCGCTGCCGATCCAGACCATGCTGTTCCTCACCTCGCTGTCGTTCATTCCGGCGGCGTTGCTGATGATGACCTGCTTCACCCGCATCGTGATCGTGCTGTCGCTGCTGCGCCAGGCGCTGGGCACGCAGTCCACCCCGCCCACCCAGGTGCTGGTGGGACTGTCGCTGTTCCTGACCTTCTTCGTCATGAGTCCGGTGTTCGACCGCATCTATACCGAGGCCTACCAGCCCTTTGCGGAAAACAAGATCCAGATGATGGAAGCACTCGACAAGGGAGCCGCGCCCCTGAAGGAGTTCATGCTCAAGCAGACCCGCCAGTCGGATTTGGCGCTGTATGTGAAGCTTTCTCGCGGCCCCGCCCTGCAGGGTCCGGAGGACGTGCCTTTGCGCTTGCTGGTCCCGGCCTTCGTCACCAGTGAACTGAAGACTTCTTTCCAGATCGGCTTTGCCATCTTCATCCCCTTCCTCATCATCGACATGGTGGTGGCCAGTATCCTGATGTCGATGGGCATGATGATGATGTCGCCGGCCATCGTCTCGCTGCCCTTCAAGCTGATGCTGTTCGTGCTGGTGGATGGCTGGCAGCTGCTGATCGGTTCCCTGGCCCAGAGTTTCTACTAGCCCAAGGCAAGGATACGTATGACACCCGAAAGCGTCATGACCATGGGCCGCCAGGCCATGGAAGTCACCCTCCTGATCGCTGCCCCGATGCTGATCACGGCCCTTCTCATCGGGCTGCTGGTGAGCATCTTCCAGGCCGCGACCCAGATCAACGAACAGACGCTGGCCTTCATTCCCAAGCTGGTGGGCGTGTTCCTGGCACTGATCATCGCCGGTCCGTGGATGCTGACCGTCATCCTCGACTACATGCACACCATGTTCAGCGGGATTCCCGCCATGGTCCAGTAAGCCGGTCCGCCGGGCAGGCCCGGCGGCTCCTGATCCATGCTCACCTTCACCAGCCAGCAACTCTACGCCTGGGTCGCCATGTTCATCTGGCCGACCACGCGTATCCTCGGGCTGCTGTCCATTGCACCGCCTTTCGGCAGCGCCAGCGTGCCCATGCTGGTCAAGATCCTGCTGGGCATCGCCATCGGCGTTGTGCTGGCGCCGGACGTACCGATCCCGCCGGCCATCGACCCCATGTCGATGACGGGATTGCTGATCCTGCTGCAGCAGTTGCTCATCGGCCTGTCCATGGGCTTTGCCATGCGCGTGGTATTTGCCGCCGTGGAAGCGGCGGGCGAACTGACCAGTTCCACCATGGGCCTGTCGTTTGCAGCCTTCTTCGATCCCCAGACCCAGGGCCGTACGGCCGTCATCAGCCAGGTCTTCTCGCTGCTGGCGACCATGGTCTTCCTCAGCCTCAATGGCCATCTGCTGTTGCTGCAGGCGATGGCTGAGAGCTTCCATACACTGCCCATCACGGGTGTGCCGATTACCACCGAAGGCTTCCACGAGCTGGCCCTGTGGGGCGCCAAGGTGTTCAGCATGGGGCTGCAGTTGTCGCTGCCGCTGCTGATCGCCCTGCTGATCACCAACTTCGCGCTGGGCATCCTCACCCGCGCGGCACCGCAGCTCAATCTGTTCGGGATCGGTTTTTCGATTACCATGCTGGCGGGCTTCATCCTGATCGCCTTCGCCCTGCCCTACATGCTCACGCCCTTGCAGCGCTTCCTTGCCGATGGCATCGAGATGGTCCGTTTGCTGGGCAGCGTGCCGCCGGTCAATGCCCTGCCCAAACCGTAAGCTGCCGGCCTGCTGTCACAACATTTACGTCTCCTGACACACGGCCGGCGTCGCCAGCCTCACAATGACGCCTTTGCGCGCGGCCACCGTCAGGCCGACCCTGATTTTTTCGCATGAACCTCGCCTACTTCCGCCGTCCAAAAATTCTCTTCCTCAGTCTCGCCGTCCTGCTGGCCGGCGGCTACCTGGTGCACCGCGCGCTCACCCCGCCGCCGCCACCCAGCTACCTCAGCGCCATCGCCACGGTCACCGACATCCAGGACGTGGTACTGGCCAGCGGCACGGTCAAGGCCTACAAGCAGGTCAGCGTGGGTGCCCAGGTATCGGGCCAGATCAAGTCGCTCAAGGTGGCGCTGGGAGACCGCGTCAAGAAGGGCCAGCTGGTGGCCGAGATCGACTCCCTGACCCAGGCCAATGCACTGGCCAGCGCCGAGTATTCGCTGCAGAACCTGCAGGCCCAGTTGCGTGCCAAGGAAGCCAGCCTGAAGCAGGCCCAGCTGGCCTATGCACGGCAACAGATGATGCTGGCCGGGGACGCCAGCTCGCGCGAGAACTTCGAGAGCGCCGAGGCCACCCTCAACACCACCCGCGCCGACATCGCGGCCCTGCAGGCGCAAATCAAGGACGGTGCCATCAAGGTCGACACCGCGCGCCTGAACCTGGGCTATACCCGGATCACGGCACCCATCGACGGTGAAGTGGTGGCCATCGTGGCGCAGGAAGGCCAGACCGTGAACGCCAACCAATCCACCCCGACCATCATCAAGGTGGCGCGCATGGATACGGTCACCATCAAGGCACAGATCTCCGAAGCCGACGTGGTGCGCGTCAAGCCTGGCCTGCCGGTATTCTTCACCATCCTGGGCGACCCCGACCACCGCTATCGCACCACCTTGCGCGCCATCGAACCGGCACCGGATTCAATCCTGCAGGACGACACCGCCACCAGCACCACGGCCAGCACCAGCAGCAGTGCCAGCTCCACGGCGATCTACTACAACGGCCTGCTGGACCTGCCCAACCCCGATGGCAAGCTGCGCATCTCGATGACCACGCAGGTCAACATCGTGCTTTCCGAGGCCAAGGAGGCGCTGGTGGTGCCCTCCACCGCACTGGGCGCCAGGGATGCCCAAGGCCGCTACACAGTACGTGTGCTGGACGCGCAAGGCCAGGCGGAGGAGCGCCAGGTACGTATCGGCATCAACACCAATGCCCAGGTGCAGATCGTCGAGGGACTCAAGGCCGGCGAACGCGTGGTGACCGGCACCGCCCTGCCGGGCGCCGCCGACAACAGCAGCGAGCGTCGTGGCCCGCCGCCGCGCATGTAAGTTCGCCATGACGACACCTTTGCTGCAATTGCGCGCACTGCGCCGCGACTTTCCGGCCGGGGATGACACCATCACCGTGCTCAACGACGTCAACCTCGACATCTACGCCGGCGAAATGGTCGCCATCGTCGGGGCCTCCGGTTCGGGCAAGTCGACCCTGATGAACATCCTCGGCTGCCTCGACAAGCCCAGCGCCGGCAGCTACCTGGTCGCCGGACGCGAGACCGGCAAGCTGGCCCCGGACGAACTGGCACAGTTGCGCCGCGAGCATTTCGGTTTCATCTTCCAGCGCTATCACCTGCTGTCGGACCTGGACGCCACCGCCAACGTGGAAGTGCCCGCCGTCTATGCCGGCCAGGAACCGGCGCAGCGCCGCCAGCGGGCCGCCCAGCTGCTGGCGCGGCTCGGCCTGGCCGATCGCGGCCACCACAAGCCTGGCCAGCTCTCGGGCGGACAGCAGCAGCGCGTCTCGATCGCGCGCGCGCTGATGAATGGCGGCGACGTGATCCTGGCCGACGAGCCCACGGGTGCGCTGGACAGCCACAGCGGTCACGAGGTGATGAACATCCTCAAGGAATTGCATGCCGAGGGCCACACCATCATCATCGTCACGCACGACATGCAAGTGGCCAGCAATGCCCAGCGCATCATCGAGATCAAGGATGGCGTCATCATTGCGGATCGCCGCAACGAACCCGACCAAACCGCGCCGGTAAACGGCGTGATCAAGCAGGAACGCCAGCAACGCCGCCAGGCCAGCAGCTGGCGCGCCGGGCTGGACCGTTTCAAGGAAGCGCTGCGCATGTCGCTGCTGGCCATGAATGCGCACCGCCTGCGCAGTTTCCTGACCATGCTGGGCATCATCATCGGCATCGCCTCGGTGGTCTCGGTGGTGGCGCTGGGCAGCGGCTCGCGCGAGCAGATCCTCTCCGACATCAGCGCCATGGGGACCAATACCATCGACATCTTTCCCGGCACCGATTTCGGCGACATGAAGTCGGCCGCCATCCGTACCCTCACGCCAGCCGATGCCGCCGCCCTGGCGGAACAGAATTACGTGGACAGCGTCACCCCCAGCGTAGCCACGGCCTCCTCGGCACGCTACGGCAACATCTCGGTGACGGCCACCATCAATGGCGTAGGTGAACAGTATTTCCGCGTGCGCGGGCTGAAGATGGCGCAGGGCATGAGCTTCGACAACGACAGCATCCGGCGCCAGGCACAGGAAGTGGTGATCGATGCCAACACCTACAAGAAGCTCTTCCCCAACGGCGGCAACGCGCTGGGTGAAGTCATCTTCCTGGGCAGCGTGCCCTGCCGTGTGATCGGCGTGACGCAAAAGCGCGAGAACGGCTTCGGCAACAATAGCGCGCTCAATGTCTGGGTGCCCTACACGACGGCCATGAGCCGCGTCATCGGCCAGCGCTACCTGAGCGGCATCACCGTGCGGGTCAGCGACAAGGTGCCCAGCGCGGCGGCGGAACAAGGCATCACCCAGCTGATGACGCTGCGCCATCGCACCAAGGACTTCTACATCTTCAACACCGACAGCATCCGCCAGACCATCGAGAAGGCCACGGCCACACTGACCCTGCTGGTATCGATGATCGCGCTGATCTCGCTGGTGGTGGGCGGCATTGGCGTGATGAACATCATGCTGGTGTCGGTCACCGAGCGTACCCGCGAGATCGGGGTGCGCATGGCCGTGGGTGCGCGCCAGAGCGACATCATGCAGCAGTTCCTGATCGAAGCCGTGCTGGTCTGCCTGGCCGGCGGCTTGCTGGGCGTGCTGCTGGCGTTGTCCTTTGGCGCGGTGTTTGCACACTTCGTCAGCAGCTTCCGCCTGATCTATTCCACTGCCTCCATCGTCAGCGCCTTCGCCTGCTCCACCCTCATCGGCGTGGTGTTCGGCTTCCTGCCGGCGCGCAATGCCGCGCGGCTCAATCCGGTGGATGCCCTCGCCCGCGAATGAAATTGCCCGCCATGTCCAAGCACCTGACTACTCCACTTCCATCGCGCCTGGCACTGCTGCTGGCACTGGCCCTGCTGGGCGGCTGCAGCAGCCTGGTGCGTACTCCCTACGCGCCACCCGTTACCCAGACCCCGGCGGCCTGGCAACAGGCTGGCCAGGCCGCCACGGTCAATGCCAGCCGCTGGTGGCAGGGCTTCGGCGACGACACGCTCTCCGCCCTGATCGACGAGGCCCTGCGCAAGAACAACGACCTGGCCGTGGCCACCATCAAGGTCAGGCGTGCCCAGTTGCAGGCCGGCATCGCCGAGGATGCCTTCATCCCGGCCCTGGGCGCACAGCTGGGCAGCAGCGGCAGCAAGGCGCTGGACGGCAGCCGCCAGACCAGCCGCGCCAGCCAGAATTCGGTGAGCCTGTCCTATGAAGTCGATCTCTGGGGCCGACTGGGTGCCAACTACGATGTGGCGCGCTGGGAAGCCCTGGCGACCGCGCAAGACCGGGCGGCGACCGCCCTCTCCCTGGTCGGCACCACCGCCAACCTCTACTGGACCGGTGCCTACCTGAACCAGCGCCTGCGCAGCGCCGAACAGAGCATCGCCTACGCGCAGAAGACGCTGGACCTGGTCCAGACCCAATACCGCGCCGGTGCCGTGTCTTCGCTGGAGCTGCTCACGGCCCGACAGAACCTGCTGAGCCAGCAATCGAGCTATACCGAGCTGGTACAGCAGCAAGTCGAGAATGACAACGCCCTGGCCATCCTGTTCGACAGCCCGCCCGGCCAGCGCCGCAGCCTGCCGCCGGCCCTGCCGCAGCAGCCCCTGCCGGCGCTCGAAGCGGGACTGCCGGCCGAGCTGCTGGCGCGGCGTCCGGACCTGCAAGCAGCCGAATTGCGGCTGCGTGAAGCCCTGGCCAATGTCGACCTCACCCGCACCAGCTTTTATCCCAAGCTGAGCCTGACCGGCTCGCTGGGCACCAGCAGCGACGCCCTGCTGCGGCTGGTCCAGAATCCGGTGGCTTCGCTGGCCGCCCAACTGAGCCTCCCTTTCCTGCAGCAGACCCAGATGAAGCTGCAGGTCGGCGTTTCACAGGCGGACTATGACAGCGCCCTGGCCCAGTTCCGCCAGACCCTCTACAGTGCCTTCAGCGATGTCGAAAATGCCCTCTCGGCGCGCGAGCAATATGCACGACAGCAGGCGCTGCAGGCACGCAATGTCGAGGTGGCCCGGGCCGCCGAACAGCTCTACGAATTGCGCTACCGGGCTGGCTCGGCCACCCTGCAGGCCTGGCTGGACCAGCAGGACAAGCGCCGCAGCGCCGAGAACACCCTGGCCCAGGTGCGGCTGAACCAGCTCAAGAACCAGATGACCCTGTACCAGGCCCTCGGTGGCGACGCCCGGGCCGAGCCGCTTCGCTGAAGACGGCACCGCATCAGCGCACCAAGCAAAAAGGCGAACCCGGAGGTTCGCCTTTTTGTCGTTTCCTTCACTGCGATCGGCCTGCAACGCCGTCGCCGTGAAAGGAAATTCATTATTTCAGGTAGTTCAGCAGAGTCAGGCCACTGGTAGTGACGAAGACCTTCTGCGCAGCCGACAGATAGGTCTGCTTGAGGGTCAGGTCGCTGATCAGCTCGCTGGTATCGGACAGGTTGCGGCCCAGCAGGTTGTTGATGGTCTGGGTGTAGTTTTCCTTGTTGACCTCACCGGCTGCATCCAGGTTGTCCAGTTCGTTCTGGCGGGCGCCGATGGAGGCCTTCACCGTGGAGACGCTGCTGGCCAGCGAATCGATCTGGGTGTTGAACTGCGCCAGGTTGCGCGCCAGTGCCGCCTGGCTGCCCACCACCGGGGTGCGTGCCGCATTGGCCGCATCCGATTGCAGCTTCAATGCTGCCGTGGACGTGAATTGCGCCTGGTAGGCAGGATCGTCCGGCTTCATGGCGTCCAGGGTGGCCTGGGCGGCCTTGTAGGCGGCGATCGGGGTCTGGCCGCTGCCGGCCGGATAGACATAGGCGTTGGCCGCGGCGTCATCGGCCTTGTTGGCAGCTTCCGTGACCGGCACCGACAAGATGTTGATCATGTTGGTCATGGTCTTGAAGATGTCCTGGCCATTGCCCTGGAACACCGTCTGGCCCGATGCGCTGATATCCATCTGGCGGGTCGAGTCCACCTGCAGCGTCATGGCGCCCTGGTCACCGTTGTAGGTGACGCCGCCAGTGCCGTCCAGGGTGAAGGGCTGGGTGGTGCTCTTGAAACCGGCGAAGATGTAGTTGCCCTGCCCGTCCTGGGCATTGGCATAGCCCAGCACTTCGTTGAGGTTGCCCTTGATCTCGGAAGCCATGTTGATGCGCTCGGCATTTGAATACGAAGCATTGCCGGCCGTGATGACGTTGGACTTCAGCTTGGTCAGCATGTTGGTCAGGCTGTCCAGGGTACCCTGCACGGTCGCCAGGGCGCTGTTGGCGTTCTGCCGATTGGTCTTGAACTGGTCGTTCAGGGCCGAGGTCTGGGTCATGTCCAGGGCGCGGGCGGCGGCCACCGGATCATCCGAGGGCAGCAAGACCTTCTGCTGCGCCGTCACCTGCTGCGTGAGCTTCAGGATCTGGCTCTGCATGCTGGTCAGGTCGTTGTTGCTCGACTGATAAAGCATCTGGGTGCTGATACGCATGGTCTTCTTCCTTTAACTGATTAACCGCCCAGGGTGAGCAGGACATTGATCATGTCGCTGGCGGCCTGGATGATCTTGGCCGCCGCCTGGTACTGCTGCTGGTTGCGGATCATGTTGGCCAGTTCCTCGTCCTGGTTGACGCCGGACTCGGTCTGCTGCTGGGTCTGGATCGCCGTCAGCCGGGTCTTTTCGGCCGTGTTGGTGACGTTGATCTCGTTGGTCTTGTTGCCGATGGTGGCCACCAGCTGCGAGTAGGAACCCTGGAAGCTGGTGCCATTGATGGTGTTGGCCGTCTGCAGGCCGGCCAGGGCCAGCGCGTTGCGGTTGTCCGAGGTCGCGTTGGTATTGGCAGAAATGGTGAACTGGTCGCCATTGGAGGGCTGGCCCGAGATCTGGAACTTCACGCCGCTGATCTCGTAGGTATCCCCTGCCGTGTAGGCCAGGCTGGTCGCACCACCGGCGATGGCGGTGGTGGTGCCATCCTTGTGGGTGATGGTGCCGCCGCCGGCAGGCACGGCCGGCGAAATGGTGAATGCCGGAGGTGCTGCCGCAGTGTTGTAGGTCAGCGTGGTGGGCTTGGTCAGCGGCGTGGTCGTGGTCAGGTAAGGCGCAGTCACCGAACCGGCGTTGATGGTCGCCGTGCCCTTGTTGGCTGCCACCGGAGCGAAGTTGAACTGGTCGCCTACCGACGGGGTGCCGGTCAGGGCATACGTCACCCCACCGCTGCTGATGGTCATGCCCGGCGTGTAGTTGAAGGCCGTGCCTGCCGGGACCGAACCGGTGGTGCCATCCGGATTGGTAAAGGTCACCGCCGGTGCCGGTGCCGCACCCGTCCATGCCGCCGTCAGCTGCACCTGCGCGCCGCTCAGCGATGCCGTGAACGAGACCGACGATCCCTGCTTGAAGGTGGCCGGATCCAGCGAGGTATTGGAAATGATCGCGTTGCCGGTATTGGTGGCCGGCGTGCTGGCGTTGACGTTGTTGGTCGCGTTGGCGGAGGTCGAGATCGGTGCCGCCGTAGCCAGCAATTGCGTGTTGTTCAGTGCCAGCGAGAAGGCCGTTGCGCCGTTGGCGGTCGGCTGGATCTTGTAGGTGTTGCCGCTGGCCATGGTCGGCGCGCCAGCCGGGGTGCCACCGTCGGAGTAGGTCACGCCATCGAGCGTGACCGGAAAATCGCCGGCGACCTTGACGGTCTTGGTGTTGTCCGACAGGCGCGTGAAGGTGTAGTTGGTGCCGTCATAGCTCAGCGTGTAGTCGCTGGTGGTCAGCGCCGACGGGTCGGAGATGGTCGTAGTCAGGTTGGTCGTGCCGGTATTGGTCGGGAAACCGATCAGGTTGGGCGAACTGACGTTGAACATGTTGGTGCCGGGATTGCCGTTCTGGTCCAGGCCCAGCTTTTGCTGCTGGTTGAACGCCGTGCCCATGGCAATGGCAATGCGGCCCAAGGCATTCTGGGTCGGATCCAGGGTCTCGCTGCGGTACTTCAGCAAGCCGCCGAGGCTGCCGCCATCATAGAAGAAGCTGTCCGGGATGGTCGCCGTGCCGCCACCCGGCAGCACCTGGCCGACCTGCAGGCGCGAGACGTCGGTGGGCGAATTGGTCACGGTCAGTTGCGTGATCTGGTCACCCGTCACCAGCGACTGGCCGGTACCGATGAACACGCTCACTGCGCCCGAATCCTGGGGCACGGTGGTGATCTTGACGTACTTGTTGAGTTCGGCCACCAACTGGTCGCGCTGGTCCAGCAAGTCATTGGGCTGCTGCCCGCCACCACTGCCCACGGCGCTGACGATGGCCTGGTTCAGCTTGGCGATCTGTTGCGCGTAGGAGTTGATGCTGGTGACGGTCGAGGTGATCTGGCTGTTGACGGCAGCGCTGCTCTGCTGGAGCTGGTCGTTGATGCTCGACACGCGTGCCACCAGGGTCGAGGCCTGCGACAGCACCGACTGGCGCGAGGCCTGGGTATTCGGGTTGGAGGCCAGGTTCTGGATGGCCGCAAAGAAGTCCTGCAAGGCCGGCGACAGGCCCGCCTTGGTGTCGGCCACCATGTTGTTGATCTGCGAGATCTGCGCGTAATACGAATCCAGCGAGCTGGCCGAGCTCTGCGAAGCCAGGGCCTGCTTGGTCAGGAAATCGTTGTAGATGCGCTTGATCTGGGTAACCTGGGCACCTTGGCCGACGAAGCCGTAGCCGTAGTTGATGCCGCCGGCCGAGCTTTGCACGACTTCCTGGCGGTTGTAGCCGGGAGTGGTGGCGTTGGAGATGTTGTGGCTGGTGGTGGCTTGCGCCGCCATGGCCGCCTGCAACGCGCTTTGCCCGATACTGAAGATGTTAGTTGCCATGCTAGGTTGTCGTCCCTGAAAGCTTTTAGCGGAATAACCAAGTCAACGGCAGGATTGACCAAAACTTTAGAGGATCCGGGCCAAATTTGTTTCCGGCCGGAACCGATGAGCTTGCCAGCCCTTCGCGCCCCTTGGCGAGGCAGGATCAGGCCGAGAGCGACTGGCGGATGATGCGCGACAGCTTTTCCGCATAGTGCGGGTCGGTGGCGTAGCCGGCACGCTGCAACCCATAAGCGAAGCCATGGGCATCCTGGGCGCTGGCCAGCACCTTCTCGTAGCGCGGATTGCTGCGCAGCAAGTTGGCGTAGTCCTTGAAGGCATCGGCATAGGAATCGTAGGCGCGGAATTTCTCCACGCGCTTCTGCGGCTTGCCGTTGATGTATTCGATGGTGGTGGCCTCGACCACCTTGCCGGTCCAGTTGCCGGTGGCCTTGATGCCGAACAGGTTGTGCGCCGAACGGCCGTCACGGGTAACGATTTCCTTCTTGCCCCAGCCGGTTTCCAGCGCGGCCTGGGCCAGCATGAACTTGGCGGGAATGCCGGTGATCTTGCTGGCCATTTCCGCATCGGCCTGCAGGCGATTCTGGAACGCTTCCACGTGGGCCGGCTTGTTGGAGTTGCGGCGCTGCTTGTTGCGGCCATCCTGGTCGGTACCCTCCGCGGCCTGCTGGCTGGCGAAGCTCTGGATGAACTTGGCACGGTCGGCGTCGCTCATGTCCTTGACCAGCGGAATGCCCATCGGCAGACCTTCTTCGCCCGGCGTCGGATTACCCTCCAGGTCCTGCGCATCGGGCAGCTTCTTGGGCAGCGAGGCCGAGAGCTGGCGCGTGAGCACATCGGCCAGGCCCACTCCGCGCTGCGCCAGGCTCTGGCTGAGCTGCTGGTCGAGCATGGAGGTAAACATCTTGGTCTGCTCGTTGTCGAACGGGCCATTTTGCGGGGTGGCATCACGCATGCTCTTCATCACCATGTTCAGGAACAGCGCCTCGAACTGCTTGGCGGCCCCCTTGATGGACTCCGGCGAGTTCTGCTTGGCAGCCTCGCGCAGGCCGTTCAGCCCATTCGCATCGACAGCCAGACTCTCGGTCGGATTGGATGGGTTGATCTTGTTGAGCATGGATGACCTTGGTGGAATGCGTTGGAAGTTGGATCGGCCCGGAGCGTCAGATCACTTCGAGTTCGGCACGCAGGGAACCGGCGGCCTTCATGGCCTGCAGGATCGCCAGCAAGTCCTGGGGCGTGGCGCCGATGGCATTGAGCGCCTTGACTACGTCGGACAGCGAAGCCCCGCCCTTCAACAGCATGACCTTGCCTGGCTCCTTGTTGATCGACACCTGGGCATTCTGCACGCCGGCCGTCTGGCCACCAGCCAGGGCATTGGGCTGGCTGACCGCATTGTCGGCCTGGATCACCACCGACAGGTTGCCGTGCGACACCGCGCAGGTATCGAGCATGACACTCTGGTTCATCACCACCGAGCCGGTACGGGCATTCAAGATCACCTTGGCGGCCAGCTTGCCGGGGGTGACATCGACGTTTTCCAGGGCACCGAGGAAGGCCACCCGGTCGCCGCTGGAAATCGGCGCACGTACGCGAATGACGCGGCCATCCTGGGCCACGGCGGTGTCATTGCCGAAACGCTTGTTGAGCGCATCGACCACCCGGCTGGCGGTCGAGAAATCATTGTCGTTCAGTTCCAGCATGACCATGTCGCCGCCGCCGAGCGAGCTGGGCACGGCCCTTTCCACGGTCGCACCGCCCGAAATGCGGCCGGCCGACAGCTGGTTGATGACGGTGCTGCTGCCTGCCGCCGAACCGCCCGCACCGCCGACCACGATGTTGCCCTGGGCGATGGCGTAGATCTGGCCGTCAGCACCTTTCAAGGGTGCCATCAGCAGCGTACCGCCACGGATGCTCTTGGCATTGCCGATGGATGAAACGGTCACGTCGATCAGCTGGCCCGGCTGCGCGAAGGCCGGCAAGGTGGCCGTCACCATCGCGGCGGCCACGTTCTTCAACTGCATGTTGCTGCTGGTGCCGGTAGGCACGTTCACGCCCAGCTGCTGCAGCATGCTGATGACGCTCTGCACCGTAAAGGGAGTCTGGGTGGTCTGGTCACCGCTGCCGTCGAGGCCCACGACCAGGCCGTAGCCGACCAGCTGGTTCTGGCGCACGCCCTGGATGCTGGCCAGGTCCTTGAGGCGCTCGGCGTTGGCCGGCGCAGCCGCCGCCAGGCACAGCGCCGCCACGGCAGCTGCCGACAGCAGCTTGCTGCCCATCCTGATCATGTCCATGGCGAAAAATCCTTTCCGGGTCATTGCACTACTCCACATCAGAAAGGAGAAACGCTGAAGAAGAATCGGCCCAGCGAAGACATGAAGTCAGCCATGTCCACGCGGGTGTTGGTACGGTATTCGACCTTGGCATCGGCCACCAGGGTTGAGGAAACGGTGTTGCCGGTCTGGATGTTGTCGGGGCTGACGGTGCCGGAGAAGCGGACATATTCCACGCCCTTGTCCAGCGCCACCTGCTTTTCACCCGAGACCACCAGGTTGCCGTTGGGGAGCACTTCCACCACGGTGACACCGATGGTGCCGGTGAAGGTATTGCTGGAGCTGGTGGCGCCCTTGTCCTCGAACTTGGAGGACGAGCTGCCGGTGGCCGACAATTCCTTGATGGTGGTGCCAAAGATGGTCGGTGCGGGCGAGGCTACTGCGCCCGTCTTGCTGGCCGAGCTGCCGGCGGACTTGCCGGCACTGGTCTTTTCGTTGATGACGATAGTGATGGTGTCCCCCACCAGGCGCGCACGGCGATCCTCCAGCAGGGGGCGGTATACCGCCGACTGGAAGATAGCACCGGAGGTCGGCGGCGCATAGGACGCCGGTTGCGGACGCGCCGTCTTGGGCCCGGTCACGATACTGTCCGGCACGGTGGTGCAAGCGGTGACGCTCAACACGCCCGCGATGGTGGCCAATTTCAGCATGCTCTTCATCATTGCCTCGTCCTTCTTCTGCTACCGACTGCCTTGTTCAAAAACCACTTCACGACTGCATTACAGCTGCGAAATCTTGGCCAGCATCTGGTCGGACGTAGTGATGGCCTTGCTGTTGATTTCGTAGGCGCGCTGGGTCTGGATCATGTTGACCAGCTCTTCCACCACGTTCACGTTGGAGGTCTCGACGTAACCCTGCCAGAGCGCACCGGCGCCGTTGGTGCCCGGGGTGTTCGGGTTCGGGGTGCCGGAAGCGGCGGTTTCCACGTACAGGTTCTCGCCACGGCTTTCCAGGCCAGCCGGGTTGATGAAGGTGGCGACCTGGATGGTGCCGATCTGGGTGGTGGCGGTCGAGCCGGCCTGCATGATCGAGACGGTGCCGTCACGGCCCACGCTGAGCTTGGTGGTGTTGAGCGGAATGGTGATCGGCGGCTGCAGGGTGTAGCCGCTGGAGGTCACCATCTGGCCCTGGCTGTCGGTCTGGAAGGAACCGTCGCGGGTATAGGCGGTGGTGCCGTCCGGCAGCAGGATCTGGAAGAAGCCATTGCCCTGGATCGCCAGGTCCTTGTCATTGTTGGTCTGGTTGACGTTGCCCTGGGTGAAGATGCGTTCGGTGGCCACCGGGCGCACGCCGGTACCGATCTGCAGCCCCGAGGGCAATTGCGTCTGCTGGGAGGACTGGGCACCAGGCTGGCGCACGGTCTGGTACAGCAGGTCTTCGAAGACGGCGCGCGAACGCTTGAAACCGTTGGTGCTGACGTTGGCCAGGTTGTTGGAGATCACGTCCAGTTGCGTCTGTTGCGCATCCAGGCCGGTCTTGGAAATCCACAGGGAACGAATCATTTGTTTCTCCGGTAATCAGCGCTTGCGCTGCAGGTGCATCGTTGAGGTCAGGTGCGTGGGCAGCATCAAGACAGCGAGAGGATCGAGGTCGCCTTGGTCGAGTCGCTTTCGGCGGTCTGGATCACTTTCATGTTCATTTCGAACTGGCGCGACAGGTTGATCATGTTGACCATCGCCTCCACCACATTCACATTGCTGCCTTCGAGCGCACCGCTGGCCAGGCGCACATTGGCATCGGGCTGGGCGGCACCGGTGATGGTACGGAACAGGCCGTCGTCGCCGCGTTTGAGGTTCTTTTCGTCCGGGTTGACCAGCTTGATGCGGCCCAGCACGTTGACCGCATTGGGAATGCCGTTGGTCGGGATCGACGACACCGTGCCGTCGGCCGCGATGGCCACGGTGGTATCGGGCGGAATGGTGATCGGACCGCCGTCACCCTGCACGGACTGGCCGTTCTGGGTCTGCAGGATGCCGTTCTCGTTGATCTTGAAACTGCCGTTGCGGGTGTAGGCTTCGCCGCCGTCGGCGGTCTGCACCGCGATCCAGCCACGGCCCTGCACCGCTACATCCAGCGCGCGGCCGGTATCCTGGATCGGACCCTGCGAGAAATCACTGCCTGCCGTGGAATCCACCACGAAGGCGCGCGTGGGCAAGCCCTCACCCACCACCGGTGCCGAACGGAAGGTATTCAATTGGGCGCGAAAACCCGTGGTCGTGGCATTGGCCAGGTTGTTGCTGGCGCTGGCTTGTTGCTCAAGCGTGTGCTTGGCGCCCGACATCGCTGTATAGACCAGACGATCCATATCACCCCTTAGTGGCGGCACCCATCCCTGGCACCCCCGGTTGAAACCGGCCGCCGGCGACGCCGGCAGCCTTGGAACAGGCGCGCCCTACGGCGCGCCGGATACAACTTGTTATCGCAGGCTGACCAGGGTCTGCAGCACGGTATCCTGCACCTTGATGGTCTGCGAGTTGGCCTGGTAGACACGCTGGGCCACGATCATGTTGACCAGCTCGGCAGTCAGGTCGACGTTGGAGTCTTCCACCGCGCGCGCCTGCAGGGTGCCGAAGGTACCCGTGGTCGGCTTGCCCACCAGCGGGCTGCCGGCCGCACCGGTGGCCTGGTAGAGGTTGTTGCCCAGCGGCTGCAGGCCATTCGGGTTGGCGAAGTTCACCAGCACCACGGTGCCCAGGTTCTTGGTCTGCTGGTTGCTGTAGGAACCGATGATGCTGCCGTCCTTGTCGATCGAGAAGCTCGACAGGGTACCTGGCGGCATGCCGTTCTGGCTTTGTGCCAGGTTCACGAAGGCCGAGCCGGTCTGGGTCGAGCCGGCGTAGGAGATGTTGATCGGGTTGGCGAACACGCCGCCGGCCTTGACCACCGTCCCCAGGGTGGCGGTGCTCAGCGTCAGGCCGGTGGTCGAGGTCAGCGCACCGGTGGCATCGAAGGTCATGGTGCCCACGGCCAAGGGAGCTGCAGGCGTACCGCTGGTCAGCGTGGTGCTGTCGACCTTGGCATAGACGGTCCAGGTCGTCGTCGGCGGCGTTCCGGTCGGTGCAGCCTTCGAGTAATAAGTCTGCACGCTGTACGGATTGCCCAGGCTGTCATAGATGGTGACGCCGGTCGAATTGTTGTAGGTGGTCGGATCGTTGGCGTTGAACACGGTCGTCGCAGGAATCGCGGTCACGCGGGAATCCAGGTTGACCTTGGTGGTGATGGTCGTGGTCGGGGTCGCCGGGATGGCCGAGGTATCGATCTGCAATGCAGTCGGATCACCACCCGATGCGCCCGCCGCCCAGCCCATCAGGTAGGCACCGTTCATGCTGGGGTTGACGATGTAGCCGTTCTTGTCCAGCTGGAACTGGCCATTGCGGCCGTACATCGGCGACTTGTTGTCCAGCGAAGCCGCCACCTGGAAGAAACCGTCACCATTGATGGCGATATCCAGCGGGTTGGCCGAAGAAGTGATGTTGCCCTGGGTGAACTGTTGCGCCACGTTGGCCACGGTCACGCCGATGCCCACCGGCGAATTGCCGGAGCGGTTCATGGAGTTGGCATACATGTCGGCAAACTGCGTCTGCGACTGCTTGAAACCCACCGTGCTGGCGTTGGACACGTTATTACCGATGACGTCCAGGCTCTTGGCTGCGCCGTTCAGTCCGCTCAGACCTTGCTGAAAACTCATGAGATATCCCCTTGTTCCGAATGTTGTCGGTAATGACGATTAAAGAATTTGCACCACGTCGGTCGGCTTGATGGTGCCGACATTGGTGACGTTGAGCTTGACGCCGTCCGACGCAGTCGAGACGCTGGAAACGGTACCGAACGACAAGGTCGACGCGGACACCGCAGTGCCATTGTTGGAGGCACTGACCGTGAAGGTGTAGTTGCCGTCGGCCACCTTGCCGCCGGTATCGTTGGAGCCATCCCAGATCACCGGCACCACGCCGGCCGCCTGGGTACCCAGGTCGGTGGTGTGGACCACGGCGCCGGTGGAATCCTTGATGGTAACCACCACCGAGGAGGCCGTTCCGGACAGGTTCACGCCGAACACCGCCTTCTGGCTGGTGGTTTCCTTGCCGTCGGCGTCTTTGGTCGTATCGCTGGTAAGCTGGATGCTGTTGCCCGGGGCCAGTACGCTGTGGCCGATCATGTTGGCCGTGGACAGCGCCTGCGAGGAATTGAGGTTGCTCATCAGCGTGGACAAGGAATTGTTCAGCTGGGAGATGCCCGAGACGGTCGAGAGCTGGGCCATCTGCGTGGTCAGCTGCGAGTTGTCCATCGGGTTGCTCGGATCCTGGTTCTTCATCTGCGCGATCAACAAGGTCAGGAAGCGGTTCTGGATCGCGTCCGGGCTGTTGTTGTCGAGGCTGGAAGAATTGCTGGTGGACGAGCTGCTGCTCGTACCATTCATTGCACTGAGCAGGTCATTGGAGACGATTGCCATGGTTCAGGTCCTGTTGACTGGCCGCTTATTGGCCGATGGTAAGGGTCTTGACGAGCATGGCCTTGGCCGTGTTCATCGTTTCCACGTTGGTCTGGTAAGAGCGCGAGGCCGAGATCATGTTGACCATTTCCTCGACCGGATTGACGTTGGGCATGGCCACGTAGCCATTGCCGTCGGCCATCGGATGCTTGGGGTCATAGACCAGCTTGGGCGGGGCCTGGTCCTCGACCACGGCCGCCACCTTCACACCGCTATCCTTGACGCTGCCCACCGGGATGGCTTCGAACACCACCTGCTTGGCCCGGTAGGGCGTGCCGTTGGGACTGGTCGCGCTGTCGGCGTTGGCGATGTTGCTGGCCGTGGCATTGAGGCGCTGGGACTGCGCGCTCATGGCCGAGCCCGCCACGTTGAAGATGTTGGAAAGAGACATGGTTTATCAACCCGGTTGGATGGCGTTCAACATGGCCTTGATCTGGCCGTTCACGGCGGTGACGCCGGCTTCATAACGGATGCCGTTGTCGACGAATTCATTGCGCTCCACATCCAGATCGACGGTATTGCCGTCCACGCTGCCCTGGGCCGGCGTGCGGTACTGCAGGGCCGTGCCGCCAATGCTGCCCGGCCCAGAGTCGGGCGCGGTGCCGGCCACGTGCGTGGCAGCGGTACGCTCCAGCTGCAGCGGCGGGATCGTGTTGGACTTGTTGTCCAGCGCATTCTTGAGCGCATCGGCAAAGTTGACGTCACGCGCCTTGTAGTTGGGCGTGTCCGCGTTGGCGATGTTGGACGCCAGCACCTGCTGGCGCTGGGCCCGCAGGTTCAGCGCCATCTCGTTGAAACGGAAATAATCGTCGAGCTTAGAGACCATCAGGTCCTCCGGAAGTACCGTCGCTGCGCCGCTCTCGCCTGCCGTTGCCGTGGCCGCTCGCGGACTGCGCCGATGATGGAATTACGTAGGCTTGATCATACGTTCGCACCACTAACTCTAAGGGGCGATAAAGAGAGAAAAGCCTCCCCTGTTTGCGCTTTTGACCTCGCGCGCGCGACGTACCATGGCTGCCAAGATTCGCCTATGCCCATCACGGGCAAGTTGCACAAAATGAAACACGTTTTCCGCGCCCTGCGCCGCACCTTCGCCGCCCTCGCCTTGCTGGGAGCGGGCTTGGGCGTGGTTGCGCCCGCCTTCTCCCAGAACGACCCCAACACGCCGCAAAAGCAGGACTTGCCAGCCTTGCAACAAGTGGCGGAGCAATTCCTCAAAGGCCAGACTTCCGGCCTGCCGGGCAGCGTCACGGTCACCGTCGATCCGGTGGATTCGCGCCTGACCCTGGCCGCCTGCCTGGAACCGCAAGCCTTCATGCCCAATGGCGGCCGCCTGTTCGGCCGCACCACGGTCGGCATCAAGTGCGTCGCGCCCTCCCCCTGGACCATCTATCTGCGCGCCAACGTTCAGGTGATCTCGGATTACCTGGTCGCGGCCGTCCCGCTGGCCCAGGGGCAAACCATCAGCGCCAGCGACATCACGCGTATTCGCGGTGACATGTCGGCCCTGCCCAGCGGGGTCATCACCGAGGAATCCCAGGTGGTCGGGCGCGTAGCCAACATGTCCCTGCGCGCCGGCACGCCGCTGCGCCTGGACGCCATCCGCAACCAGCGCGTGGTGCAGCAAGGCCAGGCGGTGCGGGTGGTGTCGATCGGCCCCGGCTTCCAGATTTCCACCGAGGCGCGCGCCCTGACCAATGCCAATGAAGGCCAGATGGCCCAGGCCCGGACGGCGGCCGGCCAGGTCGTCAGCGGCATCGCCAAGGCGGGTGGCATCCTGGAAATCAATTATTGAAGCGGGTACCGCCTGGCTATCGCGCTTTCTCTATTGATATGAAGCAATTTCCCACGGTGCGCGCTGGAGGCGGAACGCAGCGGCTCGCCCGGAGGGGAATGTGAAGAAATCTCCCGAAATCGGCGCATTTGAAGTGCGGGAATGTTAAAGTTTGCCCAGAACTGGTCGATAATCCATACGACAGGCGGGTGCGAAGCGCCCCCACCCTACAAGGAATACTGCCGTGAACGTTAACGACGCCCTCAAATCCGCTGCCCTCAACACCGAGCAGACGCAAACGCAGACCCGCAACAACGCCGCCACCGGCCCCGCCGCGGGCGACAGTGCGGCTGCCAAGGCTGCCACTTCCGACAGCGTGCGCTTGTCCAGCACCTATCAAGCGCTGGAAACCAAGGTCAATGGCGACAGCAGCGCCTTCAACAGCAAGAAAGTGGCCGAGATCAAGGCTGCCATTGCCAATGGCACCTTCCAGATCGATCCGGACAAGATCGCCGATGGCCTGATCGATACCGTCAAGAATCTCATCAGCGCCCGCCCGGCCTGATCGCCGTTCGCCTGCACCGAGGATCTTCCGCATGAATCCGGCCAGCCATCTCTCCCTGGAACACGCCGCCCTTTCGCGCCTGGTCGACAAGCTGAACCAGGAGCAAGCCTTGCTGACCGAGGCCACGGCTGAAGGCCTGACCGACATCATTTCCGAAAAAGCCAATATCGTGGCCGAGATGTCTACCCTGGCCGGCAACCGCCACGCGCTGCTGGGCAAGCTGGGTTACAGCGAAGATGAAGCCGGCATGCAAAAGTGGATGAATGAACACGCCAGCGAGGCCGACCGCGATATCTGGGCAGGCCTCTTCGAGCTGGCGCAGGATGCCAAGGAACTGAACCGCGTCAACGGCCTGTTGATCGGCAAGAAACTCTCCATCAACCAGAGTGCCCTGACCATCCTGCAAGGCAAGACCGGCACCGGCAATTTCTACGGCCCGGATGGCCAGAACAGCATCAAATCCTCCGGCCGGCGTCTGGGCGTGGTGTAAGGTTTCCCTGCACGCCTGCTGAGTTGCATCCGAACAACAAAAAGCCCGGCATTGCCGGGCTTTGTCGTTGCTGGGTCCGAAAATGCGCCCTGCGCGCAAGCATCGTCAGGCCACCCCGCTCCATGAATGTTCGCGCAGATAAGAGCGCATGCGCGAGATCGCCTGGCTGTGCAGCTGGCACACCCGGGATTCGGACACGCCCATGACGGCACCGATTTCCTTCAGGTTCATTTCCTGCTCGTAGTACAGGGCCATGAGCAGCTGCTCGCGCTCGGGCAAGGCCTTGATCGAATCCACCACCGCTTCCCGGAAACCGCCTTCGATCAGGCTCTGCAGCGGATCATCCTCGCCCTGGCCGGCCTGGTAGCGGTCCAGGAAGTGCTCATGGCCGCCATCGTCGTCGTGGAAATCCTCGTAATAGATCAACTGGTGGCCGCCGCAATCGGCGAGCAACGCCTGGTATTCGGTCAGGCTGATCTTCATGTGCTGGGCTACTTCCGCCTCCTGCGGCTGGCGGCCCAGCTGCTGCAGCAGGCTCTGCATGGCCTCTTCCACCTTGCGGGCATTCTGGCGGATGCTGCGCGGCAGCCAGTCGCTGCTGCGCAGTTCGTCCAGCATGGCGCCCCGGATACGCTGCACGGCATAGGTCTCGAACTGCGCGCCATGGGTTTCTTCGTAGCGGTTGACGGCGTCGAGCAGCCCCATCATGCCGGCCTGGATCAGGTCGTCCACCTCTACGCTGGGGGGCAGCTTGGCCTTGAGCTGATGCGCCAGTTTCTTGACCAGCGGCGCATGCTGCTCCAGCACGTCGTTCTTGCCCTTCTTTCCCTTGACGTTATACATGCACGTCACACTCCCAGACTGGCACCGTCGGTGGCCATGCCGTATGCGCTGCGCGCCGCATCCGGACCTTCCGTGAAGCGCTTGGACAAGCGCTGGAATGCCAGCGCGGCACCGGCGAAAGGAAACACGTCCATCACCGCCCGGCCCTGCCCGGTAGCGCGGCGAATATGATCGTCAGCCGGGATGGCGCCGATGAAATTCAACTGGGCGGCCAGATAACGGCTGGCCGCCTGGGCCATGTTGGCGTAGACGGTACGGGCTTCGGCTTCGGTGGCATCGTTGACGATGAGACTGAAGGGACGGCGGCCGATCCGGTCGCTCAGGCTCTTCAGGAGCACATAGGCGGATTTGATCGACGAGGCCGTGGTCGACACCTGGATCACGATCTCGCCCATTTCCATGGTCGGCACCGGCAGCGACAGGTCACGCGCCAGCACGCCATTGACCAGGGTGATCTCGGCCTGCTCGATGAGGCTGTCGAAGATCTCGGCCAGACGGCCTGCATGGGGATCGGTCGCCGACGGGACAGTGCGGCGAGCGATGCGCGCCATCGAAAAACCTTCCGGCAAGCGCCGCGTGGCTTCCACCATGGGGCGCTCCATGCGCGCCACTTCCTGCAGGGTCGCCACATCGTGACGCAAGCCGATACGGGTCAGCAAGCCGGTCGTGGCGACGTCGCCATCGACCACCAGCACACTGTGCTTGGCCTGGGACAAGGACGCTGCCAGATTGATGAGCATCGCACTCTTTTCCTCTTCTCCCAGCACGGAGAAGAAGGTGAACAGCCTGGGCACCGGGCGCTCCAGCATCCGGCGCAGGCCAGCTGCCTGGTCGATATCGTAACTAGCCAAAGCTCACCTCACGCAGTCCGCGGTCATTCATGGACATGGCAGTAGGTCCGATCACGCCCGGCAACTCACCCTCCTGGAATTCGAAAGGGGCAGTTTCGCGCTTCTGCTTGAAGGCACGATCGGCCAGGTAGAGCTTGTTGGCCACGTGCAGGTCTTCGGGCACGCGCTGGCCGTTGGCCACGTAATGCAGGTTGAGCTTGTGGCGGATCACCACGTCCAGCACGTTGCCGATGGTGGCGGCTTCGTCCAGCTTGGTGATGATGCAGCCGGCCAGGCCCGAACTCGAATAAGCATGCACCACTTCGTTCAAGGTACCGCCGGTGGCGGTGGCGTTCAGGCACAGCAGGCGCTTGATATCCACGCCGGCACCGGCCAGCATGGCGTCCTGCTCGGCCACCATCTGGTCGCGCTGGCCCACGCCGGCGGTATCGATCAGCACGGTGTGCTTGCCCTTCAACTCCTCCAGGGCGATGCGCAGGTCGGTCTCATCCTTGACCGAGTGCACCATCACGCCCAGGATCTTGCCGTAGATGCGCAGTTGTTCGTAGCCGCCGATACGGTAGCCATCGGTGGTGATCAAGGCCAGCTTGCCGGAGCCGTGGCGCATCACGCAACGTGCTGCCAGCTTGGCAGTGGTGGTGGTCTTGCCCACGCCGGTGGGGCCGACCAGGGCGAAGACGCCGCCGTTTTCCAGCAGTTCGTTTTCGTTGGCCAGGGTATTGAGGTTGCGTGCCAGCACCGACTTGACCCAGAACATGATGTCCTGCGACTTGGAGTTGGCCGGCAGGTTTTCGGTAATCAGGCGCGACAGGCTGGCCGAGAAACCGGCCGCCAGCATTTCTTTCAGGACGATGCCTTTGAGCGGATCGCGCTTTTGCGTGCCACCCCAGGAAATCTCGGCCAGCTGGGTTTCCAGCACGCCGCGCATGGAGCGGATCTCGCTCATGACTTCCGACAGGATTTCGTCGTAATCCTTGCCATCGAATTCAGGCAGGGCCGAACGCGGACGCATTTCCTGGTCGCCCGACTCCTGCGCCTGCTGTGCCGAGGCGGCACGGGCGGCATCCTGTTCCGCGCGGCGGCTGCGCCAGACACGGGCATCGCTGGCCGGGGCGGCTTCGGCTGCACGAACCGGTGCGCGGCCATGGGCCGGCTGGTCCAGCAAGGGCGCGTTCTCGGGACGCACCGCGCGGGCCGGCTGCTGGGCCAGCGGCGAGGACAACAGCGCCGGACGCTTGGCCTGCGCAGCCGGCGCGCCGGACTGCTGCTGCAAGGAAGCCGCCTGCACACGGCCGTTGGGGTCGCGCGCACCGGTCGGCGCCACCAGGGTGGTCATGTCCTCGTTGGCCATGGCCAGGATCTCCACCCCATCTGGAATATTGCGGTTGGAGAGAATGACGGCATCCGGGCCAAGCGCCTCGCGAACCTGGCGCCAGGCCTCGCGAGAAGAATTGGCGATAAATTTCTTGACGTTCATGCTTGCCCTCCAACTAGGCTGGTAACTTTAATCGTTTTCGACTCGGGTACTTCAGCGTGCGACAGCACGCGCAACTGCGGCATGGCGCGGCGCAGGAAGCGCGCCAGCAAGGTCCGCAGCGGTGCGCCGACCAGCAGCACGGGCGACAGGCCCATCTGTTCCTGGCGCTGCGCCGCCATTTCGGTCTGCTGCACCAGCGAATCGGCCAGGCCTGGCTCGATGCCGCCGGTGTCGCCGCTGGCCTGCAGTGCCTGCATGAGCAGGCGTTCGAGCTTGGAATCGAGCGCCATGACGGCCAGCTCGTTCTCGCCCGGGAAAATCTGTTGCACGATGGCACGGCCCAGCGCGATGCGGACAATCGCCGTCAGGTCGGTCGGATCCTGGATGCGGGCAGCGTGTTCGGCCAATGTTTCGATGATAGTGCGCATATCGCGGATATGCACGCCCTCCAGCAAGAGGTTCTGCAAGACCTTCTGCAGCGTACCCAGCGGCAGCATCTTGGGCACCAGGTCTTCCACCAGCTTGGGGGCTTCCTTGGCCAGGTGATCCAGCAGGCTTTGCACTTCCTGGCGTCCCAGCAGCTCGGCCGCGTGGGTGGTGATGAGGTGATTGAGGTGAGTCGCCACCACGGTACCGGCATCGACCACCGTATAACCCATGGTGGAAGCCTGTTCGCGCAGGCTGCTGTCGATCCACACGGCCGGCAGGCCGAAGGCAGGATCGGAGGTCATCATGCCCGGCAGCGGACCGGTCACCATGCCCGGATTGATGGCCAGGTACTGGCCGGCATGCGCCTCGCCATTGCCCACTTCCACACCCTTCAAGGTGATGCGGTAGGCCGAGGGCTTCAGTTCCAGGTTGTCGCGGATGTGAATCGGCGGCGAGAGGAAACCGACCTCCTGGGCGAACTTCTTGCGGATGCCCTTGATGCGCTTGAGCAGTTCGCCGCCCTGCCCCTTGTCCACCAGCGGGATGAGGCGGTAGCCCACTTCCAGGCCCAGGGTATCGACCGGCATGACGTCGTTCCAGGTCGCTTCTTCTGCTTCCGAGGGCGCAGCGGCTGCGGCAGCGGCCTGCGGGGTCGTCGCGGCGGCTTCGGCCTTGGCCGTTTGCACGCGCTTGCTGATGGCGTAGGCGCCGCCAGCCATGGCGGCCGCCAGCAGCAGGAAGGCGATGTGCGGCATGCCCGGAATCAGGCCCATGCCGCCGATGATGACGGCGGTAATGTAGAGCACTTCCGGCTTGGCGAAGAGCTGGTTGATCAGTTGCCCACCCACGTCCTGGTCGTTGGCCACGCGCGAGACCACCACACCGGCGGCCGTGGAGATGATCAGCGAAGGAATCTGCGCGACCAGGCCATCACCGATGGCCAGCAGCGTGTAGTTCTTCAGCGCGGCGTCGAAGGCCAGGTCGTGCTGCACCATGCCGACCACCAGGCCGCCGACGATGTTGACGACGGTAACGATGATGCCGGCCACGGCATCGCCGCGCACGTACTTGGAGGCACCGTCCATGGCGCCGTAGAACTCGGACTCCTGCGCCACTTCCTTGCGGCGGGCGCGGGCTTCGGGTTCACCGATGAGGCCGGCGTTGAGGTCGGCGTCGATGGCCATCTGCTTGCCGGGCATCGCATCGAGGGTGAAGCGTGCGCCCACTTCGGCGATACGGCCGGCACCTTTGGTCACCACCATGAAGTTGATGATGGTCAGGATCACGAACACCACGATACCGACGGTGTAGTTGCCGCCGATGAGGAAGTGACCAAAGGCCTCGATCACCTTGCCGGCCGCATCCGGGCCGGTGTGACCTTCGGTCAGCACTACGCGGGTGGAGGCCACGTTCAGTGACAGGCGCAGCATGGTCGAGACCAGCAGCACCGCCGGGAAGGCGATGAAGTCCAGCGGCTTGACGGTGTAGAGCGCGGTCATCAGCACGATCACCGACAGCGAGATGTTGAAGCTGAACAGCAGATCCAGCATGAAAGCCGGCAGCGGCAGCACCATCATCGCCAGCATCATGACGATGAGGATCGGGGCCGCCAGCGCCCGGCCGCTCTTGAGCGGGACCCAGGCCGGGATTTTCATGGTATTGAGTTTGGTTGCCATCGTTACTGCCTGTTTCTATTCTTGGGACCGCGGGGCTTCTTGGGCGCGGTGGCCGGGTCGAGGTCCTTGGGGACGTTCAGCTCGGTGGGTTCCACCGGACGGTTGCCGCCAAACTGGCCGAAGGTGCGCAACTGGAACACGTAAGCCAGCACTTCGGCCACTGCCGTGTAGAGCGCCTCGGGAATTTCGTCGCCGATCTCGGTATGGGCGTGCAGCGCACGCGCCAGCGGTGGTGCTTCCAGCAAAGGCACCTTGTGCTCGCGCGCCAGCTCGCGGATCTTGGCGGCGACGTCGTCGGCCCCCTTGGCCACGACCTTGGGCGCGCCCATCTTGCCTTCGGTGTACTTCAGGGCGACCGCAAAGTGCGTCGGGTTGGTCACCACCACGTCGGCGGTCGGCACTTCGGCCATCATGCGGCGGCGGGCCATGGCGCGCTGCATCGCACGGATCTTGCCCTTGATGTGCGGGTCGCCTTCGGATTCCTTATGTTCCTGCTTGACCTCTTCGCGCGTCATGCGCAGCTTGCGGCCGTAGTTCCAGATCTGGTAAGGCACGTCCAGCGCGGCGATCACGATCAGTGCCGACACCATGGTGATGAAGCTGATCCACAGCAGTTGCGCCGAGTGCGCGCTGGCGGTCTTGAGCGACTCCACACCCAGGCCCATGACCGCATCCATCTGGCCCCGAATGGCGAGCCAGGCGACGGTGCCGACCAGGAGCGTCTTGAGGACGGCCTTGCCCAGCTCGACCAGGGAATTGATCGAAAACATGTTGGCAAAACCGCTGATGGGATTGAGCTTGCTGAACTTGGGCGCCAGCGAGCTGGTGTTGAAGAGCCAGCCGCCCAGCATGAGCGGTGCGGCCATGGCGGCCAGGGTCATCAGGAAAGCCAGCGGGATCATGGAAATGGCCACGTCCAGCATGTGGGCGCTGAGCATGTCGAACAGCAGCGCCGGATCAAAGGCGGCCGCCCGCTCGAAGGTCAGGGTCGCCACCAGGATGCGGTCCAGGCTGGTCACCACCGGGCCGCTGAAGAGCCAGACGCAGCTGCCGCCGACCAGCAGCATCAAGGTCGTGGCCAATTCGCGCGAACGCGGGACATCCCCCTGCTCACGGGCACGCTCGATGCGTTTGCCCGTGGCGGGTTCGGTCCGCTCCATATCGCTGTCTTCGGCCATCCGCCGTATCCCCCTGCTAAGCCGCTTTCCCCCCAGCGCTGGCGCTGGACGGATTTGTAGAACAATAGGCTAGGATTATTGGCGAGCAGGCGCCCCGAGCATCAGGGGAATAAGGGCGAAAAGGTCCCCCATTTCGGACTAGGCAAAAACCCAAGGGTCTGCCTGCGGCAAAACGCTGCGTATCGGAGCTGAGAGATGTGAAGAAAGTCAAGCGGGACGGGCAGTTGCGCCGACTTGTGCAGGCGGGAAAGCGCTTCCGGCGTCGCGTACCAGCCACATCAAACGAAAACAAAACGCTCCGGACTTGCCTGATTGGCAAGTGCCGAAGCGTTTGTGTTGACCGGGAAATGCGGAGAACCCGGCCTCAGAAGCCCAGGCTCTCCAGCAGGTCGTCCACCTGGCCCTGGTTGGCGATGACATCCTTGCCGGCCGGATCGATCTGCGGGCCGTTGAGCAGGCCCGTATCCTCGCGCTTGGTCTCGGAGGGCGCGTAATCCACCAGCAACTGCACCAGTTGCGACTCCAGGTCATGGGCCAGCTTGGTCACGCGCTTGATGACCTGGCCGGTCAGGTCCTGGAAGTCCTGGGCCATCATGATGTCCAGCAGTTGCTGCTTGGTCACGCTGCTGTCTTCACTGGCCTGGGCCAGGAAGGCCGAGGTCTTGGCAGCCAGGGCACGATAGTCGGCCTCGGCAAAGCTGCCGGCGGCGGCCGCATCCCATTGCGCCTTGAGCTCGCTGGCACCTTCATTGATGCGCTCCTGCAGCGGGCTGGCAAGCTCGGTGGCATTGAGCACGCGCTGCGCGGCCTGCTCGGTCATGCGCGCCACGTATTCGAGGCGGTCACGCGCGTCGGGCATGTCGCTGGCGGCCTTCTCAAGCAGCCGGTCGAAGCCCAGGCCGCGCAAGCTGTCGTGCAGGTTGCGCGTCATGTGGCCGATACGGACCAGCACCTCGTCGTTGACGCCGGCGCCCTCGGCCGAAGGCGATCGAGCGGGATTGGCGGCGTTATCCACCTCAGCCACCTGCGGCCATCTTTTCGAAGATCTTGCCCAGCTTCTCATCCAGCGTCGCCGCGGTGAAAGGCTTGACCACGTAGCCATTGGCGCCGGCCTGGGCGGCTGCAACGATGTTCTCCTTCTTGGCTTCGGCCGTCACCATCAGCACGGGCAGCTTGGACAGTGCGGGATCCTTGCGGATTTCCTGCAGCATGGTCAGGCCATCCATGTTGGGCATGTTCCAGTCGGAGACGACGAAGTCGAACTGGTCGCTGCGCAGTTTCTGCAGCGCCTGCACACCGTCTTCAGCCTCATCCACATTGGTATAGCCCAATTCCTTGAGCAGGTTGCGCACGATGCGGCGCATGGTCGAAAAGTCATCGACGACTAAGAATTTGGTATTGGGACCGGACATGCTAAGACTCCATCTGAACAATTGAATTCTTGGTTATCGGCAAGTGCCTGCGCTAACTTGAACCGAACCCTCTTATTTCCTCAGCACGGGCCACTGGCCCATGCTGCCTCTCATCTGCATCGCATTGTAGTGCAGCAAAACAAAATTGGCGGAACAATAAGCGCTGGAAAAATGCTTCATACGCGCAATGCGCGGCTTCCGTGTTCCGCCAGCCACGCCAGAACCCTGCCAGGCATGGCCTGCAGCGACAACACTTCGTGGGCGGCGCCGATGGCGATGGCCTCGCGCGGCATGCCGAAGACCACGCACGACGCTTCATCCTGGGCAAAGTTGTAGGCACCGGCATTGCGCATTTCCAGCATGCCCTGTGCGCCATCCTTGCCCATCCCGGTCAGGATCACGCCCACCGCGTTCTTGCCGGCGCAGGTAGCGGCCGACTGGAACAGCACGTCCACCGAGGGACGATGGCGGTTCACCGGCGGCCCCTGGTCGAGCTGGGTCATGTAGTTGGCACCGCTGCGCACCAGTTTCAGGTGCGAGTGGCCCGGCGCGATGTAGGCATGGCCCGGCAGCACGCGTTCGTTGCCGGCCGATTCCACCACCGAGATCTTGCACAGGTTGTTGAGGCGCTGGGCGAAGGAGCGCGTAAAGCCTTCCGGCATGTGCTGGGTGATCAGGATGCCCGGGCAATCGGAGGGCATGCGGATCAGGAATTCCTTGATGGCTTCAGTGCCGCCCGTGGAAGCTCCGATGATGATCAGCTTTTCACTACTGGTGAGCGGATTGCGGATCTGCGGCAGGGCCTCGCCGGGCGTGGCGGCTTGCTCGGCCGCGCGCGACGGGCGGGCGCGCACGCGCGCCTTGGCGGCGGCACGGATCTTGTCGGCGATCATGTCGGCATATTCCTGCATGCCGCTCTGGATCGAGATCTTGGGCTTGGTCACGAAATCGATCGCGCCCAGCTCCAGCGCCCGCAGGGTGATTTCGGAACCGCGTTCGGTCAGCGAGGACACCATCACCACCGGCATGGGACGCAGGCGCATCAGCTTTTCGAGGAAATCCAGGCCATCCATGCGCGGCATTTCCACGTCCAGCGTCAGCACGTCCGGGTTGGTCTGCTTGATCAGCTCGCGCGCAATGATCGGATCCGGCGCCACGCCGACCACTTCCATATCCGGCTGGCTGCCGATGATTTCGCGCATGACACTGCGGATCAGTGCCGAATCGTCGACGATAAGAACTTTAATTTTCATCACTCAATCACTCAATCACTCAAACTCAATGTTGCAGGTTGCCCCGGGATGCTGCGGGCGGCCTCCACCCTGCCCCATCAGAACAGGTCCACCTCGCCGCCGACCGGCTTGGTGACCAGCTTGCTGGCGTAGGCTTTTTCGCGGTTCACCAGGGTGTCGTTGTGCATCTGCTTCAGCTTCTTGACCAGCACCTTGCCGGTACGCGGGAAGAAGTACACCTTGCGCGGATAAATGTCGTTGAGGTCTTCGGCGACCACGCGGATGCCTTCGGCCTTCAGGTAGCGCCGCACGAATTCGGCATTGCGCTCGCCCACGTTGATGGCCGAGAAGCCGCGCAGCACGTTGCCGCCGCCAAACACCTTGGCTTCCAGGTTCTCGCGCCGCGCGCCGCTCTTGAGCACTTCGTTGATCAGCACTTCCATGGCATAGGTGCCATAGCGCGCCGACGCCGAAACGGGGCTGCCGTCGTCACCGCCGCCGTCGGGCAGCATGAAGTGATTCATGCCGCCGATACCGGAGACACGGTCACGGATGCAGGCCGACACGCAGGAGCCCAGCACGGTGACGATCATCATGTCCTTGCTGGTGAAGTAGTACTCGCCCGGCAGGATCTTGGCCGCATCGCAATCGAAGGTACGGTCGTAGTAGAGATTGGTGGCAATCTGTTCCGAGGCGTGGCTCATGGCTTGGTCCTTGCGACACGCTGGTTGGCATTGAGCTCATAGACCGTCTTGCCTTTGAGCTTGAGTGCGTCGGAGACATACAGGAAGTTCTCCGAATGGCCGGCGAACAGCAAGGCATGGGGCTTCATCAATGGTACGAATCGGGACAGGATCTTGCTCTGGGTCGGTTTATCGAAATAGATCATCACGTTGCGGCAGAAGATCACGTCGAACTGGCCGCTGATGGGCCAGCCATCGGCCAGCAGGTTCAGCTGCTTGAAGGTGATCAGCTTGCGCAATTCGGGACGCACGCGCACGTAGCCTTCATGGCTACCCTTGCCGCGCAGGAAGAATTTCTTGACGCGCTCGGGCGACATCTTCTCAATGCGCTCCATGGGATAGACCCCATTGGCACCGGTGGCCAGCACGTTGGTATCGATGTCGGTGGCCACGATCTGCACCGGCGGCGTCATCGAGCCATAGGCCTCGCAGGCGCTCATGGCGATGGTGTAGGGTTCTTCCCCGGTGGACGCGGCCGAACACCAGATGGTGGCGGGCTCCTTCAAGGTCTTGAGGAAGTCGACCAGGATCGGGAAATGGTGTGCTTCCCGGAAGAACGAGGTGAGGTTGGTGGTCAGCGCGTTGGTGAAGGCTTCCCACTCGTCGGAGTCGTGGGTGCGCTCCAGCATGTCCAGGTATTGCTGGAAGGAAGTGATGCCGGTAGCCCGCAGGCGCCGCGCCAGGCGGCTGTAAACCATTTCCTGCTTGCTGTCGGCCAGCGCGATGCCAGCCCGCTGGTAGATCAGGCCACGCACTCGCTCGAAATCGCGGCTGTTGAAATCGAACTCCTTGCCGGATGATTCGCCCTTGCCCGGTACCGTCGGCTTCACTGTCTTTCCTTCCCTGGCGCAGCGCATCGCGGCGCTGCTTGCTGTCTGTCGCCCGCCCCATCCGGACGGACATCCCCTTGGCGCATAATCTATCAGGCGCCAAGCGGGGTCAAGCGAATCAGCCTTGGAAATGAAACGGTTTTACCCCCCTATTGCGGCAAGTCAATCGAGGGCGGGCGTGCATAGGCTTCTCAATCCTTGGAAATCCTCACCGGCCGCGCGGGACGGGCCGCCCCGGCAAGCGCGCTGCGCCCGGTGCTGGTGCCACGATAGCCGAGCCCGTGGCGGCGGCAGGTGCCGCCTGTGCCGACGCATGGCTGGACCGATAACCTACGCGGAAACCGCCCCAGTGCTTGCCGTTGACGTAGATCGGCACCGACAGGTCGTGCATCACTTCGCCGGTATCGCGTCGGTAGGTTTGCAGCAGGAAGGGCTTGGTATTGGCACCGCAGCGTTTGCCGGTGCGATCGCTGAAGATGCGTTTGGTGCGGTTGTTGACCAGGTCGGTGTCGTAATCGCCAGTCAGGGGCTGCGAGAACTTCTTGTTGTGGGTCGGGAAATAACCATTGTTGTCCACCGCCCCCGCATAGGCCAGTTGCGGCATGCTCGCCAGCAGTCCTTCCTGGATGGCCGGCAGCACCCGATCGGTGAAGCCGTCGAACTGGCTGGAATGCTTCTGCGGGGAGGTATTCGGGATGGGCTTGTAGCTGCGGTCGAACAGGGCCGCCTCGCTGATCTGGCCGGAGCGGATCGCTGCCTCGAACAGCTTGCCCACGGCCTGGGCCGCCTGGGTGGCGGCTACCCGGATATCGTCATGCCCGCTGCGCGCACCGCCATCGATGATGGCCTCGAAGACGGCCTCGGCGCGTTCCGAGAGCACCATGGCGGAGGCCGCCACGCGCGGCAGTTCACCGTCAGTCTGCAGCATGCCGTTGCGGATATCCGTGATCGCTTCGGCGATCTCCTGGGTGGTTTGCACGTGTTCGCGCGAGGCCACCGCGATTTCTTCGATCTGCTCCTGCGACTGGCTGGCGGAGCGTTCGATGCTGTTGAGCAGGCCGTGCACCTTCTCCACGTTCTGCGCCGCCTCCAGCACCCGGCTGCTCAGAGAATTCATGCCGTTGGCGGCGCGCTCGGCTTCTTCCGTAATGGCGCGCACCATCACGCCGATGTCGTCGGTCGCCTCCTTGGTGCGCTGGGCCAGCTGGCGCACCTCCCCGGCAACCACCGCGAAGCCGCGCCCCTGCTCGCCCGCGCGCGCAGCCTCGATGGCGGCATTCAGGGCCAGCAGGTTGGTGCGGGCAGCGATCTCGCTGATGACTTCGGTGATGCCGTGGATGCGTCGCGATTTTTCCTGCAACTGCGCCATCATCGAGGAGGCCGACAGCGCATCCGTACGGGCCTGGCCGATCTGCTGCAGGCCACGGTCGACTTCCGAGCGCCCGCTGACGCTCTCGGTGCGTACTTCGGCAGCAATCGACGAGGCGCGCTCGGCATTCGCCGCGATCTGTTCGGTCGTGGCCGCGTTCTGCTCGGCACTGGCGGCGATGCGGTCGGCGGCCACCACGTCCTTGCTGATCTTGTTCTTGATGGTATCGACGAAGAAAGACGTTTCCGCCGCACCGATCATGATGTGATCAATCTCGCCGCTGATCTTGTCGACCAGTTGCCCATTCCCGGGTTGTGCGCGCCGCTGCGCCAAGGCAAAACCGACCAGGCCCAGCAAGACTGCGATAGCGCTGCTGCCGGGCGCACTCAGCCACTGCTCTGCACCTGCAGCCTGCAAGGCCAGCGCCGTGCCGCCACCGAGCACCAGGCCAGCCACCCAAGGCAATGCAGCCGTCCACGCCTGTGCGGATGCACCGGTCCCCGTGTTCTTCCCCATTCTCGTCTCCTCGCGGATTTTCCGCTTTTCTTCACCTGATCCATCACAGGTTTGATTGCGGACGAAACACGCCGCATTGTCCTGAGGCTATAGCGGCCAGCTTACGCGTAACTGAATGAACAAAGCTTCATACAGCCATATTGCCACAGCACAAGAGCCCCGGCGCCCTCACGGCGCGAGCCGCTTGCCAATTTGCGACACAAGGCAGCTATAATGCCCACCTACATAGGATAGGGGGGTATGGTATATGGCACACCTGACACAGGACACGGACGCCCTGCTCAAGCGCGTACGCCGCATCGGCGGCCAGGTACAGGCGCTGGAGCGCGCCTTGGAGGGCGAGGCCGAGTGCGCCAAGACCCTGCACCTGGCGGCGGCCATCCGGGGTGCCGTGCATGGGCTGATGGACGAATTGATCGAAGCGCACGCACGCGAACACGTGGCCCGCCCGGGGCTGACCGACGAGCAGCGCCAACAGGGACTGGCCGAAGTCCTGGAAGCGATCCGCCGTTATGCCAAGTGAAACTGAAGGAGTCTTCATGAACAATCCCGCCACCTACCGCCACGAACACCTTTACCTGGGTGCCAACCATGACCGCAACACACGCCGTACGCTGTGGGTGGTGGCGTTGACGGCCGTCATGATGGTGGCCGAGATTGCGGCCGGCTATTTCACGGGTTCGATGGCCCTGCTGGCCGATGGCTTCCATATGGCCACCCATACCGGCGCACTGGCCATTGCGGCCGGCGCCTACGTCTTTGCGCGCCGGCACGCGCATGACGGGCGCTTCAGCTTCGGTACCGGCAAGGTGGGTGACCTGGCCGGCTTTGCTTCGGCCCTGGTCCTGGCGGTGATTGCGATTGGCATCGGCGGCGAATCGCTGTGGCGCCTGGCCAGCCCGACGGCGGTGGACTTTGGGGAGGCAATACCGATTGCCGTTGTCGGGCTGATCGTCAACATCGCCAGCGCCCTGCTGCTGATGGAAGGACATCACGGGCATGGACATGCTCACGAAGACGGACACACGCATCATGGGCATGCGCAACATCACGACCATGGGCACGGCGACCATCAAGGCCATCACGGTCATCATCATGACGGCCATGACAACAACCTGCGTTCAGCCTACCTGCACGTAGTGGCCGACGCCCTCACCTCGGTGCTGGCCATCGCTGCCCTCCTGGCGGGCCTCTATCTGGGCTGGACCTGGCTGGACCCGGTCATGGGGGTGGTGGGTGCGGTAGTGATTGCGAACTGGTCCTACAGCCTGTTGCGCGCCAGTGCGGCGGTGCTGCTGGACGTGACCGATGCCCAAGTGGCGGCGCGCATCGAGCAGGCGCTGGAGGGCGAGCCGGTGCAGATCGAGGATCTGCACGTCTGGCGCATCGGTCCGGCTGCACGGGCGGCCATCGTCAGCGTGTCGACGGGTGCTGCCATCACGGAAGCGCAATTGCGCGGGAAGCTGGCCTCAGTCAATGAATTGCGCCACCTGACGCTGGAGTTGCGGCAGGCCGGGTGATTGCGCAGCGGATCGTATTTGAGACAGTGAAGAAAAAGACAGCGGCCGCGGCCGCTGTCTTTACGTCTGCCGCCCTGCTTCAGCGCCAGCCGCGATGCCAGCCGTAGTGGGGATGGTGCCAACCCCAGCCGTAATAGGAGTGATACTCCCAGACCCAGCCCGGGCCGGGCGAGGCATAGGTGGGCTGAACATAGACGACGCCCGGTGGAGCAACATAGGCCGGCTGCGCCACGTAGGCAGGCCGGACCGTGGGCGGGGTGACCACGCAGCCGCTCAGGCCAAAGGCGGCAGCCAGCGCCGGTATCAATAGTAGGGATTTCATGGACTTGCTCCTGATCTTGTTTGGCGGAATAGGCCGGCCCACAGGGGGGCCGGCGGCCACTTGGGGTGGTGATCAGGTAACGAGCTGGGCCGGGGGTGGGCGGACGTGAAATTGTATTTATGTGTAAGCAATCTTATCCGCCCCCCATCCTCTTCACGATCAGTGGAGCGGAATACGCGATACAAACAACTCAGCGCCGGGACGGGTGAAGTGAATTTTGTCCAGGAACAACGAAGATTTGTCTTTTTCCTGGATCACATCGCACCGACCCTGCGGACAAATCACATCCATCATTGAAATATATTGCAACTTATTGGCCAGTGTGCTGGCAAAGCGAGCGTTCAACGCGGCGCGCTCCTGTTTGTTCATGATCGAGGAAAGATCAATGCCGATGACGTTGCTGTACGCCAGAATCAGCGGCAGACTAATGTAGAACTCAGGCGACGGGCCTAGCACGATAACTTTCACTCCCCGCGCCTTGAGTTTCTCTACAACCTCGGGCAATCCCTCCAAATCAGTCTCATTCCAACGGGCAAAGAGAATAACGGTCTTGATATCGTGCCGACCTCCCAACCCATCCGGGCCCCAGGCCAGGTCATCCAGTCGCTTGGTAAAGTCGGGCCAGCCGCCACGATTTGAGAGACGATATTCGACCGCCGTGGCCTGCAGTACGTTGTACTCGGGCATTTTTTCTTGAAGGGCCAGCGCGATGTTGGCCGCCAAACTATCGCCCATGACCAGCAAACCGGGCTTGTTCATGTCTCCACGCAAACAAGTCTTCTGGTCATAGGTGTCGAAGCCGAAACGATAGGACAAGAAGCATTGGCCTTCGCGGAACATCGCCCGCTCGTTGGGAGCCGGCTGAAGATAGCGCATGGCCATCGGGTTGCGCTGCCAAAGACCTTCCGCTCCATAGGAAATCGAAGCGATCAGGCCGGCGGTCAGTGCGAAGACGGCGGGCACGAACAGCCAGCCAGCAGCCGATTTGGCAGGTCGATACCGCGCCAGCACGGGTTGCTCGACCAGCCGCCAGCAGAGATATCCCAGCACGATGCTCAGCACCAGCGCAACCAGCTGGTGCGACAAACGTTCGAGCGGGAAAAACATACCGATCAGACACACAACCGGCCAGTGAGCGAGATATACCGAATAGGACATGTCACCCAACCGTACCAGGACGCGCGATGAAAGAAGCTTATTGACCCAGTTGAGCTGCCCTGCCCCAAGAATCGTCATCGCAGTACCCAGCACCGCGCCCAAGGCACCTACGCCAGGGAAGACATAGCTTTCCTTGTAAAAGCATATCCAGCCCATCATCAATACGAAGCCACCGATCGAAAAGAACTGGGCCAGCACTGGCTTGATCTTGTCGCGGTCAACGTAGGCGACCAATGCGCCAGCCAAAAACTCCCAACCGCGATACCACGGCAAGTAGAACGCCGCAGTTGCATCGTGCGATGTGGCGAGCACGGCTGCGAAAAAACTGGCCAGCGACAAGATCAGCAGCCATCTAAACGGTTTGCTGGTATACCTCACCAGTAACACTGCCAGCAGTGGAAAAACAAGATAGAACTGCTCTTCAACACCCAGCGACCAAGTATGCAGAACGGGATTTGAGGTACCGCTGGCAAAGTAGTCGATGGTGCCGGCATAGTAAAGATTTGCAACACCTGCTGCAGAGGCGATCAACGAGGGCAATAACGTGTTGTTGATCGAAATTGGCGTCAGGATGGAAAACACGACTGCCGTCAGCAACAAGGTAACAATCAGTGCGGGAAGCAAGCGCCAAGCACGACGAACGTAGAATTCCAGGAAAGAAAAGTTACCTGCAGTGATACGCCTGCGCAGCAATAACGTGATCACGAACCCGGAAATGACGAAGAAAATATCCGGGCCCTGATATCCCCCGGCCAAGGTGGTGAACTTGACGTGGAACAGCAGCACTGCCAGGACGGCAATACCCCGCAAACCTTGAACTGCCTGGATCTTGCCGGAGTCGGCTGCGCTCGCAGCGACTTTCAGACTCTGCATCGGAATCACCTTAAAACTGTTGTACGTGGTCAGCCATTCTCAACGCCAAAGCGACAATGCTCAGCGTCGGATTCGCATGGCCATTGGTTGGAAACACCGATGAGCTCAATATCAGCAGGTTGCTCACGCCATGGACGCGGCAATTGACATCCACCACGCTGTGGTCAGCCGAGCGTCCCATGCGAGTGCTCCCGATATGATGCCCGCCCACTGGCAGGGCACGCGTAACCTGCTCCCTCAGTTCTCCATGATCAAAGTCCAGCCGACAATGGCGCGTCTTCGACAGCAAGTTTTGCATGGTCATGAAAGATTGAATTCCAGACTCGATATCCTGGGAAGTCAGGCGCCATTGAACATCCACACGGCGCATGCCATATCGGTCAGTGGCATCCAGCAGACGGATACGGTTGCCAGCATCACTGACCTGCTCGCTGTTGAATTCCAGCGGGTAGGTGCCATTGCGGTTGGGTATGAGGGTGTAAGGCAGTTTGCGCTTGGCCAGCTTGCGCTTGACTACCATGTCGTAGGCAAAGCCAAACACGGAACCTGCGTCCAGCACTACATTTCGCAGATGAGCAAGTCGCTGCGGATCGCCCACCTGGTTTTGACTACCGTGATTGAGAATATCCTGGTGCTCCGATGGCAACACGGACTTGGCTAGATAGATCGCCGACAGCACGCCACTGCCATGCCCTGGATCACCGTAGGACGGGAAATGCAGGCGCAAGGTGGAATTGAGCAAGCCCAACCGGTTTTGCCAATGCGGAGTGAACTGTAGTTTGCGGCGAGCATATACGCCATCCTGGGTCTTCTGGAAGCGAAAACGGGGCTTTTCCCCCTTTAACCGCATCTCACCAAAGATCAGATCGAAGTGACACGCATAATATCGGCCCAGGCTGCTGTCAAAACGCGCCCAAGCAGGGACTTGCTCGCGCGTACACAACAGCAGCCGGGTCGCTTCGATGGCGCCGCCTGCCAGCACGATCTGTCCGGCCCGTACCTGGATTTCCTGCTGGCCGTCGTGCAGCACGATGGATTCAATGCGAGAACCATTGGCGTTGCTCACCAACCGCGTGCACCGCGCACGCAATACGACCATCACTCGGTCGGATGCTTTCAGTTCTTCGGAGAATTTCGCCGCAAAATCCGTGGGTAGACTGTAACGCTCGATATGTTCGCTGAGGGCCTCATCAAGCTGGGGAAGTTCCGAAAACATCGGACCATTGCCACCGGCAAGGCATGCAGGAGAAAAGTCCGCAGCACCCGCATCACAATATTGCATAGCCGCGGGCAGGTAGCGCGCGTATTCGTCGTACGAAATTGGCCAGCCACTGAGCGGCACGTGAGCACGCGTTGCGAAATCGGCCGGGTCCAGCGGCACGCAGCGGCCGCCCCACAAATGCGTCGTGCCGCCAAAACGCTGGCGACGGTATTCGGTCGTCCCCGGGTGCGGTGCAGCGGCGCTGCCTTGATAGGCATCATCATCGACCTGCTCTTCGCGCCAGTCGCCACCATCAACCAGCAACACCCGTTGGCCTTTGCGCGCCAACGCCACAGCCAAGCTGAGTCCGCCCGGGCCGCTGCCGACCACACAGACCGGATAATCCTGGAGGCTTGCAATTTCGCAATCAGACAGATATCGAATCAAGCTGACCTCCCCTCAAGCTTGCGGGAGGCCATGTGCGGCAAACAGCTGCTCCAGCTTCCCCACTTCGGTGCCGAGATGGTGCTTGCCGCGTACGGCTTTGGCGCCCTGCTGCCCCATTGCCTGCAATCGCTCTACCGATGCCGATGTTACCTCGTCGATCGCTGCGACCAGCGCTTCAACCGATCCAGGCGCCACCACCCAGCCATTGACCCCGTCCTCCACCAACTCAGGGATACCAGCAATACGCGTGCTGATGACAGGGCGCGACAGGGCTAGCGCCTCCATCACCACCACCGGCAATCCTTCAGCGAAGCTCGGTAGTACAAGCGCCCGGCTACGCTCTATTTCTGCCCTGACTTCAGCGCTGCTCTTCCAGCCAAGAATGCGAATCACGTTGGCCAAAGGGCCGTTAGCCATTGCTTTCTCAATGAAAGGCCTCAATGGCCCATCCCCGACCAGCACCAGCTCGCACGGCTTGCCAGCGTTGACGTGGCGGGTGACGGCCTCAATCAGCAGGGGTACGCCCTTCTCTGCACAAAGGCGACCGACGAATACCAGGCGCGGGACTTGCGGAATCGGCAGTGCAGGTGCGTCTTCAAAGGCCGGCCCCACGCCACAACGCACCACGTTCAAACGCGGCCAGGCTTGTACCTCGGAAAACAGCATGCATTGGCTTTTGCAGAAATGCGTGATGGTGGCAGTGAAGGCAGAACGCTGCACCTTTTCGCCCAGCGCCCATGCGACGGGATGAAAGAAAATACCCGGACCATGCACTGTCATGCTGTAAGGGATACCGCTGAGTATGGAGGCATACATGGCCACCGTGGCGGAGTTCTCAGCGATGTGGTTATGCAGGATCTGTATCTTTTGCTCGCTCAAGCGCCGAGCCAGGTAGCAGGCTTCGATCAGATATAGAACGTGCAGCAGGGCCGGGCGCAGTCCCGCCGCGCGGGTACGCCGCGCCAGCTTCAGTACTTCCAGAACGCGTCCGGGCGAACGAAGCAAGGTAGACAGAGCTACCCCAAGCAAACGCGGCAGGCCGTTTTCAAGAATGTAGTCAGTAGTCGCCTGCTCGCTCTTGACGTCCGAGCTGACTGAGGCGTCGCCCGCCTCACGTCGGATGGAGAAGGTATGCACCTCATGACCGCGACGGCGCAGTTCCAGAACTTCGTTGCGGATGAAGGTATCACTGGCGCGCGCGTAGACGCTGGTCAGGTAGGCTATTCTCATTTTATTGTTGCAGACAGTGTTGAATGGGCGCAGGAGGAAGCAAATGAACGTTGCAGGCATTGATCATCGGACTACCCGCGCGGTTCCAATTCCTTCATCAAAGGCCCACTGCGCGGATTCGGCCAAGCCTTGGGAATAGGGGCGCGGCGCGAACTTCAGGAGGGCACGCGCACGCTGACCATCGATACGAAGATCTTGGTGCCACAAACGCAAAAAGGACGGCGATACGGCCACCGGCAACCGCAGCCCGGACCAGCCTGCCGCATTTGCCACGCGCTGCGCCATACGAATGAACAGCGTACCCAGCCTGGCATCAAGCTTGAGCCGGATCGGAGGTACGCGGTTGGCCGGGCTAACCCCAAGGGCCTGCGCCAGATCAACGAAATAACGATTCCAGCGCGGACTATCAGCACCCACAAGATTGAAAATGGCAGCCCCCCGTTCTGCTGGGCCATCTACTTCGGCAGTGAATTGCAAGGACAGGAGTACAGCAGCACACACGTCGTCAACGTGCACAAGATTGGACCAGCCCTCGCCGAGCGCGCCGAGATCGCCAATCCGGCCAGCGACGAGCAGCCGGGCCATCTGCGCCACCCACATGTCGCTGCCCGCGCCGTACACACATCCGGGACGCAACATGACGACAGGATGTCCCGCCTGCGCATAGGCCTTCATATGTTCTTCGGCCTCGCATTTCGCTTGGGCATACCAGCTAGCTCCCGGATCAAGAGCGCTGTCTTCGTTCAGGCATCCTTCCTGGCGCCCATAGACGGCCATGGAACTCATGTGCACGATTCGCGGGCAGGAGGTCTGCAGCGCTACCTCGGTCAAGAGTTGCGCGCCACGGGCAATCGCGCCGCCCTGCCCGGTCACGCAATTGACCACCGCATCAATGTCACCCATAGCGCGGCGCAGGCTTGAGGCGTCTAGGGTGTCGACCTGCCGAAACTCCAAACCATCAGCATTCACGGCGGGGGCGCGACGACCGGCCAAAACGGGGTTGGCCCAACCACTCGCGCGCAAGCATGAAACCAGCCGCTGCCCGATGAAACCGGTCGCCCCAAGTACTAGCACTTTCACATAAGCTCCCGTGATGTTCTTCAAAATCAGGAATAGTTGATGCAGCTGATTCATCGTTTGGCGCATTGCAAGAGCGGGCGCTCTTACCTCGAGCAGTGCCTGCACCACCACACGCCGCATTACGCAGCCGCCCGATCAATCACATGAAAGCGCGTCTCACGCGGATGCGTTCTTGATTCCTTTTGTTGCTGCATTGCAACCACTGTTTATTTATATCGGCCGTCGCTAGGAGCCATGTTCTCCGGGCTTAAAGCCAACGCGCCTTTGTCGCCACCGCGCACGGATTTTTGCGCCGCATCATTTTTGGTTGCCAATATTACACGGCGCATAAATGGTGAGCAATATGAAGCAATGACACGCGATCAACCTGCATGACGTCGGATCAGCCCGGAGGCGTGGCGATCGAACGCGCCCGACAAGCCCAACGGGTGCGCCATCGCCGCAGCCGACTGGCGTCTTGAGCGCAATACGTTTTGGTTATGAGCCAAGCAAGACCGTGAGCAATTCGCAAACACTCACGGAAGCGGACGTACCTTGGTTGCGGACTTTGCAAGCGTCCGTCTTGCAAGCCAAGCTGCAGCAGCCTTGCGCACGGGTTCGTCGTAGAAGTGATGAAGTGACCAGGCAATCGCCACCAGGAGCACCAAAATCACAAACCCAGCCAGCGGCGCATATGCACCCACACTCCGGCCTGTCGCCGACAAGAAACCATGCTGAACGAGTTCAGATAGCGGGCTGTGGACGATGTAGAGAGGATAGGAAACGATCCCCAGCAGCTTGCAAAGGCTAGCCAAAACCCCAGTCGGCTGAAAGCGCATGCCGACGTAGACCAGCAGAGGGAACACAATGGCGACGGCCAATGCATCGTACACTGGGAGGATGGATGCAGAGGGCGATGCCGTCAGCACCAGGGTCATGCCTGCTATCCCAAGGAGGGCGTTGCGGTTGCTGAGTTGAATTGTCGTCGCTCTGCGAAGATACCAGCGGTAGAGCAGGACGCCGGCGCCAAATGAAAAGCCGACGCGAAGAAAACTGACGTAATACGTGCGCCGGTAGAATCCCGCGTCAAAGTTGTGCGCAGGCCAGTAAAGGGTGAAAGCGATCAGACCCAGCAAACAGAATGCCATCACCGCTATGAGCACGCGATTGCTGAGAGACTTCGCTTTCCATCCATAGACCAGATTGACGATGAGCTCGGAAGACAGTGACCACGCCGGGCCGTTCAAGGGAAACAGCGTGTGCGTGTACAAGGCAGGCAACAACAGCAGCCCAAAGCTTGCAGCGGCAAGCGTATGGCCTTTGTAGGGCATGGCATCAACCAAGGAGGCCAGGATGCCAATGCACATTCCGATGAAATATAAGGGATATAACCGCAGAAGGCGGATTTTCATGAACGCCGCCAATGACATGCCGTTCAGCAATCTTGCCTCATATGACCGAGCCAGAACTGCGCCGCTCAGGAGAAAAAACAGGTCAACCGATAGGTAGCTTGAGAAAAAGGGATTGCCGCCAAAGTAGGGCAACGTATGGCGCAAGACAACCAGGATCGCTGCTATTCCTCTGAACCCATCGAGCGTCAGGAAATGGTCTTTGTTATTCATACGCTTCCCAATAGGATATTCATTAGCTTTTGAACAAGAGCGAGAATAACCGATATTGGGCGGCCGCTGCAGTGCGTCATTTGAAAAATTCCGCCAAATCGGGGTGAATGACCCATTGGAAAGGGTAGCCGATGTGCGAAATTGAAGCGGAAAACAAAAAAGCATCGGATACGTTTTCGTATTCGATGCTTTTTGCCTCAGGCAGTGCTGAGTTTTTCGTTGGTCGGGACGGTGTGATTCGAACACACGACCCCTTGCACCCCATGCAGGTGACATTTTAAGCGCAGACCACGCCAGTACTGGATTTGCGCACAGCACCTCTAATATACAGTGTTAAATTATCTACCTCGAAAAGCAGATTCTGTGCGCTTGGGGAACTCTATATTAGAGGTATTTTTACTCACAGAGGGATCATGAGAGCCATCTCAAAATGGCGGCTCCGGTTTAGCTTTCCCAAATGCAACCTGCCACGTCTGCCAGTAAGAAACTTGCGGGCCATCGATTCCTCCAAGGCGCTCAATTCCGTAAATCACCATCCCACGCTCATCAAGCCATAGAATTTCTGGATTGACCAAGCACATCAGCCTGGCAGGAAAATAACGGAGATGCCCGTCCAATTCCTCGTTAAAACTCACGATTTCAGCGATAGAGTGAAATTCAGCGCGGTCATGGACACGGGAAATCTTCAGCTCGCCTACAGTGGGGGCGATCTTCCGCCTTTCCGATGGAGTTAAATTTACACCTCGGCTCTTTAGGCAGCGGACGGTCACCAGCACGCCCCTTCGTGGAGGCTTGCACATCTGCGCGCCATGCCCAGGCCCTACCCCCGGAGGGATATCCAAATCGTCGGCCTTCGGATGAGGCTCCATTTGTTCCTGCGATAAGCTCACACTAGCCCCGAAATACTGTACATATATACAGTATAACCTTCCGACGGCTATGTGGCTCAACTACAAGCCAAAGCCGATATTTTCACGTTATAAGGTAGGGGCGATAAATAAAAAAGCCCCGAGCCTCCACATGGGAAGCTCGGGGTTAGGTCCAGTTTGCACTGGAATGGGGACCGACGACGAATGAATCGCCGGCGGCTGCACTATAGCAGATTCAAGGCGGAGCCATCCCGTTCTCTCGGATGAATGCCTGCGCCGCGCGGGCGGTGGCGGCGGCCTCTTCAGCCTGGCCGATCAGCGCGCGAACAGCGCTCTCCAGCTCTGGAGGAAGTAGCCGGCCGGCGGTACTGGCTCCATCGCTGCCGACGGCGCCACTAGCTTGGGCAGGTCCGGGAGCGCCACCGTTGCACCAGGCTGCACCGAGGCGCAGCCGCTCAGAATTGCGCAGATCAGCGCGCACTTTTGCCATTTCATCGTCATAGCCTTTCTGGATCTGGGCCGATTTGAGCGCCTGCTCGGCGCCGATAGCCCGGTTTTGTTCGCGCCGTAGTTCCAGCGCAGCCTCAGCGGCGGCCGCCTGCAGCTTCACCTGGGCGTCCCACTTCGCCTGCACGCGGCCGGCGCCGTGGATCTCGCAGCCGAGGCAGAGCGCCACCAGGGCCAGAATCCAGTAGCACCAGGACGGGACGATGCGCAGCATTCCGAGGACGGCGATCATTGCAGCACCTGCTTCGCGTTCTTGTACAGCGCCAGGCGCTTGGCGTAGTCCATCGAATCCCCCAGTGCCTTGGTCCTCTGGCCGATGTTGATGAGGTCACACACGCCATCAAAATCGCCAGCATCGGCGTACTCACTCAGGTCGCGGGCGTGCCAGTAATAAGCAGCTGCGCGGGCCGCTGCCTCTGGCATCTCAAGCAGCTCCGGGCGATCCACGCAGTCCAGATGCAACGCCATCATCAGAGCAATGTAGTTGGCCTTGCCGGTAGTCTGCAGCAAGCCTCGACCGCGATACAGGTACCCTTCCCCGCTGGCCTCATCGCCGTTGCCCATGCGGCTGCAGTACAAGGCATTTCCCAAGCGCTCGGGGTTGCCGGCCAGCTCTGCGGCGCGCGGCACCAGCGAGCGCCAACGAGATCCTGGCTTGGATGCATTGCCAATCACCCGGATCCTGTCGGCTCCATAGTTCAGGTTTTCCGTCAGTGTGGAAAGCTGCCCAGACTCGGCCCCGACGTTGGCGAGGAACATGCCCTGGCGCTGGGCGGTGTCGATGCCAAACTCGCGCATGGCGGCATTGAGCGGCCCCAGAAAAAAAGAAGCCCGCATCGAGGCGGGCATGATCTGGCGCAACTGGTCTATCGTGAGGTCCATGGGATGCATCCTTTCAATCGGTCGCGCGTGGCGACGTACAGCCAGGGAATAGCGTAGAGGCCGGCGAAACCGGTGTTCATGGCCACCTCGCCTGTCTGCGGCGACGTGTAGCCATACAGCGGGCCCAATAGCACCGCCACGGCACCGGTAGCGAGGACCGAGCAAAACAGCCGATCAAGGTGGTGCTCGGCGCCAGGCGTCATCTCGTTGAGGGCACACAACGCCCGCAGCAGGATCAGGCCGGCGGCCACGAGGTTGATGATCAGAAGGTAATGGGTTGTCATTGGGAGGCTCCTGGTTGCGGATTACCCCCTCCAAATCGACTTTGCAGCTGCTGCAGCGCCAGCGGCACCAGCGTCTGCGAACACACTCCGATGGCGAAGGCGCTGAAGAAGCGCATCTGCTCCGGGATCTTGGCAGTCCAATCGAAATAGGACGACTGCGCCGCCCAGGCCATGGCCACCGGGCCGCCATAGGCCGCCACCAAGGCACTGGTGATCAGCGTGATGGCCATGCGCAGCAGCGGCGTCTGCCGTGTGAACGAGAGCGCCACACAGCCACCGAAGATGCCGGCCAGCAGCAGGTCATACTGCAGGCCAAGAAATGCACCCGTCAGAGTCACTGTGCCGATTGAGACGGCATACCCTGCCGCCGCGCTGGTTGTTGGTTCTGGCATTGATTCCCCTGAGAAAGATTAAAACCACAAATTCGCCGGTCTATGCTTTTTTACTGACCGTAGAAACTATTAGGGCCACCTATTCGGTGGCCCCTGTCGGCTCATCTGCTGCAGAATTCTGTGGCGCCTTGGGCGCCGACTCTACGGTTGGCACCGGGTCGGGCGCATCTGGCCAGACCACGGTCTTGGGATAGTCGTCCTGAGCAGTGACGCGGCCCAAGGTGACGCGATACTGCTTCCAACGCACCAGCAGTGCCTGCTCCGAATCGGTGGCCACGCCGAGATCGACGGCATCCTGCAGAGGGGCGATTCGCAATCCGGCTACCTGCAGCAGCATGTCCCGCTTGAACTCAGCGGCGGCCCCAAGTTCAGCCGGTGAGGAGTCACCGACCGCCGGCGCCGACTCAACGCTGCCCGTCGGCAGATCGACGTAGCTCCATTCCTGGGCGTCCAGGTCAATCACCTGGTACTTGCCCTCGACATCAGGGCCAGGCTTCGCGTCGGTCGTATTTCCTGGGAACAGCCAATTGCCCTCGACGAGTGGATCCGGGTCTGCATAGCAGGGCTCGGCCGTTCGGATCAGCGCGCGAGTGGTCGGGTGGAAGTTCCAAAATTCGGGTGCGTTCATTGTCATCCTCAATATTTGATGCAGATAAGCGCGGCCAAGTTGCGGACCAAGTTTTCGGTTCCGCCAGTTGCGCCAATGGAAATACCTGTCAGGGCCGCATAGATACCTATGCCAGTGCCAGCTCCTGCAGTGCCATAGCTCTGGAATCCAGACGAACCGACCATATAGCCAGTTGAACCAGTAGCGGCCATTTCACCGGTCCGCGTGAACGGAGGAAGAGAGCCATAGCTGTGGGCATGCCCAGGATCGTAGACCGAGTGGGCGTGACCAGGATCCGACACACCGTGCGCGTGACTGAGCAACGCGCCTGCCTGGAGAGCCCACAGCACTCGAGACACGTCAATGCCTCGACCGTCATCGAAGCCGCGCAGAAATTCGCCTCGGGCGTCCGGCAAAACCAGATATGCACCGACCGTGCTGCGGCTTCCCGAGGGATTTGCCGGGTTCGTGCAGCGATATCCCCAGGCAGCTGTTGCATTGGCGGCATCGCCACAATAGACAGCTGCCGTGAGGTCAGCATACGAATCGCTGACGACCGCTGCTCCATTGGCCTTGAGCCAGCCCGAGGGCGCAACCTTTGAGAAGAAAAGACCAGCCATGCCCGCAGGGATGACGGTATTGATAACCCCCAGCAGACTGCGTGCAGCGGCCTTGTTGTCGCTATCCTCACCCAGCAGCGCCGCAAGATAGTCTCGCAGCTGGCCGAGCGCAACACGCATTTCCGCAGTCGTGGTGACCGGCGTCTTCGTACCGTTAAAAAGCTCTTTGCTTGGAAGTAACATGATTTCCCTTAGTAACCTTGAATTCGCGCGTCCAGCGACCCTGCCACCGCAACGCCCGCACTGTTGAAGCATTTCACCAGCGGCCCTTGCGTCACACTCTTATCGATGTACCGAGCACTGAGCGCCGTCCCACCATCGGCCTGCAGCGTGAGCTGCACGTTCTTGATCGCTAAGTACTTTTTTGCGATCGGCAACCGAATACCTGCAGGCGGCACCACGATGTCATCGAACGATTCATAGATATCCGGCACGTCGATGACTGCCTTGCAGGCGCTGATCACTCCCTGGTCTGGCCCGGTATCTACCGTGAAGCGAAGCTGATACTGGATCAGCTGAGCCGATAACGAACCTGGCCACGGCTGATAGCCTGGCAATGGCGTGAAGAATTCCGTATCATCTGCGCCAAAGAATGGATTGGCATCAGACCCGAAGTAAGGGTCTCCACCTCCGGAGCGATACTCAATCGTCCGCACTCCGCCCTGGAAATCGACATCTAATGTCATCGTCAATCCGGCCGCGACCACCGACGGCGTGAAGATCGTTGTCTCGTACACCATGCGCTTGTAGTTATCGGTAAAGAACTGGCGGCCGTCGTCCAGCGGCCAATAGTCCGCCAGGTCATTCCCCCAGAAGGCCAGTGTCCCTTCGGCCCGCAGATCTCCATCAACAACGATTGCGCCGGAGATCTGCCCTGGATACCCATCGCCGTGGAAGTCGAACTCCTCCACCACATTGGCTACCAAGGCGTCCCCCATCTCGGTCATGATGTAGGTTGGCGCATTAGACTGGAGTCCGGCCTTGTTCTCGGCCTTGATCATCAGGGTCAACGCGCCCTGTGGCCGAGAAAGGATCTGATACGGACTGCTCTGTACCATGCCACTGACAAGGTCGGCTGCATCACCCCAGCTGCGATTGGATCCGTAGTGGTACCGCACACGATATCCAGCCAGCTCCGCATCGTGCACTGCCCCCCATGACAGGACATCGCCATTGATCGAAAACCACGGCACGTCGGGCGGCGCCCCGAGATTGCCTTCCAGCTGGGTGACCGCGCTCAGCACCACCGCTGATCCGACATCGATGCTGTTGAATGCCTTCACGCGAACCTGGTAGGCGCCCGAGTAGATCCCTGCCACCTCAACACTGAGCGACTCGGTACGCGGCAGGGATACCCACTCGCCGCTATCCCGGCGCCAGTCAACCTGATAGCTCACAGCGCGGTCAGCCGCAGGCCAGGTGATCACCATCGTTGTGACGTTATCTCCCCGCTCGGACACTGTGTAGGTGCTCAAGGTGACCTTGGAGACCGGCGCCTGGTATCGCATCGGGATAACAGTGGTCGGCCTCGGCTCAATGGCGATGCCGCTTTCGATATAAGCGTATTTCCCAGGCTCATGCTGCACAGCCGAGATCTCGAATGTGAGATCTCCCTTCTCCGCCACGTTGATGATTCGATAGAAAGGCGCAACCAGGTCAATGTTATCGACCGACCAGACCGACTCTGCCTGGGGCTCCATGCTCCAGGGGGGATTGACGGTCACCGTGTCACCGTCCACCGCTACGACTGGCCGTGTTTCGGACTCAGCGCTGGGCAGAATCACGGTAAGCGCATCCCCGACCTGCACCACAGGCGCCTTATCCAACGTCACCGAATTGCCCGTACCAGCCCTTATGCGCCCGCCATTGCGCCGCCCCATCCGCCGAGGATCTGCGATCCGGACAATGGAGCCAGGGCGGGCCACTGCGCCGTCCAGACCAACCTGAAAGGTGATGCTCTCGGTTTCTAACTTCGACGTGAGCAGAATCCAGCGTCCCACGCGATGCGCCTGCGATTGGGATATGCATCCGAACGCGGTCACATCAGTGGACTGCACACCGTATCGGCGGATGCCTTCTTCGTCCGAGACGTATTCCACCTTGGCCCGGCCATAGTCGCCCTGGTCGCTCCAGCTGACGTTCGCCACGGTGTAGCGTGACTTGCGGCTACTACCGGCTCGCGTGAACTTGCCATCGATGACATTGGCCGCCGTGTAGGCATAAGCCGGATCCACCGGCATGTCCGCCGAGGCATAGATCGCATCGCCGGCATAGAACGCCATCCCCCGGAAGATGCTCGCCATGTCCTGCAGGACCTTGTACGCATCCGCACGGGACTGGAAAAACACGCCACAGATAAATCGAGGCTCCAGCCGCCCCTGGCCGTCAGAGACCCATTCGTCGCAGTAGCGCCCGATCTGGTAGATCGACCACTTGTCGACCTGATCTTGAGAAATGAGGTGACCGAGGCCGTACATATCATCGAGCGCCAGGTCGTAGAAGATCCAGGCCGGGTTGTTCGTCCAAGCGACCTTGAACTGGCCCTGCCAGACGCCCGAGTATGTCCGGCTGACCGGATCGTAGTTGTCCGGAACCCGGATACGACGGCCCTTGATGAAGTAGGCCCGCGAAGGGATGCTGGTGAATTGGCGCGCATCAGCCTGCAGGCCAATCAAGGCCGAGTTCGGGTAGCGCAGCTTCGAATCAATCACCTCGGTGATCGAGACGATATTGACGCGGTCGGAGATGAGCGAGGTGTTCGCATTCGGTGTAACACGCACCACGCGCACAACCCACCCCATACTGGCCCGCTTCAGATTGATCCGACGGCTTCGCTCGTAAGTCGACGTCGTCTTGCCATCGAAGGCCTCGTACAACATCGTCTCGAAGCTTCCGCCATCGGTGGAGACCTCTACACGGTATTCGATCCGGTACCCCTTGATCGCGTTGTTGGAGGTATCAGTCTGGCTGAGCGCAGGAATCGAAAACCGGATCCGAACAGCGGACAGGTCGGTATTGGAAAAGCCCCGCGACCATGGTGTTGCTGATGTCAGCTCCACGCCCACAGACTGCTCACTCTCGACACTAGGAAATCCGGGAATGTAGTCTTGATCCTGCGTGCCAGGCCGGAAGTCGATGGTCAGGTTCGAGAAGTTGTAGGTGCCGTCAGCGTTCTGGACAGGAGTTTCGTTCAACGCGATAGACCTGGCGCCGTCGACGAGGCCCTCGATCTCCTTGCATCCGATGAGATCGATCAGACGGACCGAGGTGAGGCTATGCAGGCTATCCGATGCCTCATTGATGCTCTGTGACTCACCTCCACCCTTGCCGCCACCGCCATAGCCAGTCAGATCTCTGCGCAGTGACACAGCACTCATTGTTGATCCTCCGCATACATACCACCGCTGATGGCGGCACTGCCGACCCACATCGGACCGCCGAACGCCACCGGAACGCAATTGCCTTGCGCCGCCGTGTTCACAGCTCCATTCATGGTGTAAGAGGCACCGTTGTCGACGCTGTCCTTGGAGGACAGGCCTGCCGGCTGTGGTGCGAACAGACTGATCACACCGCCCAGCGCCATCGATATCCCCATGCCGCCAATCGTGCCAACCGACCACAGGCCGGCCTGTCCTAAGCCGAGGAAGGCCGGGTTCCAGAGGGCTAAGCCGATCAGCGCCGCGCCCAAGACGATCTGGAAGATGCCACCCTGCTTGGAGCCTGTCAGGATCGGGGCGATCCGGATATCCTCGGCACCAGGAGGAAGCGCAAGTTCACTCTCACCGATGTTGCGCTTCCCAAGGAAGATCGCGTAGCCGACGCCCCTATCGCGGCTAGTCATCAGCTCACGCTCGAACCCCGGCAGCACCATGCACATGGCACGAATTGCCTCAGCGACGCTCCCGACCGCCAGACTATGGACGCGGCCGAAGCGCCGGCCCAGCTGACCGTACAGACGAATTCTCCGAAGTGTCATAGCTCACCAAAAAAAGAGGCCGCCCAATTAGGCGGCCTGGTCATTGCTTGCTGCGGTATCTCACCCGCACCCTCGTATTCGTGAGCATCTGCCCACCATAGACATCGCGGGAGGACAGGCGGCCGTACAAGTGATGCAGGACCCTACCGTCTCCCAGATAGACGCCGGCATGATTGGCCTTGTCCGAACGCATCTGCATGATGATGACGTCCCCCTCACGCAGCTCAGCATCATCCGGCAGCCTCTCAAAGCCGGCGCCGCCATAGTTGGCAAGATAGAGATCGTCTGCAGAGCCATCGGACCACCAACGGTCGCGCCGTGCAAAGTCCGGCAATTCGATGCCACGCTCCCGGCGGTACCAGTCCCGGATCAACGTGTAGCAGTCCAGAACACCGTGGGAGAACTCGCGACCGACCAGCGGAGCCTCATAACCGCAGGGCTTGCACGACTGCCACTCGGTGACGACGGGTCCGGCCCCATCGACAGGCCCATCCACGCGCGCGATATACCAGGGCAGCCCCGACGCCTCACACGCAACCCGGTCGGCCTGGCTCGGAGCAGCCGGAACGTCAGGATGCGTATGCACGACAGCCACCACCTCCCCGCGCTCCTCGGCGGCCGCATAGTCCGCTGCAGGCAAAACAAACGACTCCTCACCCACGGCCACGTTGCGACAGGGGATGTACCGCTCCCTGCCCCGCTCAACAATGATCAGGCCACAGGCCTCGCGTGGATAGGCAGCGCAGCCATGCTCTGCGATTTCCGATTGCAGCTTTTCATTCATCATGATCGGATCAATCCGGCGCCCGGAAAGCCTCCAAAGTTCAATTGCTGCCCATCGCCGAACCGAAGTTTGCAGGCACTGAGCGTGCCCGCGCACTTGTCCTTACTGGAATCCGATACAGGATTGCCCTGCAGGTCAAACTTCGCCGAGCCGGTGTAGTTGCAGTAGGGGCCGCGATAACCTCCACAGGAAAGCCACCAGCAGCTGTTGGCCACCACCATCCGGCGAGGAAGCTGAACGCCGTTGAAGTCCAGTGGACTGGAGAGCTGAAAGGTGATGACTGCCCCATCGTCGGATGTCCTCTGCTCGATCAACCAAATCTGCTCGGGCAGCTGCTCCGTAGGATCTGCAGAGGGGTTCCCGCCTGGGAAGTTCTCGGCATCAAGGAAGCGACCCAACGTTGTGCGACGGATCAGCCTGGCTCCCACCAGGTCGTCAAAGGCGAGACACAAGGATGCAATGCTGCCCTGGACGTCACCAACGGTGAGCGTGGGCGATGCCTGCTGACCCTGACCGTTCATCGCGAATCCATCCGCAGCAATCGGCCAAGCCACGTACTCGACACCGCGCCACCAGATCGCCCCCACCTGGGCGTATCCATGGAAGAAAAGCTGCCCGGCGCCGATAACCCTGGCATCGAGCTCGAAAAGATCGACACGCTCTCCAGGCTCGAGCTTCTGGATATCCGAATAGATCCTCATGGCGTGATCACCTGCTTGAAGGTCGTGGTCAACGTAGACATCCCGACGCCCGCAGGGGTAGTACTGTAAGCAAGGTCTCCTGGAGGCGTCCGCACCAGAACCTGACCCTTCCGAGGCGCATCCCAGTAAAACGCCCTCACGCCGGCATGGCGGTCGAGGAAGTCCTCGACTGCGGAGATGTCGGCATCGAGGCCAGTAATACTGATATTCCAGGCCCCGCTCACGTTGTTGATCCCCTTTGCAGCAACCTGCTCGTACCCGTCGCCGAACGTCGCCACGAGAACGGAGAACTTCCGCTGAGTGGTTGTTCCACTTGTTACGCGCCAGGTAAATTTTTCAGGTTCCATCAGCCCCTCACTCCATTTTCAATCTTCCAGAGGATGCCCCCTGAGTACCGCTGGCGCTGCAGCTCGAGCTTGACGGCCTCACCCACCATTCCGGCAAGCTGGGTGCCCTGCGCGGACATATCTCCACCAGAGACGGACGTCTTCGAGGCACCGTCATTGTTGATTTCGACGCTCACTGCGATGCTGATAGGGTGGCCACCTCCGAATGCTTGGACACCGAGAGCACCGTTCGGTCCCCGCTTCAGCGGGAAGATACCCTCCGGCCCGGCCTCGCCCATCAGGCCGGCACCCTTCGCGAAAGCGAACATGGTCGGTTTGGATACCACCTGACCACTGTAGGCGCTCAAGCCTGGCGAGCTGTAGACGCCGCCCATGGCGTTCATCGTCAAACCAGAAAATCCAGATCCAAGAGAACCAAAAGTACTTCCCGGCTGTACGCCAAAAGTAGTCGGTCCTGAGCCAGCACCACCAATCTGGGCGGCGGAAGCACCTGGCGAGAACAGTGATGCAGCCAAAGGCACCAAGTAATTGAAGAGGCCCGAAATAGCTGCTCTGGCCTGCATCCGCGCGATATCCGCCACCACCGACTTAGCTAGATCACTGAAGTTGAGCTTCCCCGTGGTAGCAAAATTCGCCCAGGCATCCTCCATGCCGCGCGCCGAGGCGCTGAAGACGCTTTCGACTTGACTCGCAACGTTGGCTGCCTGATCAGCATAGTTCTGCATGAAGCGGCTTGCGCCCACCCAGCCATCCTGCTGGACTTTTTTTGCCTCCTCGGAATAGCTGCGTTCCAGCTGCTGCCGCGCTTCCAGGTTTGCCTTCAGTGCCGCCATCTCCTGGTCGTATTGCGCCTGATTAAGGCCGCCGTGAGCTTCGCCCTTCTCCCGAGACTTACGCAAGGCCTCGGCCGCCCGATCAAACTCCTGCTGCACCTGGTTGAGACGATTGAGCTCATCACGGGCTGCATCACCCAGACCGGCCCCGTCGACCAGATTGCGGATGGCAGCTGCTCGCGTGTTGTAAGACGCGTTGAGGGACTCGACGTAAGCCTGGACGTCACGAGCATTCTTTTCTTCCAGAGATCGCGTGTCGTTGACGAATTTTTGCTCATTCTGCAACTGCTCATCACGGATCTTGCGCTGCTGATTCTTCGCCTCTTCCAGCGCACTCAGGTTCTTCTTTCGACCAGCGATTGCTTCCTGCTGCTGCGCCAGCGTCATCTCTTTATCCAGAGCGGTACGACGTGCCTCATAGTCCGCGCGGAGATATTCCTGCGTATTGACCAGGCCGACATCGTAGGTGGCCTTGTTGTTCTGCAGCGTGGCACGCAGATTCCGCTCTGCCTCCTGCATCTGACCCTGAATGGCCTTGATCTGCGCGTTCAGGGCGTTATCGGCGCCGGATGGTGCCTTTTCCTTGTACTTATCCTCGATGTCCTTCTGCAACTTGGCGTACAGGCCGCCCGATATCGGATTTCCTGATTCGCTGAAAATCACTCCATCGAGACGGTCGTTCGCTGCGCCCGTACGATTGGCCTCGCGCATCATGGCCGTGAAACTCTGCGACAGCTTTGCCAGCTCGTTCCGCTTGCGAATGCTCTTGTCAACAGATTCGGTCAGCTGATCGACCGACCGTGCGGCCTGTATGGAAGCATCGCCGCTCTTCGCCGCCTCCTCCTGCTGAGCTGCGAGTTCCTTCTGGATAGCCAGCTGCTTCTTCATCCCGTCGACGCGGGCCTGCAGCACATCACGATCCGACTTGATCATCGGCGTGGCCAGGCGCTTCTCATACTCTGCGATGTCGTGCTCAAGCATGTCGGTACGACCGTTGTTCATCACGGTATCCCAGAAGCCCATCACAGCATTTTTTGCGCGCTTCCATGCGCTCTCGATGGTGCCGATATGCTCATTGATCGAGCGCGCACGAGCCCCCATGGCATCTGCATAGGTGCGCTCAGCCAGGTCAATAGCTGCTTGAGTGTCGCCCTGCCGCTGCAATGCCGCGATCTGGTCATACACCGACTGCGTGAGGTAGTGGTACTGCTCGTTCAACGTCGCACTAGCCTCGACGGGCGAGCGGGCCAGCTCTTCAAACTCGCGCACCGTATCTTTCACGGCGCGGCCTGTCGCCGTCTGCATGTCCACCGCGACAGTGGTGATCAGGCCAATCTGCTCGGCGGAGTACTTTCCGCTGTTCGCCAGCTCCAGGACCACCTCTTTCGCCGCAGACAAGCTGCCGAGCGTTCCAGCGGCCTGTACGGACATGTCGTGCAGGCTGGCGGCAGTGGTACCGGCAGCGTTCCCGGTCACCACCAGCGCGTCTGCGAACTTCTTTTCTTCGGCATGCCCCTGCAGGTAAGCCACTGCCAGGCCACCGACAGCGGCAACCAGGGCGCCAATCGCCAGCGTTGCCGGAGACAACAGTGTCGGCATCAGGCCTGACTGCTCGGCGAAGATCGAGAACGAGCGGCTGGCGCCGCTGAAGTTGCCGCTGGCAATTTCTCGCGCCAAGACGCCCAGCTCACGGCGGCTCCCGCTAGTAGCGAGGCTGAAACCGTGCATGCCCTTTTCGGCTTTCTCGATCTGCTCGATCAGCGGCGCGGCCTGGCTGGTCACGCCAAGCTGCGCCGCGCGGTACTCCAGCAGCTCCTTGGCGCTCTTGCCGGCAGTAGCGGCCTGATCCTTCAGGCGCGCGATGAATGCATCGGCCTTCGCTGCAGCCTCGGTACTGGTCTTGTTCAGCTGCGCTTCACTCAAGTCCAGCTGCTTAACCGCTGCAGCGTACTGCTCGGCCGAGATCCTGCCTTGGCCCCATAGGCTTACCAGCTTGTCCGTCTGGGCCTGCAGCTCCTTCTGGCTGCTCGCACCGCGACCAATAGACCCGAGCGCCCGATTCACCTCTGCGACCCGGTCTGCAGTCTCCTGCAGGGCGCGATTCTGCAGAGAGGCGTCGATCCGGTCGGTACCGGCTGGAGCATTGCGGCCGCCTGCCTCCCGAGCTGCTGCTGCAGCAGCGCGCGATGCCTCGATTTCCTTGTTGAGGGCGGCCGTCTTCTCCAGGGATGCAGCCACCGACGCCCGGATACGGGCTGCAGCATCCTCTTCGCTCTCGGCCTGGGCCTTGACCGCGACCGATGCGGCATTGGCTGCCTCGGCATTCTTCCGCTGCGTCGCCTCAAGCTGGCGGAATGTCGCCAGCAATGGCGCCGCTGCCTCCGAGACGCCGAGCTGCGCCGCCCGGAGCTCCAGTGAGGCAACCTTACCGCCTTGCGCTGCCGCTACCTGGCGCTGCAGCCCCTCCAGGTAGCGCTGCTGTGCCGCGCTCAACGCAGTTGCACCCGACGTACCAGCCGCCGAGATCTGGTTCAACGCCGGTACGATCTTTGCCGCTGCCGAGCTCGCCTCAGTTTGCACCTCACGGACGGCCTGGCCAGCCTCCCGCATGTCGGCTTTGAACTGATCCATTTCGGCCGTCAGCCCGACCGTTACACTGCCGGCCAGATCACCCGCGCCTGATTTCGCCATATCACATTGCCCTGAAGAAGCGCCGCCCGAGGGCGGCTGTTACTGTTCACGCATCAAGCTGATCGCTGCGTTTTCCATTACCCTCACGTCGTCAAACACCCGCCTGCGCTGCACAGCAGGAACACCAAACAGGCGCATGACAGAGGGGAGCGCCGAGTAGTCCAGTCCAATCGGCACCCCCATATCTGTCCGCCACTGCGTGCGCATTGCGTTGAAGACTTCGACAGACGTGTAGTTCTCGGGAAAGATATCGAAGGAAGATCTGTCGCCGAGATCCTCCGGAGTCAGCCCCAGGGCTGCGAGCTGTGCGGCGTCCGGCTCCGGGGTATAGAGGAACTCCGCAGCGGCGATCAGTTTCCCTGGGCGGCCTTGTACACTTCGTTGAAGTAGGCCTTGTGGATCACCAGGTCCAGCCCGTGGTAGCTGCTCAGCAGCTCACGCAGTCGGTCTTCACTGAAAGTTCCCTCGACACCATCCCAGCCGACGACATTGGTCTGCACGAATTCGCCGATGGTCATTTTCGGATCCTTTTGCAGCAGAGCGGTCAATTCGTCGGGCTTGTGGTAGCGGACGGTCACCTTGATTTTGGTCGGCTGTAGCTCGCCGGCCACCGGAACATCCACGGGCAGGATGAACGTCGGATTAGGTTGCAGTTTGAGCATGCATCACCTTAGGTCTGGTAGCGAGTGGGACGGGACACCAGGGCCAAGGACGCCTTGGTGGTCATGATGTTGCCCTTGGTCAGCGTCGGGGTCGCGTTATACGACACGTAGCCGTTGTAGAAGATCTTCGGACCGCTGGGCAAGGCCAGCTGCAGCGGACGAATGGCGCGGGCTTCATCAGCCGCCGACAGTACATCACCATGGGGCGAGGTCGGATCGTCCGCTGCCGTGATCGACAGGGTCTGTGGCGACTTGGTGGTGGGGACCTGGCGCTGCTGGTCATCGTCCAGGAACTCGACGGTGGCGAAGTTCTGATCACCGCCCGACGACTCGAACGCAGTCACCTGCGGGATTTGCTGCCAGGTCAGCACCTTTTGCAGGCTGCCGATGCCACTCCCTGCAGGGAATTTGTCGGTGCTGGAGGTATCGACGCCTTCCAGCGTGACGGCGCCTGCGTTGAAGTTCTTGATGCGAGCAACACGCTGATTGAGTTTCAGCCAGCCCGGCGCGGTGACGACAACGATGTCACCGGCCGCCAGGGCAGCACCAGCTGCGACTGTGCCAACGGCCTCCTGGGCGTTGGACAGCGCGGTCATGGCCACAACGGGACCGAAAGTCGCGGCAATGGAGAGTTTGGAACCGTCCGGCAAGGTATAGGACATGGTGTCCCCTTTCAAAAAAAATGGCCCCAAAAATGGGGCCTGTTAGTAGATTTGATGCGGAACTAAGCCGCCGCCAAGATTCGGAAATCACAGCTGCGCCGATAAAGCGCTACTGCGCTCTCGTATAAACTGACTGGAGCACCGATAGCGGAGGCCTGCAATGGACGCAAGCGGGTCCGCACCTGTGACATTAGCTCGTTTGCAGATGTGCGCGTTTCTGCATAAACGTCAATTTGCAAGCGGACCAGATCCATGGAAGAAGGTCCATCTAAGAACTCAACTGGATCCCCACCAACTTGGAGCAGAACGATATAGGGTCGCTCAACTTTGTCGGGCGCGTGATCAAAATAGACGCGGCTGCCAACCAATTCGGATAGCAGATCCATAACCAACTTTTCGATCATGTCCCTCCCCTCAGCGCCTCGGCTACACGCTCCTTCAATTTATCTTGCATCGCCGTGAGCGCGGCGTCCTTCTTTGCCTCATAGCCTGGACGCAAGAAAGGATGAGCCGCGACGAAGATCGGCTTGGAGTCGGCGCGATGCTTCTTCCAAGTGATTCCATCTGGCTTGCGCGGGATATACCAATGGCCGTATTCCACCCATACCCCGTAGAACGGCACATCATCCTTACCCTTTTTGCGCCAAGACACGTGGTAGGTCTGCGATGTCACTGAGGAGACTTCCTCGATGTGTTTCTGATAAATGTTATCAGCGAGAATTCCGCGCTTCCGAGGGGCGCGAGCAATAATCTCAGCCTTAATAATCGAGGCCCCAGCGTTCGCAGCTGATCGCAGCGCGTCGGATCCGACCTTCTCTGGAAGGCCTTCGAGTAGGCGAATTACCTCATCAAAGCCATCGACCTCCATCCTAGCCATCGCGCAGACCTTTGGAGCAATAGATCTGCAATTCGTCGCGATCACCCCGCTTATCCAGCGCTGCTATCACGTGATAAGACTCACTGGCCAGCACAATCCGCATGCCTTGCTCAACATCCGTGCGATAGCGCACCAGGAACTTGACTGATATTTCCTGGCTGATGGACATGGCCGATTCAAGCTCACGACCAGCAAGGTCGACTTTTCGCGCCCACGGCTTTGCAACCTCACTCCAGGACCTGGAAAGGTCTCCGTCATCATTTTTTGCCTCAACTTTTCTTTGCAGAGAAATGAGGCGATTCAGTTGACCGGCGCGCATGCTATGGTCCCATGTTGTTACGCTTCGGGCGCAGCAGGGCTTGCGCTCCGTTGGGAAGAGCCACTGCGCTCGCGCCAATCACCACATCCTCCCGATTGGCGTACAAATGCCCGCAGGTCAGCAAGATCGCGGCCTTGATGGCAGCATCCACCACGATGGGCTCGACGCCACCGGTGCCGGCCGCCGCCGCAGCATCAAGCGCAGCCTGGTCCGCGAAGATTTGCCGATTGAGATAATCCGCAGCCGCCTGCTCTGCTGCAGCCAGATAAATATCCATCAGCTCATCTTCGGTGCCCGGATCTGCCTTGCAGTGCTGGAGCGCAATGTCCCTGCTGACCAGGCCCATCAGTTCGCCTCTGCCGCCTTCGATTGCTCGGCCGCCTTCAACTGCTCGACCAGCTCTTCCTTCTTGGCGTTCTGGGCATAGGTGATCTTCAGATCATCCAGCGCCGCCTTCAACTGGAGGACGGTCATTTCGTCGATGGAACGCTCCAGCGCGCCGAGCGCAAGTGCGCCGGCCACCAGCTCAGGCGGGCACTCATCGCCCTTCGAGAACTGCGCCGGATAGATCTCGCCCTCGCGCACACCTTCGAACGCCTTTGCAAAAACTCGCAAACTCATACATTTCTCCTAGGAAGGGGAAGAGCACGACCCGCGCCCTCCCCCTCAGATTGACCCAGCGCAGATTAAGCCGAAACCTTCAGGGCCTTCAGCGGCTCGGGGTTGAGCAGGCCGCCGCCCACGCGCTTGGTGGTGTAGAACTGCACGTAGGGCTTGTTGGTGTACGGATCGCGCAGGACGCGGATGCCGATGCGGTCGATGATCTGGTAGCCCTGCTTGAAGTCACCGAACATGATCGGCACCGCATTGGCGGCCACGTTGGGCATATCCGGAACCTCGATCAGCGGGTAGCCGTTCAAGGTCGCCGGCTGACCAGCAACGTAGGAGGGCTGCCACAGGTAGTTGCCCTGGCCGTCCTTCAACTTGCGGACGGCGCCCTGGGTGTTGCGGTTCATGATGAACTGCGCATTGCCAGCGAACGCCGAGGGCAGGCAATAGATCAGGTCAAGGATGCCGTCGGAAGTCAAGGTGGCGGCCGCGCCGCTGTTGACCAGGGCAATGGGGCCCATCGGGTGAACGGTAGCATTGGCACCGCCGGTCACGTAGGTCAGCAGGCCCATCGGCTTCTTGTTTCCGTCGCCCGAGACGAAGGCTGCACCTTCCTGCTTCGCGAACTCGGTTTCGACTTCGGAAGCCAGCCACTTCTCGATATCGATCTCGGAATCGTCGAGGAGTTGCTGGGTGGCCGAAGGATTGGCATAGATCTCGCCATGCGAGAAGGTCAGGGACTTCAGCTTCGAGCTGTTGGTTTCCGGGCGGGCGTCCGTCTCACCGACCCAGCCACTGCCGGTGCCGTGCACGTTGAACAGCTTGCTGAAACCGGCCTTGGAGGTCGACATCACCGAGGCGATGGCCCGGATGGGGGAGATGAGAACCAGCTTGTCGGTGATGGTGCGATCCCATTCGACGGGCGTGGTGTAGCCTCCGTCTTCCGCCGAGCCCTTGCTGAGCGCAGCCTGCACGTCGCCCGAACGCATGTGGGACTGGAAGGCGCCGGTATATTCCGCGTCGCGCAGCTTCTTCTCGCCGCCGTTCATCTGGGAGGCGGCGATCTTGGTATGGGCGTCTGCAATTTGCTTCTGCAGCTCGTCCATGAAGGCACCGATCTTTTCGACCTTGGCGGTCTGGTCAGCGGACGGCAGGCCCTTACGGATGTCGTCCAGCTGCTTGGTGTGCTCGGCCTTGAAGTCCGAGAAAGCCTTGTTCATGGCCTCCACGGACTGGCGCAGCTCGGGCGGCAGGGAGCCGGTATCAGCGCGCACGCCCATGATGCCGCGACGACGGGTGATGATGTTCGATTGTTGCATCATTGACCTTTCAGAGTTTGGATAGTGGATTGCAGCAGCGCTGCGATTTCATTGGTGCCAGCGCTGGGCGTGGCCGGTGGGTCGGCAGCGCCAGGCGTGCCGGAAAACAGACTCTTGAACACGTCCTTGCGAACCGAGCGGGAATGGCCAGCCTTCGCCATGGCCACATCGATGAGCGCCTTGGCGCGCTGCTGACTATTGGCCTTCGGATCGGACTTGATATCGGCGGCCGAGAGCATGCCGGTGGCAAACCCGTCCCGGATCGCGTCTGCCGGGGTCAGCCAGGTTTCCTTGTCCATCATGTCCGCCACGGTCTCCGACGAAAGACCGGTGCGAGCGGCGTACAGGCTCGCCATGGAGGCGTCGAACGTCGCCATGACATCGGCCGAATCGGCCAGATCGTGGCGATTACCGACCACAACTGCCCAGGCGTTATGGATCATCAGGTGAGTCCCCTCACCCATCCGGATCTCATCACCGGCCATGGCAATGATGGAGCCGGCGGAGGCGGCCAAGCCCAGGACATTCACGGTAACCTTGGCCTTGTGCTCGCGCAGCAGGTTGTAAATAGCGACACCCTCGAAGAAGTCGCCGCCCGGCGAATTCACATTGACCGTAACGTCGCGCTCGCCGATAGCGCGCAGCGCTGCCGAGATGCGGCGAGCGGTCACGCCGTTTCCGTCCCAGGTGTCACCGATGGCACCATAGACGGAGATCGACGTATCGGCATCCTCCTTCGCTGCGCGGATTTCGGGATTCCAGCGCTCCAGCGCATCCTCCGGCATTTCAAATTCGCCGCTCAGCCGGTGGTCGGCCTTGATTTCAGGTAGCTTTAGGTGGCTCATTGTTGGGTGCCTTTGACATTTGGTTCTTCAGTGAATTGGCTTGCGGCTCGTCCGACTCGGGAAGATCGCTGAGCTTTCTCACCTCGTTTTGCGTCATAAAGGGAGCCTGCCCACCAGATCCAAGCGCCTTGGCGAAGAAGTCCGCCTGCGCTTCCAGCGTGCCGCGCAGCAATGCGCGGGCATTGAATTTGAACTGCAGCTGGTCGAGTTCGGACTCGGTCAACAGAACGCGTGCAGCCGACTGCTCCCAGTTCGTGAACCGGAAAGCCAGCGCGTATTGCACGAAAAAGATGGCCAGCTGCTCGATGCCGCTGCCCCAAGCAGTGTCATCCATCATCATCAGGGGACGCGGCACACCGAAGGCACGGGCGACCTCCTCGATCTGCATGCCGCGGTTCTCGATATGCTGGGCCTCATCAGCTGTATTGGAGAACTTGCTGGCCTTGCCACCGCCTTCCAGGATCAAGAATTTCCCGGCGTTTTCGGCACCGGTATGCTCGTCGCGAAGGGAGTCCTTGATCCGCTCGTAAGCCCGGTCCGACAGTTCATGCTGGAATTCCAGGGCGCCGCCGGCCATGACGCCCGATTCGAAGGTCCGGGATGCAGCCTGCTCGGCCTTCAAGGCCAGATCGATGGCGCCGCCCGCGAGGCGAACGCGAGACTGCCCCTTGATACCATCCTCGCTGAGGTCGCGCAGATGGAAGACCTCATTAGCGGGGAGGACGACGCGCTGGCCGTCTGGCCGCGTGAAGACATAGGTCATTTCCCATGTGTTCGAGAGCTGCGGCTCTACGCGATCCGGATGCATCGGAATCAATGCCACCGGCCGCGTACCAGACTTGATGACGCGGGCATAAGCATTGCCCTTGAACATCAAGTGAAACTCCATCAGCCGCTTGAATTCCAGCGGCGTCTGCCAGCTGTTCGGGCGATACTTGAGGAGGCGGAAGGCCGGGTGATCTGTCGCGTTGCCCTTGCCCGGATCGCTGTACATCAGATTGAACGGCAGCATGCCGATGGCTTCGGAAATCAGCGTCACGCAGCGAAGCACCGCCATGTTGCGTAATGCCTTCAATGCGCCGGGCCCGCCGGCCCCCTGCGCGCCCCTCACATACTCCAGAAATGCTGGATCATTCAGCCCGTTGAAGACCAGGCCGCCCGCTGGATCTTCGGCGCGTGGGCGCACTGCTCCCCCGCTCGAACTCGCCGAGCGAAAAATTTTGAACAGATCCATGGATTCCTTACGCGTAGCGAATGCCGCGCCGCTCGTAGATTGTGTTGATTGCCGGCGCCGGGTTCAGCGACAGCAAGGAAATTGCGTTGAAGGTAGCCATCAATGGGTCGATCTTCGCGGTACCAGAGGCTTGCTTGGTGATCAGAATGGCGTTTCCTTTGGGCTCAACCTTGGCATTGCTGACGCAGTAATTCATCATCTTCTGCCCGCCATGCACCAGCACGCCCTCCGCCAGCTTGCGCTCGGTGGTCTTGATTGCACCGCCAAGTTTCCAGCCCTGAGAAATACCCACGATCTTGTCTTGCGGTACACCGGCCTCGATCAGCGCATCCAGAATGCCGCCCATACCGCCAGGATCGACCCCGACCTTGTCCAGGAGACCGGCTTGCTCGATGGATGCAACCATTTCTGCCATCTCGATCACGTCGGGGCCGACCGAATCACATATCGTCAACTCGCCCTGGGCTGCATAGTCCAGCCAGGCCGGGACTTCGGATTTACGCAACTCAAGAGCTGGAGGATTCACCCAGGCATGCGTCCAGAGCAACCATTCACGGGTTTCCTTATGACGCCCAGCGGCCGCAAGCCCGAGCCAGTCGTCATTGCCGCCGCCGTCAGCGCCGACATCGATCACCTCGCACTCTTCCAGTAAATCCCTAAGTTTCAAGCCTGGGCGCTTGGCTTGGCGTTCCCATTGGTCCGCGCCGGCCCACCGATCCGACCGCAGGGACAATCCAATTTCTACATTCAGGTGCTTCGCCAGGAATTTCTGCAGAGCCCCGTCCAGCTTGCCCTTGACCTTGTTCAACTGGTCAAGCAGCCACTCGGCATTTACTGAGCGCCCGATATTCGGGTTCGTGATGTAAAAATTGGCCGGATCAAGATAGGCCTTGCTCCTGATCATCGCTGGCGGGAATTCATACAGCACGCCCAGAGATTTAGGATCATGGATCACCCCGTCCCGCACATTGCGGAAGTAGTTAAGCTTCTCCAGGTAGACGCCGGCCGGCGGCTCATCGCTTTGCGTGGTCAGGAAAATCACCCACCCTTCGTCGCGAGAGACCTGGCCGCCCAGCGCCTCCATGAACATGGCTTCTGCATTGGCTCGCTTGCCAAACAGCCAGTGCTCGTCCACCAGGATGCGTCCGGACTTCTTCCCCGACACGGTATCCGTATCGGCCGCCACCACTTTCAGCGATGCTCGGGACACCCGATGGGTGATGGTCCGGATGTGATCCTGAATATGGAACATGGCCGATAGCTCATCATCGGCACGGATCATGCCCGCTGCCGGCTTGAAACTGTTATCGGCGACTTCCTTAGTCGGCGCCAGAATCAGGTGTTCTTCCTCCTCCCGCCAGCATAGCAAGACCGCTGTCAGCATGATCCCCGCCGCGATGGTGGACTTCGTGTTCTTCTTGCTGATCAGCAAATAAAATTCACGAATAAGCTGCTGGCCAGTGTCGGCGTCATAGGCACCGAAGATGGCGGAGACGTAGTCGAACACCCATTGCTCACTGCACTCACCGAAGGTCGGCTTGCCGGGGATGTCCACCACGCGCAACTGCTTGAAAATCGACAGCGCATGCTCGGCTTGGTCACGGAAAATCGGCGGCGGGATGATCGACTTCCCTTGGACGATCCGCTCCTCCCAGTCAGGTACCGCAGTAGACCACTTCATAGCTTCTTACCGCCGGACGCTGCCAGGCGAGGAGGCGCGGCGGTCGGGAAACGGCTGGCCACCTTCTTGGCTTCCTCGTCCCGAGCATCCTTCTTGCCGCCCTCGCCCAGCTTTTTGTGCATGAACGGCAGCAGCGCCTTAGCCGCATCGACGCGCAGCTTGTCCTCAGTCAGCGGGTCATTCATTGTTGCCAACAAGAACGAACGCGGATCGCTGTATTGCAATGCGCGGCTGATATCGAAGGGGCTGCTCGCGACCTCCCCGCCCGGCGGCTTTGATGCCTCTCGGCACTTTTTCAGATATTCAGCGACGGCGGGGTCTTTAACAAGTCGCGATCCTGCTGCCGAGGCAGTCGCGGCACTGTAACCGGCCTCGATAGCCGCGTCCCTGTTGGACTTCCCGCGCATCACCGCATCGGCAAACAGCTTCTTTTTAGCTGTTAATGCCATTAACAAAACTCCTAAAAGGGGATTTTTTCTGCGCGTGGGAAGGCATGCGGTTTCCGAAGTTTCAATCCGTCAACTTTCGACACCCCCGGTAGGCATCGCCTCCGGATCATCCTCCCCTGGCGCGTTCAGCAGCCTCACGCGCCGTCTTTTCATCGTGGTGATCCTTGCAAAGGCCCTGCAGGTTGCTCTGTTCGTTGGAGCCGCCTCGCCACAAGGGATCCTTGTGATCGACCTCTACTGCTATGGTCTGCCTGCCTTCAGCCAAACAAGCCACGCACCAGTGATCCGATGCAACCAACGCATCAGTCTTCATCTTCATCCACTGCCGTCCTCGAATGCGAGGTGTAGAGTATGCGGATGCTTGCCGTATCGCAACACGACTAGTAGATGTTGGAAGCAAACGCGGCTTCAGCATAGTCAGCTTTGCCACCTCATTCCTCCTACGCGACTAAGCAGTGGCTGCTGCCATCGCTGCAGCGGCAGGACCCAACTGGGCCGCGTACTGCTGGCACGCGAACTGTGTCTCATGGATACGGTCAGCACTCCACTCCCGGCAATTCACATAGGTGGTTGCCGCAGCCACGCTGGTGCCAGCATTCACGGCAGCCCCTGTAATCGCGTTGACCAGATTCACAATGGTCGGACTCACATAGACCATTCTTGCCACCAGCGCAGCTGCAGAGGCGCCTGCGCCCGCGATATAAATCGTCTTCCCCGTATGAGCTGGCAGAAATACTGCCGCCGTCGCGGTGAAGACATTGCTGCCGGAGTTGATGGCACCAGTGGTTTGAATGCCATTTGCTTTCCAGACATGAGTCACCGGGTCTTCTACGACCGATGCGAAGTCAAGCACACCTCCATCATAGATCGCAGGCTGGCTCAGTCGATACGCATTGAGGTCGCGGCGTCTTTGATCTGCGGCGGTCACCGTCTGATTTGCCAAAGTGGTACTCTCGTCAGTGCTTGTGGTGCGCGGCGGAATTGTTCCACCCCAAAACTTCTTCCCACGGATGTTGGAAAGGCTTTTGACCTTCGCGTCCAGCGCGATCAACGAGGCAGAGTCGGCAGCGCCCGAGAAGTCGTTTGTTCCGTATCCATTAAACACATCCGTGACAAAGCGCAGGAAGTTGTGTCGCCGACCACCGTAGCCGCCGATGAAATTACCAGCACCGTCCGACACAGCACCCAAGTTCATCCACGGGCCGAGGGGGCCGAATACCCTTTCAGCAGCACACTGCAACAATGACGCATCGGACACGTAATCGAAGTTATACGGCGAGGCAGAGGCCATACCCGCACCACGAGAGTCGGTCAGCAGCCCGAACGAGCGGACATCCGAATCAGTCAGAATGCACATTGGCGTGATGTGCTGATTCGATGTTGCATCGGTATTGACAAGCGCCCGTCGCTCCACTGCTGTAGCGGTAAACATCAGATGATTGATCACATTACCGACGGTGCCAGTGATGATCGAAAGTCCATTGGCGGCGTTGTTCGCCCAGGGCTGTGGTCCGCCATAATTAAATGGAATACCCGCGTTCGGATTGGCGTGAAAATGCCAGAGACCATACCAGGTACCCGCCCTGATCACTGTATCCGGCCGCATGCCATCGGAGAAGATATCGGCTCCACCGACACCAGTGCCCACATGCGCCCCCCTATACTCCACGATCTGGAGATCGTCGCGATTCAGCGGATATTCCAAACCCGTTGTGATCTGGAGAGAACCGGTATTCGCCGTCTCGTTGTAGCCCCAATAGTTCGTCCACCCTAAGAGGAACCAGGGGATATCGACGGGCGCATAGTGCACCGAGAAACCGAACCACTCCCGCACCGCTCCCAAGACGTTTGGGTAGCGGCAATGCGTTCCAACATGTCTCAACTTGGCCACAGGCATCGCCGGTACCGGAGCATAACGAGTCGGTAAGTTAATGACCGAAGACAGGACGCTCATTGCGCGCTCCATTTGGAGATCGTGGTTTTACCGGAAACATAGGTGATGGTCTTGATGAAAACCTTCCCATCCTGGCGTGTGGCCTTGATATTGACCGGCCGATCACTCGAATCCTTCGTGATCTCAACGTCGCACCATTCCGTCCAGGTGTCCGACAAACCCAACGGACTATCCAAACCCATATTGACGATCATCTTTGCACCCGGCATAAAAAAACCCACTTCCAATTCTGAAAGTGGGTCGCACAGACAACTTATTCGGAAAATTTAACCTGGCTATCGTCAGGACATATTGATTAAGCAACTAGGAGGTACCGAAACATGGAGCTACTATCTGTTTGGTAGCAGGATCATCGCGAAGGGTAATAATGACCTCATAGGCAATCTGGCGAATAGATGCATACGCTCGGTTGTGTCGAATAGTTGGCATACTATCTCTATATTGCTTCCAGAGCGCCTTCATGCTGGCGATTGGATCGCCCGGAACAGGAGCCTCTCCAAACCATGCTATGGCACCGTCCCCATTGCTGTTATCACAAAGTGCTCGGTAATCTTTATCAAGAGATGGATCTACATGCGAACCGCCATCTTGATTGGCCATAACAAGCACGAGGTGCATGCGGTTGAAATCCCGATGATCCACTCCCTCGACGATTGTGCGCGTCCACCAGTCATCAAAGCGCTGAAATGGAATTAATGCCTTCGAGCGAGGGTCTTGCGGCAGATACTTTGGCTCATCAAGAGGTGCAAACCAACCGAAAGTACCATCCTCTAAAGCTCTAGAGACCAGAAATCCGACCTCATTTGCATTCGTCGCCGCCACCCGGTATCCCTGGGCCTTTAGCTCGGGCGGAATCATGGACTCACACGCGATCTGAAATTCCGTACGGTATATCCCCGTGTTCTTGAAACTGATCACATCGCGCAGTCCCAACTGAACCAATAGAGCACGGGACTTTCCAACGTGATGAAGCAAAGTACGCAGTACTGAAGCGGCACGTGGAGCCTCGTCCGCGTCTCCCGCGTCCATGACATTGCACGAACGCATCAAGTATCTCAGCTGTTTACGGAGATGTTCTTCCAGCTCTTCCCTTGAAATCGGTTCTTTATTATCGTTGCCGTAAATATCGCTTGAATCTGCCATATCCGCCCCCTTGGAAGTTGATATAAAAATATCACATACGGACGCAGAACGCATGTTGCAAATAGGTTACTATTCTCGCCTAGCCAACCCTAAGGACAAGCTATGGAAAGCACACCAACTCGCGAAGAATTTGAAGCCTTGCGTAACAGCCACCAGAAGCTGCTTGATAGCCTCGCCATCTCGGCGACCGCTGATTTTGCCATGAGCATCTCTGTGATTGGACACTTGGCCGCACATGCTAGCAACCGCAAAGCAAATATAGAATCCATTGGCCAAAATGCACTTGGACTGCTCCGCGAACTAAACGCCAATCCTTCCATTCCAGAGCACTACAAAACCGGAATGACGGACCGCATCCAAAAGGTAATCCTGAAAGCGCAAGAGCAATACGGCGCATGAAAAAAGCCCCGTCCATTCGGATCGGGGCTTTCGTAGAAATTTTCTGACACTTATTCAGACTATCTGAATGACCCCGATTTTAGGGGGAAAAGTGTAATCTCGACCAGAACTATTATGTGTAATTTTAATTACACACTCGCGACTCGGTTCTCGGCATCGAAGGACTGCTGCGCAACTTGAAAGCTGCGCGCCAACGACATGGCCTTGCGAACAAATGTGCGAGCCCGGTTGTAATAGGTCTTTTGCGAGATACCCCTCTCATCTGCCAGGCGCTTCACGTGGCCTGCCCTCTCAATGTACATCAGGCGGAAGCATGCGAACGTCTCCTCATGCTCCTTCATGTCAGCCATGGCATACACGGCCGCATTGAACCACTGCATGTCAGCGCTATTGCGGGCGTCCGGCGGCTCTTTCGACTTCCCCGCCTGGAAACGCGCCAGGACGTTCTGGGCGCCGGGCTTGAAGTAAAACTTGCGGGTATCGCACCAGCGCAGCCACTCCTCGCAATAGGCGTCCAGCTGCTTATCGGTCAATCGGTCGTTCGTCATTTTTTTCAGCCTTGTTTTGCAAAATGGCGCAGCAGCACCGCCAGCGCCCCGCAGAACGCTACGAAGAGCGCCCCGAGTGTCATGATCAGTTCTACTGCCTCCGAATTCACACTTCCTCCTTTGGCAGCGGCAAACCCTCATCATCAAACCTGTCACGGTAGATCCGCCACCCAAGCGCACCGAGGGCGCAGCAAGCTGCCAGCAGGAAATGCCCGAAGTAGGCAAATCCCACGACGAAGAGCAGGTTCGCCGTGGCATTGACTGCATCAATCCACTTGATGCGCTTTGGCTGCTTCCCAGATGCCGGCAAGAACATCACCAGAATCCCGAACACAGCCCCAAACCAGAACCAGAAGAGCACGATGTTTCCGCTGCCCTCAGATGCCTCGAACTTCCACGCGTAGAAGAGGTAGGCCGCCAGCACATTGATGCCGAAGGTCTTCAAAAACCGGGTCACGTTATTCATTGCTGCCTCCTCAGTGGTCGCACGGCAGGTCGCCGTCTTCATTGGTCTTCGCGCCGCAGCTCAAGCAAATCAACGGGGCGCCGTTGATCTTGGCTCGCAGCTGCACGCTGAAACGCCTGGGCACGACGTTGGAATAGTGGTGCGCGGCCTCGATGCGCGATGTCTTCAATGCCTGCGCGCGGTCCTGGCCTGGCTCGGGGATACTCTGGCGGATGATGGTAGGCCGGTCTTCGGCGGGGATGGCGGCGATCATGCTGCAGCCCCTTCCTGCCGACGGCGTGCCCAAACCCACACCGCACTGTCTTCGGTCATGTGGATCGACAGGGTGAACCAGCCTTCCCCAGCGGGACGCTCGCTCACCCAGTCACTGATGTCGGCCTCGCCTTCCTCGAAGTAGCGGTGATGAGCTGCGTGGTCCGGATAGTCTTCCAGGTCATCGATCTTCAGCTCCAAGCCCTGCGCAGCGATCCAAGCTTTGTAGGCCTGCCAGTCTTCATCGAAGTCGGGCTCTTCAGGGTGGACCCAGTAGCCGTCCTGATCGCGCGCCACCGGGGCGGGCTGTATGAGTACCAGCGGAGCAGCGGCCGCTTGAACGTTTTGCATGTATCTCTCCTAGTTGCTTCTTATCAATCAAACGGCATGGCCGAGCAGATGGCGCATCGACCAGACCAGCGGTGGAACAGCAGGGCCAGCCAGCTCCGGCGGCACCTCAAAGCGGGATGCATCGACCAGGTACACAGCGCGCGCCTCATCCTTCAGGGAGTAGCGAAAAGCCTTGTAATTCGTCTTGTCCACCTCCAAGGCCCCGCACGCCGACATATTGCGAATCACCGAAGCCACGCCAAACTTCGAGGAAATGCCGAGCTGCAAAATGGCGCACTGTATTTCCCACATCGGAGACCCTGGGTGCTCTTCCAGGTATTCCGCTACATGCTCACGAATGCTTTTCCCCTTCTGCATATGCCCTCCAAGGGTGGTGGTCAGCCGCCGATCTCGATATGCACGGCGCCGGGGTGGCGGCCATACGTGCGGCGCAGCGTCACCGGCTCGAACTGGCTGTCGTCCACGCCCAGCGCCAGCGCAATGCCGTCGAGGCTCGGCTTCATCGCGCCAAGCAGGTTGTCGCGGTCGCGCCAGCGGCGATCTGGCATTTCGAAGGTGATACGCAGCGGCACGTCCTGACCATGCGGCTCCCATCCGGCCTTGTGCGCAGCCTCCAGCCCCAGGATGTGGCCGACGTGCTTGGCCTTCTTGCGCAAACCCGACGTGACAGCCCAGTGCGTGCCCTTGGACTTGTTCGGATTCAGACGCATATCCGGGAAAGGCAGCGTGACGGTCACCAGCTTCATGCGGGCTCGACCAAATCGGCCGCCTCGATGACCTGCAGCCCCAGGCGCATGCCGATGTCGTGCTCCAGCGTTGCACCGCGCGACTTGCGCCAGCCGGCGAGCATCGCTACCCCGTCGCACATCACCAGTTCGCGAATGTCGATGCGCATGCACTCCAGCCAGTCATTGCTGGTCGGGTTGAGCTCCGCCGGATTGACGATCTCGTGGCCCAGCGCGCGCAGGCGAGCGGCCTCCTCATGGAATCGCGGGAAATTCAGATCCGGGATACCGGTCATCGGTCCTGCCAGGTAAAACTTCATGCACCTCTCCTTTGCGGCAATTGCTTTTTGAATAATTCGTCCTGAGCCTGCAGCCACGCCGCGCGCTTCGCTACCGCCTCTTGCGCGGTGGTCTGGAAGTGGCTGCACTCACGCTGCGCCGTGGTGCTCGGGTAGGTGGCCGACTCCACGAACTTGCACTTTGCGAAGCCGCGCTTCGCCATTTCCGGATTGCTGCGCAGGTCGCAGTGCGCGCAGTCCAGGCAGCGCATCACGCCACCTTCTTCTTCAGACCGCGTGCTGCCTGCAGGGCGGCGTTGCGGTTCTCGGGCGACACCTCGGCCTTGCCTTCGTCCTTTGGCTGCGCCTGTACCACGCGCTGGCCTGATACGGTCATGGGCGGCTTGCCGCCGTTGTCGATGGCCTCCTGCACCCGCTGCTTCAGCGAAAAGGCCGATTCACCAGGAATGGTCTTCAGGCCCAGTTCCGCAGCCTTGGCGATCACGCCCTGCTCCGTCGCGAACCATGCGCCACCGGTGGCAGCGCCCTCCTCGGCCAGGTGCTTTTTGATCCATTCGGCCTTGTAGCCGGTCCAGCCGCGAACGCAGCAGATCTCCAGCGCCTTCTGCAGCGTCACTCCGGCCTGCTGTGCCGCCTCTGCCGCTAGGTGGAAAACTGTCTCGGTGACCGGTGCCTTCTTCGCCTTGCGCAGTGCAAGCCAATCCTTCGCCGTCTGCTTTTCGACGCCAGCAGCGGTCAGGGCCTGCAAGGGTTTCCAAACCGGGTCAGTGGCAGGCGCCGCAGGCGCGCCTTGTGGGTTCCCTGATGGTTCTTTGGGTTCTTGTGGGTTCCGTGTCCCGTTTTCGGTACTGTTATGCGGAAAAACGGTACTGTTACCCGTCGTTTTCGGTACTCTTTGACGGGAATTTCGGAACTGTTCCGTTTTCGGTACCGTTCCGTTTTCGGTACCCTTAAGGCGATCAAAGTTGAACCGGTAGACCTTCACCTGGCCCGTGCTACCCGTGCGCTTCCCGCTGTCCGAAAGGAAACCGGCCTGCTCCAGGCGATTCAAGGCGGAAATCACTGTCTTGCGGTCCAGCCCGGTCTTCTCGCACAGCGCTGCAATGGAGGGCCAGGCCATGCCGTCGTGCTGGGCGTTGTCCCCAAGAGAGACCAAGACGAACTTCATCGAGGCAGGCTTGATGTCCTGCTGGAAGGCCCATTGCATGGCTTCGATACTCATCCGACCACCCTGTATGTGGATGCGCGGAAGGCCTGGCGCTCGCAGATCACGGCTCCCATGGACTCAAGCTGCAGGAGATTGGTCCGGACGGAGTGCTGGCTCATACCTACCTTCTCGGCCAGATCGCGCAGGCGCGGAGAGCACTTGCCGTCCCGCCCCGCCTGGTCAGCCAGCGCCAGCAGGACAATCTTCGGAGACGCCGGCAAGGACCGCTGCCAGACTTTGATGGTGAGCTCGATACTCATGCTTCAACTTTCAACAAACCCTTGCGGGCTAAAACTTGGTGGGTCAGCGTGACCGCCTCTTCGAAGCGCTCAAGCATCTGTTCGTGGGTCATGCCTGCAGGACGCGACGCTCGGCCGTCCAGTACGTCATGGCAGGCGCTGCAGCCATATGCCGCGCGGGTATCTGGGGCCTTCAGGCCCATGCCCTTGCCGTCCTTCAGCTGGTTGCTGTGGCAGAGCACGGTGGTATCGGTGCGGTGGTTGCACACCAGCGGGAAGCGCAGCGTGCATTCCTGATCGCGCGCGGAGGCGCGGATCTTTGTCATCTTGGGCTTGGAGGCCTTTCGGGCCTTCATCTGGGACGATGCAACGCGCAGCAGACCGGCGCCTGGCTTGGCAAACCCGGTGCGTTTCAGGGGCTTTCTGCCGGGCTTTAGTGGAGTTCGGCGCATCATTGCCGCACTCCTAAAGCACCAGATTGGGCGGCAGCCCTACCCGAATAGCTATAATGGAATTTCCCAAGTCCAAAACAACTATCAAAGAAGGCCTGCCATGGAAAAAATTGAACGGCGTACACAAGTGCCCCCGAGACCAATGCCGCCGCCGGTACAACCAGGACCAAAGGGAACAAGCAATGACCAATTCGACACGCAGTCACTCTGAGGCAATTCTCGAAATTCGCTACGGCGCGCGATACTGCCTGCTGATGCGTAGAATTTATGGACGATGCGCAGCTGCCCTCTCCTTCTTGGAGATATTCGGCGGCTCGGCGGCATTCGCTGGCTGGCTCGGCGGTGACCAACACGTCACGGCCGTCGCAGGCGTTGCAATGGCTGCTGCTGCAGCCTTCAGCATTGTGTTTTCGCCTGGAGAAAAGCGTCTTCAATGCGAAATGCAGCGCAGGCGCTGGAACGAGCTCAACGCCGAAGCAGCCAGTCTCGATATCGATCAGCTTGAATTTAAAATTCACAAGCTTCGCGACGAGGACGTGCCTGATATCCAATGGCTTCGACTCCCGGCATACAACGACACTCTGCGCGAAAATGGGCGTGACGATCAAATTCAGACCCTGAGCCGCCGTGAGCGGTGGACCGCATTTTTTGCATAGCGTCATACGTTTCGCCCGAGCTGCCAGCGCACGTAGGGAATGCGGATGCGATCATGAAAGCGTTCAGCGGCGGCAGGGTCGTGATCCAGCTTGCTGCGCTTGTCCACCTCGCACACCCGGCGCACCAGGTCTGCCGCCTTCTCTGGGGTATCGTAGGGCGCGTCGTCCTGCCACTTCTCATCGAGGAAGGCGCGGAAGCGCGGCTCCTGGCAGAAGATGCCGGCCAACTTGGCGAGAGCCCCGCCCTTTTGCTTTTCTGCTTGCATGGCGCCTCAACCCGCGAAGTGCTGCCAGGTCATGAGGATCTTGCCGTTGCGCTTCACCGGCTTGCCTTCCCCATCCATCACCATGTTGCGCACACGGACATCGGCACCCTTCACCTGATCGGTGCGCAGCGCCAATGCCGCCCATTCGCGGGCGAACTGAGGCGCATCGAAGGCCGGGCTCACCTGGCGGTGCCGCGTGGTCGTGTTGAACAGATCCTGCGCGAGCGCATCGACCTGGGCGCGCCACTCCTCCATCGTGAGATTGCGCTTCTTCTCGTCGTCGTAGCGCTTCACCTTCTTTTCAGCGATGCGCAGGCAGTCAGTGCGGCTCACGCCGAATACGCAAAATGCACTCATGGGGCTCTCCTCTTGGGATTTGATTGACTTCAGCGGGTGACGCCGTCGCGGCGGAATGGCTGGCAGATCTTCGAAACGGCAGACATGGCGCGGATCATTGCGCCGATGCGCACGCGCGCCTGCTTCTTCGTCTCGATGGCTTCGGTGATTTCCTTCTCGGCGCGGCGCAGTGCTTGGATGTCGTCCGGGCTGCCGATCACCTCGGCGCAGGCTTGGTGAGCCTCGCTGTCCTCTTTCATCACCAGCGCGAGGTCCGTGATCCGGAATTGGCCGTCGCCCTCTTCCAGGCTGGCCACGCAGAAGCCGTCATGTGACAGCAGCTCGTTCCAGAAGCTGATTTTCAGATCGGTCGGCAGCGCCGCGACGATGGACGGCAGGAAGTTCGCGCTCAGCAGGTTCTTGTCATCCGACACATCGTCCAGCCAGCGCCAGATGCGCTGCTGGTGCGCCTTCATGTCGTTGTAGGCGTCTCCGCTCCGGCCGAACGTGATTCCGGTCCGCGCCGGTCCGCCAATGCGCTCGTGCGCCTCAACGATGTACTGCGCGAGGGTCGCGTTGCTCCAGGTGGTCCGCCTCTTCCACGTCTCAACGTGGCGCCGCAGCGAACCAATCGGGCTTTCGTGTGTACCGTGGAACATGACTTTTAATCCCCGTGTGCATACTCTGGTGGCATGCGAAAAGAAAACTACAAACCCGCCAAATCAGTTCGGAAGCGCCGCCGTGATAGATTGCTGACTCGCCGAGCACGAATAATTGGAGAGAGCAATGCCGCAATCCGTACAGCCACACATGACCCCGGAAGAGGAGCTGAGCGCACGCAACGCCGTACAAGACACTGTGGTGCGCTGCCTAATTGGCGTCCTCAAGCCGGACCAGTCCAGTGCATTTACTCAGCTGATATCCGGCACTTGCCAAAACCTCGCCCTACAGCCACCGCCAGAATCACCTGGAGCAGCTTTGCAGCGCGAATACATGATTCATCTGCTCAAGAGCTATTTGCCTATCCGATGAATGCGGGGTCGATGCGGAACACCTGCAGGAACAGGGAACCCATGCGGGGCGGGACACAGCTCATCGCGCGCCCTCCTGGACTGGTACGTCCGTCGCAACTACGCGGCTATGCAGAGACTCGATTGCACGCAACGTACTGGCTTTGCAATCCGCTTGACCGTTGAGAATTCGATTAACGGTCGGCTGAGAGACTCCGATTTCACTGGCCAAGCGAGGCTCACTCCAGCGTGTCGCTGAACGAATTTCCTGCATCAAGATGCCGATGTCTTTATTCATGCAGGTCATTCTATACGCGCTTGGATACTTATTCAATACGCGAATGGATAGATATTTGCGTGGAGCTATACGCGCACGTATATTGACCAAATGAGTAACATTGCCGCCCGTCTTGACCAAGCCATGTCTGCTGCCGGGTTCCCGTCACAGAGTGCGTTAGCACGCGCATCCGGCGTTCCACAGCCGACAATCAACAGGATTTTGAAGAATTCCGGCAAAGGCCACCCAGAGGCTGCCACAGTGCGCAAGCTCGCAGAAGCGTGCAACGTCAGCTTCAACTGGCTCAATGAGGGCTTGGGGGAAATGGGGCGAGATGCGGTAACACCATCCGCAAAGGTGCAGGCTCTCAAGGCTCTGATCGCCTCGACAGCGCCTGCGGCTCGCCCTGATATTGTCGAGATACCTGTCTACAAGCTCAACATCACTGCAGGCATCACTGGCTTTCAAGCTGAACTTGACGAAAGTGAGTTCGCAATCCCGGTTGCAGTCACCCAGCGATGGCTAGATCAGCATGGATTGGCCAAGGAGCAATTAGTGGCGACAACTGTGCGCGGCGACAGCATGGAGGAAACCCTCTCCGATGGCGATACAGTCATCATCAATACAAAGTCCGTCAGGCCGCGAGATAACAAGATTTTTGCGGTGAATTTTGGCGGCCAGGCTGTTGTGAAACGGTTGATCAGTGATTTTGGCAGGTGGTTCTTGGTCTCCGACAACTCGGATCAAAAGCGATATCACCGCGAGGAGTGCTCGACAGAAAACTGCATTCTCATCGGCGAAGTAGTTATGGCTCAGCGCAACTTCTTACGCGGCTAATTTATGGCCGTTTGTCCGTATGAAAACCGATCTGATCATAGTTCGATCCGGTTGAATTGCATTCGTACTAGTGCCTAGCGCAGCAAGTGCAGATAAAGACACATGCAAACGAGGCGGGGTCGCTGCCTTCTAGGAATGATGCAGGGGTATGACTTCAGACAAGCAGTGCTTGCATTTAATGGCCTCTGACTTGATCTCCTCAGCGCAATAAGGACACTTCCGAGTTTCGCTTGCCAACTCTTCCTCTGCCGCGCCTTCGGGATCATGCACCAACTCAACCCAGCCTCTACGATAGAAGCGGGTCGCAACCAAAAAATCGATAGTGAACGCATATCCTAAAAAAAGGATGATGTGAGCTAGAAGGATAATAGGTATGCTGCCGCTTGTTGCCACAAACAACATAATCCCCAAATAAAAAACGAAGTGACCCCATAGACCTTTGAGCGCCAGGTAAAACGGTCCAAAGAAGAGAAGCCCCGCAACAGCACCGCCCCGATCAAACGTTTCTACATAGCCGTTCGCTTGATTTTCAAACTGTCGCATTCCGACGCTCCCTAATTTGTTTGCTGAATTGTAGCCCACTCCAAATGTGAGCCTGTCGCTACAGGAAAAGTCGCGGAAAAATCTATTCATTCGCGTATTGACTTGTCTATCCATTCGCGTATAGTTCTATTCATCGACTTACCAAAAGCCTCAGCCGCCCCTCGGTGTCCCCCTCACCTCTTTTCGGCTGGAAGCATCCCGCGCCGGTTCCAGGCTTTCCGGCAATTTACTTGCGATGGAGATGGCAATGAGTGCACAGCATGCGACGAGAGCGGCCATGCAGCGGAATGATATTGAGCGGGGAGTCACCTTGACCCGCACCCAATTCCTGTTGATGCGTCTCGCACTGGCGCAATACGTCCACGAATGCAGGACCCACGCGGGCGAGGCCGCTCGTTGCGGGATGGCCGATTACGCTGCAGATTGGACCAGAGACGCCGAACAGTTTCAGGCTCTCTACCATGAAGTGGAGGGCTTGTAATCATGGCCACCGCCAAGAAACCAGTGATCCCACAGCCGACCGCACGCCCCGCTGCCCAGCCCAAGAAGCCGGCGGCAAAGCCGGTCGATCTGTCGACTCTGCTGAATCTGCCCGCCCAGATGGAAGCCGGCTTCCAGCGCGTCATCGACGTGCTGAGCAAACCCGCCCTCGCGAACTCGGCGCCGCCGCTGCAGACCGCCGCTGAGAATGCTGGCGAGCGCTTGGAGGCGATCATCACCATCTTCACCGGTAAGCAGGCACAGAACGTCTTGCAGGACATGCTGGAGACCGGTCATCCTCCGTCCCGCGAGCAGTTGCTGCGCGCGGCCGACAAACTCATCGCCGCGCGAGGTGGCAAATGAATGCTCCGATCAAAGGCGCGGAACTGCACATTCCGTACAGCTCGCCAGAAGCCGCCAGCCTGCAGACAGTAACCGGCTGGGCTTCGCGCGATGGTCGGTTCTGGGGCGACGACGAACACATGGCGCGATTCTGCGGCGCCACTCATCGCCTGTGCAAACAGTGTGAGGCAGTCGAAATCAAGATCGATCGCCTTTACTGCGATTCCTGTCTTGAGCTGCGTCGTATCGAGAAATACAAAGCCATGCCCCGCGAGCAGTGGGACGGCGCCGCCCTGCTCTACCTCGACGGGACGGACCGCTATTTCCAAGATCCGAATGAGGCTCGCGAATACGCGAACGACAAAGGCATTGCCTTCGAAGACCTCCACTTGATCATCTGCGAGCCGAAATACGCATCGCCGCTTGATCCCTTTGACCAGTTCGAAGGCGATCTGCCTGATGGTTGTGACGTTCCGTATGAACTCGTCAAGGCTTTCGATGTGCTCAACGAAGTCATCCGCAATCACCGCGAGCCGCTTTGTTGGTATCCGAGCGGAACTGCCCTGGATTTCGCCTCCCTGCCGGCTACGGCAGCTTCCAGCGATGGAGGTGACAAGTGACTTGCCGTTACCGCTACGTCTTCGCTGACGGGTCCGAGCGTACCGGGGAACAGGTCGGCTCCCCCGCGATCATCGAAGCCGCCGGATATCTGGCGGGCGCACTCGGTGTCACCGTGCTGGTGGTCGCATGAAGAACTTCTGCCTGGGCTTCGCATGCGGCGCGTGCTTCATCGTCGCCGCCGTCTTCTTCCTGGCCTCGCTGCAAGCCGCCAAGGCCGCGCCTGTGCAAGTTGCTTGCTGGAGGGCGAAATGAAATTCATCGCCGCCATCCCGGTTTTCTTCCGTCTCTACGGATTCCATCGTCGAGGCGGAAGGGATCGCATCGTTTCGTTGCGCTTGGCTGCACGTGCGATCGATTTCACCCGTTAATTCCTGCTCCAGCTCGAACTAGCTCCAGGTGAGCCAAAGCCAACTCAACTTTATCGAGCATTTTTTTCCGCCCGCCATGTGTGCTGCAGAAATCTCTATACCAGTCGTCATCAGACATGTTGATACCTCTTATCGTGTTTCCCGCGATGTGAATTGCATCACGCATCTGGAAAAGCGCCTCAATAGAAGCGTAGTCCAACAAGCGATCAAGGGGAAACCGATCAAGGGCCCGTTCGACCGTTTCGATTTTTCTCGGACTGACGAGGCTTCTCATCATTCGAATGCTGACGACAGACGGCTTTGCTTCTTGTGGGATCTGCTTACAGAGCCATTCAGCCTGATACAGGATTGCACCAAGGGACAGGATTGGTTCTTGACGACGCTGAACATCGCCACGTCTGGCCAAATAGATGGCCGCGCCGAATGCCGCCACCGTTCCCAAAGCACCTGTCCAAGCCGCGCCAACTTCCGACTTCATGCTTGGGAATATAAAAAACAGCAGCGCGAGGGAGACTGCAACCGAAATGAATCCGACACATACGCGTAGCACAAGCAGTAACTCTCGCTCCATTTGACACCCCTTTTTCTGGAATTTTGTATGTTCAAGAACGCAATTATCTACCGACTCCCCGCGCGGTGGCATATCAACGCTGGCCAATTGTCGCAGCACCTGGCCCCGCAGACCTTCAAGCGTGCTGGCAACATGGACATGCAGTCGCAAGGCTGGATCCAGCCGCGTGAGAGCTCCAACGGCCTCGTGCACCAGGTCAATCGCCAGTTCCTGCTGCGCCTGCAGACCGAGAAGAAGATCCTGCCGTCTTCGGTGATCAACCAGGTCACCCGCGAGCGCGCTAAGGAACTGGAGGAACAGCAAGGCTTTCCGCCGGGCCGCAAGCAGACCAAGGAACTGAAGGAACAGGTCACCGATGAACTGCTGCCGCGCGCCTTCACGCGCCTATCCAGCATGTGGGTCTGGATCGACCCGGTCAATGGCTGGTTGGTGGCCGACAGCAGCACGTCGGCCAGGGCCGAAGAAGCGCTCAAGCTGCTGTTCAAGGCCGTGCCGAAGTTCCCGCTGGAGACTGTGCGCACCGTGATGTCGCCTGGCGCTGCCATGACTGACTGGCTTGCGAGCGATGAGGCGCCCGAGGGCTTCACGGTCGATCAGGACACCGAGCTGCGCTCCACCGCCGAGAGCCGCGCAACCGTGCGATACGTACGCCATACCCTCGAAGCCGACCAGCTCCGCCAGCATATCGAGACCGGCAAGCAGTGCACGCGCCTGGCACTCACTTGGGCAGATAAGATCAGCTTCACCATGGCCGAGAACCTGTCTATCAAGAAGATCGCGCTGCTCGACGTGCTGAAGGAAAACCACGAGCTGACCGGTAAGAACGATGACGAGCGCTTCGACGGTGACTTCATGTTGTTTACTGGCGAACTGCAAAAACTGCTGAAAGATCTAATCAAAGCACTTGGAGGCATCGTTGCAGAACCGATGAAGGAAAAATTGTGAATTCAGATTTTTCCAAATCCAAACTTCTCAGCCAATGCTTCAAGATCCGAATGACATCGAATCAAACGATCTGCGCACGGCTGACTCATCGACAGCAGAAAATCAGCAGTTTCTTTTCTTTCCTTGCGATCAGTGGTCACGGCCGCATCCATGTAGGTTCTAATGCCGCGGATCTGCGCTTGAGCGGCATGAAGTTGCCCAGCAATGTAGGCCGAAACTACGACAATATCCTGCAGATAACTGTCCGGAATAGGCTGGATTTTTGCCATTTGGATCTGACATGCAGCGATGAAACCCTTCCAGTTCTCGTCGCCGTAAGCGTCATGGAGCTTACGCAAATGCTGCGCTCCATGAGAGATAGCCCCTGTATGGGCCTTCATATCTCGGACATATCCAATCAACGCTGGGACTGCAATTACTCCGCGGGCATGCAATTCCGCCTTCCGCCTTCGCTCACTTTGGGTGGCAATAACCAACGTTCCGCCGAAAGCCAATCCGGTAAATATTGCGCTGAGCCACGTCGCGACATCGCCAAGATCGAGCCCGAGGATTCTGGCCCAGATTGCCCCGACTATTGCGGCCAACGTCGAAAGAAAACCAATTTCTCCAATCGAAGCTTTTTCCATCCCACCCCCTATTTTTTCAAAGCGATCGTAGCACAAGGGCGTGATACGCCAGGACGAGCGTCCCTCACCGGGCTGCAGCAGCGCATCGCTGCACTCATGAATTCCACCAAGATGGAGACCACAAATGTCTAACAAACCCAGCTGGCGCAAGCTTATGGATCTCGGCGCCGTCAAGCGCACAGATGCCGGCCTGTGGGCTCGCCCTAGCGCCATCCGGATCCTCCCCGGCTTCAACCTGCGCGACACCGAGGCGCCTGGCTACCGCGATGACATCGAGAGCCTGAAGGATCACAAGCGCCGGGGCGGCAAGGTTCCGCCTCTTGAAGTCAGCCTGTCCGCCGACGGCCAGGGTGTGGATGTCATCGACGGCCACCGCCGCACCACTGCGGATCAAGAGCTCATCGCAGAGGGTCTGAAGATCGAATGGATCCGCATTGAGCCGTTCGAAGGCAATGACCTGGAGCGCCAGGCCCGCATCCTCACTAGCCAGGATAACCGCAAGCTTCTCCCGCTGGAGCTGGCCGAAGGCTATCGCCGCCTTAAGGCGTTCGGCCTCAACAACGAGGAAATCGCCAAGCTGGTAGGGAAAACGCGCCAGCACATTGAGCAGATGCTCCTGTTATCGGCCGCGCCCCACTCGGTGCAAATGATGGTCCGGGCCGGCGAGACGGCGGCGAGCACCGCCATTGAGGCCGTGCGCGAGCATGGAGACAAGGCCGCAGCGGTCTTGGATTCGGCAAAGAAGACCGTCGCGGCCGCCGGCGGCAAGAAGATCACCACCGCCGCCATCCGCCCGTGGAGCCCGCCCCCGCGCGCGGTGCTGCCGATGGTCTCGGCCGTTGATGCGGTGGTGCAGGCTATTCCAGAGCACGTGCGCCAGGCCCTGCAGGACAAACCCGCCGGCGATCAAGTGATCGAACTGCCAGCCACTGCCGTCTACGAGCTGCTGGCGCAGCAAGCCGCCATTCAGGCGCTGCGCGACAAGGCCGAGAAGAAGGCTTCCGCCGCGCCCGCTGACAACGCTGGAGACGAGCATGCTGATTAAGTGCATAGATGGCTTCACCCGCCAATTCGGTGCGCCGGCCGACTGGGACGGCAAGGATATGTCTTGCGGCGTCCTGCCGGTCCTCGATGTTGAAACCGGCGAGGGGAATTTCATGTTCTCGGCCTGGGAGCCGACGCCGCCAGAGCTGGAAGCGCTGAACAAGGGCGCCAATATCATCTTGGGCCTGCGCGGCACATTGCACCCTGTCGTCTCGGTGCAGGTGGCTGCAGATATCACACCGACCGAAAAGCATCCGGACGATATCGCAGTGGACCAGTTCGCGGAGGCGATGAAGGCGAAATTGGCTGACGCGCGCGCCAAGGGCCGCAGCGGCTGGCAGGAATGCGAACCCGCCGAACTCTCCTACATGCTGCGCGAGCACGTCGAAAAGGGCGATCCCCGCGATGTGGCCAACTTCTGCATGTTCCTGTGGAGCCTGGGCAAACCCATCGGAGACACCGTTCTGCCGATCAGTGGTCATGCATTGCCACACCCGCCCCAAGAAACTTTTCAGAGCCGTGTCAAGCGATGGATGATGACTTGCTTCGGCGAAGCCATTAGCAATGACCTGCAGGAGCGCAATCATCGCTTCCTGGAAGAGGCGCTGGAACTGGTGCAATCCACTGGCTGCACTCAAAGCGAAGCGCACCAGCTTGTTGACTACGTGTTCGGCCGCCCTGTCGGCGAGCCAGTGCAGGAGGTCGGCGGCGTGATGGTGACGCTGGCCGCCCTGTGCCTAGCCGCGAAGCTGGACATGCATGCGGCCGGCGAAACCGAGCTTGCCCGCATCTGGACGAAGGTGGACCAGATCCGTGCCAAGCAAGCGGCCAAGCCGAGGCACTCCCCTTTACCAGTAGCTACCGAGCCGCCGCTATTCCAGGAGAGCCATTTACGAACCCCTGATGTACGCGGCGATACTGAGCAACAAGGCGCCCAGAGCAAAAATGGTTGATGCGATCGCTGCGCGTGCTGATTGGCCAGCGGTCCGGGCGGACTCGGCCGCCGCTTGAGCCGAGGCTTCGGTTGCCTCGACATTTCGCCGTTCGATGTCCCGCCCCTCCAACTGAAAGCGCCGCTCCTCGTTCGCGTCGAAGTAGGAAAGCCAATCCTGAACAAAGACCTGTTGGGCTCTGTCATCCAGAGCGTTAAAGCGAGAGGCAACGAATTCACGCAGGGCCATTAGGTTTTCAGGAGAGTCTTTTACGAAACGCTCAATCTGATCGAAATCAGCAAAGACCTCCAGATAAACACGCTTGCCATTTTTGTCTTTCACGACGCCCCTCCAATTGATTTACTCAAGCAATCCTATCATGAGCGAAAACACCAAAATCGAATGGGCAGACCACACGTTCAACCCGTGGGAAGGCTGCCAGAAGGTAGGCCCGGGATGCGACCACTGCTACGCGGAAGCCCGCAACGCCCGGTTCGGTGGTGGCGTGGCCGTGAACTGGGGACCTGGCGCCCCGCGCCGCCTGACCAGCGGATCTAATTGGCGTAAGCCGGTGGCCTGGAACGCGGCTGCCGAGGAGTTTCAGCGCCAGCATGGCCGCCGCCAGCGCGTGTTCTGCGCCAGCTTGGCCGACGTGTTCGACAACCAAGTGCCGGAGCGCTGGCGCGCCGACCTCTTCGCGCTCATTGAGGCCACACCTAACCTCGACTGGCTCCTGCTGACGAAGCGCATCGGCAACGTGCCGGACATGCTGGTGCAGGTCGGCCGCAGCCTGTTCTGGATGGAGCACCTGGACGAGCCGTACCTGCCGCGCAACGTCTGGCTCGGTGCCACGGTGGTCAACCAGGAGGAGGCCGACCGCGATATCTCGAAGTTGCTGGCCGTACCTGCCGCGAGGCGCTTCCTGTCGATGGAGCCCCTTCTCGGGCCGGTGGACCTGAATCAGGCACTGCCGCCGGTCCACTGCGAGACCTGCGGCTCCGACTACGGTGCGCTCTCGGCGCACGGTGCCGACACGCCCACCGGCATCGACTGGATCATCGTCGGCGGTGAGAGTGGCCCAGGTGCTCGAGACTTCAATATCGGCTGGGCGAGGTCAATCGTTTCGGAATGCCGGCTGGCTGGTATCGCTGCTCATGTGAAGCAGCTCGGCGCCTCGCCGATCTGGAATGGCTGCTCCTCGTCCCCGGAAGAGCACTGGCCTGATGGCACCCGCCGGGAAGACCTTGGCCATGGCCACTGGCACATCCGCCTGAAGGACAAGAAAGGCGGCGACGTCGAGGAATGGCCGCTGGACCTGCGCGTGAGGGAGTTTCCATGAGCGACCAGAACATCGTCAACTTCCCTGGCGTGCCCCAGGAGCTACCCCAGCAGACCATCACGCTGGAGAAGCAGCCATTCAACATGTGCCAGCACGCGAAGATCTCTCTGGATTCGCACGGCCGTCTGGTCAACTGCGTGCAGTGCGGGGCGGTCATCGACCCATTCCAGTACTTGGCCACCAATGCCGTGGTGCTGCAGCGCGCTTGGTCTGATCACGCCAGCGTCAAGCGAACCTTGGCCGACATGAACGACCGGGTCGCAGCCCTAAAGAAGGAAGAGCAGCGCCTGAAGGCTTCTGTGCGCCGCCTCAAGGAAAAGCAGCCTGTCATTGATACACGCGGAAAGGACATCCTATGAACGCAGTCTTGGATCCGATCACCCTGACCGAGCAGGAGGTGGTGGCCATCACCGGCTACCACCGCCCGGCCTTCCAGCTGCGCCGCCTGCAGGAAATGGGTATCCCTGCCCATCGCCGGCCGGACAACACCATCATGGTGCTCCGCGTGTATGTCACCACCAGACCGGAAGCTGCCGCAGCGCCGGAAAAACAAGAACCGAAACTCCGCTTGATCCGCAAATGAATCGCTCCCGCAAGACCGGCAAGGGCCTGCCCCGCCGCGTGTACATCCGAGATAACAGCTACTGGTTCGTCCCTGCAGAGCCCATCGTCGATCCCAAGAGCAAGCAGGTCCGGAAATGGATCAAGCTGGCCAGGGTCGCTGATGGCGAAGCTGCGATGCACCTGGCGCTGGCAGGCTTGCTGACGCATGCCGTAGACAATGAAAGCATGGCCTACGCCTGCGCCGAGTTCAAAAAGCACAAGCTGAAGCGCTATAGCGACGAAACCCAGGCCACCTATGGCCGGTACCTCGACACCATGGCCGAAGCGTTTGCCGACTTCTCGGCGCGCCAGGTCACAACCAAGAGCTGGTCCCAGTTCCTCCGGCAGAACTTCAGCGACCGCCCGAATACCGCCCAGAAGTACACCGCCCTGGCGCGCAAGCTGTTCAAGTACATCATTTCCGAGCTGGGGCTGCGTGAGGACAATCCAATTGACCAGATTGAGCTGGACGACTATGAGACGGAGCGCCGCCTGATCTTGCCCACTCATGAGCAGGTTCAGGCGATCCGCCAGGCCGGCATGATGAGCAAGGTGAGATCCGACACAGGCAAGGCACTGCCCACCGCCAGCGGACCTATGTTTGCCTGCCTGGTCGATGCGGCCTATCTGCTGTGGGCTCGCGCAGTAGACGTCCGCACGCTCAAGGAATCGCAGATCGAGGGAGAAATCGGCGGCCATATCCGGCTGAAGCCATCGAAGACGGCGAAGACCAGCGGCAAATCGGTGGACATCCTGATCACCCCTGCGATTTGGGATGTGATCCAGCGTGCCCGCGCCATCAAGAGGGAATACAAGGTCCATGGCAAGCCGTTGATCACCGGCTACCTCTTCCCGACTCGGAAAGGAACGGCTTACGGAAAGAGCGGCCTGTTCTCGATGTGGGACCGCGCGCGCGACCGCCTGGGCATCAACAAGGACTCGCCGGCGGAAGAGAGGATTCAATTCAGGGATTTGCGCGCGCTCGGCGCGACTGATGCAGCTCGGACGAAGCTGCCGATGGAACAGATCCAAGCACGGCTGGCTCATACGTCGCCGCAGACATCCGAGATCTACATCAAGGAAGTGATTGCCCAAGTCTCGGAAATCGATCTGCCGCTACCGTGGCCCACAAAGCAAAACAGCACTGAATATTAGAGAATCCCTAATATACAGTGCTGTCTATCTGTACAGCTTTCGCCGCAAGTGCTTGATTCTATTGGTCGGGACGGTGTGATTCGAACACACGACCCCTTGCACCCCATGCAAGTACGCTACCAGGCTGCGCTACGCCCCGACTGAAGACAAAGATTATAGGCTGCCTATGTTATTAAATCAACTGTTTCTGCAAAACATTTTTAATCATTTGCGGAAGACGGCCATGAGTCCCGGAGCCGCCGCCTCAGCCCTGCCGACACCTCGCGAGGCTGAAGCCTCCATCAGCGTCCGCCAAAAAATTCATTCATCAGGAAATTCTGCAGCCCCTTGGTATCTTCCAGCCGAGCTGACAAGGTAACCACCCTGCCCAGCTTTTGCGAATCGAAATTGAAATCGCCCTGATAGTAGCGGCGGATCAGCGCAATCATGCTGTTGACCACTGCCAGCTGCACATTGCCGCCGAACCCGGCATCCACTTCGATCAACTGGTTCTGGCTGCGGCGCTGGTCGGTGGTCCACCCGCGGAAACTGTATTGCGCCACGCGCGGACCCATGCTGATGATCTGGAAGACGCCGTTGGTGCCTCGCCCGCGCCGCTCCTGGAAAGCGATATTGGCCCGGGCGATGTCATTGGCCGAGGGATTTTCCGCAGCGCGTGCGGCGGCGTTTTCTTGCGCAGCTGCCTGCTCGGCCTCCTCGCGCTTCTGGCGATTGCGATTGAGCGATGCCATGAAATCTTCAGCAGGGGCAGCGGGCGCCGAGGCTGCCGCATTGCTGCTCGGGGCCTCGGTGACAGGCAAGGGCGTGCGTTGTGGAACGGACTGCCGCGCCGTGGGCGCACTGTGCCGAGGCGCAGGCTTTGCCACAGGCTTCTTCTGGACCGGCTCGGGCTTTTTCGGCTCAGGCAGGGGCTTCGGAGGCTCCGGCTGAGCCACCGGCGCAGCCGGACGAATGAAACTGACCTGCAGGGGTGCATCCGGGCGGCCGGGAGACTGCAGCGTGGGCGGCGTTTCATTCAGCTTGGCACGCACGAACATGAACAACACCGCATGCACCAATACGGACGAGGCAATTCCCAACGCCGTCCGGCGCCGAGAGCGGGAAATGACATCTGTTCGGGTCGACGAAACGATAAAACTCATACGGTGTGAAGACAGCGGCGAATTGACGGCCTGCGATTCATGCCGCCGCACCCCGGGCGCGGGCACCTCATGCGCCCCTTCCGCTCCTGCCCTGCTTGCCCATCCACAAAGGCGCCATTTTAGCCGGTTTTGGCATGCGCACGGACTCTGCCGTGCTCAACTCTTGCACCGCGCAATCAACGCCACCGGCGGTGACCACCCCATCCGCTGCTGTATCCGAAATAGAACGATGAAGAGGGATAGCTGTAGGCCGGATACGAGGGATAGGCAGGGTATGCATAATAAGGCGAATACACCGGCTGGGCCGGATAAACCGCCGCGCCATTGTAGGGGCTGGCAGGCACAGCCACACATCCGCCCAACAGCAACGTGGCAGGCAGTACGGTCAACAACAGAACGGAACGCAGGTCAGGTTTCATGAGGGACTCCTCCGGCGCAACAACGCCAACATGACACTATCCCCTGCTCCCGGCGCGCCATCCAATCCCCTTACTATTTGTTACGCGCTTCATTCAGCTTGTGCCGCAACTGATTCAATCTTCACCTGCCGTTGCTACTGTATATACCGCCGCTGCCATAATGCGGATGAGCCATGCTTATATAATGGCGCGGCAACAAGCCAAGCCGGACCACCCTCCGGCCCACAATCAAAACGAGACCCCAAGGCCTGCCCAGCTCGGCGCCAGGCTTCATCCTCAACAGCACATCATGACCACCCCTGCCCCTACCCGCCGCGCTCCCGTCGTCGTCATCGCCCCCGATTCGTTCAAAGGTTCTCTCTCTGCCGAAGAAGTCGCCGCTGCCATTGGCGCCGGCATTCAGGCGGCACTGCCCGATGCGCAAGTCCGGCTCTGCCCGATTGCAGACGGCGGCGAAGGGACACTGGACGCGCTCATGCATGCAGGCGGAGAACGCCTCACCGTTGAATGCCGCAATGCCGCCGCACAGGCAGCATCAGCACCGGTCGGCATCCTCAAGGATGGCACTGCGGTGGTGGAATCGGCTGCCATCGTCGGCATCACCGATGACGCCGGCATGGCCGTCGCAGTTCAACAGCGCACCACGCTGGGCGTAGGCGATGCGATCAGGCAGTTGCTGGATCGCGGGGCACGCCGCTTCCTGGTAGCGCTGGGCGGCAGCAGCACCAACGACGGCGGCGCCGGACTGCTGGCAGCGCTCGGTGTAGAGTTTTTCGATGCGGCTGGCGAGATCGTGCCGCCGGTACCGGCGCAGCTGCAACGCGTGGCGCGAGTGGATGCATCAGGACTGGATCCGCGCGTCAAGGAGACGCATTTCGTGGCCATGTCGGACGTCGACAACCCACTGTGCGGTCCCGAGGGGGCGACTGCCGTGTTTGGTCCACAGAAAGGCGTCAATCCCGACCAGGTGGCAACGCTGGATACTGCCCTGAGCCATTTCGCGAAGGTGCTGGAGCAGGCCCTCGGCCATCAGGCATGCGGCCGGCCTGGCGCGGGTGCAGCCGGTGGACTCGGCTATGCGCTGCTCATGCTGGGGGCGCAGTTCCGCTCGGGAGCGGAGACCGTGGCCGACCATATCGGGCTGGACGAAGCGCTGGCGGGGGCGGACTGGCTCATTACCGGCGAGGGCCGCAGTGACGCGCAGACCCTGCACGGCAAGGCACCTTTCATCGCCAGCCAGCGCGCGCGCCGCGCTGGTGTGCCGACCACCCTGCTATCGGGCGGGATTGACCGTAAGTCACTGGATAAGCTGCAGAGCAGCTTCTCAGGATGCTTTTCCATCACTTTCGGACCGATGGATCTGAAGGAAGCCATTGCGCAGGCACCCGGACTGCTCAAGGATAGCGGCGAGCAGCTGGCACGCTTGTGGCAGGGCGCTGGCGCCCGCTGAGTCGCCTTTCCCCGATAAGGTAGCGCCCTCCCCGATTCAGAAGGGGGGACGCTTCGCTTGGACCTCCCAATCCCACTCGTTAACTGGTGCGGCAATTTGCCCCCCACTCCCCCGCCCTCAGCATTACTCCCGTTTCATTGCGATCACCCCAGCCGATTGCAGCAAAAAATGACTCGGAATCCCCGTAAATCACAAATTAACTAAAAAACAACATTCTTGCGAATTGCGACAAATTGAAGGCTAGTTTGTTGAGAACCAGCAATGTAAAGAGAGCAAAAAATATATTTTCAATATTGCAATATCAATTTTGCAATTTTCAGTATTCTTTTGATAACTTTCTAGCTTCAATGTGTTGTTTTTTAGACAAAATAATTGCCCCACGGATTTGTTAATTTCCGCAGCGCACAATTGCACGTAAATGCCCTGCAGAAACTCTTGAAATCCTTTACTGGCGCGGCTTTCCGGCCGCTTAAAAAAATCACGAAAAGTGGATTTTCAGGCCAAATTTTATTGCTCAGCTCCAGACCAAATGTTATAGTTCCGACATCAACGCATTTTTTGTAACAACCGTCAGAATTTGTCAGGAATTGTTTGATTTCAGGCAATATAGATTGACTGTGACGCAGTTGTCCCAGGGCAATCCAGCAAGTATCAAAGTGAGTTGATTTGGTTTGGAATGGAAAGCGCCACGCGCAATCCTCTTCATAAATAGTCGTAAACTTAAAGGATTGATCCCATGAAAAAGCTTCTCGTCACTTCCGCGATTACTCTCGCCCTGGCAATGGCTGGCGGTGCAGCCCACGCAGCCACCTTCTCGTTGAGCCCCACCAATGGCAGCGCCAGCATCGCTTCGCCTAACTATGCGGAGAACGTAAGTTTCGATGACACCTACACCTTCACGATCAGCAGCTTGAAGGACTTGTCGGCATCGATCACCGCAACCTTCGTGACGACCACCAACGGCGGCGTGAAGACCTTTGTGCTGAAGGATCTGACCAACAACACGACCGTTGGCAGCACCAAGTTCACCAATACCGTGGGCAACAAGAGCTACACCACATTTGCCATCGACGCGAGCCACCTGACCGCGGGCAACTACGCCCTGCAGATTACCGGCAAGGGCAGCTATGGCGGCTCCTTGATTCTGACCTCTTCCGTCCCCGAAGCCTCCACCACCGCCATGATGCTGGGTGGCCTGGCCTTCGTCGGCATGATGGCTCTGCGCCGTCGCCGCAACGAAAAAAACGAGTCGGCCCTGCCGACCGGCATGGCTGCTGCTTGAGCAGTCTCCGCGCCAAAGAAAAACGCCCGACAAGTCGGGCGTTTTTTTTCGCGATAACAGATGGAACGAACATCAGGGCGGCACCAGCAGTGCGCCCCCAGCCTTCCCGGCGAGACCCTGCTCCGCTTATGAAGCAGACCTCTCCCCGGACGACACCACTTTAGCAGGTGCCCCCACCACGGTAGCCCCTGCCGGGACATCGTGCAACACCACCGACATCGCGCCGATCTTGCAGCCATCTCCCAAGCGCACCCCACCCAGCACCTGCGCATAAGCACCAAATTCGACGTCATCACCGATGACCGGTGAAGGGCCGTCAGGATGTCGATTGCCGATCGTTACCCCCTGGCGCAGCGTGCAGCGAGCACCGATGACGGCCTGATCATTGATGAAGATATTGCCAAAGTGCCAGATCCTGAGCCCGGGGCCGATTCTCGCGCCACGCGGCAGACTGATCCCGAACGCCGTCTCCGTGAAGCGAAAGACGGGCCAATACACCGCATTCTGCAGCTTGCGAACCAAACCCGCCGGGCGCGCTTCGATACGCCGCCCCCAGCGATAGACCCAAATGGCCCAGATCGATTGCTCCTTCAAGAATGGACGGGGCACGTTGTAGCGCTCCAGGTCAGCCAGCCAGTCAGGGTCCCGCGACATCAATATTCCTTTCAAAATCGGTCATTCTTGAAGCTTCTTCCAGCATTCGTTGCGATCTTGCTGTCTTGTCATGATTCTCGAAGAAAAATTCACAAGGTGACAACAAAATACCACGATTATTTCACCAGATTTTTAGATGAAAAAGGCGACTGTGCAGCGCAACAATATGATAAATTTGCCAAACAATCCAGCAACTGCGATTAATTGACGCGAAAAATTTCCGATTGGCAAAAACGCCCAGGAACTTTATTTCGCTGTCCGGTTCAGTTCAGCTGGCTTCATGAAGTATCACACTTCCTCACGGCAAGACCGGTTCGACGGAGCGAGCTGGGGAGTGGATGGGACTTCGATTCGTGACAAGAGCAAATGCCCTCGTGCTGCTCCGGAAGAATGAAACGGGTTTTGCCTGAGGATTCTTTCCGTAGCGCCGCAATGATGGCAGGGACCTGAACAATGGAATCGTCGTCACACGGCCGCCGCCAAGCGTATGACATCGCGGCGCAAACGGCCGGTACTTCTGAATGGATCCACCCCTCTCATCTGAAAGCGCTTCCATGATCACGGTATCGAGCTGGCCCGAGACTTCCACCCTCCTGAACTTCTCTTGCCGCTCCTGCAGGAAACAAATCCGCCATGCCGTGGCCGCGATGCAAGGCGCCGCGCCTGCTCCAGCAGCTCCCCAAGCGTGAGGCCTGCCATGCGCTGCATCGCCGTCATTCCCGCCCGTTTCGGTTCCAGCCGCCTGCCCGGCAAGCCGCTGGCTGATATCCTGGGCAAGCCCATGATCCAGCATGTCCATGAACGCGTAAAAGCCCTGCAAGAGCTGGCCGATGTGGTGGTGGCCACCGACGACGAGCGCATCGTCGACGCCGTCACCGCCTTTGGCGGCAAGGCCTTGCTGACTTCGCCGGACCATCCCTCGGGGACCGACCGTCTGCGCGAAGTGATGCGACACCATCCGGCTGATCTCTATCTCAATGTGCAAGGCGACGAGCCCCTCGTGAATCCGGAGCACCTGCGCAAACTGTTGCAGGCCATGCTGGCCGCGCCACAGGTACAAGCCGGCACATTGTGCCATCCGATCAGCGCCGCCGAGGCGGACAATCCCAATACCGTGAAGGTGGTGCGCAACCGGGCCGGCGACGCCCTGTACTTCAGCCGCGCGCGCATCCCCTTCGACCGCGAGGCCAGCGGCAAGACCCGCTATTTCAAGCATATCGGCGTCTATGCCTATCGCGCAGAACTGCTGGAAGCCTTCCCCGGCTTGCCGCCCAGCGACCTGGAGAGCTCGGAAATGCTGGAACAGCTGCGCATCATGGATGCAGGCTGGCAGATCCGCGTCATCGAGGTCGACCATGCCGCGCCGGGCGTCGATACGCCCGCTTGCCTGGAACGTGTGCGCGCCCTCATGGCCGGCCTGCCCGACCCGGCGCTCAAGGCCGGCAGCCTGGCCGACATCAAGCTGGTCATCACCGACATCGATGGTGTGCTCACCGATGGCGGCATCTGGTACGACGACAGCGGCGAATGCCTCAAACGCTTCCACGTGCGCGATGGCATGGGTATCAAGATGCTGCAAGAAGCCGGAATCAACGTGGCAGTCATCTCGGGGCGCGATTCGGCCACGCTGCGCCGCCGCCTGGCGGACCTGGGCATTACCGTCTTCCACCTCGGCGCCAAGGACAAGGCCGCTGCCTGTGGTGCCATCATGGCGCAGTATGGCGTGCAGGCCGAGGCCACCGCCATGATCGGTGACGACAGCATCGACCTGCCCGGCTTTGCCGTTTGCGCATGGCCGGTCGCAGTGGGCGACGCGCCGGATTACGTCAAGCGCCACGCGCGCGTGGTCTTGGCCAAGGCGGGTGGCCAAGGGGCCTTCCGGGAGTTTTCCGACAGCATACTGAACGCACTGAACCGTTCAGCCATCTATGACAGCGTTGCTGGTTATGCCCAGGCCATGAGCCGCATGACGCAGTGAGCTGCCCAACAAACCAAGTGAGAACAGCATGAGAACAACCGGAATCCGGGTCTTCCAGGAACAGGCACAAGCCTTGAACATGATCGCCGATCGCCTGGCCGAAGAATTCGAGCAGGCCGTCGAACTGATGTACAACACCCGCGGCCGCGTGATCGTCTCCGGCATGGGCAAGTCCGGCATCATCGGCAGCAAGATCGCCGCCACCCTGGCCTCCACTGGGACATCTTCCTTCTTCGTGCACCCGGGCGAGGCCTATCACGGCGACCTCGGCATGTTCACCGAAGCCGATACCGCCATCCTCATCTCCTATAGCGGCGAAACCGAAGAGGTGATCCGCCTCATTCCCTCACTGCGCCACTTCGGCCTGCGCATCATCGCCATTGTCGGCAAGCGCGAATCCACCTTGGGCAAGAATGCTGACGTGGTGCTGGACGTATCGGTGCCGCGTGAAGCCTGTCCCAACAACTTGGCGCCCACCACCTCCACCACCGCTACCCTCGTGATGGGCGATGCGCTCGCAGTGGCCCTGATCGAGAAACGCGACTTCAAGCCCAACGACTTTGCCCGCTTCCACCCGGGCGGCAGCCTGGGCAAACGCCTTCTGACCCGGGTCAAGGATGTGATGCATACGCAGGTACCTTGGGTCATGCGAGATACCCCGCTCATCGACGTCATCGGCCAGATGACCGAAGGCGGCCTGGGCATGGCCCTGGTCAGCGCCGATGGCAACCGCCAGGCCCTGTGCGGCGTGATCACCGACGGCGACCTGCGCCGCGCCCTGGCCGCACGCAAGGATATCTATCACATCACTGCAGCCGACCTGATGAACACCTCGCCCAAGACGGTCGCGGACGACGAAATGTTCGTCGATGCCGAAGCCAAGATGCTGGAACTGAACATCACCGCCCTGGTGGCACTGAACGCGCAGCAACATGTAGTGGGCGTGCTCAAGCTGCTGGATGCGAAGCGGCTTTGATTGCGGCGGAAACATACGTATTCTTCCCCCCAGGCGCACGCGCAATGCGCCGGTATTTCAAAATCACCCTCCTGCATGAGGAAACGGAACATGATCAAGATCAATGAGATTCAGGTTGGAAACGAACTGCCCTTCGTGCTGTTCGGCGGCATCAATGTGCTGGAATCGGAACAATTCGCCGTCGACGTCTGCGGTGAGTACGTGCGCATCACCAAGGAACTGGGCATCCCCTATGTCTTCAAGGCGTCCTTCGACAAGGCCAACCGCTCTTCGATCAAGAGCTATCGCGGCCCGGGCCTGGAAGCTGGGCTGAAGATCTTCGAAGCGGTCAAGAAAGCCCATGGCGTGCCGGTACTGACCGACGTGCACGAACCCTACCAGGCCGAGGAAGTAGCCAGCGTCTGCGACGTCCTGCAACTGCCCGCCTTCCTCGCACGGCAAACTGATCTGGTCATCGCCTTGGCCAAGACTGGCAAGGTCATCAACATCAAGAAGCCGCAATTCGTCAGCCCGCCGCAGATGAAGAACATCGTCGAGAAGTTCGAAGAAGGCGGCAACACCAATGTGATGCTGTGCGACCGTGGTGCGCAATTCGGCTATGACAACCTGGTGGTGGATATGCTGGGCTTTGGCGTAATGAAGCAGGTCAGCGGCAACAAACCGGTGATCTTCGACGTGACCCACGCCCTGCAACAGCGCGAATCCGGCGCCGCCGCATCGGGTGGCCGTCGCGGCCAGGTCACCGAACTGGCCCGCGCGGGCATGGCACTGGGCATCGCCGGCCTGTTCCTGGAAGCCCACCCGGATCCGAGCAAGGCCCTGTGCGACGGTCCGAGCGCATTGCGCCTGTCGCAGCTCAAGGCATTCCTGGAGCAGGTCAAGGCGGTCGATGATCTGGTCAAGAGCCTGCCTGAACTGGATACGCATTGAGCATGGGAGCACTCATCAAGGCCAGAATGCCAGTTTCACGCGCCACACGCTTGATACTGGCATGTGGCGCTCGCCACCATGAAATCGGGCTCGCGTCAGAATGAGTGCAGCATCCAACGTACGATGGATTGCGGTCACCCAGGTCGTGAAGATCGGATCCCAACTCGTCAACATGTTTGTGTTGACGAGACTGATCCCGCCATCTGAATACGGCTTGATGGCAATGGCCGGGATTGCCACCAACCTCGCTTTCATCCTGCGCGACATGGGCACGGCAGCCGCAATCATCCAGAAGCCTGAACTGCACGAAAACGACAGCTCCTCAGTCTTCTGGCTCAACATGATCGGCGGCCTGATGCTGATGCTGATGTTGTGGCTGGCGGCCCCCTTCATGGCTTCCACCTTCCATGAGCCACGTCTGACAGAGGTGCTGTGGGTGCTGGCAATCACCTTCCCGATCGCTGCCAGCTCCATGGTTCATCAAGCGCTACTGGAAAGGGTGTCACGCTTCCGGCTCATTGCTGGCATCGAATCGGCGGCCTCCTTGCTCTCACTGGTCATCGCGCTGCTAATGGCTTTTCGTGGCGCTGGCGTATGGAGCCTGACGGCCCAAGCCGTCATGACGGCTGCCTGCACCACCTTGCTGCTGTGGCGCTATTCGCCATGGAGACCGAAAATGCTATTTGACCGCGCTTCGGTGCGCAGCGTCTTTTCGTTCAGCGGTGCAATGGCGGGCAACCAGATGGCAGCCTACGTCTTCCGAAACGCCGACAGCTTCGTTGTCGGCAAAATGCTGGGCGCCACTATCCTGGGCAATTATTCACTCGCCTACAAGCTGATGCTGTTCCCGGTACAAAACATCTCTTGGGTTGCCGTACGGTCGCTATTCCCGGTGATGAGTCGTCGTCAGGATGACCAGGCCTACCTTGCCAGTTTGTCGCTACGCTCTTTGCGCCTGATCTCTTTCGTAGCTGCGCCGATGATGTTCGGGGTCGCCAGTCTGTCGGATTTATTCGTGACGGTTTTCCTCGGGCCGAAGTGGTCTCTGGTGGGAGATATCCTGCTGTTCTTGGGGCTGGTCGGCTATCTCCAAGTCATTACAAGCATTGCCGCACCGGTCTTCATGGCACTGGGCAAGACCGGTTGGATGCTGCGTCTCTCGCTCATCGGTACCCCGCTGTACGTCATAGGGTATGTATTGGGCGCACGCCAGGGAGGAGCCGAAGGACTGGCCATGGCTTATCTGGCAGTCTCGATCGTGATGGCCTTCCCCACCTTCCATTTTGCCTGCCGGCTGATCGGGGTGCGACTGAAGCAATTTCTGTCCGCGTTGCTGCCCTCGCTACTCTCCGGTGTCGCCATGATGTTCTGTATCCTGGCCTGCCGCGCCCACATCGCGGCCACCGGGACCTCGCTATTCGTGCTGCTGGCAGGAATCGGACTGCTTTTCTGGCTGATGACGGTCGTGCTCTTCCAGCGGACTGCGGCCAAAGAATTCTTCCGCCTAGCGTTCAAACGAATCAAAAAATAGAGCTTATTGCCAACGGATGCCCACCATGAAAATCGCCATCTTCGTCCTTGCCGACATGTTCGTGCCCCTCTTGCTCAGCACTGGCAACTGCCTGGAAAAGCGCCATGCCCACCAAGTGCGCTACCTGAATTTCCTGCCGCACGATCACAAGCTGCTCGCCAAGAACACGGATCAGCTTTACCCCCGCAATCTGGAGACGCTCGATGGTACCGCCCAGATGTCGGAGAATATATTTTCGCAAGATGAAGTACAAACCATGGTTGGCTTCATGCAGGCAAAGCACGGGGGCAGCTTAAGTGAATGGTACGGCCGCGTGAACACGGTTGCGCGATACGTGCGTCACTTCATAGACGAACATCAACCTCAACTTTTTGTAGTCTGGAACGGACAGGACCATATTGGCCAAGTCATCACCGCTCTATCCCAGCGCCAGCACATTCCTGTTGTCTATCTGGAGAACGGTTATTTCGCAAACACGCTACAAGCCGATCTGGCCGGGGTGAATGCATCGGCTACGCTGGCCTCGCTGGATTACGAAGCGGTCCTTGCGAAAGCACAGGCAGGTTCAGTCAGCACCGACGCCGAAGCGCCCCCCTTCCTGCTGCGCCCCCTGACGCGTACCCAACTGGCCAGCATTGCACTGGCTCATCGTGCCAATCTGGGCTATTACACCCAGTATCCTGAGCAGCGGGGCTTCAGCCGCATCAAGACCTGGAAGATCAAACGCCAGCGCGCCGCCATTCCGAACGACCAAGTGACTCTCCCGGAGCAATTCGCCTTTGTGCCGCTGCAGGTGCATGACGATACGCAAGTTCTGCTCAATTCAAAATTGGTCCACTCTGTCGAAGAGTTCTTCGAGACCGTACATGCCGCCATCCGTCGTACCTGTGGTGCAGATTACCCTATCATCGTCAAGGAGCACCCCGAAGATCTCGGTCGCTATGACTACACCGCGCTAAGGCGGAAATACCCGGATGTGATCTGGCTACGCAAGTTTGATATCGAACTCTTGCTCGACCGCGCCAATATGGTCTTCGTCATCAACTCGTCGGTCGGCCTGCAGGCAGTTGGCCGCAAGAAACCGACGGTCGTGCTGGGCGAGTCCTTCTACTCCAAGCCAGAGATTGCCTTTGTCGTGAAGGACCTGGCCGAATTGGATGCCATCGTCCATCGTGCAGCCCAAGGGGTGGATGAGATGATGTCCATTCGCATCGATCGTTTCCTCGACGCGTTGAATCGTACGCTCTTCGTCAAAGGTACCTGGAAGCATCCTGCCTGCATTCGGACGGGCCCTGCTCTGGCTGAGAGGCTGCTGGCCTTGTACGAACGAAATCCCCAATTGGAAGGTGGAAACGCGGCTCTTTCACACCCCGCAACCGCCAACGGCTGAGGCTGCTAACGAAGAGACAAAAAAAGGAGAGCACCATGCTCTCCTTTTTTACGGGCACCAATTACTCTCAGGCCCGCTTGTAGACGTCGTCAAACCTGACGATATCATCCTCTCCCAGATAACTCCCCGACTGCACCTCGATCAGATGCAGCGGCAGCTTACCAGGATTTTCCAGGCGATGAGTCACGCCGATGGGCAGGTAGATCGATTCATTCTCGCTGAGCAGCGTCACTTCCTCACCCCGTGTAACCAGCGCGGAACCGCTGACCACGACCCAGTGTTCGGCGCGATGATAGTGCATCTGCAAAGACAGCTTCTCGCCCGGCTTGACGATGATGCGCTTGACCTGGAAGCGTTCACCCGAGTCAACGCTCTCATAGCTGCCCCAGGGACGGAAGACACGCTTGTGGTGGACGTGTTCGGTCCGCTTGGCATCTTTGAGCTTGTCAACGAAGGCCTTTACGTCCTGCACCTTGTCCCGATGGGCCACCAGGACGGCATCATCGGTTTCCACGACCACCAGGTCTTCCACGCCCAACACCGCGACCATGCGGCTCTCAGCACGAACCATTGTGTTCTTCACCTGCTTGAGGTGTACGTCGCCGCGCACCACATTGCCATCAGCATCGGCGGGCAGCACTTCGTGCAAGGCGCTCCAGGAACCGACATCGCTCCAGCCAATGCTGGCTGGCACCACCACGGCACGGGTGGTATTTTCCATCACTGCGTAGTCGATCGACTCGGAGGGCGAGGCTGCGAACGCAGTCTCATCGAGGCGGCAGAAATCGAGATCGGCGTAAGCCTTGGCCACGGCCTCCTTGACGGCCGCACCGATCAATGGACGATGTACCTCCAGCTCGGCCAGGTAATCACGCGCCTTGAAGAGGAACATGCCACTGTTCCAGTAGTAGCCCCCCTGCTGCAGGAATCCGGTGGCCGTGGCCAGATCCGGCTTTTCGACGAAGCGGTCGACCAGGAAATTGCCGCTCCCGGCACTATCGGATGCACCCCTGAGAATGTAGCCATAACCGGTCTCGGGATGCGTCGGTTCGATGCCGAAGGTCGCCAAGGCGCCGTTCTGCACTGAAGCCAACGCGCGGCGAACCGCTTCGTGGAAGGACAGCACATCGGTGATGACATGGTCGGCGGGCAGCACCAGCATGATCGCTTCCGGATCAAGGCGCTGCAGGTGCAAGGCGGCGGCGGCCACGGCGGGCGCAGTATTGCGGCCTTGCGGTTCGAGCACGATGCCCAGCGGTCGTACACCGATCTCACGGAGCTGCTCGGCGATCATGAAGCGGTGATCATTGCCGCAGACGACCAACGGTGCTTGGACCTCGGGCCAGGAGCTGACCCGTGCCACGGTTTCCTGCAGCATGGTCTGCTCGCTCACCAAAGGCAGGAGCTGCTTCGGATAAGCAGCACGCGACAGCGGCCACAAGCGGGTTCCCGAACCGCCGGACAAGATGACGGGATAAATTTTGGTATTAGACATTAAGCACTCCTGGTTTCCTGATTTGCACTGCGCGATTTGAGGCGGCGATCCCGCGCATCGTTCCATTGTTCGTCCGGCTGATCGGAGGTATGTTTCATTTCGCCTTCGTGGGTGACACTGTAGGCGCCATACACGACGCTGTTCTCGAACGTGGTACCGCTGGCCACGCGAGTATATTCGAAGAGCACGCTGCGAATCACCTTTGCACCACTGCAAATATGGCTTCCGTGGCCAATCCAGGCCGGACCGACGATGGTGGAGCCGGCGGCCACATGGGAGCCGGCACCAATATAGACTGGGCCTTCGATGGTGGTGCCCTCCCATTCGATGCGGGTATTGAGGCCCACCCAAACACCTTCCTGAATCTGGGTACCGGGGACGTACATCTGCGCCACTTCGCCCTTGAGCACGCTTTGGAGCACCGACCAGAAATCGGTGACGTTGCCGATGTCGATCCAATTGAAGAAGCGGTTCTGGGCATAGAAAGGCAATTGTTTTTCCACCAGCAACGGGAACAGATCGGCGCCGATGTCGAAGAACTTGTCCTTGGGAATCAGGTCCAGGGCAGCAGGTTCCATGATGTAGATACCGGTGCTGGCCAGATTGGACAGGGCTTCTTCCTGCTTGGGCTTTTCCTGGAAAGATTTGACCTTGCCATCTTTCTCGGCCACCACGATGCCGTAGCTGGAGACCTGCTCCATCGGCACTTGCTTGGTGATGACGCTGACCAGCGCACCCTTGCGGCGATGTTCGAACAGTGCGGAATGAATATCCAGGTCGATCAAGGCATCGCCACAGATGACCAGTGTAGTTTCATCGAAGAAACCACCGAACTCCTGGATCTTCTTCATGCCACCGGCCGAGCCGATCGGGTCGGGAAAGACCTGGCCATCATCATCCACATAGCCCTCGAACGAATAGCCGATACGCGCGCCGAAACGCTGGCCTTCCCCAAAGTAATTCTCGATGCGATCGTGCAGGTAACTGACGTTGACCATGATGTCCTGGATGCCGAACTTCACCAGATGCTCGATCAAATACTCCATCACGGGCTTGCCCAGAATGGGGATCATCGGCTTGGGCAGCGCATAGGTCAGGGGGCGGACACGGGTCCCCTTGCCCGCTGCCAGAATCATTGCTTTCATGAATGCCTCTTCTATTGATGAAATGTAATCAGCACTACCTAATCAAGCGATACGCACTATACCTTGAAGGTAATCGCACACTGCTGATTCCTCCAACGCATCCAGTGCGGCCCGCTCAGGCCACCGGTTGCAATAAATATGCCGCACAATGCAGTTCGAATTGTTTGCGCAGCTCTACATTGACGCCGAGGACGGCCCATGGGCGGCCTGCGGCACGGCAGGCACCGTATAACAACATCAGTGATGCCAAGGCAGCACTATCAATCTCCTCAAGACCCGTGCAATCAAGCACGAGAGGCTTGGTCGATCTCGCCGCTATTGGCAGGAGAGCGCGCAGACGCGAAACATTGGCGGTGCCAACTACCCCGGCAAGGGTGAGGATACATTCACCCTCTCCCTCATCGACCAACATCGTCGCTGCTTCGAACCGTGCAGGCAGTAGAGGGACGCGCCGCTGCATGCGCGCCAGCGGAATGACGCGATCAACCAAGAGTGTCAAAAGACCGATGCCATCATCCCAGTAGCGACGCCATAATTTGGGTTCCTCCTTGATTCTCCAGAGCCACTCCAAACCGGATTTCTGTGCCCATCCAGGAGCACGCGATACGGTACCCGCCACGAAATTGACCACTGCGCCAAGGTGACTGATCAGCGGCACCCGCAGCCTCGGAAGATTGTGTTGAATCCACGCCTGTCCCTTTTTGGCACCCAACGCCACCACGAGGAAATCGGCATTGCTATCGTTGATTCGCGCAATCGCTGCGGAGTCGCTCATGTCCTCGATCGAGCCAAATCCGGGACTGTCGAAGCCCACACCAATCATCGCTGAGGAAGTTGAATTGAGTTTCTCGCAAGCTGCCTGAGCCACACCGGGCGGGCCGCCAAAAAAATACACCCGCATGGGGGAAGCACCGGCCGGCAGCGTTGCTTCGCGCAGCGCTTGAAACAATGACGATCCTGCCACGCGCTCTTCAATCGGCACGCCAGTGGCGCGAGCAATCCAGATCAAGGGCATGCCGTCCGCGATGGACAGATCACTGCGGATGACAGAGAGACGGAATTGCTCGTCGTCCAGGCAAGCGATAGCGAAGTTGAGATTGGGCGTCGAAAGAAAGCATCGCTGACCGCTTTGCACGGCAGTGCGTGCAATGTGCTCGGCATCAGCCAGACTGACGCGATCAAACGGCAAGCCAAGGATACAAAATACATCGCGGTTGAAATCAGGAATGGACACTGCCTGCGCCGCCACGGGAGTGACCTGCTCCGGCGCAATCGTATAGACGTTATTCTGAGTCACGTTTGGACCTTACCCACGCCACTTGGCGGTTGAAGAGATACTTGAAATACAGTGGAATTTTGCGTGCCACATAAGCGAATGCACTGAGCAATTCGCCCAAACTGATGACGTCGCGGCCGTAACCGGACCAAGCGAGCAGTATGGCGGCACCCATCGAGCACACCAGCAATGCCGACACAAGCATGGGCCAGATCAGGCCCAGCGCAAGCCAAGCAACGGCGGCGACCAAACTAGCCGCCAGCACAAGCATCACCAACAGGGCCAAGGGAGGCACGCTGAGGTCCAGCGCCAACGCTGCCAGTGCAGAGTTACTGCGCCGCACAGAGCCGACAAACAACCGCGGAACATAGGACTGGATCACACTCAAGTGGCCGTGCTCCCAGCGGGTACGTTGGGTGCTGACACCGGTGTCGCTGGAGGGGAAGAAACTGTAGACCGTTGCTTCCGGACAGAACAGCGGCGGCTGTCCAGCTTCCGCAAGATCGACCCCCAACTTCATGTCTTCCACAATATGACCAGTAGCCAGATTGGCCTGACTGATCTGCTGCCAAGTAAACGCCATTCCTGTTCCCATCAACTGGCAGGGCTGGCCCAGTTTCTGGAATCCAAGGGGACGCACCAGGTTTTTGACCAACCAGGCGAATTCTGCAATTTTGCGCATCGGACCTCCGCCTTCGGGGGCATGCATCAGATACAACGCCTGCACCGGACGGTTGTGTTGCACGCACGCCCTTGCCACAGTCTCCAGCGCCTTCGGCTTCAGGTAACAGTCCGCATCGACGATGATCACCACCTGCGGCGCATCAGATGAAAGTTGGCGTATGCCGTGATCCAGCGCATAGCCCTTGCCTCGCAACAGGTCGTGAAAACGTTCGGTAACCTCAGCCCCGGCTTCCCCGGCAATGCGCGCGGTCTCGTCGGAGCAATTATCTGCCACCACCAAAACGCGATCACCGGTCTCAAGCTGCAGGCGAATCCCGGCCACCACATCAGCGATGCCAGCGGCCTCATTGTGTGCCGGCACCAGAACCGCAATACGCGGACGATGCAGGCTTGAGCCAGTGCTCCTGGGTGGTGCCCATCGTGCAGCCAGTACCTGTACCAGCAGCACCAAGACCGGCAATGCCAGCATGAAGAGCACCAACCACAGGATCATTTGCAGCAGAACGAGGATCATCGATATTTCCATTTCCTTAAAAAACAAGAGCGCCAAATGCGGTAGTAACTCGTATCTGGAGGATTGCGGACGGCATCCCGTCTTTCTGGCTAAAAAACCGTTTGCAAAGCGCACGCTCAACGTCGCCATGCTGATCCCAAAGACAATTGCAAACTGAGCGAAACCCGCCCAGACACCAGCATCGACTCAATTATGCGACAGTCCAAACGCAATCTACTGCGTTGCACAAAAATTAATTCTCCAGCCGACCGAAAAACATTACTTCATATAATCAACCAAGAAAAAGAAGTCTTATTCGACATATTCAAAGATGCCAAAGTGCAAGGGTCGCTATACTTTTCCTCTACGTTGATCTGTACTTGCTTTTACAGATCAGTCGAACTTAATCCTCCAACCCAGATCATCGCTATTCCACCTCACCGGAGCTGCACATGCCTAGGCCACCCAAAAAGCTACGACGTCTTCAATTCACTCTCGCGGCAACTGCGTTGCTCGCTTGCGCACCTACTTGGGCTCAGGAATGGGGTACTTACCTCAAACCCTTCGCTGCTGATTCGCTCTGGAACAGCAGGCCAGTAAATCCGACATTTTCCGACGATGTGGTACTGACCTCGGAGTACTATCCGATGGTCAACAACAGCAACGTCTCTACCGGCATTTTTCTGGCCAGTCCCAACGACCCGCCAGTGACGGTGACCGGTCCGACCGGAAGCGGAAGCCTGAAAATTGCGGATGAAGAGACATTTCACGACATCACCATTCCTCACTGGCCCGCCAGTACAAAGCCTGCGACAGGCAATGACGGACATGCCGACATCGTCGACCCGACCACCAACATCATTCATTCATTCTGGGGTCTGAAGCAGAAGGACGGACAGTGGACCGCCATGCTTTACGCATGGACGCGTCTGGACGGCCGCGGCTGGGCTGACCCCGCACACTATTACCAGGGCGCGCGTGCCACAGGCATCCCGGCCTCGGCGGGACTCATCCGAATTCATGAAGCTGCCGCCAAGCCACAGTATTACTCGCACGCGCTGACCATGTCGCTGACCTTCAACACCTTGAGTGCCAATCCTGGTTACGTCTTTCCGGCCACTTCCGCCGATGCAAACGCACCCAAGCTCAACAAGGGCACCATTCCTGAGGGCGCCTTGATGATGCTGCCGCCCTCCTTTGACACCAGCAAGATCACCAATGAAGAGTTGCGCCGTATCGCCGAAACACTCAAGCGCTATGGTGCCTACGTCACCGATGCAAACTACGGCACGCCTTTCGTGATCTATGCCGAGATCGGCTCCAGCGCCAATCCAGCGCCTAATGGATGGAATTCGGTCGCCGGCAATGAACTGCATATGATTCGGGCGGCCTTGCGGCGCGTGACCGGCGCCAGCGGCTGGATCGACGGCAATGGCAAGCCTTTTACACCGAATCAAAACCTCAACCTTCTATCCATGCGCGGCACTTGGACCTTGCAGTCCGGAACCGGACAAGCGAAGTTCAGCTCATGGGATCAAGCCGTCGTCTTTACAGACAGCAGCGCCAACACCACCGCAGTCAATTACTCCAACCGAGGCATCGTTGGCGTCAACTGGGCCAAACCCGTAATGGGCAGCAACTACAAGCTGACCGCCCGCACTACTGGAGGAGCCAAACTGCGTTTCACGGTCTACGACCAGCTGGTGGGCAAAGTCGTCACTGACACCGGGTATCTCAGCAATGGTCAAAGCGCCACCTTCAAGTGGACGGCAAACACGCCAAAGCTCGCACTCTACGCCCAGAGCGGCGGAGCAAGCTCATCCGCAGCCGCCGAATTGATCAAGGCCGACTGAATCCCATGCACTCCCTCCCCCGCTGCAGGGGGAGGAAATGGTCACATCAAGCGGGCGTCAGGGGAGCAGTAGCCGGCCCTATCGATTTCTGGATGCCGACTTTCTCCTGGCGCTCCAGATTTGAGCACAAAGACCATCCCATTCCCATAGCCGTCCAGAAATACCAGTTGAACGCCAGATAACCGAGCATGTTGTCCGAGGCCGATACCACCAGATATTGGACCAGCGCGCACATCAATATTCCGGCAGCGAGACGATCGCGTTTGTAATACTTGAGCAGCGCACGGAAGCATTGATAGAACACTGCAAAATACGCTAGCAGTCCAAGCAACCCGACGTCAAAGAACAGCTGCACGTACACGTTGTGGGCGCTCCATTCGGTATTGCCCGCCATGGGGAAAAATAGCGGCGCGTAGAATCCGAACGCTTCCACGCCGTAGCCGGTGAAATAGCGACTGGCAGACATCCATTTCAGGGCCGAATCCCATAGCAACACGCGCCAGGCAAAAGAATTCAGCTTGGCGTAGTTGGCCATGCTGTTACCGGCATCCAGATCCATGATCCGCTGTTGAACACTGGGGATCAGCATCGCCAAACAACAGAGCACCAAGATATAGACAAGATAGCGCCGTTCGAACAGCGCACCATACAACACGAATAACAGAAAACACGCCAGCCACGCGCTCCGCGTCTGCGTCAGCAACAACATCACCGCCAGCAGACCGACATAAGCTGTAAAGCTGACACGCTGAATAGAGCTGAGCTTGAAAGTCGAGCTCTTCAATACATACAACCCGAGCGAAATTACCAGCGTCAGATAGAAGGCAAAGATGTTTGGATGAGTGAAGGTACTTTGGACACGAAGAGTGCTGATACCACCGGCCCCTTTGAGAGCAATGCTGATCAGGCCGTATATCACAGGAATCACGGACGAACCGACGATGATACGAACCATGAAACGGAAGTCATCTTGCGTACGTACCGTATAAAATGCGCAGACAAAAACTGCAAAATAGGAACAGAACGCCAGCGCCATCTTCACGCCGAAACTCGGAACCGGGGTCACCACCACACCCACGGCCTCCACTGCAATCAGTATTAACCAAACCACGGCCGCCTTCCGCGGCAACAGGCGCGGCCTCTCGATAAAGAGCAATAGTGCAATCAGGATGACCAAGGCATTGATGGCCCCACCCAGACCGGTCGACGCTCCGGTAGCGCCGACGCGGGTAGCTTCCAGCACGATATCGCCGGAAGCGCGCAAGAGAAGCACCATCAACAATAAAAGCCGCTTGTTGAAGAGAAATACGCCACCGAGCAGGAACAAGACGGGCAAGGCCGCGAGCCTGGCATAACTATCGCCCAACAGAGCCGCCACTACGGGCAATGCCATGCCGACCACCACGGCAACCATCACCGCGGCCCCTAGCACCAGCAACTGCGATGAATCCAGATCAATTTTTTTCATATCGTTGTCCTCGGCAGAGCGCCAAACTTCAACATGCACATACCGAAACTTCGCAAGCAATAGAGGGCTGTCCGAGTGCCAATCACACTGGCACCAGCAAACCGGGACTGTTCGCCCTTACTGCCGTCTGCAAGTCTTCAAGGAAGCGATGCTGCAAATCAAAGGCCTCCGCCTGTTTGTCGTTCTCCTGCAGCAAGCTCGAAGCACGGACCAGAATGCCGTCGGAAACACGTCCCGCCATGCCATCTTCGAAGATCTTCAGCCGGGCGGCCATGCCGCCATTGGGGAAGCCATCGCCGATGCGGACCCAATACGTCACCGCCTCAAGCCGGTTCTGGTGCGTAGCAACGAACTGCGCGCCATTGACGGTCTTACCGGACGCCTGCATCTGCAAACCTACTCGCTTCTGATCCTTGAGGTTGAAGCCCTGCGCAACATAGCAGACCTCGGGCAAGTGGATCTTGACGTCCTGGGTCTGTTCGCTGGCATAAGCCAGCGCCAGCATCACCATCTGCCCGCGGCCGTTGACGTAAGTCCTTCCAAGTACATCATCATAGGGTTGGTCCGAGCTGCGATCAGTCCCGTCTTCCACATTGACATTCACCTGCAGGAAGGGGGAAGGTACCTCATGCCAATCGCCGAAGCGGGTGGGAATAATGTCGTTGAACTTGCCCTTTTTCACGACGTTAACCTCGTGCGGGATGAGCAGTTGCACCACGCCGACCGAAAGCACCATCATCAAGGCAAGCAGCGCAGCCACCGGCAGCCTCATGCTGAATTTGGCATTATCATCAGAGGAAGCTACCGCAGCACGCTGACGTTGCACGGCGGCGGGAGCGGCCACACCACGCCATTTGGCATAACGCACCGCAATCCAGCGCAATATGCCGTCCAGAGCAATGATCAGGGCAAGCGCAACCATAAACAGCAGCATGCCGGCAAAACCATGCAGAAAACCCTGACCGGCTGCGTCGCCCATATAAAAAGTGATGAGGGCCAGCACCATCACCCGTACGGTGTTGGCGGTAAACGAGATAGGCACAATCAAGACGGCCAATAGCAAGTTGCGAAATACCGATTGGTGACGCACCAAATTCATGTACAGCAACCCGAGCGCCTCCAGCGTGAACAGCGAATTCAAACCTGCGCAGGCATCGGCCACCAGCAGCTGATACGGTCCGATGTAAAGAATCACGCCACTGCGAGCAATTGGATAACCCAGATGACGCAAGATCACTTCAGAGACATAGGACACGCCGATCTTCAGCGGCTGAGTCAGCAGGTCCACTACCGAGGCCGGTAACGGCACCATAAACAGCATGAAGAAGAAAGCGAACCAGAGTCGACGGCAAGTCCGCTTCCCAAATTGCACCAAGACGATCCCCATCAAGATCGGAATGAGGGAGCCCGCCTCCATGAACAGAACGGTCTGAGATCGGCCCAGCACAAAGCACAGCAAGCCCAGCAGCAGAAAGACGCTGCCCATCAGCGGCGCCGGCTTACGTTCAATCAAGCCGTCATCCCGCAACTGCCTGACGCGTACGAACATGTAGCAACAAGCAACTGCCAGCACGATGGGTCCATGCGCATTGCGCTCAGTACCCCACACGCCGTGGAACAAATCGATGAAGCTAGGGATGTACATCGCAGCAAGGCCTGCCGCGACGACCAGCCAGGGAAGGCCGGAAAAACGCCGTTGAGGCATCGCCGGGCGTATTGAATCCGCAGTCATCTTCACACTTTCAGGAACCGGTGGGCATCAAAACTCGTTGATCACACTACCAACAACTGCCACGTGAGCGCTGGTAAGTTTTTCAGTAAGTGTCCGCACAGCAGAAATATGCGTCATGTTGGTGCGCACTACGACCAGACTGGCACCGGTGCGTGCGGATATCATGTTGCCGTCTGCAAACTGACCGCCGGTTGGCGTATCTACCAAAATGATGTCGTATTCCTGCGCCAGATCCGTCAGTAGCTGCGTGAAATTGGGACGCCCCAGCAGTTCTTGCGGATTGGGCGGTGTCGGGCCGGCGGGAAGCACCGACAAATCCAGCAGATCAGGAACTCGTTGTACCGCATCTGCCGCCGTGCAGCGGCCAGCGATCACGCCTGAAAGACCATTTCGATTGTCCAATCCGAAGAGCTCATGCTGGCAAGGTGTGCGCATATCGGCATCGATCAGCAAGGTCCGCTCACCGAGCTGCGAGAACACCACGGCAAGATTGGATGCAATGAAGCTGCGCCCTTCTCCGCTTTCCGGGCTAACGATGGCCAGCGACTTGTGCTTGCCGTCGACGTCAAACCACCGCACGATCAACTGGCTGCGCAGAGCACGCAAAGCCTCTACTTGCTTGCTGAAAGGATTGTAGGCAGCGACAACCTTCTCGCTGACCTTGCTTTCCCCCTTGAGCAGATAGGGATAATCAAACTGCCGTGACAGCGCCTGCTCAATGTCGGACTGGGTCAGCAATCCCAACTGGATCGCCGCATCGCCGAAGCGCAAGCCGCGCTCGCGTTGCAAACGCACGATGCGTTCGGCGTTCTCAGGCGAAAGCTTTCCGCTATCCACCAGAATGGCACCGATCGAGCGATTGGGCAGCGCTGTGCCTTCAGTGAGTGTCAAGGTTGCTGTAGTCATGATATTTCCGGTAATCGTATTTTTATTCGCAAGGTGGCGGCCCGGGGATCAGGCCGGCTTTGTCCGACCGAACCAGAAGCGGCGGCGCTTGTTGGCAACAGGCCTGGTGATCGAACCCAGCACGGGCAAGCCCAGTTCTTCTACCAGATCGTGCTCCGATCGCACACGGCGGTTGGCCAGCTCCAAACCTACCGCGGCCACCACGCCCAGAATCCCCCCAACGAAGATGGCCAGGATGAGATTGAGGAAAATCTTCGGGCTAGACGCCTGTGCTGGCGGAACCGCTGCCGACAACAGGGAGATATCGGACTGGTTGGACTGGCCTTCCAGATTTGTCTGGGCAAAGCGCTGCGAGGTCAGTTCGTAGGCGCGTTGAGCGCTATCCAGCTCCCGGCTGAGAACGGCCAGTTCATCACGGGTCCGATTCATTTCCAGGACCTTGCGCTTCTGCGCTTCGAATTCGGCGCGGATTTCCGCCTCACGTTTGGCGAGGATAGTCGCGTTGGTACCAACGGAAGAAGAAATGGATGCTGTGGCCGCACTCAACTGCGAGCGCAGGCCGTCTCGCTCGGCCTTGGCTGCCAGGTAGTCTGGATGATTCACGCCCAAGCGCTTGGAAGCTTGCTCGAAGCGCGCCTCTGACGCGGCCAGGTTGGTCTTCAAAGTCTGCACCAGAGGGTTGGCGTTGACGTCCGGCGACTCCGTACCAGCCCCGGCGGAAGCTTGGCGACGACGCGACTGCGCCTCGGACAATGCGGCCTGTGCCATCACCAATTGCGTGGACAGATCATTGAGGCGATTAGTCTCGACATCGGTGCGATTGTCGATATTGGTGATGCCGTGTTCTTCCTGGTACTTGGACAACTTGGCCTGCGCCTGCTCATAGGTATCGCGCAGTACTTTGACTTGATCATTGAAATACGACGAAGCCTTGCGGGTGGGGTCCAGCTTGAGTTGCATGCTTACGCGTTGATACGATGCGGCAAAGGCATTGGCCACCAAGGCTGCAAACTGCGGGTCTTGCGCCTTGAAAGTGATGTCAATTACGCTGCTTTCCTTGGACGCCACTGCATCCATTTTCTTGAGCAACAGTGCAGCCAGCCAATTGCGGATATCCAAGTCACCGTGATTATCGTCGGCATAGGCATCCTTGACCTCCTGCTGATCAGCCAGTTTCAAGCTGTCAACCACGCCCAGGGCCACCGATGGGCTGTTGATGATGGCTACTTGCGTGGGCATGAATCCTGGCAGAGCTTGTGGCGCAACCACCAAGCCGGTCACTGGATCGGAGGCCTTGTAATTGAGCACCACGGAGGACGTCGCCTTGTATTGCTTGGGCAATACAAGGCTCACCACCAACGCGACGACGACCGTAATCGAAAGAATGAGCAATATGACCTTACGGTGTGCCTGAAGGATCAGAAGAAATTGAGATAGGTTCATGGGATTACGCCTCCTGGTTGGCGTCTTCGATTACTAAACGGAAAAACACATAGGAAGAGGTGTGCACAGCGGCACTCAGAACCAGCTTTCCTTGACATAGACGATATCGTCAGCCTGCAGAAGATCGTCCTTTTTAACGGTGATTTCTTGCAGGTTGCCTTCCGGATCGCGGCGCTTGACCGTCAGTCCGCGCTCGGTACCACGCTGGGTCAGACCACCGCCGACCGACAAAGCCTGAAGAACAGTTGTGCCACGCTCCAGTTTGTACATACCGGGGCGTTGCACTTCGCCGTAGATGTAGAAACGCAGCGAACGCTCGACATACACCACATCATTGCCCTTTACCTCAGGCAGAGAAGTCGTGTCGCCGCTGTGCGTGATGGCGTAGATATCGACCAGCTGCTTGGTGACGTTATTGCCATCATTTCGGACAATGGTGAGCGCATCACCGCCATCAGGCGTGACCCCTCCTGCCAACGCAACGACATCTGCCACGTTGCGCTTGCCATCCAGCGGATAACGCCCTGGCTTGTTTACCTGCCCCAGGACGGAGACCATCTGGCTCTGCGGCACAGTGACCAGGATATTGACCTGAGGATTGACCAGATAGCCGCCCTTCTTCAACAAGCCGGCAATTTTGCTTTCTGCCTGCGCGGTAGAAAGGCCGCCGATCTTGACCTCACCGACCAGGGGATAGCTGATCACACCTGCTTCACTGATTCGCGTCTCCAGAGTCAGGTCTTCACTGCCGTAGACCTTAACCCGAATCACGTCACCCGCACCCAGCAGGATATCGTCGGCCTGGGCAAACAAACTCCAACTGGCGAGCATCAGGCCGACCAACAGGAACACCACTTTTCTCATCATTGTCATTACTCCGCAGTACTTCAGGTTCTTGATTCAGGCGTCATACGCCCGGAGGTTGATCAGGACTTCTTTATTTGAAACCAGTCACACCGCGGGAAATCGCTTCGTTTTTCCCGCTCTCATCGTCTTTGACGCCCTCACCAGTGCTGACAGGTGTGGCTCCCAGATCCTTGAATGATTTGGCCTGCTCCGAATACTCGATCTTGGCATCCTTCTTCAGCCGCTCCACCAGTTGCTCGGAGGCCTGGTTTTGCTTCTGGCTCACCAAGTACTGCTGAATTTGCGGGGTCGCCAGCGCCAATGTGACCGGCGCACTCTTGGCATCCTGCAACGAAGTCAGAATCGCGGTCGGGCCTTCAATCACCACGAACAGTGCGCCGCGCTCCATGTTCTTCAAACTGGAATTCATTTGTGGCGGCAGATCTGCCGAGGTCTTCAGGACCTGTTGCCGCGCATACTGAATTCGGTGGGAATCAAGCCACGCAACGACATCTTCCAGGCGTTTTCCCGGCTGCTCCATCAATGCGTTGAGCTCCGGCGTCAAATTAGTACCTGCGATAATCAACTGAGCAAACTCATACTGTCGACGCTGAGCGAACCAGTCCGGGTTTTTCCGGTAGAGGTCCTCGACTTCCTGTTCCGACGGGCGAGTCGGCGCCTTGAGTTTGCTGGAGACATAGCTCTGTGCCAGCACCAGATTTCGCGAACGCTCCATATCAGCCAATACGGCAGGGTCGGTATCAAGCTTGTCCTTCTTGGCGGCATTGACAAGCAATTGCCGCGCCACCAGCCCATCTAGCAGCTGCTTGGTGACCTGCGTTCCACCGGTCTTGGCCAGTTCGTTGTTGACTTGGTGGATCGTGATCTCTTGCCCATCCACATTGGCCACCACCTGAGTAGAGCCGGAAGACGCCTTTTTCTCGCCGCAAGCAGCCAGAGCCAGCATGAGCATGGCCGAGACAATCACCTTACCGGTGAGATTGTGATGCTGTGAAAGTACTGCCTTCCCGATTTTCATTTGACCAAGCTTTCTTTTTTTCTGTCACTTGTTGCCGGCCGTCTGGGCCGGTGCGAATTTGCTCTCCCCTGTGGGGGGCTTGTCCATCAGTAAGCGTTGTCGCGCTTGATAACCATGCGCACGGTCTGGAAGATGATCCAAAGATCAAACATCAATGACCAGCGGCGCAGATATTCCAAGTCAAATTCAATCCGCGCCTTCATCTTGTCCAGTGTTTCGGTCTCACCGCGCAAGCCATTGACCTGGGCCCATCCCGTGATGCCGGGCTTGACCTTGTGACGCAGCATGTAGCCTTTGATCTGCTTGCGATATAGCTCGTTGTGAGCCACCGCATGGGGCCGCGGACCTACAATGCTCATGCGCCCTTGCAAGACATTGAAGAACTGCGGCAGTTCGTCCAGCGAACTGGAGCGCAGGAAACCACCGATCTTGGTCAAGCGCATATCACCCTTGGTGGCTTGGGTGACTTTGCCACCATCCTCCATCACTGTCATGGAGCGGAATTTATAGACCACGATTTCCTCGCCATCCAATCCGTAGCGGCGTTGCTTAAAGATGATTGGACCCGGAGAAGTCAGCTTGACGCAGATCGCGATGACCATCATCACCGGAAGAAGCATCAGCAGAATGCCGGAGGCCAGTACCAGATCGCTGACGCGCTTGACAATGTTGTTGGTACCGGTAAACGGTGTTTCGCAGATCGCCATCACGGCCATGCCGCCGACGTAATCGAAGCGCGCCTGGATCAGGTTGAAAATGTAGATATCTGGAATGAAATAAATTGAAGCTGTGGTGTCCTGCAACTCGTCAATCATCTGCAAAACGCGCGGCTGTGCAGAGATAGGCATGCTGATGTACACCATGTTGATATTGTTTTCGCGTACGTAGGCCGCCACATCGGACATCTTGCCGTGAAGGGGCGTGTAAGTCCCTGGTGGCTGCCGATTGAGCTCGCGGTCATCAAAGAAACCCATCAGCTTGATCATCAAGGAGGGATATTTCTCCATGCGATCAGCAAGTTTGAGTGCAGCGGGATTGACGCCAATGATGATCGCCTTGCGCACCTCGCCTTTGGTGTGAAGGTCGCGCATTACTCGCGCCTGCAAATGCTGCGAGACGATCAGGCCAATCGGGGTGCTGACGACCCAGAAGAAGATCGCCCGCATCGACAGGTTCTGATAGAAATCGCAGATATAAGCCACCAGCACCAGCACCGCCGCCACGGCGACCCAGTCCATCAGCGGCGAAAGCGCGGAAGGACCTTTGGGATTGCGGCGCAAGCGCCTCTGATGAAACTCGGTAAAGAAATAGGACGACAGGAAGAAAGCCATAATGGCCAGCACCCAATAATCCCCGATGAAAGGATGTCCGTGAATTCGCACCAGCACCCATAGATACGCCACAATCAATGCTGGCTCGACGAAGCGCTTGAATACCATGGTAATGGTATTGGGCTTGACGTTGACCAACGGCAGGCCATCGTGTAGGTCACTCATTTTGGGGGCCTCAGAATTCATAGCGCGAAGTCAGCGAGATGCCGTTGGAGAGATAGCTGAAACTGGTGATGTTTGATTCCAATTTTTCGCGGTACACCGCGAGCACCAGAGACAGCGAGGTTGTGGGCGAATAGGTCAGGCTCACACTGGCCTTGTCATAATTGTCGCGGCGATTGGAGGGAGTGATGCCTGTGATGATGGACGCACCGTTATAATTTCTGCGCTCAACATCCACCAGGCCATCCACCCGGAGCTTTGCCGTCGGCAGATAAACCGCGGCCACGCTGGCCCCTGTAGTCAGCGAAAAATTCGCGTCCACGTCATTGACACCCCCGATTTCACGCCACAGGTTTGCCTTAAAGCCAGTCTTTGCAGATGGAGTCCAGTCAGCGACCAGACGCGCATTGAAGCCGCGGTATCCATTGCCGCTGGCCGCGGAGTTGCGCTCCCGCTGCGTCAGGCCACCCAGAAATTGCAGCTTGGTCTTTGCACTGTAGAGCCAGACGATCTTGGCCTTGTAATCTTCCTGAGTAAACGAATTGTTCAGCGCACTGGTTCCGATGATCGTATCGAACGGATAGTGCCCCGTGGTCCGACGTACCTGAAGCCCGGCAATGCTGCCGCTGCGCGCAGTGTAGTCCAGGCCAAGTTCGGCCACGTTCTGCGTGAAATTGTTGACCTGTTGAGCTGGCAAACCATATGACAAACCAAACTCGGACGCTACGGCACGTACCGTCCAGTCAGGGTGCAGTTGCCATGCAGCGCTCGCATACTTGGTGTCCATCGTGCGGATGTTTGGCTCAAAGACTCGAAGATTCTGGAAAGGTGTCAGCGAACGCGAATAGACATAGCCGACGTTCCCTGAAAATCGCTCTCCAAGAACCCAGGCCCAATCTGCTTTCAAATCCCGCGAATCGTTGTCGAACTGCTTGAAAAAGTCGAAGGTATTCTTGGTGACGCTTGCATCCAGAGCAATATGCTGGCGACTGATCATGCGATCAATCCGAATCCCGCCGAGCTTGCTCTGCACATTGTCTGAAAGACGCGAAGTACCCAATGCGGCCTGCGCCGCTTCCGGGCTGCTCAAGCGCAACAAATTATCGTCATGCAAATACGTGTACTGCACATACGGAACAACCACCTGACCGGGGTCTGCCGCGTATGCAAGAGGGCAAGCCATCGACACCATCAGAGCGCACACTTGCACCCGGGTCTTGCGCTTGCTGCTGTTGCGAAACTGCCGTGGCATCACGAATCAGAGCCCTTTCTTTTTTAGTTCTACTTTTAAAACAATGGCAATGTTTGGCGTCCGCATTGCTGCACTGCAACACAGAAAAAATTAGAAGTTATCATGCATGATTTTTTTGAATTAGGCAAAAAAATGTGTAGAAGATTGCCACATAGAAAAGAATCACGTAAGGATACTCGCCGCTAAAAATGGGGCAATCAGACAACCGAGAATGCCCTTGTAGGACAAATGGAAAATTTGTAATTCAACAACACACTCGTCAAATCACATAAACTATTTATATCGCAACGCAACAAAAACTGAACGTTTATCTTGCGACAAGACTCACAGCGCTTTCTCCCCGTCCCCCAAATCGCTAAGATGCCTTGGCGAATCCCTTTCCGCCACATCTTCCGAATTCCACCCTCTTTGACTTCATTGAATGAACTGGCACACCATCACATTTCTAGGCGATAGCACAATGACCATTCCCGGCGCATGCATCCTGGCACTCTGGCTGGGCATCAACCGCATGTGGCGGCCGATGCTTGCCTGGCTGTTCGCCTTTGGCGGCGCCATGATGATCGTGGTCATCAGCAAGCTGCTCTTCATGGGCTGGAACATCACCCTGCCCATGCTCAACTTCACCGGCTTCAGCGGCCACACGGCCTCTTCCAGCGCCCTTTATCTGTCGATTGCCCTGCTTCTTACGCAAGACAGCAGCCGCTTGCGCCGTGCCGTGGTGCTGACGCTGACGGCGGTGCTGGTTACCGCAGTGGGCCTGTCTCGCTTGATGATCAAGGTCCATTCTGAATCCGAAGTCCTGCTCGGCCTGCTGGTCGGCGCGACTGCTGCTTGGGCTTTCGGGCTGTCGCTGCGACAGTCGGCCCCACCCTTGCGCCATCTGCTTCTGCCATTGGGCCTGGCGGTTGCCTTGATGATGACCGGGTTCGACAAGCCCGCCCCGACCCAAAGCTTCCTGCAGGAACTGGCAAAGAATCTGTCCGGCCGCACCGAGGTCTACATGCGGCATGAGCCGCTCTGACACCCGTCCCTCATGAAAAATGCCGTCCAGCGCACGCTGAACGGCATCGACGATCCCCCTTGCAGCCCCGGGAATCAGGCAGCCAACATGCCTGAGGCCACAATGCGGCGCCGACGCAATGCAGCCGCTCCAACGACGAGCACCAGGCCCGCCACCATCAAGAGGTATTCTTCCGGCTCGGGTACCGGCGCCACGGAGGCCAGGTTGCCCGTAAAGGCTTGCAGGTGCAGCTCACCATTCTGGGTCAAGCTGTTGACGAAGACGCCGCCTTCGATGTTCTGGTTGTTGGTCAGGCTGGCGCGGGTTGCCAGGATCGATCCACCGAACTGGTTGTTGATGGTCAGGCTGGTCGCGTTGTAGAAATTCCAGACAATCGACTTGCCCAGGGATTGCGCTTGACCACCCAGGAAGTTGGCACCGATGACGGCGGAACTCACGCTGGAATTGATGATGATGGTACTGGCACCATTGGCCGCAAACGAAAACTCGCCCGCCGAGAAAACCGATGCGCTGGTGGCGTTGCTCAGGTCGAATACCGCTACACCCTTGCTGTTGGCCACGGCATTGAACGTCGCCTTGTTGCCCACGACGGATACCGTGCTGTTGGCTACCGCGCCCTTGAGCGTATTGGACAAGGTGGACAGGGTGTTGCCGAAATTGGTCGAAGCAGCTGCTGATGCATTGGACTGGATCAGTGCACTCGGGGTCGATAAACGGGGACCATTGAAGTTGGTCCCGCTACTGCCACCCGCCACATAGGACGCGCCATTCAGGTTGCTGTTGCCGACCGCTCCGCCGATGTAGCTCGAGCCGCTGTTGACGATGGAATTGGTCAGCGATCCACCAATATACGAACCCAATCCATTGACGTGCACATTGTTGGCGCTGCCCATGACGGTCAGTCCGGCATAGTCGGAACCCGGCGTGCTGCCAACATGCTGCACGTAGTCGCCGCCGTTGGCCGAGCCCCCGATCCAGGCGCGACCGTCTACGTGGGAGTTGGAGTTGACGTTACCCAGCGTGATCAGGTTGAACTGACTGAGCGCCTCGGCGCCAGTGAGCGGCGTGGTCGCCGCGTGCGCATCGGTCAAAGCGAGGGTAAAAATGGGAAGGACCGCCACACTGCACAATACCGACTTCGAAAACCGCGACATGAATCGTTACCTCTATAACGGATGCCGCCTGTTGGTGTCGTACTAGGAGGCCGGACTGAAAGATGGCGTTACACCGACGCAAATCTACACAAATAGTTGTAAATTTTTTATTAATTTTAATGCAACTATTGTTATTTGATCAAGACCAAAGTGCAATTGCGCTTACGTGATATTTTTGCAACATGTTTCGCGATCGCCATCCTGTCCAACAGCGGTGATTACCAGGTGAGATTCTTCGTCATGTAGAGGGCGTCGTCACCATAACTCGCCAGGTATGCCCTGCCTTGCACCGACACCTGGGCATTCTCCAGGAAGCCCGCCGCCTGCCAATAGCCATTGGACGCGTGAACAGCGACCAAGGCAGCCTTGGACAAGCCATGGGCCTGACAAAGTTCAGCGAGCACGTCCACAAGACGGCGACCGAGACCGGAACCGCGCGCTGCAGGCAGCAGCGCCACATCATGCAGATGCAGGCAATCGGCCGCCGGGTCCAGATGCCCCAGCAAAGTATTGAGGGCGGGCGGAAAACCTTGGCGCGCCGGATGCAGGAAGGCATAGCCGATCACCTCTTCCTCGCCCTCCCCTGCCTCACGCACGGCGATGAGGCATCCGGGTGCAAACAGCGCAAGGCGCTCAGCGAAGACCTCTTCAGCTTCGAAATAACCGACATGAACTTGTTCGGCAATCGCCATCACGCGCGGCAGATCATCGGCCCGCATGGGGCGCCATTGGTAACACATCATGATTAGTCCCCGGCCTGCCGGTGTGCCGGCATGGCCCTGAAATGAACACGCCACACGGCGGCCATGAAGACCGGCGTGTGGCGCCAAGAATATGCATCAGAGAAATCGGCCTAGCCTGTTGGACTCAGGCAGCTGCTCCCGGCTTGAGTGTTTCCAGCACGGCTTGCAACTCCGCGCGCAGCGCATCGATGGCCGCTTCATCCAGGCTGATGACGGGGCGCTGCGGTTCTTGCGGCTGCTCGGCCTCGTGCGTGCCATCAAGCTTGTTGCGGGCACCACTGATAGTGAAGCCTTGTTCATACAGCAGTTCACGGATACGGCGGATCAGCAGCACTTCGTGGTGCTGGTAATAACGCCGGTTGCCACGGCGCTTCACAGGTTTCAGCTGGGTGAATTCCTGTTCCCAGTAGCGCAACACGTGCGGCTTCACACCGCACAGTTCGCTGACCTCGCCTATCGTGAAATAACGCTTGGCCGGGATGGGCGGCAAGACGATGGCCGCCGGTTTGTTGACACGATCGTTCATAAATTAGACGGACATTTCAACGGCGTCACCGCTGGAGAGTTCCACCATTTCCTTCAATTTCTGACTGGCGTGGAAGGTCACGACGCGGCGCGCGGTGATGGGGATTTCCTCGCCAGTCTTGGGATTGCGGCCAGGCCGTTGCGGCTTGTCGCGCAGCTGGAAATTACCGAAGCCGGACAGCTTGACGGCCTCGCCACGTTCGAGAGCGTTGCGGATCTCGTCGAAGAAGGTTTCCACCATGTCCTTCGCTTCGCGCTTGTTCAGACCGACCTGCTCGAACAAAAGTTCGGCCAGCTCGGCCTTGGTCAGCGTCGGCAGGTTCTTGTCGGCCTGCGAACGTGCCTGGGATTCCAGTACGGCACGATGCAGGTCGGCGTCCAGCACGGATTGAAATTCGTTCGAATTCACGTTGTTCATGGCGATGAATGACTGGGCCTCAACCGATTCCGGTCTGTAATTATTTTCGCTCTCGGACATCACATCAGGCACGCAACCTGGCGCCGAGCTTGGCGCTCGCCGCGGCAACCAGTGCATTCACCGCAAGGTCAACCTTGTCATCCTGAAGGGTGTTTTGAGTATCTTGCAAGGTGCAGCGGAACGCAAGGCTTTTTTCGTCCGCTTCCAGCCCCTTGCCTTGATATTCATCAAATAAAACAAGGGCTTGCAAGATGCCGCAATCCGGATTGGCCTGCTTTTCAGCGGCAAATACGTCCAGCAATTGCTGGGCACCGACCGACTGTTTCACCACCAGCGCGATGTCGCGGCTGACCGCCGGGAACTTGGAAATTTCCGAGTAGGACGGCAGGTCACGCTGCTGCAGCGCCTCGGCATCCACTTCGAAGACCACGGGCGCCAGCGGCAGGTCGTACTTCTGCTGCCACTTGGGATGCAGTTCACCGATCACGCCGACCACCTTCTCACCCAGCAGTACGTGCGCAGTGCGTCCCGGATGCAGAGCCGGATGTTCGGCCTTGACGAAACGCAGCGCGCGCGGCGCGAACAGTGCTTCCAGGTCGGCCTTGACGTCGAAGTAGTCGACGTTGCGGGTCGGCTGGCCCCACTGCTCGTCGGCCACCGGACCATAGGCCAGCGCGGCCACGCGCTTGGGCTGCTCGAAACCGGCGACAGCCAGCGGACCATCGCTGATGGCGGCGTTCTTGTGGAACACGGCACCCGCTTCGAAGACGCGGACACGCGCCGCCTTGCGGTTGACGTTGTAGCGTGCATTGGCGACCAGGCCGGCGATGAGCGACGAACGCATCACGCTCATCTGGCTGGCGATCGGATTCAACAGCTTGATGGGATCGGTGTTGCCGGCGAAGTCAGCTTCCCAGGCGCTTTCCACGAAGCTGAAGTTGACCACTTCCTGGTAGTCCTGATCGGCCAGCAGGCGACGGATGGCGAACAGCGAACGCGTGTTCTCCGGCGCGATGCGCATGGCATTGGCGGCCACCGGCGGCAGCGCCGGAATGTTCTCGAAACCGTAGACGCGCGCGACTTCCTCGATCAGGTCTTCCTCAATCTCGATGTCGAAGCGATAGGACGGCGGGGTCACCGAGAACAGGCCAGGCTGGTAGTCGAACGTCAGGCCAAGGCGCTTGAAGATGTCCGAGACCATCTCGTCAGTGATCTCCACGCCGATCACCTTGGCCGCGCGTGCGGTGCGCAGGGAAACCGGTTCGCGCTTGGGCAGGTTGACGATCTGGTCGTCCACCGGGCCCACGCGGGTATCGGGCGTACCGCAGATTTCCAGCAGCAGCGCCGTGATGCGCTCGATGTGATCGACCACGGTGGCGAAGTCCACGCCTCGCTCGAAACGATGCGCGGCATCGGTCGAGAAGTTGTAGCGGCGGGCACGACCCTGGATCGCCTGCGGGAACCAGAACGCGGCTTCCAGGTAGATGTTGGTGGTATCCAGCGAGACCGCAGTGGCGTCGCCACCCATGATGCCGGCCAGGGATTCGATTTCCTTGTCATCGGAGATCACGCCGACCCACTCATCGACTTCCACGGTATTGCCGTTGAGGAGCTTCAGGGATTCACCCTTGCGGCCCCAGCGCACGTCCAGGCCGCCATGGATCTTGTCGAGGTCGAACACGTGCGAAGGACGGCCCAGCTCCAGCATCACGTAATTGGAGATATCGACCAGCGCCGAGATCGAACGCTGGCCGCTGCGCTCGAGGCGCTGCTTCATCCACTGCGGGGTGGCGGCCTTGGCGTTGAGGCCACGGATCACGCGGCCGGCAAAACGGCCGCACAGCTCGGGCGCGGAAATGCGCACCGGCAGCTTCTCATCCAGATTGACGGCGGCAGCCTGATAGACCGGCGCCTTCAGGGGCGTACCGGTCAGGGCCGACACTTCACGTGCCACGCCCAGCACCGACAGGCAATCCGCCTTGTTGGGGGTCAGCTTGATGGTGAACTTCAGGTCGTTCAGTTGCAGGTAGTCGCGGAAATTCTGGCCGACCGGTGCATCGTCGGGCAGCTCCAGCAGGCCACCATGATCTTCCGACAGCTTCAGTTCGCGGGCTGAGCACAGCATGCCTTGCGACTCCACGCCGCGCAGCTTGCCGACCTTGATCTCGAAAGGCTTGCCATCGGCACCCGGCGGCAGCACGGCGCCGACCATGGCGCAAGGCACCTTGAGACCAGGGCGCACATTGGGCGCGCCGCAGACGATGTTGAGGATGGTGCCGGTATGAACATTGACGCGGCATACGTTCAGGCGGTCCGCATCCGGGTGCTTGGAGACTTCCAGCACTTCGCCCACCACCACGTTGGTGAAGGGAGGCGCAACCGGTTCGACTTCCTCGACTTCCAGGCCGGACATGGTCAGCAGGTGCGACAGTTCATCCGAGGTCATGGTCGGGTTGACCATGGTACGCAGCCAGTTTTCAGAGAATTGCATGATTCAGACTTTCAGCTATCGGCTATGAGCTATGAGCCGGAGGCACGCCGCGACAGCGCGGCGTCCTGCGTGATCGAATTAATTGAATTGCTTCAGGAAGCGCAGGTCGCCTTCGTAGAACAGGCGCAGGTCGTTGATCCCGTAGCGCAGCATGGTCAGGCGCTCCAGGCCCGAGCCGAACGCGAAACCGATGTACTGCTCAGGATCCAGGCCCATGTTGCGCACCACCGTCGGGTGCACCTGGCCAGCACCGGAGACTTCCAGCCAGCGCCCCTTCAGGGGACCGCTGCCGAAGGCGATGTCGATCTCGGCCGAAGGTTCGGTGAAGGGGAAATACGAGGGACGGAAGCGCACCTGCAGGTCGTCGGTCTCGAAGAAGGCCTTGACGAAGTTGAGGTACACGCCCTTGAGGTCGGCGAAGCTGATGTCCTCGGCGATCCACAGGCCTTCGACCTGGTGGAACATCGGCGAATGGGTGGCATCGCTGTCGACGCGATAGGTGCGGCCCGGTGCGATGACCTTGATGGGCGGCTTGTTCATGCGGGCGTAGCGCACTTGCATCGGGCTGGTGTGGGTACGCAGCAGCAGCGGCTTGCCCTGGGTGTCGTTGCCTTCGATGTAGAAGGTGTCCTGCATCGAGCGCGCCGGGTGGTTCTCGGGGCTGTTCAATGCGGTGAAATTGGTCCAGTCGGTCTCGATCTCGGGACCGTCGGCGACATCAAAACCGATGGAGCGGAAGGTTTCCTCGACGCGCTGCCAGGAGCGCATCACGGGGTGGATGCCGCCCACGCCACGGCCGCGGCCCGGCAAGGTGACATCGATGGCTTCCGCATTCAGGCGCGCCTGCATCTGGGCATTGGCCAGTGCATCGCGACGTGCGGTCAGCGCGGTTTCGATCTGCTCTTTGGCGACGTTGATGATCGCCCCTTGTACCTTGCGCTCTTCCGGCGCCAGCTTGCCCAGTCCCTTCATCTGCTCGGTGATCTGACCGGTCTTGCCGAGGTACTTGGCCTTGGCGTTTTCCAGTGCGGCGGCGTCGGGCGCGGCGGCGAAATCAGCCTGCGCCTGCGTGACCAGTTGGCCCAGGAGTTGGTCTAGGGGATTCATGCGGTAAGTCTCGCTCCAATCGAAAATCCGACGACGAAGTCGAAAAGAAGGGATTCACGGAAGGTGAATCAAAAAAATCCACGAAACCGTGGATCAAAAACATACGGGGCATCGGTGTATCACCTCTGCCCCGCAGGATTTTGCAGCGCCGGCTGCTCGTCTGACTTGCGTCCGATGTTGCGGCCGGCTACCGCAAACACGCTGTCGATTTAGGCGGCAGCGATGTTGGCCTTCACCTGGTTGACGATGGCAGCGAAAGCAGCCTTGTCGGTGACAGCCATATCGGCCAGGACCTTACGATCCAGTTCGATCGCAGCCTTCTTCAGGCCGTTCATGAACACGCTGTAGGTCACGCCATGCGAACGCGCAGCGGCGTTGATACGGGCGATCCACAGTGCGCGGAACACGCGCTTCTTGTTACGACGGTCACGGTACGCGTACTGGCCAGCGCGCATGACTGCTTGCTTGGCGATACGGTAGACGTTTTTACGACGGCCGCGGTAACCCTTGGCGAGTGCGAGGACTTTCTTGTGGCGGGCACGTGCTGTTACCCCACGTTTGACTCTAGGCATAGTAGCTCCTTAGTGTATGGTGAGGTTAAGCGAACGGCAGCATCGCGCGAACGGAATTCAGGTTCGTCTCATGGACGCCCTCGGTACCGCGCAGTTGACGCTTGTTCTTGGTGGTCTTCTTGGTCAGGATGTGACGCTTGAAGGCTTGACCGCGCTTGACGGTACCGCCCGGGCGGACGCGAAAACGCTTCTTCGCGCTGCTCTTCGATTTCATCTTAGGCATAGCAACTCTGTCCTTTCGGACAGCTCCATTTTTTGATGATTGCAGGTGGCAGCACGCTCGCTGCTCTTGGATGCCTGCTCTCACTTATTTGACAGCGGGTGAACCCGCTGCTTTTGCCTGGCGCTTTACCTGCGCCCTGCAAATCCTTTGTCGGCCCTACACTGCCGCCACCGCCTGGATTGCCCGGGCTGTTGCGACATGGACGACACCGGAGGGATGTCGTCCTGATACGGCTAGACTGAAACTACAACGTGCAATCCGGAAAACCGAAAAAAATATAAACGTTATGAACGATCGAAACGATCCAAACGATTTATTTCTTTTTCTTGGGCGCCAGCACCATGATCATCTGGCGACCTTCCATCTTGGGAAACTGCTCGACCTGGCCATACGGCTCCAGGTCAGCCTTCAGGCGCTCCAGCACGCGCATGCCGATTTCCTGGTGAGCCATTTCACGACCGCGGAAACGCAGCGTGATCTTGGTCTTGTCACCGTCTTCCAGGAACTTGGTCAGGTTGCGCAGCTTGATGTTGTAATCGCCATCATCGGTACCCGGGCGGAACTTGACTTCCTTGACCTGGATGACCTTCTGCTTGAGCTTGGCCTCGTGTGCCTTCTTCTGCTCCTGGTACTTGAACTTGCCGTAGTCCATCAGACGGCAAACCGGAGGTTGCGCAGTGGGCGCAATCTCGACCAGATCGACTTCAGCCTCTTCGGAAAGCCGTAAGGCTTCGGCCAGGCTGACGATGCCCAGAGGCTCGTTATCGACACCCGAAAGGCGCACTTCCGGCGCAGTGATCTCGCGATTGAGGCGATGCGACTTGTCAGTAGCTATTGCAGTTTCCTTTTAAAATCCAATGAATTAAGCCGTGCTCTTGCGCTGGGAGGAAGCCCTAGGCTTCCCCGTCTCAGGCTTTGGCAGCCACCTCATCCTTGAGGCGCTCCACCAAGGTGTCGATGGACATCACGCCCAGATCGACATTGCCCCGCGCTCGCACGGCCACAGTGTTGGCATCCCGTTCTTTATCGCCGACAACCAGGATGTAGGGCGGCTTCTGAATGGAATGCTGCCGTATTTTATAGGTAATCTTCTCGTTGCGCAAATCGGTCTCAACCCTAAACCCTTGTTTTTTCAGCGTTTGTGCAACGTTCTGCACATAATCGGCCTGCGCATCGGAAATATTCAGGATGACAACTTGCGTTGGCGCCAGCCACAAGGGCATGGCACCGGCGTGGTTTTCGATCAGGATGGCGATGAAGCGCTCCAGCGAACCGACGATGGCCCGGTGCAACATCACGGGCACCTTGCGGTTGTTGTCTTCCGTGACATATTCAGCACCCAGGCGCGCCGGCATGGAGAAGTCCACCTGCATGGTGCCGCACTGCCAGGAACGGCCGATGGAATCCTTCAGGTGGTATTCGATCTTCGGGCCATAGAAAGCACCCTCACCCGGCAGCTCTTCCCATTCAGAACCGGAGGCGCGGATGGCCTCACGCAGGGCGTTTTCAGCCTTGTCCCAGACCTCTTCTGCGCCGATGCGCTTTTCCGGGCGCAGGGCCAGCTTCACGGCCACTTCCTTGAAACCGAAGCAGTCATAAACCTCACGCACCACGCGGTTGAAGGCCGCCACTTCTTCCTGGATCTGGTCTTCGGTACAGAAGATGTGACCATCATCCTGGGTGAAGCCGCGCACGCGCATCATGCCGTGCAGCGCGCCCGAGGGCTCGTTGCGGTGGCACTGGCCGAATTCGCCGTAGCGCAGCGGCAGGTCGCGGTAGCTGTGCAGACCGGAATTGAAAATCTGGATGTGGCCCGGGCAGTTCATGGGCTTCAAGGCATAGGCGCGGTTTTCCGACTCGGTCGTGAACATGTTTTCACGATAGTTTTCCCAGTGGCCGGTCTTTTCCCACAGCGAACGATCCAGAATCTGCGGTGCCTTCACTTCCTGATAACCGTTGTCCTGATACACGCGGCGCATGTACTGCTCCACCTGCTGCCAGATGGTCCAGCCCTTGGGATGCCAGAAGATCAGGCCCGGGGCCTCGTCCTGGAAGTGGAACAGGTCCAGCGCGCGGCCCAGCTTGCGGTGATCGCGCTTTTCAGCCTCTTCCAGCATGTGCAGGTAGGCTTCCTGGTCTTCCTTCTTGGCCCAGGCGGTACCGTAGACACGCTGCAGCATCTCGTTATTGGAATCGCCACGCCAGTAGGCACCGGCCAGCTTCATCAGCTTGAACACCTTCAGCTTGCCGGTAGACGGCACGTGCGGGCCGCGGCACAGGTCGGTGAAGCTGCCTTCGGTGTAGAGCGACACGTCTTCATTCTGCGGGATGGAGGCGATGATCTCGGCCTTGTAGGCTTCGCCGATGGACTTGAAATAAGCCACGGCTTCGTCACGCGGCAGCACCTTGCGGGTGACCGGCTCATCCTTCTTGGCCAGCTCGGCCATCTTCTTCTCGATGGCTTGCAGGTCTTCAGGGGTGAAGGGACGCTTGTACGAGAAGTCGTAATAGAAACCGTTGTCGATGACCGGACCGATGGTCACTTGCGCCTCAGGGAACAGCTCCTTGACCGCGTAGGCCAACAAGTGGGCGGTGGAGTGGCGAATCACTTCCAGGCCGTCCGGATCCTTGTCGGTGATGATGGCCAGGTCGGCGTCCTTATCGATCAGATAAGAGGTATCGACCAGCTTGCCATCGACGCGGCCAGCCAGCGCCGCCTTGGCCAGGCCGGTGCCGATGTTGGCGGCGACCTGCGCCACCGTGACCGGATTGTCGAACTGGCGTTGCGAACCATCGGGAAGACGAACTGAAACCATTGTGCACTCCATGTCGGCAGCCTTGCTGCCTTGCCTGTTGAGGGTAATGTCGAAAAGAAGGACGAAAAAAAACGCGGACCAGCCGCGCTTTTTCAAAGGACGAAAAAGAACCCGACTAGCGTCGCGTGAAAACCTCGGTGGTAGTTCGCGGTGTCATAACCGGTTTGCCTTTCTCGCTCTTACAGATGAGGGGATGAATACTGGAGGCCGCTGCCAGCAAGGGCAGATCAGGCCATGGCCGCGCATTATAGCAAACTTTGCGCGAACATCGGCACCACTCCCGCATGGCACCGCCGGAACCGCCGTCACCAGGGCCTTGCAGGTCGGTGCGACCAGCCAGAAACAGCGATGAAAAGCAGATTCCTTCTTTTTCACCCACCCGAAACTGAAGCTTGATCCCCAAAAGCAAAACGGCATCCAAGGATGCCGTCTTTGCCCGGGACCAGCTGCACCCCAGCCCGGATACAGCAGCCGATTACGCGGCGGCCATCGTAGCGCGCCGCGCCAGGATCTTTTCGATCTTTTCCTTCAGGGTAGCTGCCGTAAAGGGCTTGACGATATAACCATCCGCACCCGACTGTGCCGCCATGACAATGTTTTCCTTCTTGGCTTCGGCCGTGATCATCAGTACCGGCAGGTGCGCCAGAGAAGGCGTGGCACGGATTTTCTTGAGCAGCGTCAGCCCATCCATGCCCGGCATGTTCCAGTCGGTCAGCACAAAGGTCACCGGCAAGGCGCCCGCCTCCAGGATCTTCAGTGCCGAAGAACCGTCGTCGGCCTCCACCATCTTGGTGTATTCGAGCTCCTTGAGCAGGCCGCTGACAATGCGACGCATCGTCGAAAAGTCATCAACCACGAGGAAATACTGATCATCTGCTGCCATAGGGAAATTCGCTGAACCGTGAAAATGAGGATTGGAGATGTTGTTGCCGAAAAAATTCGACGCAAGTGTAAAGCATTTTGAGATGCTTCCGCGAAACATCTGGCGTATTCCGTCACGAAACGCGTTTTTTTACACCCGCCATTGACCCTTCGCAAAACCACGCGCGCAGCCAGGATGAGCACCGCGTCAGCGGCAGTCAGGACAGGAGGAAGATGGAAAAAAGTGAAAGAAAAGGGAGGCAGAAAAACAAAAAGGAAGCCGCCAATGCGCTTCCTTTTGTTGAATTCTGCAGATTTCTTCAACCAACCCTTTTGCCCCATCAGGAAGCAAATGAATTGGTAGGCACGATTGGACTCGAACCAACGACCCCTACCATGTCAAGGTAGTGCTCTAACCAGCTGAGCTACGCGCCTATCGAAGACTGCAAGAACTTGATAAAACAAAAAAGGAAGCCGAGAACGCGCCTCCTTTTGTTAGCTTCGCCCCAACCCAACCATCCCGAACGGAACCGGAAGAATTGGTAGGCACGATTGGACTCGAACCAACGACCCCTACCATGTCAAGGTAGTGCTCTAACCAGCTGAGCTACGCGCCTAACGAAGAAGCGAGAGTATAGGAGGCTTTTCAAAATTTGCCAAGGGGTAAATGATGAAAAATTAAAAATAGTTAGCGTATTTCGCCAAGTATCCAGCCTCCCTCCCCTCTTGCTTGCTGCTCCTGCCATACCTGCTGCCCAAGACCAGTCGCTTATTGCCGCTTGGCCTCGATCACGCCCTTGACCTCGCGAATCACCGTGAGTGCTTTCTGCAATTGCTCGGTCGAGCCGATCTCGGCCGTAAAGGCCATGCGCGCATGCCCCTTCACGCTTTGGGTACTCACCCCGATCACGTTGATCTTGTCGCGCAGGAAGATATCGGAGATATCCCGCAGCAAGCCCTGGCGATCGCTGGCCAGCACGAAGATATCGACCGGATACACGGTATCGCGTGCCGGCGCACCCCAGGTGGTCTGGATCACCCGTTCCGGCGCATGCGAGCTCATCTCGGCGAAATTCTTGCAGTTGACCCGATGGATGGAGACACCCTTGCCACGCGTGACGAACCCGGCGATCACATCGGGCGGCGCCGGCTTGCAGCAGCGCGCCAGCTGGGTCAGCAGACCGTCCGTACCGACCACCAGCACGCCCGACTTGGCCCCCTGCACGATGCTCGATGCGCGGCTCTTGCGGGTGATGAGGGCTTCGTCATCGATCTCGGGTTTCTTTTCCTCACCCTCGTGCAGCGCCTGCTCGACGTGCCGCAGGCTGAACTCTTCCTTGGCCAGCGACAGGCATAGGTCATCGACCTTGTCGAAGCCCAGCTTCTGGGCCAGCTCTTCGAGGTTGACAGCAGTCTTGCCCTCGCGCTGCAGGGTCTTTTCCAGCAGGCCACGGCCCACGGAAAGCGTCTCCTGCTGCTCGATGGCATTGAACCAGGCGCGAATCTTGGAGCGTGTCCGCGAGCTGGCCGCGTAGCCCGCCCCCAGCCAATCGCGCGACGGCCCCACACCGGCCCCACTCTTGGCCGTGATGATCTCCACGGTCTGGCCGTTCTTGAGCGTGGTGTTGAGCGGCACCATCACGCCATCGACCCGTGCCCCACGGCAGCGGTGGCCGACGTCGCTGTGCAGGTGATACGCGAAGTCGATCGGCGTGGCGCCGCTGGGCAATTCGATCACGCGGGCCTGGGGCGTGAGCACGTAGATACGTTCGTCCAGGGTGGCCGATTTGAGCTTCTGCACCCAGTCGCGGCGCACTTCTTCCTGGTCCACCACGGCGTCGGTGACTTCGTTCTTCCAGGCCAGCAGCTGACGCAGCCAGGCGATCTTCTCGTCATACTTCTGCGCCGAGAAATTGGAGCCGCCGCTTTCCTTGTAGCGCCAGTGCGCCGCCACGCCGTATTCGGCGAAGTGATGCATCTCGTGCGTGCGGATCTGCACTTCCAGCGCCCGGCCATCTTCAGCCATGACCACCGTGTGCAGGGACTGGTAACCGTTCTGCTTGGGGCGCGAAATGTAGTCGTCGAACTCCTCGGGAATCGGCGTCCAGATATCGTGCACGATGCCCAGCACCGCATAACACGTCTTCACATCATCGACGATGACACGGAAGGCGCGCACATCGTAAAGCTCGGAGAAATCGATGGACTTGCCGCGCATCTTGTTCCAGATGCTGTAGATGTGCTTGGGGCGGCCACTGACCTCGGCGCGGATATCCTGCGCCGCCATCTCGGTGCGCAGGCGCGTGATCGCATTGGCCACAAAGGCTTCGCGCTCCAGCCGCTTTTCTTCCAGCATCTTGGCGATGCGCTTGTAGGTCACCGGCTCCAGGAAGCGGAAGGACAGGTCCTCCAGTTCCCACTTCAGTTGCCAGATGCCCAGCCGGTTGGCCAGCGGCGCATAGAGATCGAAGGTCTGGCGCGCATACTGCGCGCTGGCTTCGTTCTCCTGCTTGGTCTCGGCGAAGTAGCGCAGCGTGGCCACGCGCGAAGCCAGCCGCACCAGCACCGCGCGCATGTCGGTGGCCATGGCCAGCAGCATCTTGCGCAGGGTTTCGACCTGGGCCGCAGCCTGCTGGGCGGCATTCTTGCCGCGCAGGACTTCCTGGTTCTGGGGCTGGAAGCTCAGGCTGTGAAAGCGCATCAGCTGGCGCACATTGCCCACCAGCTCGGCAATTTCCTTGCCGAAGCGTTCTTCGAGCTTTTCTTCCAGCTCGGGATGGAGCATCTGGGCCTCGAAGGCCAGCCCGGCAATGCGGGTGGCGGCATCGACATTGAGGGCAGTGAGCACGGTGGCCACCGACACCGCGAATTGCAGCGCATTCTGCCCGGACAGGATCTGCCTGTCGGCATACAGCGGTTCGAGTTCGGCCACGGCCTGCTCGACCCGTGCGACATCGTCAGGACCAAGTCCGGCGGTAATGGCCGCCAGGCCTTCGCCCTGGGTGCTTGCTACCGAAACCATAGATTACTTCTGTGCAGCGACGATGATGATTTCCACCAGCAGTTCGGGACGGGCCAGCTTGGCTTCAACGGTAGCGCGTGGGGGCGCATTGCCGGGGGCGACCCACTCGTCCCAGACGGCATTCATGCCAGCAAAATCCTTCACATCGGACAGGAAGATCTGGCACGACAGGATCTTGGTCTTGTCGCTGCCGGCTTCGCCCAGCAGGCGGTCGATATGACCCAGCACTTCGCGGGTCTGGCCTTCGATGTTCTGGGTGGCGTCTTCGGCGATCTGGCCGGCCAGGTAGACGGTACCGTTGTGAATGGCGACCTCGGAGAGACGCTTGCCGACGTGCAGACGTTGTACGGACATGAAATTTCCTTCCTAGTAAAACCCGGCGGCAATGCGCGCCGGCAATGAAAAACGCAATCGGATCGCCGGGCGCTCAGCCCAGCAGGAACTGGCGCGCCACCTCGATCTGCGGGGCATGCATGAAAGTGGGAGCGTGGCCCACGTCGGGCAGTTCCACCAGTTTGGCCTTGGGGCCGCGACGGGTCATTTCCTGTGCCACTTCCGGCAGCAGCAGGTCGGATTGTGCCCCGCGCACCACCAGGGTCGGACAGCGGATGGCATCATAGGCTGCCCACAGCATCTGCTCGGCCGCGCTGGCGGCTTCCGGCGTGGTCAGCTTGAAGGGGACGGCCAGGCCCAGGTCGTAATGGCGCACCCACTTGCCCTCTTCGTTCTGGCGCAGCACGTCCTTGGCCAGCTTGTGCCATTCTTCATCGCTGTGCTGACCGAAACTGACGGAAATGGTACGGATGAACTGGGCCGCTTCCTCGAAGGTGTCGAAGCGCACGTCCTGGCCGATGTAGTCACCGATGCGCGCCAGGGCGGCACCGTTGATGGAGGGGCCGATATCGTTGAGCACCAGGCGGCGGATCGGGTTGCCCGGCAGCGAGGCCAGTCCCATGCCGATCAGGCCGCCCATGGAGGTGCCGAACCAGTCGACGATCTCGGCATCGGCGCGAGCCAGCAGGGTCACCATGTCGCTCACGTATTGCGGCACCGTATAGAACTGCGCATTGGCCAGGCGGCCGGAACGGCCGCGTCCGACCACGTCGGGGCAGATCACCCGATAAGTATCGCAGAGCTCGCGGGCCATGCGGTCGAAATCGTCGGAGACCCGCGTGACGCCGTGCACGCACACCAGCACATTGGGATTGCGTGCATCGCCCCACTCCTTGTAAGCCATGGTGTGCAGGCCGGCGGGTGAAATGCACTGCACTGTCTTGACTACCGCTTCAGTCATGGTGAGGGCTTTCCAGATGAAAGAAGTCGTCATTCTACCCTTTCAAGACAGCTTGTCGGCCGGAAATGGCACCCTGGAACAGGAGGGAATGCTGTCTGTCGACGGCAAACGGGGCAGCAGGCGCGCCCGCCTCCGCCCACAAGAAAAATTCAGGAATTTCCGCAGGAAAAAACAAATGATGCGGCGCAAGTCGCTGCTATAATGCGTCCCTTTTCCGGCGGCCCTCGCCGGCATCGCGGCAGCAAAGGCGATGACCAAGACAGTCCGGCCAGCGCACCTGCGTGCGGCATGGCGGCAACTGCAAGACCGGGGGTATGGTGAAATTGGTAGACACAAGGGACTTAAAATCCCTCGGCCGCAAGGCCGTGTCGGTTCGATTCCGACTACCCCCACCACCAGTGTTCTCAGGAACTCAAGACAGCCAGCTCTGGCAATTGCCGCCATCGAATTGGGCGCAATACTTTCCGTCAACGCGCTAGAATACGAATCAGTTTCCTTCCGGAAATTTCGATAACATACGCAGTTATTTTCCATTGTTGCGCTTAGCCAGCAAGAAAAGTTGCACCCCACAGCTTGACGCGCCCTCAAAATGACTGCCCAGCCATGATGACTACCCAAGAGGCCGCCCGATCGGGCAGCATGCCCCTTCCCGATGAGAATGTCCTGCACGCGGATGGCGCTCAAGCGCCGGTTCCGTCGTCCCCGCCTATCAGAGAACGTCCTGCAGTGGTCACCATCTTCGCCTACGCCCTGCTCATCGGCGCTGGCACGTCCTCGTGCTTGCTGGTGCTCTACGGCAAAAGCTACCTGGCGGCCTTGGCGCAGCCAGACGCCTCGTTGTATCTGAAAGTGTTTTGGGCGAGTTGCTGGTATCAAGTTCTCGTTCCACCCTTGCAAGCCTATGCCTTACTCAAGGCGAAGCGGTGGGCCCGACCTTTGCTACTCCTGGGCCCCGTGTTAGCGCTGGTCCTTTGGTTTTCCGCTCCCCCCTCGTTGAGAGTTGCGGTTAGCGCACAGCTGTTGAACATCTTCATCTTTGTCTACGCGCTCTACCTGCTGACGCGCGCGCCGTCCAATCGGTATTTTCGCGAAGGCTTGCCACTACCGGCGACACTACCGTGGACGGTGCGCCTGCGACGCAAGAGTCGCAGCATCCTCTATGTCCTGACTGCCATCTATCTAGTCTGGACCTTCAACGCACTGATACTGGATCTGCCCCGCATCTACCCCGCAACCTACCAGCGTGACAAATTGGGATTCATCGCCTTGCCCATCCTGCTGCTGGCAGAAATACTGGGTGGCCCGAGCGGCGCCATCAAGCGGCTCTTCAACCTGTGTGCAAGCTTCGCTTGGCTGGTCGCCCCCACCGCCTTCGCCGTTTTCATGAGTTCTCCTGGCCGGCTGACGCAGACCCACTCGCAACTGGTCAATTGGGCCTTCGGACTGAGCATCGCGACAGCAGCGCTGTTCTATCTGAAGCGACGCGCTGAGAAAGGCAAGGCAAGTTAGGAAAACACAGGAAACGCGGCAGCAGAAGCGCTGCGTTCAGACCCGATGAGGCAGGCGGAAAGCCCTGCCTCGGTGGGTGCAAGCAGGGCGAATGCGAGAGGGCTCAGCGCTTGAGCAACTCCAGCGCATCTTCCGCCACACTGCGCAGGTTGGTGATGGTGGCGTTGAGGTCCGCCAGTTCGGCCGGAGTGGGCGGCTGGTCCATGCCGTTCTTGACCAGCGAGGCCTTGATGATCGTTGCGGCCATCTGCCACGCAGCCTTATTGTGTGCATCCACCAATTCCTTCTGGATGCGCTCCAATTCCGCTTTCTGATTTTTGTCCATGTTCCTTGACGAGGCCGTTTGCGAATGTGCCCGGCTTGCCCGGCAAATTCATGATCGTCCCGATGGAAGACCACTCCCTTGAATCTCCTAACATTACTTTCAGTCAGGCAATTCGACAAGTGATTTTACCTTCATGTCGACTGCCTGCGCGCGTCTTCATTCCTGTTCTCATCAGCTGATACGCCATCTGTTACGGATCTTTACCATCCGCCCAAACTCTGAGCTTCGTGAATCCTTTACAATTCACGCCACTTCTCATTGTTGCCGGAGATCCGCCGCATGCCGCGCCCGCGTTTTTCTATTCCACTGCTGCTCGTCACCGCCGCCAGCCTCGGCCTGACTGCTTGTACCACTGGCAAGACCGCCTTCTATCACCAAGAGGAATTCAGCGATACCAGCGCCTTCTCGCGCAGCTTCCCCGGCAGCGAGAAAGCCGTCTGCGAAGCCGCACGCCGTGCGCTGCTGGGCCAGGGTTACGTGATCAACAAGTCCACCGACAATACCCTGGATGGCAACAAGAGCTTCCAGCCGGCCAGCGACAAGCACATGGAAATCGCCTTCCATGTCGTGTGCGCCTCCAACGGCAACGGCAAGAGCTCGACCATGTTCGCCAGCGCCACCCAGGATGGCTACGGCATCAAGAAGAGCAACAGCTCGGCCAGCCTGGGCGTGAGCGTGCTGGGATCGGTGTCGATGCCCTTTGCCGCCAGCGATGATTCGATGGTGCGCGTGTCCAGCGAAACCATCCGCTCGCCGGACTTCTACGATCGCTTCTTCGGCGCGGCCGAACGCTACCTGCTGGTCGACGTCGATGACGACACCGCACCCGCGAAGAAATAAGCCTTGCCCGGGTTCAGCCGGGCACGATGGCTGAGCGTTGCATGAACGAAAAAATGGCGGCCCTCAAGCCGCCATTTTTCTTGCCTGCTGCCCGGGAATCAACGACCCCAGTAGCCGTAGCCCGGGGGCGGCGGCGGACGATGCCAGTGGCGGTGATGGCCACGATGGTACTCACGCTCCACATACACCGGGGCCGGTGCGTAATAAACCGGTGCCGGACGCACGTAGACCGGTGCCGGGCGCACATACACCGGCGGTGGCGCATACACGGGGGCCGGCTGCACGTACACAGGCTGCGGAGCCACGTAAGCAGGCACGCCGATGTTGACGCCGATGGACACATGTCCGGCCATGGCCGGTGCTGCGGACAGACCGGCAACGGCAGCAAAGACAGCCATGCCGGCAATCAGGGAAATCGACTTTTTCACGATAGCTCCTCGTTGTTCTGAATGACGTAGCGTGACTATACCCCCCCGAACCTGACAACTCTAGGCGAAAGCCGTAAGGGTTGTAAGCAAATGCTTCACAAATGTTAAGCGCAATGTGAAGCTAAATTTGGCCACTTCCGCACCCGGCGGGCGATTCCGACGAATCCCCCGGAATCGATGCTTCAACCGCCTGCATCAGAAGCGCAGGCGGCCGGGACCAGGCCTCAGGCCGCGTTCAGGCTGCGCTGCGCAGCATCGGCTGCGCGCACTTCCGCCAGCTTGGCCACCGTGGTAGCGCAAGCGTGCGCGGCTTCACGTCCCTTGACCAGGAAATGCTGGTGGAAGTAATCGTGGTGTTCGCTGTGGGAGTGGAAATGATGCGGGGTCAGCACGGCCGAGAAGACCGGCACTTCGGTGTCCAGCTGCACCTGCATGAGCGCCGAGATGACCGATTGCGCCACGAAGTCATGGCGATAGATGCCGCCATCGACCACCAGGCCACTGGCCACGATACCGGCGTACTTGCCGGTCTTGGCCAGGACCTTGGCGTGCAGGGGGATTTCGAAGGCGCCCGGCAGTTCGAAGAAATCGATGCTGGAGGCCGGCCAGCCCAGCTTGGCCATCTCCTCGGTGAAGGCGATGCGGCACTGGTCGACGATGTCCTTGTGCCAGCTGGCCTGGACGAAGGCGATGCGTTGGGCGTGGTGGGAAGGTACGGCAGAGAGATGCGATTGATGCGATTGCGACATGGTTCAGGACTCCTGTTCGATGAATAAACAGGGCGTGGGAATGCGCGGCCGCGCGCGCCGCCAAAAAGCGGCACGACACCGGACATCCCGTTCTCTTTCATCCGGACTGTGACCGTCGGCCCCGGAATCACACCAGGTCTGCTGACCCCGGCTCGTCATGGCGACAGGCCGGGCGCTCGCGGGCTACACGCAACACCGCCAGGTGCCGCCTGATTACCGCCGGTGGGGAGTTTCACCCCGCCCCGAGAACTTGTTGCCGCGCAGCGGACCTGTGGTCCGCCACGACAGCAGCCGGGACTTTAGCACGTGAAGAAAAATGCTGCAGGCGCGCAGGGCAAAACATCCCAACCCGCTTCAGGCACCCTGCCCCACCGACTCCAGCATGCCGCGCGCAATCTCGCGCTCGCCCATGATGACGCGCTGGGCACCATGCTTTTCCAGGTGCTCGATCTCGGCATCGGAATGGGCGCGCGCCACGACCTTCAGCCCGGCATTGAGCTCCAGCGCATTTTCGATCACCTGCCCGGCTTCGAAGACTTCCGGAATCGCCACCAGCAGCCAGCGTGCGCGCTCAACAGCAGCCGCTTTGAGCAGTTCGCTCTGGGCCGCATTGCCATACAGCGCCGGCACGCCATCCTGGCGCAACGCCTCCAGATGCTCGCGCTGCGCCTCGATCACCACGAAAGGCCTGCCCTGCGCACGCAACTGCTCGCCGATACCCCGGCCAACACGGCCATAGCCCACCAGGACCACGTGATCCTGCAGGTCCACCGTGGGCGGCACATCCTGCACGTCTGCAGGCTCGGCGTGACGCGCTTCGTAGCGATCCAGCAGGGAGAACAGCAAGGGATTGATCAGGATCGACAGGATCGCCCCACCCAAGATCAGGTCGCGCGCCATCGGCGAGAGCAGGTCCAGCGACAGGCCGAGTGTGGCCAGGATGAAAGAAAATTCACCAATCTGCGCCAGGCTGGCGGAAATGGTTAGCGCCGTCGAATTCGGGTGACCGAATGCGCGCACGATCAGCCAGGCCGCCAGCGACTTGCCGACCACGATGATGAGCACGGTCGCCAGCACCAGCAGCGGTTCGCGCACCAGGATGGAGGGGTCGAACAGCATGCCCACCGAAACGAAGAAGAGCACCGAGAAGGCATCGCGCAGCGGCAGCGACTCTTCGGCAGCACGGTGGCTCAGTTCGGATTCGGACAGGATCATGCCGGCAAAGAACGCCCCCAGCGCGAAGGACACCCCGAACACATAGGCCGACCCCAGCGCAAAGCCCAGCGCGATGGCCAGTACGGCCAGGCGGAACAACTCACGCGAGCCGGTATCGGCGATGCGCTCCAGGATCCACGGGATGACGCGGCGCCCGACGATGAGCATCACCGCCACGAAGGCCACCACCTTGCCCAGCGTCAGGCCCAGGGTCAGCAGCACGGCATTACCGGAGAGCGCCTCGCCCTTGCCACCGAGGATGCCGGAGAGCGCAGGAATGAGCACCAGCGCCAGCACCATGGCGATGTCCTCGACGATGAGCCAGCCCACGGCGATGCGGCCGCGCTGGGTCTCCACCAAGCGGCGTTCCTGCAGCGCCTTGAGCAACACGACAGTACTGGCTACCGACAGCGCCAGGCCGAACAGGAAGCCCTCCCCGACAGGCCAGCCCAGCAACCAGCCCAGGCCCATGCCGAGCAAGGTGGCAATGGCGATCTGCGCCACTGCACCTGGAATGGCGATGTTCTTGACCGACAACAGGTCCTTCAGCGAAAAGTGCAGACCGACGCCAAACATCAGCAGGATCACCCCGATCTCGGCCAGCTCCTGGGCCAGGTCGGCGTCGCCCACGAAGCCGGGCGTGAACGGGCCGATGGCGATACCGGCCACCAGGTAGCCGATCAGCGGCGGCATTTTCAGGCGATGGGCCAGGGTCCCGAAGATGAAGGCCAGGACCAGGCCGGCGACAATGGTGGCGATCAGGGGAGTGTGATGGGGCATCAGTCAGGGTTCCTTTCTAAGGTGGATGAATTTGTCGGAGATGACTGTGACACTGGCGGCCGGACGGCTTCGTGCCTGCGCGCGAAACGCGGGAACGAAGCGTCACAAAGACTAACACGCGCGTGAATACGCGGGCATGACAGCTACGCAGGCGCCGCCGCCGGCGGGCCGCACTTGGCGCGGTGCGGTCCGCCAGCATGGCATCAGCGTGCAGCCTGCAGGGCGGCGATGCGCGACTCCAGCGGCGGGTGGCTGGAGAACAGGCCCAGCCACGATTCACGGCCGGAAATACCGGAGGCCTGCAGGTTCTGCGGCAGGCCATCGGACTGCAGGCCACCCAGGCGGCGCAGCGCGTTCATCATCGGCACCTTGCTGCCCATCAGGGCTGCGGCACCGGCATCGGCGCGGTATTCACGCTGGCGCGAGAAGTACATGACGATGATGCTGGCCAGGATGCCGAAGACGATTTCACAGACGAACACGGTCACCATGTAGCCGATGCCGGGGCCGCTGTTTTCTTCGTTGTTCCTGCGCAGGAAAGAGTCGACGAAATAGCCGACGATGCGCGCGAAGAACATCACGAAGGTATTGACCACGCCCTGGATCAGGGTCAGCGTGACCATGTCGCCGTTGGCGATGTGGGCCACTTCGTGGGCCAGCACGGCTTCCACTTCTTCCTTGGTCATGCCTTGCAGCAGGCCGGTGGAAACCGCCACCAGCGAATTGCTCTTGCTGGCACCGGTGGCGAAGGCATTGGGCGGGCCGTCATAGACCGCCACTTCCGGCATGGGCAGCTGGGCGCGGGTGGCCAGGGTCTGGACGGTTTGCAGCAGCCACAGTTCGGTGGAATTCTGCGGCTGCTCGATCACGCGTGCACCGGTGGACCACTTGGCGATGGTCTTGGACATCAACAGCGAAATGAAGGAGCCGCCAAACCCCATCAGGCCACAGAACACCAGCAGCATGCCGAAGTTGAGGCCGTTGGCAGTGAGGTAGCGGTTCACGCCGAGCAGGCTGGCGGTGAAGCTCAGGACCAACATCACGGCGAGGTTGGTGACGAGGAACAGAACAATGCGTTTCATGGTTTTTCCTGATGAACGAAAAGGTACCGTGCGCAAGCGCAGCACGGCGGATGGAACAATGGGAGTCAATGGTCAGGCGTGCGCGGCAAGGCAGCACACTGCAGCCGCACCTGCGCCCTGCCCCGCGGCAGGTGCGCACGACGGAGGGCTTATGCCAATGGCGGGGGACGCAGCTGGTCGCGCAGGAAGGACGACCAGTTCAGGCTTGCCGCAAAGGCGTGGGGAAACGGAAACCAGTGCAGGCCGGGCGTGGCAATGGCGGCGGGCAACGCGGGATCTTCCAGCTCGCCCTGGGCACCAGGCTGGTCGTCATCGTCGCTGGCGGGCACTTCATCGCCCGTCAGGCTGCCCGCAGCCAACGCATCGACTGCGGCGGCCGGCCAGGCGGCAGGCACGGCGGCCGGGCAGGCATGGCCGCTGCCCTTGGCAAACGCGTGCAGGTGCGCAGCCGATGCTGAGGTGGCCGGGGCCTGCAACTGTTCACGCAACTGCTCGCGCAGCTGGACCTCTCCCGTGGCTGCCAGCAATTGCAGCGGGATCAGCAGAGTCAGCAGCAGGAGCAGCAGTCGGCGCATCAAACCCTTGGTGAAGAAAAAAACAAACATGGTGGACCGGGTGTGGAGGTTCCAGGAATCTCCTCGACTTCCCCGGCACGTCAGGCTTTTGTCAGCATGAACGGATGCGCATTATACGCAAATTCGCCCCCGCTCCGTGCCGGCCGGTTCCCCCCTGGAAACCAAGCCGCCAGGCAAGTTATCCACAAAAGCTGTGAACAAGCCTGTTGATAAGCAAGCTGCCATTTTCTGACATGCTTGCTCAGCAAGGGTTTCCTATAAATTGCTCTTGAATTGTACAAAAGTGAAGAAATTTCCCTGAAGCATGACGCTGGGGAATTCAGTCGGTCGCCACCACCTTGTTGCGCCCACCCAGCTTGGCCCGGTACAGCGCCGCATCGGCGGTCGCCATGAGCTGGCGCCCATCCGCCTCGCCCTCGATGCGACGCGTGCATACGCCCACACTGATGGTGACGCGATGGGCAACCAGCGACTTGGCGTGCGGTTCGGCCAGTGCATGGACGCTTTCGCGCAGCGTTTCAGCCGTCTCGGCGGCTTGCGAGGGCGTCAGGCCCTCCATGAGGAGGATGAATTCTTCACCTCCATAACGCGCCAGCAGGTCGCCCGGGCGCTGCAAGCCTGCCTGCAGCGCCGCGGCCACGCGTTTGAGGACCTGGTCGCCAGGCCCATGGCCGTAATGATCGTTGTACTGCTTGAAGAAATCGACATCCACCATGAACAGCGACAGCGATCCGCCGGTCGGCCCCATGCGCTGCAAGGTCTGGGCGTAGTGTTCATCGAAATGGCGGCGGTTGTGAATGCCGGTCAGGCCGTCGGTCGCCACCTGGCGCTTGAGCACGTCGGAACGGGATTGCAGCATCTTTTCGCGGCGCACCGAGTTGCTGGCATCGCTGATCTGCATCAGGCAAAGGCGCTCCCCCTCTTCATTGTCGAAGGGCGTCAGGACCACCGATTGCACCATGCGCGCCGCGCCTGCGGCAGAAGCATGCTCCGGATACAGCGGCAGTGGCGAGCGGTGCAAGGCGCTGGAGAGCACCGCCGGCAGACCGTAATTGAGGGTACTGTCGATCGCCCGCAGCAAGGCTGGCGACACCGGTTGGTCGAAGCAGGCATCAAAGTGCGTCCCCAGGGCCTGCGCGGCAGGCACGCGGCTACAGCGCGCCACCCAGGCGTTCCAGAGAAGGACCTGGCGCCGGGCATCGAGCATGATGAGGCCACCATGGAGCTGTTCCAGCACATCCTCTGCGCGAAAGCGCGGTGCTACGGCGATGCTCATGCCAATCCGATCTTGCCCAGGTAGCGCTGCACGTTCTCCACCAGGGCATGCAAGGAGGAAGAACTGAGCAGGAAGATCAGGTGGCCGTCGGTCTGGTGCTTCTCGATGACCAGGTCGATATGCAGCACCAGCACGTAGCTGTCGTCGCTGCGGGTGGCGGCCAGCCGCTCCGAAATGTCTTCCGGGGAAGACACCAGGTATTGCGGCAGCGAGCTGTTGAGGGTGATCTCCAGCATGTCGGCCATGGCCGAGAGGCAGGCATTGAGGATGATGTTGCCCAGTTCGCACATGGCTTCGCGCTCGAACTCGGCCAGCTCGTCCAGGCTCATCTGCGAGCCCATCATGTCGCGCACGATGGACAGCGCGCGGTCCTCGGTGAAGAGCAGCACCGCCTCGGCATCGAAGGGGCCGTCGAACTTCTGGCTCACGGTGGCAAAGCGGCCGCGCGTGCGCGGCAGCACCTGTTCGTCGATGGCGGCCGTACGCAGCACTTCCACGGAGGGTACTGACAGGCGGACTTCGTCGCCCACGATTTCAGACAGGCTCTGCGCGGCGCGCCCTGCGCCCACATTGAAGATCTCGGTCAGCGCATCGCGTTCGATCTCGTTGAGGATGCTCACGGCTGGCCCCGGAAATGCAGCAACGCCTGGCCAATCGATTTTTCCGTGACCGGCTTGGCCACGAACAGTGCCCCCAGTTGCTGGGCGCGGGTCTGCACGGCTTCCTGGATGTTGGCCGAGAAAATGGCAATGCGTACCGACGGATGCGCCTGCAGGATCTGTGCGGCAGCCTCGGTGCCCAGCATGCCGGGCATGTTGATGTCCATCGTGCAGTAGTCGGGCACGCGTTGCTGTACCTGGGCGATGGCCTCCTCGCCAGTACCGGCCTCCATCACCTGCCAGTCCGGATGCACGGCCAGTACGTTGGCCTTGATCACCATCCGCGAAACCTTGCTGTCATCGACGATGAGGATAGTCTTGCTGTTGTCGTTGCTTGCCATCTTGAATCACCTTGACCATCAAAAAACTGAAGAATGCTGACTTCTTGTCATGCGTTCAAAAATGATAAGTCAGAAGCAACATGCTTCGTATTAGGGAATTCCTGATATGAAATAACCTGCATCATGGAAACATCGAAAAAAAAGAGACCCGAAGGTCTCTTTCTCATCGGCCCGGGCCGTGCTTGCGGCCGGCGGGAAGTCAGCACAGTTCAACAGCAGCGCCCCACCCGCCCCTTGCCGCCATAGCGCGCTTCCTGGCGCTCGCGGAAGAATTCTTCATAGGTCATCACGCAGTGATCCGGATGAGAGGCCTTCATGTGGGCCACATAGGTATCGTATTCAGGCATGCCCACCATCAGGTTCAGGGTGCGGCCGACCTGGCGCCGCCAGGCCATCAGTTGCGCCAGGGCGCCAGGTTTGCTCATGCTGTTCTCCTTGCTGCAAAAAGCTTCACTGCGGGGCTACGGCACTGGCTGGCAGCGCCTGGTAGGCTGATTCCTTGACGCTGGGCTGGTGCGCCGCACGCGCCTTCAATACGGTACGAATACCGAACACCAGCACGCTCACCACCACCAGCATGAACATCGCGGCCAGGCCGGCATCGACGTAATCGTTGAAGATCACCTGGCGCATCTGCTCGATCGACTTGGCCGGTGCCAGCAGCTTGCCTTCGTCCAGCGCCGCCTGGTACTTCTGCGCATGCGCCAGGAAACCCACGCGCGGATTGGCATCGAAGACCTTTTGCCAGCCGGCGGTCAGGGTGCAGATCAGCAGCCAGGTCGTGGGCACCACGGTGACCCAGGCGAAGCGGTCGCGCTTCATCTTGAACAGCACGCAGGTCGCCAGGATCAGGGCAATACCGGCCAGCATCTGGTTGGAGATGCCGAACAGCGGCCACAGGGTATTGATGCCGCCCAGCGGATCGACCACGCCCTGGTACAGGAAGTAACCCCAGCCGGTCACGCACAGGCCGGTGGCGATCAGGCTGGCAGCCCAGGAATCGGTGCGCTTCATCGGCGGGATGAAGGCGCCCAGCAAGTCTTGCAGCATGAAGCGGCCGGCACGGGTACCCGCATCCACGGCAGTCAGGATGAACAGCGCCTCGAACAGGATGGCGAAGTGGTACCAGAAGGCCATCATGGCTTCCCCCGTCACGCCGGAGAGAATCTGGGCCATGCCCACGGCCAGCGTAGGCGCGCCGCCGGCGCGCGAGATGATGGTATGTTCACCCACGGCCTGGGCGGTATGGGTCAGCATCTCGGGGGTGATGTGGAAGCCCCACTGCGAGATTACCTGGGCCACGTTCTCCGGCGTGGTGCCGATCAGCGCGGCGGGACTGTTCATGGCGAAGTAGATGCCCGGCTCGATGCAGGAAGCCGCGATCAGCGCCATGATGGCCACGAAGGATTCCATCAGCATGGCGCCATAGCCGATGAAGCGGGCGTGCTTTTCGTTTTCCAGCAGCTTGGGCGTGGTGCCCGAGGAAATGAGCGCATGGAAGCCCGAGACCGCACCGCAGGCGATGGTGATGAACAGGAACGGGAACAGCGAACCCGACCACACCGGACCACTGCCGTCGATGAAGCGGGTCACCGCATGCATCTTCAGGTGCGGGGCAATGAAGATGATGCCCAGCGCCAGCGCCACGATGGTGCCGATCTTCAGGAAGGTGGACAGGTAATCGCGCGGTGCCAGCAGCAGCCACACCGGCAGCACCGAGGCAACGAAACCATAGCCGATCAGCATCCAGGTCAGCTGCTTGCCGTTGAAGGTGAACATCTGGCCCAGCACGGCATGTTCCTGCACAAACTGGCCGCCGACGATGGCCAGCATCAGCAGCACGAAGCCGATCCACGAGACTTCGCCAATGCGGCCCGGACGAATGTAGCGCGAATAGACGCCCATGAAGAGCGCAATGGGAATGGTCGCGGCCACGGTGAAAGTGCCCCACGGCGACTCGGCCAGGGCCTTGACCACGATCAGCGCCAGCACCGCCAGGATGATGACCATGATCATGAAGGCCCCGAAGAGCGCGATCACGCCGGGTACCTGCCCCAGTTCGGACTTGATCAGGTCGCCCAGCGAGCGGCCGTCGCGGCGGGTGGAGATGAACAGCACCATGAAGTCCTGCACGGCACCGGCAAAGACCACGCCGGCCAGGATCCACAGCATGCCCGGCAAATAGCCCATCTGCGCGGCCAGCACCGGGCCCACCAGGGGACCGGCACCGGCGATGGCGGCGAAGTGGTGGCCGAACAGCACGTACTTGTTGGTGGGCACGTAATCCAGGCCATCGTTGAACTTGTAGGCCGGCGTCATGCGCGCGCCATCCAGGCCCAGCACGCGCTCGGCGATGAATTTGCTGTAGAAGCGGTAGGCGATCAGGTAGACGCACACCGAGGCCACGACCAGCCAGACGGCATTGATCGATTCGCCGCGCTGCAATGCGACGTAGGCGCAGGCCCCGGCGCCACCCAGGGCGACAGCCAGCCAGCCCAGTCTGGAAACCAAGCGGTTCATTGTTCTCCTCCTTGCGGATATGAATTGTTGTGGGAAATCTTGTTGTCGTCAGTGCGTCGTCGTCCAGGTCCACATGAATGAAACTGATCGAACGGACGCACTGCGCAGGATGCCCGCCAGTATCGGCATGCCCCTGCTGCCCCACAAGCGCAGCACTACGCAGAGCCGCTACGTAGAATTACGCAGGGTGAAGGGATTTTCTTCCGTGGTGATAACGGGCAGGCAAACGAGATGAAGATTTACGCGGGCACCCATAGGCTTTGGGTAGAATCGCGGGCATGAAACTGCGCCAGAAAATCATCTTCCTCGCCATCGTCCCGCTGTGCCTGGCCTTTGCGGCCATCGCGCTGGTGGTGCGTTACCAGGCGGTGGAACTGGCGCGCCAGCAGCGTTCCACCATCGAAGCCGCCTACCTGGCCAGCAAGAATACGGAGCTACGCCACTACGTCGACCTGGCCCAGCATGCGCTGGCCCATCTCTACGACACCGGACGCACCGATGACGCCATCAAAGAAGAAGCCAGGCGCATCCTGGCCGACCTGGAGTTTGGCGACGACGGCTATTTCTTCGTCTATGACGACCAGGGCCGCAGCATCATGCATCCGCGCCAGCCGGAACTGGTCGGGCGCGAGATGTGGGACTGGCGCGATGCCTCCGGCAGCCCGACCATCCAGCACCTGATCGAACGCGCCCACCAGGGCGGCGGCTTTGAGCGCTACCTGTGGCGCAAGCCCTCCAGCAAGACCGTGGCGCCCAAGCTGGGCTACGTGATCGCACTGCCGCGCTGGGGCTGGGTGATCGGCACCGGCATTTACCTCGATGATGTGGAAGCGGCACTGGCCCAGGTCGATCACCAGAATTCCGGCTACCTGCACCAGACCATGCTGCTCATCGCGATCATCGCTTTATCCAGCGCGCTGGCGGTGGGACTGGCCGGCCTGCTGCTGAACCTGAGCGAGCATCGCGTGGCCGATGCCAAGCTGCGCCAGCTGGCCCAGCGCGTGGTGCGTTCGCAGGAAGAAGAACGCGCGCGCCTCTCGCGCGACCTGCATGACGGCATCAGCCAGTGGCTGGTCTCCATCAAGCTGCAGATCGAAGCCGCCCTGGAACGCCTGCGCGGCACGCCCGAACAGGCGGCGGCGGCGCGCGCCGGCTTTGAAAAGACCGCCATCCAGATCAACGGCGTGCTGGCCGAAGTGCGCCGCATCTCGCACGATTTGCGGCCGGCCATCCTCGATGATCTCGGACTGGCGGCGGCACTGGAACACCTGTGCGGCGAGTGGCGCGAAAGCAGCCCGCAGACACAGATCGTCTTCGAGCATGAGCGCCAACGCGAGGACGGCGCGGCGCTCTCGGACGTGGTCAACACCGTGCTGTTCCGCGTGGCGCAGGAAGCGCTCACCAACATTGCACGGCATGCCAACGCCAGCCAGATCCGCATGCGCCTGTATGACGGCCACAACCTGCTGATGCTGCAAGTGCAGGACAACGGCAACGGCTTCGATCCCGGCCAGGTAGACGATCATTCGCGCCACGGCATCGGACTGCGCAACATGCGCGAACGCATGGAAGCCGTTGGTGGTGAGCTGGCCATCGATTCATCGGCTGCCGGTACCAGCATCAGCGCCGTCATTGCCCGCTCTTCCCTCTTCCCTTCGCCCCATGTCTGAGACCGCCAACCCCATCTCCCCCGCCCCTGCCGCTGCTACTACGCGCATCATGCTCATCGACGATCATCCGCTGGTGCGCGACGGCTTGCGCGCGCGACTGGAAACCGTGCCCGGACTGGAAGTGGTGGCCGAGGCGGGCAATGCCGAGGAGGCACTGGCCGCCGCCGCCCTGCATCAGATCGATCTCACACTGATGGACATCAACATGCGCGGCATCAACGGCATCGAGCTGACGGCGCGTTTTCATGCGCTGCATCCGGAGATCGCGGTACTGATCCTGAGCATGCATGACAAGGCGGAATACGTGATGCAATCGATCCAGGCAGGTGCCCGCGGCTATGTGCTCAAGGACGCGCCCAGCCAGGACATCGTGCATGCCATCGAAACGGTACGCTCGGGCGGGATCTACTACAGCGCCGCACTGGCGCGCCAGCTGACCCAGCCACTGCCGGTGCGCGAGTTGCTCACGCAGCGCGAGCGCGAAGTGCTGCAGCACATTGCCAATGGTGAATCGAACAAGCAGATCGCCCGCGAGCTGGACCTGAGCGTACGGACGGTGGAAACCCACCGGCTCAACATCAAGCGCAAGCTCAATATCGATGGGCAGGCGGAACTGATCAAATTTGCGGTGGAATCGCGCGGGGCGGGCTAGCGCGCCGGGCTGGGGGAGACATCCAGCACCAGCGGGCGGGCATAGGGAATCTCGGTGCGATGGGCTGCGGCGTTCAGGGCGATCTCCCGGAAGTCTGCGGCCTCCGGACTGGCAGACGCGCCCTGCCCTGCACGCCATGCGGCGCAGGCGTGCAGCATGCGGATGGACCCGGCATGGCAGATCACGATGACGCCCTCGGCGCTGGTGGCGAGCAGGTCGTCGAAGGCTTGCCACATGCGGCCTGCCACCTCGGTCAAAGTCTCGCCACCGCCGGGTGCGTAATGCGCAAGATCGGCATTCCATGCCTCGACTTCGGCCCAGGGGATGTCATCCCAGGGGCGCAGCTCCCATTGGCCGAAATCCATTTCCTGCAGCCGCGGATCCAGCTGCGGTGCGGGACGATGCATGGCCTGCGCGAGGGAGTGCGCGAGCTTCGCGCAGCGCTGCAGGGGGCTGCTCACCAGCGGCCAGTCATGGGGCAGCGCCCGCAACTGCGGCAATAGTTGCGCCGCGCTCTGCGCCAGCATCTCGGGAGCGACCGCAATATCGCTGCGACCATAACAGGTGCTCTTGTCCACGAGCGGCTGGGGATGCCGGACCAGATGCAGGCGCATGGGCATGGCTCAGGGATTCCACCACGAAGGCAGTGAGGCAAGCGCACCGAGATAGAAGGCCGTCTCGCTCAACTGCTGGACCGCACCGAGGCAATCCCCGGTATAGCCGCCGAGGCGACGCCGGAAGCGCCAGGCCAGCCAGATCGTCGCCAGTGTCGCCAGCAGCATGCCGGCAGCGATGCGCTGCCAGGACATCATGCCCAGCGCGATCACGCCGATCACCGGCAGCACCGCAAACGAGGTCGCCAACAGGAATTCGCCATGCCCCATCTGCTGCGCCAGTGGCTTGGCCTTGCCCTCCTCACGGACATAATCCATGCGCCAGATGAGGCAGGTGGCCAGCCAGCGCGACAGCGGATGAGCCATCCCCAGCACGGCCAGCACCTGCAACGGCAGCAGCGCCTGCAAGGCCGCCAGCTTGGCCAGCAAGAGCGCGACGATACCGATCACGCCATAACTGCCCAGGCGCGAATCACGCATGATCTCCAGCGCACGTTCACGGCTGACTGCGCCACCGAGGCCATCGCAGACATCGGCGAATCCGTCCTCATGGAAGGCGCCGGTAAGCCAGATCCCGGCTGCGGTGGACAGCAGCACCGCCACCCCCTGTGGCCAGAACTGCACGGCCAGCAGGTAGACCAGGGCACAGGCCCAGGCCACGATCCAGCCGACCAGCGGAAAATAGCGCGTGGCGTGCTGCAGCCAGTGTGGCTGGAAGCCCACCCAGCGCGGGATCGGCAGCCGTGTGAAGAATTGCAGCGCCGTGAAGAACAGGCGCAGCTGGTACAGCGGGCCCTCACTGCACGATGGCGGCGCAGAGGTGAAGTCTTTGTCAGACATGTTTTTCGCTGACGCTGGCCGAGGAGAAAGTGGCCATGCGTTCCAGGAAATTGACGGCCGCACGCAGCAGCGGCAAGGCCAGCGCGGCCCCGGTGCCCTCGCCCAGGCGCAGGTCCAACTGCATCAGCGGCGTGGCCCCCAGGTACTGCAGCATGCGGCGATGGCCGGCCTCATCCGAGCAATGCGAAAACACGCAGTACTCCAGCACGGCCGGCTGCAGGGCGGCCGCCACCAGCAGCGCCGAGGTGACGATGAAGCCATCGATGAGCACCACCTTGCGGCGCTGTGCTGCACCGAGCATGGCCCCCGCCATGAAGGCGATCTCGAAGCCACCCAAGGCCGCCAATCGCTGCAGCGGTGTGCTCGCTTGCGCATGCAGGTGCAGCGCGCGCGTCACCGCATCGGCCTTGCGGGCGACTCCCTGGGCATCAAGGCCGGTACCGGCGCCGACGCATTCTTGCACCGGCACGCCTGTGAAGGCCGCCATCAACGCGGCAGCGGCTGTGGTATTGCCGATCCCCATCTCGCCGAAGCCCAGCACATCGGCCTGCAGCGATTCGGCGAACTGGAGGCCGGCCTGCAGCGCGGCCTCGCATTGCGGTGCCGTCATTGCCGGCGCTTCGCAGAAATTGGCGGTACCGGCTGCGATCTTGCGGTCCAGCAGGCCATCGCGCTGGCCGAAATCATGATTGACGCCGGTATCGACGATATAGAGCGCGCATTCATTCTGGCGCGCGAAGATGTTGATCGCGGCACCGCCAGCGAGGAAGTTCTCCACCATCTGCCAGGTCACGCTTTGCGGATAGGCTGAGACGCCCTCCGCGGTGACGCCATGATCCCCGGCACAGACCACGATGGCGCTCTGGCGCAGCACCGGATGGTCGCTGCCCTGGATCAGGCCGATCTGGCGCGCCAGGCGCTCCAGCGCGCCGAGGCTGCCAAGGGGCTTGGTCTTGTCGTTGATGCGCGCGTCGAGACGCGCGGCCAGGGCGGCGTCATACGGAGAGGCGATGGCGGGAATCTGCATGAAGAGAGGCTCTGCGCCGCACGATGCGGCAGGATCAAGGGAGCGTCAGTATACGAGATCGGCGCTTGCAGCGGCAGGACAGTGGCCGGCGCAGGTGAAAAAGAAAGGGAGCCCCAAGGCTCCCTTCATGGTGATTGCAGCGCGGGCAGGTCAGGCCTTGGCCGCGGCCTTGTCGAGCACGCCGAAGATGGTCGCGGCCAGTTCGTTGGCTTCGAACTTGGCGACGTAGGCATCCCCGCCCACGCTCTTGACGTGATCCTCGTTGGCCGAACCGGACAGTGAAGAGTGGATGATGACGGGAATGTTTTTCAGGAAGTCCTCGCGCTTGATGTTGCGCGTGAGGGTGAAGCCGTCCATCTCCGGCATTTCCAGATCGGTCAGCACGAAGGAGATCTTGTCAGCAATCGGCTTGCCCTCGGCGCGCGCTTCCTTGGCCAGTTTCTGGATCTTGTCCCAGGCATCCTTGCCGGTGACATGCATCTCGAAGGGAATTTCCATGGCCCGCAAGCCCTGCTCGATGAGCGAACGGGCTACCTTGGAATCGTCGGCGGCGATGGCCACCGCGCCGGGGCGCATGCCATGGCCGGCGCTCTTTTCCAGGTTTTCCATCTTCATGTTGCGATCGCTGGGCATGATCTCGTGCAGGATCTGCTCCACATCCAGCACCTGCGCCAGGCGGCTGGTGTCCTTGTCCTGGTCCAGGCGCGCGATGCTGGTGACGAAGGCGCCACCGCTGCTGGTTTCGGCCGAGAGGACCTGGCTCCATTCGAGGCGCACGATCTCGTCCACCGATTCCACCGCAAAGGCCTGGGTGCTGCGCGCGTATTCGGTGACCAGCAGGATGTTGAGGCCCGTCTTGGGCACACAGCCCACCACCGCCGGCAGGTCGATCACCGAGATGATCTGGCCACGGATGTTGACCATGCCCAGCATCGGCGATTGCGTACCGGCGGCCTTGGTAACCGGCGGCATGGGCACGATTTCGCGGATCTTGAAGACGTTGATGCCAAACAGCTCGGAACGCTCACCATGTGGATCCGCCCCCAGGCGGAACAGCAGCAGCTCGAACTTGTTGGATGCGGTGAGATTGGTTCTTTCGTCAATCTCTTTCTGAAAATTGTCCATGCCCCCTCCCCAGGATGCGAATGATAGTGACAGGCGAAAAGCCTGACTCAGCAATGTAGTAGGGAAAGATGGTCGTGGCAATCAGGCAAATGCCGATAGTCGACATTTTTCATTCTTGCCTTGTCGCATGTATCGAAATACCACGCTCGCTGCCTGGCAGGAGAGACGCATCGTACCGCCACGACGAACAAGCAGACGAGGAAACCAAAAACTGGGGGTATCCGCGTGATGTGCAGGATGCACTCGGCGTTGAGGAAGGAAAAGCAACGAGAGCGGCGGGTGCGCAAATGCAGCGCAGAAATGAAAAGAGGAAGCCCGAAGGCTTCCTCTTTCAATTTGGAGCGGGAGAAGAGTCTCGAACTCTCGACCTATACCTTGGCAAGGTATCGCTCTACCAACTGAGCTACTCCCGCATGGGACTTTTACATCTACTGCAACAGGCTGCCGAAGCTGCCTGGTTTGAAACTGGAGCGGGAGAAGAGTCTCGAACTCTCGACCTATACCTTGGCAAGGTATCGCTCTACCAACTGAGCTACTCCCGCATGGAAACTTACACTTTACTGCTGCAGGAAGCCGAAGCTGCCTGCCTTGAATCTGGAGCGGGAGAAGAGTCTCGAACTCTCGACCTATACCTTGGCAAGGTATCGCTCTACCAACTGAGCTACTCCCGCATGGAGCGTTTTGGAGGCGGGGGTCGGGATCGAACCGGCGTAGACGGCTTTGCAGGCCGCTGCATAACCACTTTGCTACCCCGCCTTGGGGACACGCATACTACCTAAAACACGTGTTGTTTGCAAACATCTTTTTTGACTTTTTTCGACTTGCGCCGCAGCCAAAATTTCAATGCTCGCTCACCTATCACAATAAAAAAAGGAAGCTTTGTCAGGCTTCCTTTTTTCCAAGTAACTTGGAGCGGGAGAAGAGTCTCGAACTCTCGACCTATACCTTGGCAAGGTATCGCTCTACCAACTGAGCTACTCCCGCATCGAAAACAGAACGCTATTATAAGGCAGCGTTGGTATTTGTCAACTATCGATCTTAATTATTTAATTATTTTTTTCTGTTCCCGGCATCGGCTTCCTTGATCATCGGCATCGCGCGGCGCAGGTAGTACAGCATCGACCACACCGTCAGCACCGCCGCCACCAGCAGCAGCAAGCTGCCCCACAGGCGCGTATCGATGAAGCCGAACAGGCTGTCGTAGTACAGCAGCATGGGGATGGCGATCATCTGTGCGGTGGTCTTGATCTTGCCCAGCGAACTGACCGCCACTGACTTGGAGGCGCCGATCTGGGCCATCCATTCACGCAGCGCCGAAATGGCGATCTCGCGGCCGATGATGATGAAGGCGATCACCGGATGCACGCGATCCAGGTGCACCAGCACCAGCAAGGCGCCGGTGACCATGAGCTTGTCGGCCACCGGGTCGAGGAAGGCGCCAAAGGCGGAGGTCTGGTTCCAGCGGCGCGCCAGGAAGCCATCGAACCAGTCGGTAGCGGCCGCGACGATGAACACGGCCGTGGCGGCGATGCCCTGCTCGTAACGGTTCAAGCCAATCTCAGGCAGGTAATAGACCCCGACGACCAGAGGAATGAGCGCCACCCGCAACCAGGTCAGCAGAATCGGAATATTGAAAGGCATACGTCTTGGAGGGTTGGAGCGGCGTACACGAAAAAAAATTTACCGAATAGTAGCAGAGTCATCCCCTGCTGCGCCCGCCTTTACGTCGGTGCGCGCAGCAGCGGTGCAGCAGCTTGAACGAACTCAGTGCAACTGGCGGTAGATTTCCTCGGCCAGCTGGCGCGAGATGCCTTCCACGGAGGCCAGGTCATCCACGCTGGCATCGGCCACGCCGCGCAGGCCACCGAAGCGCACCAGCAGGCGCTGGCGGCGCTTGGCACCGATGCCCTCGATCTCTTCCAGGCGCGAGGTCTGGCGTGCCTTGGCGCGCTTGGCGCGCATGCCGGTGATGGCAAAACGGTGCGCTTCGTCGCGGATCTGCGCGATCAGCATCAGTGCAGCCGATTCCTTGCCCAGCTCCTTGGGCGCACGGCCATCGGCGAAGACCAGGGTCTCCAGGCCGACCTTGCGCCCTTCCCCCTTGGCCACACCGACGATCAGACTGATGTCCAACCCCAGTTCGGTCAGCACCTGACGCGCCATCTCGACCTGGCCTTTGCCGCCGTCGATCAGGACGATGTCCGGCATCACGCCTTCGCCGTTGGCGACCTTCTCGTAGCGGCGCGTGAGCACCTGGCGCATGGCGGCGTAGTCATCGCCGGGCGTGATGTCGTTGATGTTGTAGCGGCGGTATTCACCGTTCTGCATCGCATGGTGATGGAACACCACGCACGAGGCTTGCGTGGCTTCACCTTGGGTGTGGCTGATGTCGAAGCATTCGGCGCGCAGTTCGTCCAGGTCTTCGCGTTCCAGCTCCAGGACTTCGGCCAGCGCACGCGTGCGGGCCTGCTGCGAGCCTTGCTCGGACAGCAATCGTGCCAGTGCGATCCCGGCCCCCTTGGCGGCCATCTCCAGCCACTGGCGACGTTGGCCCTGTGGCTGGAAAGTCAGCGTGATGCGATGGCCGCACTGCTCCATCAAGGCCATCATCAGGGCCGGATCATCGAATTCGGTGCCGACGATGAGCGAGCCGGGGATGAACTTGTCGATGTAGTGCTGGGCCAGGAAGGCTTTGAGCACTTCCACCTCGATGCTGTCCTCGGCGGTGTCCATCGCATCATCCACATGCGTGGGGAAATAGGCGCGGTCGCCGAGGTGGCGCCCGCCGCGCACCATCGCCAGGTTCACGCAGGCACGGCCGCCCTGCACCACCACGGCGATGATGTCGATGTCGGCGTCGCTGACCGTCTCCATACTCTGCTGGTGCAGCACGCTGGAGAGCGAACCGATCTGGTCGCGCACGGCAGCGGCCTGTTCGAATTTCAGGTCGGCGGCGAAGGCATGCATCTTCTGCTCCAGCGCTTCCATCACTTCGCTCTGGCGGCCGCGCAGGAATTTGGAGGCATTCTCCACGTCGAGCGCGTAATCCTCGCGGCTGACCAGGTTCACGCAGGGTCCGCTGCAGCGGTGGATCTGGTGCAGCAGGCAGGGCCGCGTACGGTTGGTGAAGACGGTGTCTTCGCACGTGCGCAGCAGGAACACCTTCTGCAGGATCTGGATCGATTCCTTCACTGCGCCGGCGTTGGGGAACGGACCGAAATACTGGCTGCGCTTGTCCACCGCGCCGCGATAGTAGGCCATGCGCGGGAAGGCGTGGCCGGTGATCTTCAGGTAGGGATAGGACTTGTCGTCGCGGAAGAGGATGTTGAAGCGAGGGCGCAGCGTCTTGATGAGATTGTTTTCCAGCAGCAGCGCTTCAGCCTCGCTGCGGGTGACCGTGGTTTCGAGGCGCGCAATGCGCTCGACCATCATGGCAATGCGCGCACTGGTGAGGGTCTTCTGGAAATAGCTGGAGACACGCTTCTTGAGGTCGCGCGCCTTGCCCACGTAGAGCACGTTGTCCTCGGCGTCGAAGTAGCGATAGACGCCCGGCAGGTGCGGCAGCCGGGCAACCGTGTCCAGCACGACTTCACGCGGGTCGGGGAGCGGGGATACTGGGATCTCGGACATGAGCGAAAACGAATGACTTACAGCGACTGCACCAGCGAGCGTGCGGCCAGGTAGCGCGGATCGGCTTGCAGCGCATCCCAGCCCAATGCCTCGCCACAGGGCAGCAGGGTCGCGCGGCGTGCGGCGGAGGCCGCATCGGTACCGCCCTGGAGCCCGGCGAGGATGGCGTCGGCCTTGTCCGGCGAGTTGCAGATCAGCGCCACATCGCAGCCCGCATCCAGCGCAGCCTGTGCGGCCTGCAGCGGACCACCGGCGACACTGGCACCGTGCATGCTGAGGTCGTCACTGAAGATCACCCCCTGGAAGCCGAAGCGCTCGCGCAGCATCGACAGCCAGACCTTGGAGAAACCGGCCGGTTGCGCATCCACCTTGGGGTAGATGACGTGCGCCGGCATGACCGCGGCCAGGCTCATGCCCAGCCAGTCATACGGTGTGGCGTCGTCGCCGAGGATGTCGCCCAGGCCGCGCTCATCGACCGGTATGGCCACGTGGGAGTCGGCCGTGACGAAACCATGGCCGGGGAAATGCTTGCCGCAATTGGCCATGCCCGCCAGCGCCAGGCCGTGATTGAGGCTCTTGGCCATGAGCGTGACCACGCGCGGATCGCGATGGAAGGAACGGTCGCCGATCACGCTGGAGACGCCGTAATCCAGGTCGAGCACCGGCGTGAACGACAGGTCGATGCCACAGGCGCGCAGTTCAGCGGCCAGCACGAAGCCGGTGGCCGTGGCCACCTTGGTGGCTTGCAGTACGTCGCGATCCCACAGCTGGCCCAGTTGGCCCATGGCCGGCAGGCGCGTAAAACCATCGGTGCGGAAGCGCTGCACGCGGCCGCCTTCGTGGTCCACGGCGATGAGGATACCGGGACGGGCCTGGCGAATCGCACTGGTCAAGGCGACCAGTTGCGCACGGTTCTCATAGTTGCGGGCAAACAGGATGACCCCGCCCGTCAGCGGGTGCTGGAGGCGCGCGATATCGGCGGCATCCAGCGTGGTGCCGACCACGTCCAGCATCACCGGACCGAGCGGCTTGACGGCTTGATTCATGACTTCTCCACGATGACAAAGGCGACGGCGTATTCCACTTCGTCGGTGACGGAAACCTGGGCGCTCAAGCCCTGCTCTTCCATCCATTCTTGCAAGGCGCCGCTGCAGACCACCACCGGCTTGCCGCTGGGGGCGTTCAACACCTGCATGGCGCGCCAGGTCATGGGCATGCGCATGCCCATGCCGATGGCCTTGGAAAAGGCTTCCTTGGCGGCGAAACGGGTGGCCAGGAAGCGCACGCCGCGTGCTTCCACTTTGGCCTTGCGGCGCAGGTATTTTTCCATTTCCTGCGGGCCCAGGATCTTGGCGGCGAAACGGTCGCCGTGACGCCCCAGGGTCGCCTCCAGGCGCGAAATCTGGAGGATGTCGGTACCGATGCCGTAAATCATGCGGCGCGCCTCAAGCCTTGGCCTTGAGGGTGTCCAGGCGGGCCTTGACCATGATGGCCTTCATCTCGGAGACCGCATTGCGCCAGCCGGCAAAGACCGCATGGGCGACTACGGCGTGGCCGATGTTGAGTTCAGCGATCTCTGGGATGGCGGCGATGGCCTGGACATTGGTGTAGTGCAGCCCGTGGCCGGCATTGACCTTCAGGCCGAGCTTGATGCCGGCTTGCACGGCAATGCGGATGCGCTCCAGCTCTTCCTGCTGTTCACGCTCGCTGGTGGCGTCCGCATAACGGCCGGTATGAAGTTCGATGACGGGTGCACCCGATTCTGCGGCCGCCTGGATCTGCTCCACATCCGGATCAATGAACAAAGAGACGCGAATGCGTTCCTGCTGCAACTGCACGATCGCCGCCTGCACATCGGCAAAATGGCCGCGCACGTCCAGGCCGCCTTCGGTGGTGACTTCGGTGCGCTTTTCCGGCACCAGGCAGACATCCTGCGGCTGGATGCCACAGGCGAAATCGATCATCTCTTTCGTCACAGCGGCTTCCAGGTTCATGCGCGTCTGCAGCAGCGGGCGGATGGCCTTGACGTCTTCATCGCGGATGTGGCGGCGGTCTTCGCGCAGGTGCAGGGTGATCGCATCGGCACCGGCCTCCTCGGCTTCCAGCGCGGCGCGGATGGGATCGGGATAACGGGTGCCGCGCGCATTGCGCAGGGTGGCGACGTGATCGATGTTGATGCCCAGGTCAATGGCCGGGCCGGCAGGCTGCAGGAAACTCATGGTGTCAGGAAGCTTCGTTTGAATGATGTCGGGATGTGATCAAGGCTGCACGTGAAGAACCGCGCAGCCAATGTCGGATTGTAGCGGCTCGGGATCGCACGCGGGGGCAGACGGGATCAAGTGGCGGCATGTTCTGGCCGGCGGCAGGCAGGCCGCCCGCGCCATCACAGCTGCATCAGGTCGATCAGGATCTGGCGCGTGTTGAGCTGCGCACCGCCCAGGTGATGCGACAGCAGGTAGCGCATCAGGAACTTGCTCTGCAACTGCGTGGTGGGGTCGCTGTAGTCCTCGCGCTCCATGTCCAGCAGTGTCTTGCCGGAGACCTTGGGCGCGCGGTCGGAAATGCGCTCGGGGCGTGTGCCCTGCTCCGGATCCACGACATAGATGCCATCCGGCTGCACGGTCTTGCCGCTGGCCACGCAATGGCTCCAGTTGCCGGCCACGCCGGTCTGCTTCAAGAGGATGCGTTCGAACTGGCGCAGCACGATGGGGGCATTCTCGCCATGGGCCAGCTTGTTGAGGGTAGCCACGTAATGGTCGAACAGTGCCGGGTGCGCATCTTCGCGCGCCAGCAGCTTGACCAGCAATTCATTGAGGTAGAAACCGCACAGCAGGGCCGATTTTTCCAGCGGCAGCAGGCCGCCCACCCATTCGGCGTCGGTCAGCGTGCGCACTTCGGACTTGCCGCTCCACGACAGCGAGAGCGGCTGGAAAGTCTGCAAGGCACCGCGCAGCTTGGAGTGCGGACGCTTGGCGCCCTTGGCTACGAGTGCGATACGGCCGTGATCCCGGGAGAACACGTCGATGATGAGACTGGTTTCCTTGTAGGGATAGCTGTGCAGCACGAAGCCCGGCTGCGCCAGTACCTTGTGCTCCTTCTCCGGCACCGCGCGGCTGCGCGCACGGGGCGCGGCCGGCTTGCGCGCCGGGGCCTTGGCAGGCGCCTGGGGCGCGACCGGCGCGGCCGGATCGATTACCTGGCCGTCGAGCTGGGGTTCGTTGAGCATGGTGGTCATGGATATCCGTCCTGAATGCGTGAAGCCACGTCGTTGGGGCGCGGCGTAATGCCATGATTATGCAGGGATTGCGCGCAGCCCGCAGGAGGCCGCACGCGGGCTCACTCGTAGCCGTAGGCGCGCAGGCCGGCTTCGTTGTCGGCCCAGCCCGATTTGACCTTGACCCAGATCTCCAGGTAGACCGGACCACCGAAGAGGCGCTCCATGTCCAGGCGCGCCTGGGTGGAAATTTCCTTCAGGCGTGCGCCCTTCTGGCCGATCACCATGGCCTTGTGGGTGTCGCGTTCGACCAGGATGGCCGCGAAGATGCGGCGCAGGTTGCCTTCCTGCTCGAACTTCTCGATCAGGACCGTGCTGGTGTAGGGCAATTCTTCACCGACGAAGCGGAATACCTTTTCGCGCACGATTTCGGAGGCCAGGAATTTCTCGCTGCGGTCAGTGATGTCGTCTTCGTCGAACATCGGCGGATTCTGCGGCAGCAGCTTGCGCACTTCTTCCTGCAGGCGATCGAGCTGGAAGCGCTGCTTGGCCGAGACCGGTACCACGGCGGCAAAATCATGGTGCGAAGCCACTTCGCGGGCGAAGGGCATGAGCGTGGTCTTGTCCTTGTTGCGGTCGGCCTTGTTCAACACCAGGATGCAGGGTACGTTGGCCGGCAGGAGATCAAGCACCTGCTTGTCGGCGGGGCCAAAAGTACCGGCTTCGATCACGAAGAGGATCACGTCGGACGCCGTCAGGGTATTGGTGACGGTGCGGTTCAGGGTCTTGTTGAGGGCATTGCTGTGACGCGTCTGGAAGCCCGGCGTGTCGACGTAGACATACTGGGTGTTCTCGATGGTCTGGATGCCGGTGATGCGGTGGCGCGTGGTCTGGGCCTTGCGCGAGGTGATGCTGACCTTGGCGCCGACCAGCACGTTCATGAGGGTCGACTTGCCAACGTTGGGACGACCGACGATGGCGATGTAACCGCAACGGTAATCGCTCTCGGGGGTCTGCGCCGATGCGTCATCGGCCATGGGGGAATCTGTCATGCTGTTCTGGATTGCGAGGCGGATGAAGCCGCCGAAATGGGTTCTGCTGCGGCCGTTTCAGTGCGGTCGCCGGTGGTCTTGCCATCGTTGCGCACGGTGACGGGCCCGCCCTTCTGTTCCTTGGTTTCCTTCTGCTCCTTCAGCTCCTTGGGCGGTTTGGCAGGCTTGCTGCCATTGACCGTCGAGGCGTCAGGACGATTGCCCTTGCCCGCTTCGTGCTCGGGTGCATCCGGCTGGATGGTTGCAATACCGGCCAGTTTGAGCTGGGTGGTACGGGCACGCGGCTTGCGGCCGGCCGACGGGGTCTTGGCCAGCGCCAGCTGCACGGCTTCCAGGGCCAGCTTGGCGGCGGCCTGTTCGCCGGCGCGGCGGCTGCCACCGGTGCCGAAGACCTGGATGTCCAGCTTGGGCACCAGGCATTCGATCTCGAATTCCTGGCTGTGGGCCGCACCATGGGTGGCGATGACGTTGTACTGCGGCAGCGGGATCTTCTTGCCCTGCAAGAACTCTTGCAGCAGGGTCTTGGCATCCTTGCCCAAGGTCTTGGGATCGACGTGTTCCAGCACCGGGACGTAGAGCGAGCGGATCACCGCGCGTGCCGCTTCGAAGCCGGAATCGAGGAAGATCGCGCCAAAGAGCGCCTCCAGGGTATCGGCCAGGATCGAGGGACGGCGGAAGCCGCCGGATTTGAGTTCGCCTTCTCCCAGGCGCAGGAACTGCGACAGCTCCAGCCGCTGGGCGATTTCATACAGCGATTGCTGCTTGACCAGGTTGGCGCGCAGGCGCGAGAGGTCGCCTTCGTCGATCTTGTCGTAACGTTCGAAGAGCAGCGAAGCCACCACGCAGTTCAGCACCGAATCGCCGAGGAATTCCAGCCGCTCGTTATGCAAGGCGCTATGGCTACGGTGGGTCAAGGCCTGCTGCAGGAGCGAAGCATCCTTGAATGGGTGGCCTAGCCGTTGTTGCAAGAGTTGAGGATCCATTTTTTCATCCGTCATTCAGTCTGCCGCCCCGATACGCGCAGTGGCGCGTGGATCGGGGATTACCAGCCTGACCAGTCAGCGGGATCGGTTCAAAGCAAAGCTGAAAACTGCTCCGGGTCTGCCTCCACAATGCAAAGTTGCCAGTTGGAAACTGCAGAAACTGCGTAAGCTGCTGGACCAGGATGCGGCGCGCTCTTAGTGGAAGCTGCCGATCCGCTTGATATCGCCCAGGTTCATCCAGACAAAGAAGGCCTTGCCGACGATGTTCTGGTCCGGCACGAAGCCCCAGTAGCGGCTGTCGAGGCTGTTGTCCCGGTTGTCGCCCATCATGAAATATTCACCCGGCGGCACCGTGCAGGCGAAACCTTCGGCGTTGTAGGTGCACAGCTCATGATGCGGGAAGGCATCGGGATTGGGCACGAAGTTGGGGGCACGCTCATCGGTGAGAATCTTGTGCTCCACGCCGGTCAGGTTTTCCTGCCATTGCTTATAGTACGTCAGATTTTCCTCATCCAGATAATCCGGCAGCGCTTTGTAAGAAATTTGTTCACCATTAACCGTTAAGCGCTTGTTTTTATAGACTATTTTATCACCAGGCACGCCCACTACGCGCTTGATGTAGTCCACCGACATGTCCTTCGGGTACTTGAAGACCATGACGTCACCGCGCTGCGGCTGGTTCACTTCGATGATCTTCTTGTTGATGATGGGCAGGCGGATACCGTAGGTGAATTTGTTCACCAGGATCAGGTCGCCCACCAGCAGGGTCGGCACCATCGAGCTGGATGGAATCTTGAACGGTTCATACAGGAAGGAACGCAGGCAGAACACCAGTGCGATGACCGGGAAGAAGCTGCCGGAATATTCGATCCAGGCTGGCTGCTTCAAGTGGCGCGCCTGCAGGTCGGCACGGGCGGTGGCGACGGTACCGTCACGCTTGACGCCTTGCGCCTGATCGCGCGCGACCGCGGCATCGAACTCGGCCAGGGCGGCATCGGCACGGGCGCGGCGCTGCTTGGAGAGGAAGAAGGTGTCGGCGAACCAGATCACGCCGGTCACCAGCATCAGCACGAACAGAATGAGTGCGAAGTTGCCCAACAAAGCCTGCATGTTATTTATCGTCCACTTGTAAGATTGCCAGGAATGCTTCCTGCGGAATTTCGACCGAGCCCACCTGCTTCATGCGCTTCTTGCCGGCCTTCTGCTTTTCCAGCAGCTTGCGCTTGCGGGAGATGTCGCCGCCATAGCACTTGGCCAGCACGTTCTTGCGCATGGCCTTGACGTTTTCACGCGAGATGATGGTGGCACCAATGGCGGCCTGGATGGCCACGTCGAACATCTGGCGCGGGATCAGCTCACGCATCTTGGCCGCCACCTGGCGACCGCGGATCTGGGCCGCGGCACGGTGCACGATGATGGCCAGCGCATCGACCTTCTCGCTGTTGATCAGCATGTCGACCTTGACCACGTCGGCTGCGCGGTATTCCTTGAACTCGTAGTCCATGGAGGCGTAGCCGCGCGAGGTGGACTTCAGGCGATCGAAGAAGTCCAGCACGATTTCGGCCATCGGCATTTCATAGGTCAGCTGCACCTGCTTGCCGTGGTAGCTCATGTTCATCTGGATGCCGCGTTTCTGCGTGCACAGGGTGATGACCGAGCCCACGTATTCCTGCGGCATGTACAGGTTGACGGTGACGATGGGTTCGCGGATTTCCTCGATCTTGGAGACTTCCGGCATCTTCGACGGGTTGTCCACCATCAGCAGGGTGCCGTCGCGCTGCTGCACTTCATACACCACCGTCGGCGCGGTGGTGATGAGGTCCATGTCGAACTCGCGCTCCAGGCGCTCCTGCACGATTTCCATGTGCAGCAGGCCCAGGAAGCCGCAGCGGAAGCCGAAGCCCAGCGCCTGCGACACTTCCGGCTCGTACATCAGGGCGGCGTCGTTGAGCTTCAATTTTTCCAGCGAGTCGCGCAGGGCATCGTACTGGTTGGCTTCCACCGGGAACAGGCCCGCAAACACCTGCGGCTGCACTTCCTTGAAGCCAGGCAGCGGCGCGGGTGCCGGCTTGCCGGCCAGGGTGATGGTGTCGCCCACGCGCGCGGACTTCAATTCCTTGATGCCGGCGATGACGAAACCGACCTGTCCAGCCGTCAGGGCGTCGCGCGATTGCGACTTGGGCGTGAACACGCCGATGCTTTCGGTCAGGTACTGGGTCTCGGTGGCCATCAGCAGGATCTTGTCCTTGGGACGCAAGGTGCCATTGACGATACGCACCAGCATGACCACGCCGACATAGTTGTCGAACCAGGAATCGATGATCAGCGCCTGCAGCGGGGCATCCGGGTCGCCCTTGGGGGCCGGCACCTTGGCCACGATGGCTTCGAGCACGTCTTCCACGCCCAGGCCGGTCTTGGCCGAGCAGGGAGTGGCGTCGGATGCGTCGATGCCGATCACGTCCTCGATCTCGCTCTTGGCGTTGTCCGGATCAGCGGAGGGCAGGTCGATCTTGTTCAAGACCGGCACCACTTCCACGCCCAGGTCCAGGGCCGTGTAGCAGTTGGCCACCGTCTGCGCTTCCACGCCTTGGGAGGCATCGACCACCAGCAGCGCGCCTTCGCAGGCCGACAGCGAGCGCGAGACTTCATAGCTGAAGTCGACGTGCCCCGGGGTGTCGATCAGGTTGAGATTGTAGATCTGGCCATCCTTGGCCTTGTAGGCCAGGGCGGCGGTCTGGGCCTTGATGGTGATGCCGCGCTCGCGCTCGATATCCATCGAATCCAGCACCTGGGCTTCCATCTCGCGGTTGGACAAGCCCCCGCACAACTGGATGATGCGGTCGGCGAGCGTGGACTTGCCGTGATCGATGTGGGCGATGATCGAGAAATTACGGATATTGTTCATTAACAGACTGGAAACGATGAAAAAAGGCGCTCTGTAGCGGGCTTTGCCCAGCCGAGCGCCTTTGCAACAGCTTATTCGACCCAGCATTTTACCGGAATTCACAGGGACAAGCCCGACTTTCCGGTGCCAGGCCGCGCAGCCGGACCTGGCTGCGACAACACAACTTATTTCATTCCAGCAACAAACGCCTGCAGGCGCGGCTTATCCAGATGGTAATGGCACAACTCCTGCCACTGGCCATCGCCGCCCTGCCCCATCAGCACCGGCACCAGTTCGTCGTAACGCGCGACCAACGCCTCATCGGCATCTACATCGACCATCTCGATCTCCGCCGGGATATCCCCCAGGGCCTGGCGCAAGGCCTCACGCAGGTCTTCACAGAGGTGGCAGTAGCTGCGCGAATAGATGATGAAGTGCAGGGCTTGCCCGGCGACCGGGTGCGAAGAAGGGGTGGTCATAGGCTCATATGAAAGTTTCTTTCCTCAGCCCGGCGCGGACCAAGGAAAAAGGCTGCGGCCCTTGTGAGCCGCAGCCTTCATGCTGAAGTATCAGGCAATTTTACGGAAAAATGGCCCGACCTCAGTTGCCGCCGTTCGGACGCAGCGGCACGAACTGCGAGGAGTCGCCACGGCGCACCAGCACCGCCGCCCGCTTCTTGGCATCGAGCTTGGCCACCAGCTGGCCAAATTGCTTGCTGTCGTTGACATCGACCTCGTTGAGACGCTGGATGACATCGCCCGGACGGATGCCGGCGGCAGCAGCGGCACCGCTGACGTTTTCCACCAGCACGCCGTTTTCGACCTTCAGCTCCTTCTTCTGCGCATCGCTCAGGTCGCTCACCACCAGGCCCAGGGAGTTGGGGGCGTTGTCGGGCTTGGCCTTCTTTTCCTCGGCCTGCTTGGGCTTGTCGGCTTCCAGCTCGACCACGGTCACGCTGACGTCACGGGCACTGCCCTTGCGCCAGATATTGACGGTGGCCTTGGCACCCGGCTTGGTGGAACCGACCATGCGCGGCAAGTCGCTGGGGCGCTCGATGGCTGCGCCGTTGTACTTCAGGATGATGTCGCCCGCCTCCAGGCCCGCCTTGTCAGCCGGGCCACCGGCTTCCACGCGCTGCACTAGCGCGCCCTGCGCACGGGCCAGGCCCAGCGACTCGGCCACATCCTTGGTGACTTCGCCGATCTGCACGCCGATACGGCCGCGCGTGACGCGTCCGCTGGCCTTGAGCTGGTCGGCTACACGCAGCGCCTCATCGATGGGCACCGCAAAGGAGATGCCCATGAAGCCGCCGGAACGGCTGTAGATCTGCGAGTTGATGCCGACCACCTCCCCCTTGAGGTTGATCAGCGGGCCACCCGAATTGCCCGGGTTGACCGCCACGTCGGTCTGGATCAACGGCAGGTAGTCGCCGGTGTCGCGCGCCTTGGCCGAGACGATGCCGGCGGTCACGGTATTTTCCAGGCCGAAGGGCGAGCCGATCGCCAATACCCATTCACCGACGCGGATCTTGTCGGAGTCGCCCATGTTCAGGCGCGGCAGGTTGCTGCCATCGATCTTGAGCACGGCCACGTCGGTGCGGGTATCCGAGCCCACGATCTTGGCTTTGAATTCACGTTTGTCGGTCAGGGTTACGTAGACCTCGCTGGCCCCATCCACCACGTGCGCATTGGTCATGATGAAGCCATCGGCCGAGATGATGAAGCCCGAGCCCACGCCGCGCGGCACTTCTTCCTGCTGGCCCTGGCCGCCCTGCTTGCCATTGCCGCGCGGGGTACCAGGTTGCTGCTGGCGCGGGATGGGGATGCCGAAGAAGCGGCGGAAGAATTCCTGCATCTCCGGATCATCCATGCCGCCCTGCCCTTGGGCATTCTGGCGCACGCGCTCGGTAGTACGAATATTCACCACCGCCGGACCGGTGCGCTCGACGATATCGGCGAAGTCAGGCAGGGCTGCGACCGTGGGCAAAGCCACGGGAGGCGCCGCCACCACGGCCGGTGCTGCAGCGAAGACGGAAGCGGCCAGCAAGGCGCCGGCAAGGGTGTTCTTCATGGGAGTCATTGCAACGGTCTCTTTTATTTGGATTTCAGTTCAATGGAATTGGCGACCTGACGAATCGCAGCGGCGGGCACCTCTCCCACCACAGTGAGCCAGTAATCTCCCTGGCGTTTGCCCAGGATATTCATGGCACCCTGCTGTATCGTACCCTCTTCCCGGCCTTGGCTGCCTGGCTCGATGAACACCGAGATGGCAGCCAGCCCGTCGGAAAACACGACTTGCAGGACTTCGCGTTCAGCCGGACGGTTCTGGGCCGGCGCAGCACCCGCCTCACCGCTGTCGGAAATGACGCGCCGCACCTGCTGGATCTTCTGGAAACCAGGCGGCGGCACGACCTGCCAGGCCGACAGGTCGGCCGGCACCGTGGCGGCCTTTTCGATGCGCCAGCCGCGCGTGTCCTTGTAAGTGGGGTTGACGCGGGCGCGATCAATCCCCCCGATGTCGATCTGGGTGAAGGCGATCTGTTCGATCACCTCGCCACGGCCATCCAGCGTCTGTGCACGCAGCAGCAGGCCGGTGGCCTGGTCGGCGCAGAAACGGTAGCCGTAGCGCAGCTTGTCGCGCGGCGCCAGCACGATGGCCTGGCAGTTGCGGCCGGCCACGCGCTCATCGCCGTCGGACTGCAGCCGATAGTAGCGGGCAAGGTCTTCCGGGCGCGCATCGACGATGGCCGGGAAAGTATCGCGGGTGACCCGCTTTTCACGGCGCACGATGCGCTGCTCGGGGTCGTAACTGGCGACCTCCTCGTTGTCGCGCACGAACTCGCGCGGCTTGCCGTCGAGCAGTTCCAGCTTTTCCAGCTCGCTCTTGCCGGCCACCACATGGGTGACCCGCGAGCTGCGCATCTGCGCGGCCTGCTGGTAGACGAAACTGCCTGAGTAATTGAGACGCTGGGCAGCAGATTGCATTTTTTGCAATTGCGCCAGCATGGCGGAAGAAGTGGTGGCTTCGCTGGCCGCAGTTGTGGAAACGCCATCCGCCGCATGAGCGGATGGCGCCAAGGAAAACCCCAACAACGTGGTCAGCAAGCACAGTACGCCGTACAGACGCCCCGTCAGATGCATCTTACTTGTCTGCGTCCGAGGAGAAGGCTGCGGAACGGGTGTATTGCGCCGAACTGTAGGACGGCGAGAAACGCTGATGAGCGAACAGGTAATCGTCGATGCGCGGATCGCGCTTGACTTCACCCTGTTGCGCCAGCGAGCTCAGTTGGTTCACGTTCTGCGGATTGCCGTTGGTATCGGCGACGGTGGCAATGGCCGAGGGCACATTGACCGGTGCCGAAGCCACCTGGGCCACAGGCGCTGCCCCCTTGGCGTCGGCCGTCACCACCGCTTGCTGCGGCATGGCCACGAACACCGCGGCTACGGCAGCTGCAGCCGCTGCAGCGCTGGGCATCAGGAAACGCACCAGGCGGCCGGGACGGCTCGCGCGATGGTCGCCATTGGCGGCGGTCTTGGACGCTGCCACGGCCTGCGCGGCCGGTGCCACCTCTGCCACCGGCTGGGCAGGCGCAAGCTGCGGTGCCACGATGGCGGGCTCGGCGTCGAGCAAGGCGCTCATCTTGGCCGAGAAGCCAGCACTCAGGGAGACATCCATCTCCTCCGAACGCAGCACCTCGCCGATGCGATGGTAATCCTCCCAAGCGTCCTGGGCGTCCTTGGAAGAACGCAGGGCCGCGAAGGCAAGGGTCATTTCTTCAGAACCCAGCTCACCATCGGCGAGGGCTGAGATCTGTTCTTTGGTCGTTACTTTGGTATCCATGTGCAGTCACCCGGCAAATATCTTAGTTCCATACCCGCTTTATTATTTTCTTTTTAACAACAGGCTTGTGGCCTCATTACCAGCGCTTGTCCGCCGCCGTATCCAGCAGTGGACGCAACTTCTCGGCAATTGCTTCCCGGGCGCGGAAAATACGGCTGCGCACGGTGCCGATCGGACAATTCATCGCATCTGCAATCTCGTCGTAGCTCAACCCCTCGATCTCGCGCAACGTGATGGCAGTACGTAATTCTTCCGGCAATGCCTCCATCGCCACGTTGACCGTTTGAGCAATCTGCTTGGTGGCCAACATCGACTCTGGAGTGTTGATGTCCCTCAGATGGTCTGCGTCGTCAAAAGTTTCAGCTTCTTCTGCATCTGCTTCTGTCGAAGTTGGCGCCCTGCGGCCCATGGTGACCAAATAGTTCTTGGCAGTGTTGATGCCGATGCGGTAAAGCCAGGTATAGAAGGCCGAATCGCCGCGGAATTGCGGCAGCGCACGATATGCCTTGATGAAGGCTTCCTGCACCACGTCTTCGGCTTCGGCCTGGTCGCGCACCAGGCGTGACACCAGGCGCATCAGCTTGCGTTGATACTTGACTACCAATAGCTCGAACGCCTTCTTGTCGCCACGCTGGACGCGCTCAACAAGCTGTTGGTCTATTTCGCGTTCTGTCGTCAAACCGGGTTCCTTGTTTTTTATGGCCGTGTTGTTTTATCGTCATTGCCTCGCGCAGATGCTTCCAGCTCGGCAATTTTCAAGTCTGCCAGCCTTATTTTTCCAGCATCCTTGCCTTGGCCGTATTGTGACTGATCAGCCAGCGGCACGCCACGGAAAGTGCACGGAATGTATCTTCGGAGACGGAATCCGTGAGAATGGGAATGGTTCGGGTCTTGCCATTTTCCAGGCGCAGGCGCAGAAACAGCATGCCTGGCCAGATGGTGCTGCCAGCCAGCAGCTGGGCCAGCCCGGCTTTCATCACCTGCGGCTTGGCGCGCGCCGAGGGCAGCAGGTGCTCTACTACGCGAATCTGCCCGGTGCCGGAAATATGCAGCCAGATCACCTTGCGCGCGCGCAACACCAGCGCCATGGCCAGCGCCGCCGCCAGGATGCAGCTCATGGCCAGGAGGATGCGGGCAGTCCAGGACAACGCACCCGGCAGGCCAAACACCAGCACTACGCCGATCAAGGCCACGCACAGCGAAGCAAAGGCAGTGACCAGGAGGAGCAAGCGGGAAGGTTTGATATCCGCAGACACTGCGATCGACATGGGTTACCCGGGCGGAAAGTGCGCAATGTGCGCCATTAAAACGACAAACCCGGCTTCCGAAGGGAAGCCGGGTCTTGCATTTTACATCTTGCCGATGACCAGGGTACCGTTGGTGCCACCGAACCCGAAGGAGTTCTTGACGGCAATATCGATCTTCATGTCCCGCGCCTGGTTGGCGCAGTAATCCAGATCGCATTCCGGATCCTGGTTGAAGATGTTCATCGTCGGCGGCGACACCTGATTGTGCACTGCCAGCACGGTCAACACCGTTTCCAGGCCACCGGCACCACCTAGGAGGTGGCCGGTCATGGATTTGGTCGAATTGACAACCATCTTGTAAGCATGGTCGCCGAATGCGGCCTTGATCGCGTCGGATTCGTTCTTGTCGCCCAGCGGGGTCGACGTACCGTGCGCGTTCAGGTACTGCACTTCATCCGGATTGACACCGGCGTCGCGCAGTGCATTGAGCACGCAGCGGCGCGGACCATCCAGGTTGGGCGCAGTCATGTGGTAAGCATCGCCGCTCATGCCGAAGCCGAGCAGCTCTGCATAGATCTTGGCGCCACGGGCCTTGGCGTGTTCGTACTCTTCGAGCACCATCACGCCGGCACCCTCGCCCAGCACGAAGCCGTCGCGATCCTTGTCCCAGGGGCGGGACGCGGTCGCGGGATCATCGTTGCGGGTCGACAGTGCGCGCGCCGAAGCGAAACCACCGATACCCAGCGGCGAAACGCTGGATTCTGCGCCGCCGGCAACCATCACGTCCGCATCGCCGTACATGATCATGCGTGCGGCAGAGCCGATGCAATGCAGGCCGGTGGTGCAGGCGGTAACGATCGCCAGGTTGGGGCCCTTCAGACCGAACTTGATGGACAAGTTGCCCGAGATCATGTTGATGATCGAGGCCGGAATGAAGAAGGGGCTGATGCGGCGCGGACCACGGTTGGTCAGTTCGGCATGGGTTTCTTCGATCAGCGGCAAGCCGCCGATGCCCGAACCGATCATGACGCCAATGCGCTCGGCATTCTCATCAGTCACCGTCAATCCACTGTCCTGGATGGCCTGGATACCGGCGGCCATGCCGAAGTGGATGAAGGTATCCATATGACGCGCTTCCTTGGCGGGGATGTAATCCTCGATATTGAAGCCCTTGACTTCACCGGCGAAGTGCGTGGTGAAGGGGGTTGCGTCGAACTTGGTGACGGTAGCGATGCCGGACTTGCCTTCCTTGATGGCACTCCACGTATCGGCGACGTTGTTGCCGACAGGCGAGATGCATCCCAGGCCGGTAATGACTACACGACGTTCACGAGTGCGGCTCAAGCAATTCTCCTGAAACTTTGACCAAAGCCCTTATCAGGCCTTGACTTGCGACTTTGCGTAGTCGATCGCCTGTTGCACGGTGGTGATCTTTTCAGCTTGTTCGTCGGGGATTTCCATTTCGAACTCATCTTCCAGTGCCATGACCAGCTCGACGGTGTCCAGCGAGTCGGCGCCCAGGTCGTCCACGAACGACGATTCGTTCTTGATGTCGGCTTCGGCGACGCCCAGTTGCTCAGCGACGATCTTCTTCACGCGTTGTTCGATATCGGACATAGTGTTCCTCCAGAGGGATGATAGGTTACAAAAGTGCGCGCATTTTAGCAGGTTTGCGCGCGGAAAATTTACTTTTAACTATTCCTGGCAAGATTGTGCCAAGTCCAGCTTAACTGCAAACAAAAGTCGTCAAAAGGACTTGAATCAAGCCCCCAAGACTTACTTAACCCATGTACATGCCGCCATTGACATTGAGCGTCGTACCGGTGATGTAGGCCGCTTGCGGGGAGGCCAGGAAGGCTACCGCATAGGCGATTTCCTCTGCCGCGCCCAGGCGTCCCAGCGGGATCTGCTGCAGGATGGCGGCGGACTGCTGTTCGTTCAGCGCCTTGGTCATGTCGGTATCGATGAAACCGGGCGCGACGCAGTTCACGGTGATGTTGCGGCTGCCGATCTCGCGCGCCAGCGCGCGGCTCATGCCGGCCACGCCGGCCTTGGCGGCAGCATAGTTCATCTGGCCGGGATTGCCGGCCTCGCCCACCACGGAAGTGATGTTGATGATACGGCCGGTACGCGCCTTCATCATGCCGCGCAGCACGGCGCGCGACAGGCGGCCGACGGCGGTCAGGTTGGTGGCGATGACGCTGTCCCACTCCTCGTCCTTCATGCGCATGGCCAGTTGGTCCTGAGTGATGCCGGCATTGTTGACCAGGATGGAGAGTGTGCCGAATTCCTTCTGCACCTGCTCCACGAGGGCCACGCTGGCTTCTGCGTCGTTGACGTTGAGGACCGCACCGCGACCGGCTTCCGGACCCAGTGCTGCCAGGTACTCGCTGATGGCGGCCGCACCCGATTCCGAGGTCGCCGTACCGACCACCTTGGCGCCCTGCTTTGCCAGCTCGGTAGCGATGGCTCGGCCAATACCGCGCGAGGCGCCGGTCACCAGGGCAACCTGGCCTTGCAGATTCTGTGCACTCATTTCAGCAACTCCAATACTTTGTTCAGGGATTCCTGGTCGACGATGGCCTCACCCACCAGATCGCCATTGATGCGCTTGGTCAGGCCGGTCAACACCTTGCCCGGACCGCATTCGATCAGGTGGGTGACGCCGTCGGCCCCCATCTTCTGCACCGTCTCGACCCAGCGCACGGGCGCGGCCGCCTGGCGCACCAGGGCATCCTTGATGGCAGCCGGATCATTGACCACGGCCACGTCGACGTTGTTGATCAGCGGGATCTGCGGGGCAGAAAACACCACGTTGGCCAGATAGGCTTGCAGGCGATCCGAAGCGGGCTTCAAGAGCGAAGAGTGGAACGGCGCCGACACCGGCAGCGGCAATGCGCGCTTGGCACCCTTGGCCTTGGCGATGTCGCAGGCACGACCGACAGCAGCCTTGTGGCCGGCGATCACGACTTGTGCGGGGGCGTTGAAATTGACGGCTTCGACCACTTCACCTTGCGCCGCTTCGGCGCAGGCCGCACGCACATCCTCATCGGACAGGCCGAGAATGGCTGCCATGCCGCCCTGCCCGACCGGCACGGCTTCCTGCATGGCTTGCGCGCGGAAGCGCACCAGCGGCACCGCATCCTTGAAGGCGATCACGCCAGCGGCGACCAGCGCCGAGTATTCGCCCAGACTGTGGCCGGCGACCAGCGCCGGTTTCTTGCCGCCTGCGGCCAGCCAGGCGCGATAGAAGGCCACGGCAGCCGTCAGCATGACGGGCTGGGTGTTGGTGGTCAGGTCCAGGTCTTCCTTGGGACCTTCAGCGATGAGCTTGCCCAGGTCGAATTGCAGTGCGTCGGAAGCTTCAGCGACGGTCTGGCGAACGACTTCATTGTCGGCAAAACCATTGAGCATCCCGATGGCCTGCGAACCCTGGCCCGGGAAAACGAAAGCAAATGTTGTCATGCTTGGATGTAGGTAAATTGGATGAAAATGCAGGAAATCGATGAAGCCAGTGAACGAAAGGACTGCATCAGCAGCCCTCCCTGCCCGCTTTACATGCGCACCAGCACGGCGCCCCAGGTGAAGCCGCCGCCGACGCCTTCCATCATGACGGTGTGGCCCGGCTGGATGCGACCATCGCGCACTGCCTGGTCCAGCGCCAAGGGAATCGAGGCCGCCGAGGTATTGCCGTGTTCGGCCACGGTGACCACCATCTTTTCCAGCGGCAGGCCCATCTTCTTGGCCGTGCCCTGCATGATGCGGATATTGGCCTGGTGCGGCACCAGCCAGTCGACCTCGGTGGATTGCATCCGGGCCGCTTCCAGCGCTTCGCGCGCCACCTTGTCCAGCAGCGAAACGGCCAGTTTGAAGACCGCCGGGCCGTCCATGTACAGGTAGGCACTGCCAGCAACGGTGCCATTGTTGACACTGCCCGGCACGCACAGGATGTGGCCATGGCTGCCATCGGCGTGCAGCTTGGTCGCCAGCACGCCTGGCTCCTGCGAGGCGCTCATGACGATGGCGCCGGCGCCGTCGCCGAAGAGCACACAGGTAGTGCGATCCTTGAAATCCAGAATGCGCGAGAACACTTCGGCGCCTATGACCAGGACGTTCTTGTGAGCACCCGATTTGATGAAGCTGTCTGCCACCGACATGGCGTAGACGAAGCCGCTGCAGACGGCCTGCACATCCATGGCCGGCGCGCCATTGGTGATGCCCAGCTTGCGCTGGACCACACAGGCGGTGCTCGGGAAGCCACCCAGGTGATCCGGGGTGGAGGTGGCCATGATGATCAGGTCGATATCATTGGGCTGCATGCCCGCCGCTTCCAGGGCGCGCTGCGCTGCCTGCAGGGCGAGGTCGCTGGAGAGCTGGTCCGGTTCGGCATAGTGGCGCGCGGAGATGCCGCTGCGGGTGACGATCCATTCATCCGAGGTCTCGATGCCCTGCTCGGCCAGCTGCGCGGCCAGCTCATGGTTGGTGACGCGCTTGGCCGGCAGGTAGCTGCCGGTGCCGACGATTTTGCTGTAAGTGGTCATGCCGTCTTCTTGCTCTGTTAGTTCGGTTGATCCAGGGAGACCGGTGCCGGCTCGAAAGCCTTGGCAGGGGCCTCGGCCGTGCGCCCCTGCTCCTGGGGCATCAGCTCCGCCATGCTGGCGGCAATACGGGCGAGCACATCATACTTGGCCGCATCATACGCGCGGCGGATGGCCCATTCGAAAGCATATACATCGGCCCCGCCATGGCTCTTGAAGACCAGGCCCTTCAGGCCCAGCAAACTGGCGCCATTGTAGCGGGAAGGGTTGAGGCGGCGTGACAGGGCCTTGATGGCACCGTAGGCGATCAGGGCGCCGAGCTTGTTGATGATGCCCTTCTTGAATTCGCTGGTGAGCACCTGCTTGACGAATCGCCCCAGGCCTTCCGAGGCCTTCAGAGTGACGTTGCCCACGAAACCATCGCACACCACCAGGTCGGTCGTGCCTTCGAAGATGTCGTTGCCTTCCACGTTGCCGTAGAAGTTGAGGATACCCTTCTCATGGTCGGCCCGCAGCAGGGCGGCGGTCGCCTTGACCAGCTCATTGCCCTTCATGTCCTCTTCACCCACGTTCAACAGGCCCACGGTCGGCTTGGCCTTGCCTTCCATGACCGCGACCAGGGCCGAGCCCATGAGTGCAAATTGATGTAAATGCTGTGGCTCGCAGTCGACGTTGGCGCCGAGATCGAGCATGTAGGTGGGGCCATCCTTCTGGTTGGGGAGGATGGTGCAGATGGCCGGACGGTCCACGCCCGGCAGGGTCTTCAACACATAGCGCGAGACCGCCATGAGGGCGCCGGTGTTGCCGGCCGAGACGGCGGCATGGGCATCCCCCTCCTTGACCAGGGTCACGGCCACGCGCAGGGAAGAATCCTTCTTGCGGCGCAGGGCGACCTCGATCGGGTCGTCCATGGTCACCACTTCAGTGGCATTGTGAATGCGGATGCGGGCTTCGCCGGCCAGCTTGTATTTCTTCAGCAGCGGCTGCAGCACGGCTTCCTGGCCGACCAGGATCAGCTCTGCATCAGGTTGGCGCTTGAGGAAGGAGGCAGCGGCCGGGAGCGTGACTGACGGGCCATGATCGCCACCCATGCAGTCGATTGAAATTTTGATGGTCATCGATTTGATTCAGAGCCTTGCCAGCCCACATTATGAGGCAGATTGCAAAGCCTTCAAAATGGCACACTTGGACAGCGCACCAGGTGAAGCTTCACGCAAGCAGGCAGGCAGGTCCGCTGACGGATGTCGCGGACATAAAAAAGCGGCGCAAAATGAACCTCCTGAAACAGAAGCTCATTGCGCCGCTTTTCTCCAAAAACAGCAAGCTCAATGAATGAGATTACTCGTCGTTCTTGGTCTTCAGCACCTTGCGACCACGGTAGAAACCGTTGGGGCTGATGTGGTGACGCAGGTGGGTCTCACCAGTGGTCGGCTCCACAGCCAGCGGGGGTGCAGTCAGAAAGTCGTGTGCGCGATGCATACCGCGCTTGGACGGGGTCTTTTTGTTCTGTTGAACGGCCATGATTACTCCTAAACCTTACTTAAGATTGAAAATTTTAACACATCGGATCGGTGTTTCTCCAACCCCGCTGTGCCGCTGCCCGGCCTTTGCCAGACATTCCCCAACAATACTTGTTACTGCTTCAACTTCTTCAGTACCTCAAACGGGGAAGCCCGTTCAGCACCTTTGGCCTGGTCCGCCACACTACCGTCAGGACAGACGTCATGCTTGGGTGCCACCGGCAGGGCCAGCAGCGCCTCGTCCTCGATCAGGTAGTTCACGTCGAAGGCCGCCGAACCGACGATGACATCGATCTCGTCATCATCCAGCAGTTCTTCGATGGTGTCGGCTTGCGCCTCATCTTTTGCCAATACCAGCAGCGACTTCGAATCAATCTCGAAATTCAATGCCGTCAGGCAACGCTGACAGATCAGATTAACTGCACCCGACACTGCCAGACTGAGTTGAGCATGTCCCAGCTTGTCGATATCGCCGGACAAAGCCCAACGAATCGTGCCGGAACGGTCAACCGTCTCTTGCGCCAGACGACCTAATTCAGCAACCGGAATCTCACCCTGCGCCTGCTGTTTCAGCCTGCAGAATTCGAACGCGTCGATAACAAATGCATTCATAGCCAAAGCAGAATCCGGAAAACCTGCGATCATAACAGAAAATTTCCTTACCAGTCAAAGCCTTAGCGCGTTGCTTGCGAAAATCTCGCTAAAAATGGCTTCGCCGGAGGAAGCACCCCTACTTTTGTGGCGAATTTCCGCCAAAATCCGGGTTTTATTGTTTCAGCACGGCGCGTGAGGCGCCTTCACCATGACATCACACCGCACCGATTCCGCCCTGCCCCGCCTGATCCTGGGCTCCAGCTCCGTCTATCGCAAGGAATTGCTGGGCCGCCTCGGCCTGCCCTTCGAGACCATGGCCCCGGACATCGACGAAACCCCGCAGCCCGGCGAAACGCCGGAAGCGACGGCCTTGCGGCTGGCGCGCGAGAAGGCCGCCGCCATTGCCGCCCGGGTCGGGCCCGCCCTGGTGATCGGTTCGGACCAGGTCGCCACGCTGGACGGCCTGCAGATCGGCAAACCCGGCAATCACGCCAATGCCCTGAAGCAATTGCAACTGATGCGCGGGCGCGAAGTGATCTTTCATACGGCGCTGTGCCTGTGGGATGGCCGCCAAGCCGATGCGGCCGCCGCTGCGCAGGTCTGCAATGTGCAGACGGTGGTGCGTTTCCGCGCACTGGAAGACGCCGAGCTCGATGCCTACCTGCGTATCGAGCAGCCCTACGACTGTGCCGGCAGCGCCAAGAACGAGGGCCTGGGCATCGCCATCCTGGAGAGCATCCGCAGCGACGATCCCACGGCCCTCACCGGCCTGCCCCTGATCGCATTGACCGGCATGCTGCGGCGGGCGGGCGTAGCGTTCTTCGCAGCAGGCCGTACGACTCAATAATTACGGCGCGGATAGCCTTCGGCCAGGATGCGCTGCCACACGACTTCGCGCTGGTCCTTGTCCATGAAGACCCATTGCGCCACTTCATCAACGGTACGGCCGCAGCCGCGGCACACATCATCAAAGGTGGTGGAGCAGACGGCCACGCAAGGCGTGTCGGGACGCTCGGGTGCGGACGGGATGGCAGACGGCAAAGAAGAGCTGGAAGACATTGAGTGAATCTGAATGAGGAAGATGAAGCATTGCGCAAGCGGCCTGCCCGGACGAAGACCAAACGGGCAAGAACCTTCACTTGACCAGCAACGCGATGCCTCGCATCTTACCAAGAACCGGGGACAGCCTTTCCCTGCTGATCGAAGGGATATGAAGAGTCCATCGCCGCTGCACCAAAGCGACAGGCAAAAGCGACAGGCAAAAAAAAAGCCCGCGACCAAGAGGTGCGGGCTTGAATCCAATTTCTTAAGGAGATTGGAGGAGACAGGTGCAACTATAGCGATGCACCCCGGCCGAGTCTGCTTTATTGTGGCAATAGCTGATATTCACATTCGTCATATCTACCGTGCGAACCGCACCACATGCGGCCTGCCACCTACCCCATCCCCCCGCTACCCTGCACCGCTGACGTCATCGGCTTGGGTGGATTGCCACCCTTGCGGTCACAGGCTTGCAAAGACAATAACAGAGCGAACACCAGCAAAATCAGCGCATTCATTCTCATCGCAGCCTCCGTGTATGAATTTCCCTGCATAGAATGCGACCTTCCGCCCGCCCGGCCCGCCTGTCAAGCCGATCAGGCGGCGCTGCGCAGGCTGCCCACCGCGCCAGCGGCCGGCACCGCACGGGCGGCCGCCAGGTTTTTCTCATAGAGGGCCGCGATCATGTCCGACTGCGTCAGCATGCCGGCCAGCTTGCCATCAGCCTGCACTACCGGGATCTGGTGCAATCCATCAGCCATGCGCGGCACCAGCTCCAGCAAGGGCGTATCGACCTGCGCAGCAATGACCGGCCGGCTCATGATCTGGCCGACCACTTCCGGCTTGTCCGAATGCGAGAACGGCACACGATGCAGCAAGCGGCGCAACTGTGCAGCCAGGCCCGTATGCACTTCCACGCCGGCATGCTCGAGGAAGTCGGTCCGGCTGACGATGCCGATCACATGCCGCCCCCGATCGAGCACCGGCAGGGCCCGCAACTGGTGCTCCTGCAGCAGGCGCCAGGCCTCGTCCAGGCCGGTAGCGAATTCCACCGCGACCACATCGCGCGACATCACGGCGGCACACAGGGTCTGGCCAAAGCGGCGGTGATAGGCCCGCATTTCGGTTTGCAGGAAGATTTCTTCAAGGTCGTCGCGGCCGATGTCGAGCACTTGGTTGAAATCCTTCAGCACTTCGTCCAGATCTTCATGCGAGAACCCCAGCCGCGTGATCGGCAATTCGTCGCGGGTCTGGTGCGGATGCGGTGCAGCGCTCTGCTGGGCATGCGGATAGCGGCGTCCGGTGGCATTGTTGTAGAACAGCGCGGCTGCCAGCAGCAGTACCGAATTGAGCAGCACCGGCGAGAGCACGAAGGCATAACCCATGTCATGCACTACCGGCCCGCCCAGCACCGCCGTCAAGGCGACCGCCCCGCTGGGCGGATGAATGCAGCGCAACAGGAACATGCCGCCGATGGCCAGCGCAATGGCCAGCGCCGCCGCCAGGGCCGGCTCCTGCACCAGCTTGGCGCAGCTCACCCCGATGAACGCGGCCCAGAGGTTGCCACCCACGATCGACCAAGGCTGGGCCAGCGGACTGGACGGCACCGCGAACAGCAGCACCGCCGACGCCCCCATGGGCGCGATCAGCCAGATGGTATGCGCCTCATGCGGCAACAGCGCATAGCTGATCAATCCGACCAGCAGGATGCCGAACAGACTGCCGGCGCAAGCACGCATGCGCTCGAAGCGATCGACATTGGTCTTGGCAGGAATAAAACTTTTCAACCACAGCAAGATAGAATCGGGCATATCCCTTCCGTGACGACGGGTCTTCAACACGGCACGCGCGTGACAGCGCGCGCGCCAAAGCCACAATTACATCACAAGATGATATATATGTCCCGTTTGCCCCTCTCCCTTTTCCTTCACAGTGGAGGCGTGTGCCAATGAATGCCGCGCCCCGCCTGCAAAAAGACGATTTCGAAGCGCTGTCGGAATTTCGCTACCAGCTACGCCGTTTCCTGCGCTTTTCGGAGGACGCTGCCCAAGGTGAAGGCCTGACGCCGCTGCAATACCTGCTCATGCTGCACATCAAAGGCTATCCCGGGCGCGACTGGGCCAGCATCAGCGAGTTGGCCGAACGCCTGCAAGCCCAGCATCACGGCGTGGTGGCACTGGTCACGCGCTGCGTGAAGGCCGGCCTGGTCACGCGCACCCCTGATGATCGCGACAAGCGCCTGGTCCAGGTCCGCCTCACCGAATTGGGCGAGCAATACCTGCATCGCCTGGCGCAATTGCATCGCAATGAGTTGCAGTCGCTGTCGGGCGTATTCCAGGTGTCCCACATCTCGGCCTTCAACGACCGCGACTGAACCCGGCTACCGACCCTGCGCCAACGGTCTTGCGGATATCCGCAAGACCCGCCGGAGCCAGCTGCTGTTATGCTGGCGACAACTTCTCTCCAGCCTTTCCCATGACCCGCAAAGACGCCCCTACCGCTGCACCCGCCCGCGCCATTACCAAGGAAGATGTGGCGCGCGCTGCCGGGGTATCGCACATCACGGTCTCGCGGGTCATCAATACGCCTGAAAAGGTGTCCCCTGCCACGCGCGAACGGGTCGAATCCTTCATCAGCAGCATGGGCTACATCCCCAACATGCTGGCCGGCGGCCTGGCCTCACGCCGCACCCGCATCGTGGCGGCCATCGTGCCGACCATCAGCCATTCGATCTTTGCCGAGACCGTGCGCGGCCTGTCCGAGCAGCTCAGCCTGCAGGGCTACCAGTTGCTGCTGGGGCAGACCAATTATTCGGAAGAAGCGGAAACCGGCCTGGTGGAAGCCTTCATCGGCCGCCGGGTGGATGGCCTGGTGCTGACCGGCGTGCAGCATTCGGCACGCACGCGCCAGCGGCTCAAGGCGGCCGGCATTCCGGTAGTGGAAACCTGGGACATGAGCCCGCAGCCCATCGACATGCTGGTCGGCTTCGACAACCATGCTGCCGGACAGGCCATGGGAGATTACCTGGTGCGCAAGGGCTATCGCCGCATGGCCTTCGTGGGCGGCGATGATCCGCGCGGCCTGGCACGCTTTGCCGGCATGCGCGCTGCCCTGCTGGCACAGGGCGCGCCGGAGCCGGTGCATCTGGTGGTACCGGTGGGCAGCTTCCTGCAGGCCGGCCGCGAGACCATCTGCCGGCTGCTGGCACTGCAGCCGGACATCGAAGCTGCCTTCTTCAGCAATGACGTCATGGCCGCCGGTGCCGCACTGGAATGCGCGCGGCGCGGCATCGCCGTGCCCCGGCGCATCGCCCTGGCCGGATTCGCCAACCTGGAGATCGCCACCGAAGTCCTGCCCGCCCTCACCACGGTGCAGATCAGCGCACACCAGATCGGCCTGACCGCAGCCGAGATGCTGCTGACCCGCTTCGACGGGCAGACCGTACCCGAGCCGCTGTGCGACCTGGGGTATTCAATCCTGGAACGCGAAAGCACCTGAGACCACCCTGCCCCCTCAGCGGCGCAGCTCAGGGTTCTTCGACCTCATCCCCGGCCAGTTCGACGCGGTTGCGCCCCAGGCGTTTGGCGCGGTACAGCGCGATGTCGGCGCGCTTGGTCAGCTTGTCCAGCGCCTCGCCACCGGCCAGCGCAGCCACGCCGAAGCTGGCCGTGACCTTGATGCGCCGATCGCCCTCGACATCGAACACGCACTCCTCCAGGGCAACCCGCAGCTTGTCCGCCACCGCGCCCGCCTGGGCCAGGTCGGATTCGGGCAACAGGATGATGAATTCCTCGCCGCCGTAACGCGCCAGCACATCGACCTTGCGCAGCAGCTGCGCCACGCACTGGCTCACCCCAATCAGCACCACGTCACCGGCCTGGTGGCCATAGGTATCGTTGATGCGCTTGAAATGATCGATGTCGAACAGCACCACCGACACCGCCCGCCCATAGCGCTGGGCGACACCCAGCTGCTGGTCGGCATGGGTATAGAAGGCGCGCCGGTTCAGCGCGCCCGTGAGGAAATCGGTGTTGGAGGAGGTCTGCAGCTGGGTGATCAGGGCTTCACGTTCCTTGGCCAGGCTGTTGCGCTCGCGCATGCGCTCCTTGAGCACGCGCAGCGCGCGCATCATGGCGCCGATCTCATCCCGGTGCTGCCCTTCGGGAATCTGCTGCTCCAGCTTGCCGTCGACCAGCCCGGAGACCAGGTCGGTGGCCTGCACGAGCGGGCGCACCACGCGCCGGCCGATCAGCACCACCAGCAGCTGGAAGAACAGGCAAGCCACCCCCGTCAAGCTCACCACCAGGATCAGCAGGTTGCGGGCACGCGTGTTGTGGCGCTCAGCCTGCTCCAGCAGGTCATCGAGGAGCAGGTCACGCAGGTCCGTGATGGAAGCCATCGAGGGCACATAGAACTTGAAGAGATCCGAGGGCGTGACACCGAAATCACCCGACTTCAGGCCTATCTGCAGCAGGAAGTCGAGGAACTGGAAGCCACCGTCGAAAAATTCCTTTTCTACCCGCTCCAGGGCCGTGGCAAATTCCGGGGCGCGACTGTAGCTGTTCAACTGGCCGCCAATAAAGGTGCGCAGCAACTCGATGCGTCCATACAGGCGCCCGATTTCAATGACTTCATCCTGGGTCAGCTGACGGTGCGCGATCAGCGGCGCGGCGAACCGCGATCCGACCTGCCCGGCATACTCGCGCAGGCTGGCGACGGCACGCACTGCCGAGAGTCCATCCCGCAGCAAGGGATCGGCGCGGTCAGCCTCATTGCTCAGGTCACTGACCACGCGCACCATCAGCGGCATCAGATCGACCATGCTGCTCACGGCGGCGACCACCAGCACGTCGCTGCGATCCTGCGGCGCCAGGTGCGCCACCCGATCGACATTGGCGCGTGCCGGAACCAAGCCCTGCTGGACCAGCCGCACCTTGTCCATGGCCCACGACTGGCGCAGCTTGCTATCGGTCTCCAGCGCAGTACGCAATTGATTCAGGGCGGCGTCGCTGCGGGCACGGGCATCGGCCAGCCGGACCTGCAGCTCCGGCGCCAGTGGCGCTGCCGCCCCCATGACGGCATTGGCGGGCCCGCGCTCGGCGGAAACCTTTTCCATGGCCAGCAGCGCCAGGCGCAGCTTGCGCAAGGCCGGCACGCTGTTGGCACCGCTGCGATAGGTGCTCCACTCCGTCCAGACCAAGGCCACTGCAAACGCCAGGAACAGCGCCAGCAAAGCGACCGAGATCAGCCGGAACAGACGATTCAGGGACATGATGAGCCCGCCATGGAAAGCAAACGCAAATGCATGAGACGACTATATCAAGCCGCAGCCAAGGGCGGCGCGGCGACTTCGCGAGCGGGAAGAAATTTGACCGTACTATCGCGGCGACGCGACGAAACCGGCAGGAACCCTCCCGGCAAATGAGACGGGCCTGGCGCATCCCGGATGTTCTCCCCCTCGAAAAACACCCGGTGACCAGTAAATGACTTGCCGCCGAACGCGCTCCCTCCAGCGCGAAACCGACGGACAAAAAAATAAGGCCCTGACAAAATCAGAGCCTTATCTCTACAACTTCGACAACATGTAAGCCAACTGGCGGAGAGGGTGGGATTCGAACCCACGGTACGGGAAACCGTACGCCTGATTTCGAGTCAGGTACATTCGACCACTCTGCCACCTCTCCGGTTAACTTCGGTCGTTCAACTGCGTGGTGCAGCGAAGACAGCGACTATAGCAGAAACATTTTCGGAGTGGAACTATTTTTTGAAAAAACTTCAAAAAATTATCTTCCCGCCATTGCATCCTGCTGCGGACGTACTATTCGCAACCCTCACCAATCATCATTCACACTTAAAATAGCGGAAGTGAATTGCTTATCATCATCTTGTCATAAATCACTTCTAGCATCCGTAAACTATTTTCTGATGCACCGCCGTTCTTTGGAACCTTCAACCCCGGATTCAGCCAGATGGCTCCCCTCTCCAGCACTTCCTTCCCGCTCGGCGCCGAAGTCGTCGACCTGATCGCCCGCGCCTCCGGCGCCGCCTTGCGCAGTGCAGACGATCCGATGTTGTCATTGCTGCATGAGATCATCGCCCAGCGCAAGCTCTCGGCGCTGTTCCAGCCCATCGTGCGCATGCGCAATGGCGAGATCCTGGGATATGAAGGTTTGATCCGCGGCCCGTCCAATACCCCGCTGCATTCGCCGCTGGCGCTGTTCAAGGTGGCACGCGCGCACAACCTGTCGGTGCAGATGGAATACCTGTGCCGCCACATCGTACTGACCCGCTTCGCGCAACTGGGCCTGCCAGGCAACCTGTTCCTGAACGTCTCGCCGGGTGCGCTCATGCAGCCGGAGGCGATCCAGGGCGAAACCCTGCGGTATCTGGAAAAGCTGGGCGTCAATCCGCAGCGCATCATCATCGAACTGACCGAGAACGAGCCTACCTACGACTATGCCCTGCTGCGCAATGCCGCCATGCATTACCGCGACATGGGCTTCCAGATCGCCATCGACGACCTGGGTGAAGGTTTCTCCAGCCTGCGCCTGTGGTCGGAGCTGCAGCCGGAATACGTCAAGGTCGACATGCACTTCGTGCAGGGGATCAACCATGATCCGATGAAACTGCAGTTCGTCCGCTCGATCCAGGAAATTGCCGAGAAATCCGGCTCCATCGTCATCGCCGAAGGCATTGAATCCCAAGCCGAGTTGCTGACCATCCGCGACCTCGGCATTGCCTGCGGCCAGGGCTACCACATCTCGCGCCCGCTGCCGGAGCCGCCGGTGTCGATCTCGGAGGATGTCAGCAAGACCCTGCGCCGCGACAAGGTGCCACTGTCGGCCAACAAGTATGGTCCTGGCAAGCGCAGCGCGACGGTGGCCAAGCTGCTGCGCGAGACCCAGTACGTGAGCCCGGAAGTGACCAATGATGCGGCCTACGACATGTTCGTCAATGATCCGCAGCTGCAGGCCTTGCCGGTGGTCAGCAATGGCTTGCCGATCGGGCTCATCAACCGCTACAGCATGGTGGAACGCTTTGCCCGCCTGTATGGACGCGAGCTGTACGGCAAGAAGTCCTGCGCCTTCTTCATGGACCCCAATCCCATCCTGACCGAGCAGGACACCAGTCTGCAGGACCTCTCCAACCTGCTGGTGCATGCCGAGTCGCACCACCTTTCCAACGGCTTCATCATCACCGATCGCGGCCAGTATGTGGGCCTGGGTACCGGCCACGACCTGCTGCGCGAGATCACGCAGATGCAGATCGACGCCGCCCGCCACGCCAATCCGCTGACGCAGTTGCCGGGCAACGTGCCCATCAACGATCACATCGAATACCTGCTGCAGAGCGGCGTGGAATTCTGCATCTGCTACTGCGACCTCGATCAGTTCAAGCCCTTCAACGACGTCTACGGCTATCGCAAGGGCGACGACATGATCCAGGCCACCGGCCGCGTGCTGCAGCAGGCCTGCGACCCCAACCTGGATTTCATCGGGCATATCGGCGGGGACGATTTCCTCATCCTGTTCCAGAGCGAGGACTGGGAAAAACGCTGCCGCACCATCCTCGACACCTTCGAGGCCGACACCCGCAGCTTCTATTACGACGAAGACGTAGCGCGCAATGGCTACTACACCGAGGACCGCCAGGGCAACCGGGTCTTCCACCCGCTGGTGTCGCTGTCGCTGGGCTCGGTGAAGATCGAACCGTCGCAATACTCGTCACCGCACCAGATCGCCTCGGCCGCCACCCGCGCCAAGAAGGAAGCCAAGAAGATCCAGGGCAACAGCCTCTTTATTGAGCGCCGCATCCCGACAACCTTCTCCTGGGCGCTCAAGGACGCTTAACCAGCCTGCTTGCGAAAACGTTTTCTCACTCGGTGCGAAGATAAAAAAACGGCTGCCTCTTGCGAGGCAGCCGTCTTCATTTGGCGCTCAGGAAAACCGGATCAGGCGCCCGGCACCAGCTTGGTCACGCCGCCCATGTAGGGCTGCAGCACCTCGGGAATGTCCACGCTGCCATCGGCCTGCTGGTAGTTTTCCAGCACGGCCACCAAGGTACGGCCCACGGCCAGGCCCGAACCGTTCAAGGTATGCAGCAGTTCCGGCTTGCCTTGGGCATTGCGGAAGCGGGCCTGCATGCGGCGCGCCTGGAAGGCCTCGCAGTTGGAGACCGAGGAGATCTCGCGATAGGTGTTCTGCGCCGGCAGCCAGACTTCGATGTCGTAGGTCTTGGCCGCACCAAAGCCCATGTCGCCGGTGCACAGGGTGATGACGCGATACGGCAGGCCGAGCTTCTTCAAGATGGTCTCGGCGTGGCCCAGCATCTCATCCAGGGCTTCGTAGGACTTCTCCGGATGGACGATCTGCACCATTTCCACCTTGTCGAACTGGTGCTGGCGGATCATGCCGCGCGTGTCGCGGCCGTAGGAACCGGCTTCCGAGCGGAAGCACGGCGAGTGCGCCGTAAACTTCATCGGCAGCGCATCGCCGGCGACGATTTCATCGCGCACGAAGTTGGTCAGCGGCACTTCGGCCGTGGGGATCAGGTACAGCGCGGCGTTCTCGGCCTCGCCTTCCTGGCCGCCCTTCTTGGCTGCGAACAGGTCCGCCTCGAACTTGGGCAGCTGGCCGGTGCCACGCAGGCTGTCGGCATTGACGATGTAAGGGGTGTAGCACTCGGTGTAGCCATGCTCCATGGTATGGGTATTGAGCATGAACTGCGCCAGCGCGCGATGCAGGCGGGCGATGCCGCCCTTGAGCACGGCGAAGCGCGAACCGGTCAGCTTGGTGGCGGTATCGAAGTCCAGGCCCAGGGGGGCACCGACGTCGACGTGATCCTTGATCTCGAAGTCGAAGCTGCGGGGTGTACCGACCTTGCGCAGCTCGACGTTACCGCTTTCGTCGTTGCCGGCGGGCACGGATTCGTGCGGCAGGTTGGGCACGGCCTGCAGGAACAGGGTCATCTGCTGCTGCACTTCTTCCAGGCGGGTGGCGGACGCCTTCAACTCGTCGCCGATGCCATTGACTTCGGCCATGACGGCGGAAGCGTCTTCACCTTTGCCCTTGAGCATGCCGATCTGCTTGGACAGCGAATTGCGCTTGCCCTGCAGTTCTTCGGTACGGGTCTGGATCTGCTTGCGCTCGGCTTCCAGCGCATTGAAGCCGGCCACGTCCAGGACGAACTTGCGGGCCGCCAGGCGGGCTGCGACGTTCTCGATGTCTTTACGGAGGAGTTGAATGTCGATCATGGGAAGAAATTACGATAGGGTTGGTGCTCGAAAACGCGATTGTACCAAGTCGCGCGCCCGCCACGGGCCTCCCGTGCGCCGGACGCCCAATAAAATCCGGCCGCAGCGGTAGCCGCCATCGCCCATGCGGGTTACCATGCGGCCCATTGCATCCCTCATGAGACCCGTTTGCCCATGTCCGTCCAGCCCGATCCCCGTCCGCCGCGCGAAGTCCCTGTCCTGTTTTCCCTGCTGGGCCTGGTCGCCGCCCTTTCCGTGGGCTTGTGGGCGGGCATCCACTACATGTCCAACGAGGCCAGCCTGTTCTACGGACTGATCGCCGGACTTTCCTTCGGCGCCACCTTTGCCTTCGGCCAGCAGATCAAGAACCGCCTGGTCCCGCCCAAGGTCCGCAAGACCGACTGGAAGGTGCAGGCCCCGGGTGCAGCCGAGCTGTCGCCCACGCGCGTGGCCGCGCAGCAGGCGCGCAAGATCAGCGTGGAATTCGACGATGAAGAAATCCGCACCATGGTGCGCGGCGCCAAGCGCGAAGGCATTGCCTGGAGTGCAGTCGATGACGTCACCATCCGCATCAGCGACGATGCCCTGCCGCAGCCGCAATGGATCCTGGCCGGCAAGAGCACCGAGGGCATCAAGGGCGTGCTGGTCCCGAATGACGCCGATGGCCTGGAAGCCTTGATGGAAGCCATGAAGACCCGCTTGCCCGGCTATGACGATGACAAGAACTACGAAACCGTGATCGCCGCCATGTCCGCCATGGAAGGCAGCTTCCACATCTGGCACCGCCCTGCGGCCTGAACCCCGTCAGCGCAGCGGCTTGGCGCCCGCTGCCAGGGCTGGCTCCTGCGCCAGTCGCTGCGCCAGAAACTGCACGAAGGCGCTCAGGCGCGGCGGCAGATGGCGCGTCGCCGGATAGAGCGCCCACAGCTCGCCGCAATAACGCGTCCTGAAACTCCACTGGGGCAGCACCTGCACCAGATTCCCGTCTTCCAATGCCGGCCTGGCGATGAAATACGGCAGGCTGGCAATCCCCAGATGCCGCAGCGTGGCATCGAGCCGCACGCCGGTATGGTTGGCGGCATACCTTCCCCGTACCTCGACATTGACGGACTTTCCCTGCCGGCGAAATCGCCAGCGTGCGTCCGCCGGTGATTCACCGAGGTAGATGCAGCTGTGCTCCTTCAAGGCCTGGGGGTGGGCGGGCATCCCATGGCGCTGCAGGTACTGCGGCGTGGCGCACAGGAGATGGTCGATGCGCATCAGGCGCCGGCCCATCAGGCCAGGCGGCGGCTGGTCGGTGATACGGATGGCCAGGTCGACCTGGTCGTCGATGAGATCCATGTAGCGGTCTTCCAGTCGCAGCAGCACATCCACCTTGGGATGCGCGGCCAGGAAATCCGGCATGTGCGGATGCACCAGCGCATGGCCGACCGCCTTGGGCACGCTCACCCTCACCTGCCCTTGCGGCTCGGCATCGAAGGCGCCGGACACCGACAGCACGGCTTGCGCGGCATTGAGCATGTCGCGGCAGCGGGCGTGGATTTCCTCGCCGCTGTCGCTCAGGCGCAGCTTGCGGGTGGTCCGCTGGAGCAGTTGCGTCCCGAGGGCCTTTTCCAGCCGGGCCACGGCGCGGCTGGTGGCCGAGGGCGTGGCACCGAGTTGCCGTGCCGCTTCGGAGAAGCTGCCGGTCTCCACCACCTTGGCGAAGACGGCCATTTCGTTCAGGAGGGCGATGCTTTGATTTGTGCTCATGGTGCAAAGATCCTTTGCGTCGGTGCCGGATTATCGCAACTTCGTGCGGCCGATACAATGCAGGACACTCGCAGCAAGCCACGTTGAAAGCCTAGCCATGACTGATCGCCTTTACCTGACCGACCGCGCCTTGCGCGCTGACATCCACGTGCTCGACTGCGCCCCGCAGGACGATGGCCGCTACGCCGTGCGCCTTTCGGCCACACCCTTTCATCCACAGGGCGGCGGACAGCCCAGTGATACCGGCCGGATCGGCGACGTGGAAGTACTGCGCGTGGTCAGCGAAAGTGAAGGCATCATCCATTACACCGCCGCCCCCGTCGTACCGGGCCCGGCCGTGGCGACCGTCGACGCCGAGCCGCGCCAGCTGCATGCGCGCCTGCATTCGGCAGGCCACGTGATTGGGCAAGTGATGGCAGAACTGGGATGGAAGCCAACCAAGGCCCATCACTGGCCGGGAGAGGCGCGCGTGGTGGGCGTGGCTGCAGCAGCTGACGGCGCAGCGCAGGAACTGGTGCCGGCGGAACTGGAGCGGCGCTGCAATGACTTGCTGGCGCAGGATCTGCCCTGTGTGATGGCCATGGAGAATGGCTTGCGGCAGATTGGATTTGGAGAACTGCCCGCCTACCCTTGTGGCGGCACGCATGTGGCGGCCTTGGGGGAGATCGGGCAGATCCGGATTGAATCGGTGCGGATCAAGAAGGGGGAGGCGTTGGTTCGATATGACGTCGTTGCCTGAACACTATTGCTTACGCGCTTCTTCATCCCACTGCCGCAGCGTATTGAGCTTCTCACCAATCTTGATTTCCAACCCCCGCGGCACAGGCTGATACCACCCCGGCTCGGCAATACCGTCGGGCAGATACGTCTCCCCCGCCGCATAAGCATTGGGCTCATCATGGGCATACCGATATTCATGCCCGTAGCCCAATTCCTTCATCAGCTTGGTCGGCGCATTGCGCAGATGCACCGGCACCTCGCGGCTCTTGTCCTGCTTCACGAAAGCGCGCGCAGCGTTGTATGCGTTGTAGCCAGCATTGCTCTTGGCCGCCACCGCCAGGTAGATCACCGCCTGCCCCAGCGCCAGTTCGCCCTCCGGGCTGCCCAGCCGCTCATAGGTCAGCGCGGCATCGTTGGCGATCTGCATGGCGCGCGGGTCGGCCAGGCCGATGTCTTCCCAGGCCATGCGCACGATGCGCCGCGACAGGTAGCGCGGATCGGCACCGCCGTCGAGCATGCGCGTGAGCCAATACAACGCGGCATCCGGATGCGAACCGCGCACCGACTTGTGCAGCGCTGAAATCTGGTCGTAGAAATTGTCGCCGCCCTTGTCGAAACGGCGGCTGTTGAGCGTCAATGCGTTCTGCAGGAATTCGGCCGTGACCAGCTGGGTGCCGGTCGTGTGCGCCGCAGTCTGGGTCTGCTCCAGCAGGTTCAGGAAACGCCGCGCATCGCCATCGGCGTATCCGATGATAGTCTCCGTAGCTTGCCCGTCGAACTGCAGGTCGCCCAACGCCTTGTCCTGCGCACGCTTGAGCAGTTGCTTCAACTCCTCATCGGTGAGCGACTTGAGCACATAGACCTGCGCCCGCGACAGCAGCGCCGAATTGACTTCGAAGGAAGGGTTCTCGGTGGTGGCGCCGATGAAAGTCACCAGCCCGCTTTCTGCATAGGGCAACAGCGCATCCTGCTGCGACTTGTTGAAGCGGTGGATTTCATCGACGAACAGGATGGTGTGCTTGCCCATCGCCAGATTCTGCTCGGCCTGCTCCATGGCCGCACGGATATCCTTCACGCCCGAGAACACTGCCGACAGCGCGATGAATTCACAATCGAAGGCAGTCGCGGTCAGCCGCGCCAGCGTGGTCTTGCCCACGCCCGGCGGCCCCCAGAAGATCATCGAATGCGGCTTGCCGGACTGGAAGGCCAGGCGCAGCGGCTTGCCCTCGCCCAGCAGGTGCGACTGACCGATGACCTCGTCCAGCGTCTTGGGCCGCAGGGCCTCCGCCAGCGGCGCGGCTGGCTCTTGCGCAAACAGGTCAGCCATGGGCAGCCTCCTGCAGGCAGCGGGAATCAACAGGCAAAGAGGTCGGCCACAGCGCGGCCAGCGAAATAAAGTTCATAGTCATCAGGATGCGGGCGCAGCGCCGGATTGCAAGGCGCATTCACCAAAGGCCGTAGTCTAACGCAGCAGGCCGCCGCGAGGGCGATGGCGCGATGACGGGCTGCGCCTGCAGCCATCAGCGGCAGCGGTTAAAATGCCGCCTGCGCGTTTTTCTTCACATCGCCCTTTTACCTGCCCTTTCCCCTGCTTTCCATGCCCTTCGTCGTCACCGATTCCTGTATCCAGTGCAAGTACACCGATTGCGTCAGCGTCTGCCCCATGGACTGCTTCGTGGAAGGCCCGAATTTCCTGGCCATCGATCCGGACGGCTGCATCGACTGCTCCATGTGCGTGCCGGAATGCCCGGTCGGTGCCATCTACAACGCCACCGACCTGCCCGCCGCCCTGTCGCACTTCGAGGACCTCAACGCCCGCCTGGCCAAGCTGCCCAGCTGGAAACCCATCACCAGGGCCCAGCCGCCCCTGCCCGATCATGCGCAGTGGAAAGACGTTAGCGACAAGCTGCCGTTGCTGAAAATGCCCGAGCCCTGACATCCACGCGCCCGACATGAAAACAGCCCCGCAGGCATGCGCTTGCGGGGCTGTTTTCATGTGAAGGGGGAAACCGATCAGTTCTCGAACACGTCCGCACCCTTCGGCACCGTGAAGTTGAAGCTGTTGCCCTTGAGCGGCGGATTCTTCTCGAAGCTGTCGAAGCTCAGCACCGAGATCTGGCCAAAGGAATCATGCAGTTCCATGGCCACTGGCGTGCCGTTCTTCAGGCCGATGCCGATGTTGTCGAAGGTCGTATCCTTGCTCTTGGGTACGGCTTGCAGCCATTCCAGTCCATCCTTGGTGCCGGCTTCCTTCAAGGTGAAGTTTTTTTCCAGGTCATTGCTGCCGAAAAGGATGGCCGCCGGCGAAGAGCCCAGCGCATTGCCCAGTTTCTTGGTGGTGACCTGGTTGAGGTCCTTGTCGTAGATGAAGAGTTTTTCCCCATCGGCCTGGATCACCTGCTCATAGGGCTTCTGGTAGGTCCAGATGAATTTGCCCGGACGCGAAAACACGAAGCTGCCACTGGAGGTATTGACCACCTTGGAGCTGCCGTTCTCGACCCGCACCATGCGCTGGGTGAACGCCCCCTTGGCCGATTGCGTACTGCTGACGAACTGCTTGAACTGGTCCAGCGCAGCAGCCGAGGCGCGGCCGGGGGTCAGCGCGGTGATGGCGATGGCACTGGCCACCGCCAGTGCCGAAAGACCGGCTGCCATGACCAGGCGGCGCAGGTTCAAGGTGCGGGCTTGCGCAGTGCGCGAGCGGAGAGCGTTTCTGGAATTGTCCATGTTATTCGATTCCTTCTTGACGGATGCCACCAGCAAGGTGGCGGCCGGCGCGACAGTGGCCGGCCTTCTGGGCGTGCTGTTGATGACGGGATGCAATCTGGCAGGAACGCGGCTTATTCAGCCGCATCGCTGGCACCTGCCGGCACCAGGATTTCACGGTTGCCATTGGATTGCATGGTGGAGACGAGACCGCTTTGCTCCATCTGCTCCAGCAAACGCGCCGCGCGGTTGTAGCCGATGCGCAGGTGACGCTGTACCAGCGAGATCGAGGCCCGGCGATGTTTCAGGACCACGGCCACGGCCTGGTCGTACATCTCGTCACCTTCGCCGCCACCGGCACCGGCCGCAGCACCGCTGCCACCGCCACCGTCGGCGTCCTCCAGCACGCCTCCCTCTAGGATGCCCTCGATGTAATTCGGTTCCCCCTGGGATTTGAGGTGCTCCACCACGCGATGCACTTCGTCATCCGAGACGAAGGCGCCGTGTACGCGCACCGGCAAGGCCGTACCCGGCGGGTTGTAGAGCATGTCACCCATGCCCAGCAGGGTTTCGGCACCCATCTGGTCAAGGATGGTGCGGGAGTCGATCTTGGACGACACCTGGAAGGCAATGCGCGTCGGCACGTTGGCCTTGATCAGGCCGGTGATGACGTCCACCGACGGCCGCTGCGTGGCCAGGATCAGGTGGATGCCGGCCGCGCGCGCCTTCTGGGCGATGCGGGCAATCAGTTCTTCCACCTTCTTGCCCACCACCATCATCAGGTCGGCCAGTTCGTCGATGATGATGACGATGGTTTCCAGCTGCTCCAGCGGTTCCGGCGCATCCGGGGTGAGGCTGAAGGGATTGGGGATCTTCTCGCCGCGCTTCTCGGCGTCGATGATCTTCTGGTTGTAGCCGGCCAGGTTGCGCACGCCCAGCTTGGACATCTTCTTGTAGCGGCGCTCCATCTCTTCCACCGCCCAGTTCAGGGCGTGGCCGGCCTGGCGCATGTCTGTCACCACCGGCGCCAGCAGGTGCGGAATGCCTTCATAGATCGACAGTTCCAGCATCTTGGGATCGATCAGGATCAGGCGCACCTGGCGTGGCGAGGATTTGTACAGCAGCGACAGAATGGTGGCATTGATGCCCACCGACTTGCCCGAACCGGTGGTACCGGCCACCAGCAAGTGCGGCATCTTGGCCAGGTCGGCCACCACTGGATTGCCGGCAATGTCCTTGCCCAGCGCCACGGTCAGGCTCGAATGGCTGTCGTTGTAGACCTTGGAGCCGAGGATCTCGGTCAGGCGCACGATCTGGCGCTTGGGATTGGGCAGTTCCAGGCCCATGAAATTCTTGCCCTGGATGACTTCCACCACGCGGATCGAGGTCAGCGACAGCGAACGCGCCAGGTCGCGCGCCAGGTTGACGATCTGGCTGCCCTTCACCCCCGTGGCCGGTTCGATTTCGTAGCGGGTGATCACCGGGCCGGGATAGGCCGCCACCACCTTGACCTCGACACCGAAGTCGGCGAGCTTCTTTTCAATCAGGCGGCTGGTGAATTCCAGGGTTTCCACCGAGACCGTCTGCTGCGCCGGCGGTGCTTCATCCAGCAGGGACAGGGGCGGCAATTCGCTGTTGAGGTCATCGAAGAGGCTGGTCTGCTTCTCCTTCTGGACGCGGTCGGATTTCTGCACTTCGACGATTTGCGGTTCGATGCGGATCGGCGGCGCTTCCACGATCTTGGCGCGTTCCTGCACCACGGTTTCCTCGCGCTTGACGGCGGCTTCCTGGCCGGCACGGCGATCGGCCCGGGCGGCGAAGAAGTCGCGCACCCAGAACAGGCCATCCTCGATCATGCCACCGATGCGTTCCACCGCCGCCAGCCAGGAGACCTGGAACAGCAGCGAGAAACCCAGCCCGAACAGCAGCAACAGCAGCAAGGTGGACCCCGTGAAACCGAAGGTCGGCTGCATGCCCGAACCGATCATCTCCCCCAGCACGCCACCGGGCGAATGCGGCAGCTTGGGCGCAAAGCGCTGCATGCGGGTGAATTCGATGCCCATGCTGCCGGTGAGCATGAAGACGAAGCCGACCGCGCGGATCAGCGGTTCCTGATGGTGTTCCGGTTCCACCGGCTGGGCGACCAGGAAGCGGTTCGACAGGCGGCGGTAGCCGGTCCATACCGAGCGCCCCAGCAGCACGCACCACCACCAGGCCGAGAGCCCGAAGATGTAGAGCAGCAGGTCGGCCATCCAGGCCCCCACGCGGCCGCCCCAGTTGCCCACGCGCGGCACCGAGCTGGCCACCGACCAGCCGGGGTCGGTCTTGGCATAGCTCAGCAGGATCAGCGCCAGATAGGCCAGCAAGGCCGCCAGCGCCAGCCAGCGCGCCTCCGATAACAGCCGCACCAGACGGTTGGGCATGGGAGGCGCCGGCGTCTTGTTGGTGCGGATGTGGGCTTGACTCGTCTTGGACATAACTTCCGTACAAAAAATACACGCCGTCATTGTAACGGCATTGAATTGGCGCTTCGCGGTTTTGCGCAGGGCGGCGGGAAACCCGCTGCACAGACCCTGATCGACCGCTATCGTTCTGGTCGTGCTGTCATTTTGTTCATATTCTGGACAGCATCACTGCTACTGCCCGCCCCGCCCGCGGCTATTGCCGGCATAGCGTAATTCCATGAGCCCGGTCGGGGGCATGGACTATAATCTTACCCGTTTTGCAGCGCGGCAAACCGCAAACTTGTGCGCTGGCAACCCACCCCGCTTGTGCCGGCCGGTCTGGCTGAACTGCCAGGCCGGCCGGGAATTGAAATCCCCGGGAGTCGCCTCATTTGCAGAAGCGATCCCACAACATTTGATGAGTAGCTTATGAGCACGCCCAAACATGCCAAGGTCCTGATTCTCGGCTCCGGCCCCGCCGGTTACAGCGCCGCCGTCTATGCCGCGCGCGCCAACCTGAACCCCGTGCTGATCACCGGCGTGGAGCAAGGCGGCCAGCTGATGACCACCACTGACGTCGAGAACTGGCCCGGCGACCCGCTGGGCGTGCAAGGTCCGGAACTGATGCAGCGCCTGCTGCAGCACGCCGAGCGCTTCAACACCGAGATCATCTTCGATCACATCCACACCACCAAGCTCTCCGAGCGTCCGTTCCGCCTCATCGGCGATAGCGGCGAATACACCGCCGATGCCCTCATCATCGCCACCGGCGCCTCGGCCCAATACCTGGGCCTGCCCTCGGAACAAGCCTTCATGGGCCGTGGCGTGTCGGCTTGCGCCACCTGTGACGGTTTCTTCTATCGCGGCAAGGAAGTCGCCGTGGTGGGCGGCGGCAACACCGCCGTGGAAGAGGCGCTGTACCTCTCCAACATCGCCAGCAAGGTCACCATCGTGCACCGCCGCGACAAGTTCCGCGCCGAGCCCATCCTGATCGACCGCCTGCTGCACAAGGTCACCGAAGGCAAGATCGCCATCCAGTGGCATTCCACCCTGGATGAAGTGGTCGGCGACGACAGCGGCGTGACCGGCATCAAGATCAAGTCGACCCAGGATGGTGCCATCACCGACATCCCGGTGCACGGCCTGTTCATCGCCATCGGCCACAAGCCCAACACCAGCATCTTCGAAGGCCAGCTGGAGATGCAGAACGGCTACCTGAAAACCCGTACCGGCACCGAAGGCTTTGCCACTGCCACCAGCATCGACGGCGTCTTCGCTGCGGGCGACGTGCAGGATCACATCTACCGCCAGGCCATCACCAGCGCCGGCACGGGTTGCATGGCGGCACTGGATGCACAGCGCTACCTCGAAGGGCTCGAATAAGCAAATAAAGCCATGTAAAATGCTGCGCTGCGAGAACTCGCAACGCAACGGGCACTCCAAAAGCCGGTGACGAGTTGTCGTCCCGGCTTTTTTGTTTCACTCGAGCAATCCAACACAAGAATCATCAAGACCGAGGAAAGCATCGTGCCCTATCACTCAACTCCCTCCCGCGCCGGCGTGCGATCACCGGGCATCAAGGCGGTATTGGCCACCATGAGCCTGGGCGCCGTGCTGGTGGCCTGCAGCGCTTCGCGCGACACCCCGGTGGCCAATGCCACAGCCGGCCAATGCGATGCCTCCCGCGCCGACCACCTGATCGGCGAGAACTACAGCGGCTACGTGGAACGCCAGGCGCTGGCCGAGTCCGGCGCCACCGACATCCGCGTGCTCAAACCCGATGACGCTGCCACCATGGACTTCAACCCGCGCCGCCTGAACCTGCACGTCGATCCGGGCTTGGTCATCATCAAGGTCGCCTGCGGCTGAAGAGCTCGCCCGCTTCTGCTAAAGTAGTCACCTAGGGAACAATACGCTACAGGGTTGGGTGGCTGTCATGGCGACAATGAAGGATTTCTCGGCGCTCCAGGGATTGCGCCGCGATCTGCAGGAACAGGAAAAAGCGCGCGCACTGGCCTTGGCCGAGCGCCAGCGCCAGGAAGCGGCAGCCCGCGAGGAAGCCAACATCTTCCGCAACAGCATCGGCCAGGTGGCGCCCTTGCGTCCCGAAGTGGTCGACAAGGCGCATTACCTGCCGGAACCTCCCCTCCCCATTCCCCGCCAGCACCTGGCCGATGAACAGGCCGCGCTGCTGGAGTCGCTCTCCGACGAGTTCACCGTCGACACGCTCATGGACAGCGACGAAAACCTCAGTTTCGCCCGCCCCGGCGTGGGCATGGATGTCCTGAGCAAGCTGCGGCGCGGCAACTGGGTAATCCAGGCCCAGCTGGACCTGCACGGTTATCGCCGCGACCAGGCCCGTGAAGCGTTAGGTGAATTCTTGCGCCAGTCACGCCGCCGCGGCCTGCGCTGCGTGCGGGTGATCCACGGCAAGGGACTCGGTTCGGTGAACAAGGAGCCCGTACTCAAGCACAAGGTGCGCAACTGGCTGGCGCAGAAGGATGAGGTGATGGCCTTCTGCCAGGCCCGCGCAGCCGATGGCGGCGCGGGTGCGCTGGTGGTGCTGCTGCGTTCCAGCGAACGGGCCTGAACGCCGCTTCAGCCCGCAGTCAGATTATCCAGCATGGCCACGATGGCCTCGAAATGCGGCCGCGCGGCGGCATCAGCGCTCAGGCAAGCTTGGCGCACTCCGGCCAGGGCTGCTCGCTGCTTCTTGCCGGCGTCATCTGCCGGCTGGCCATGCGCGAGCAACTCTTCCAGCAGGCAGCCGTAGGCCCGCACCTCCATGGCCTGCACACCCCAGGCATGCGGCTGTTCGACATCGTAGAACCAGGCCGCACCAAAATCGCCCAGCAAGGCTTCGCCCTCCCGATGCAGGATGTTGTGACCATAGAGGTCGCCGTGCACGATGCCCTGCGCGTGCAGGTGGGCTGCTGCCGAGGCGATATCGCGGGCGATGGCGATCACCTGGCTCCAGGCCAGCGTGAAGCCTTGTGCATAGACATCGCGCGAGCAGGATTGCAGGCTGGGCGGGCCGGCCAGCACCTTGAAATCAGGATCGATCAACGGCATCACCAGGGCCTGCACCGCTTGCGGATGCCCATGCAACCGGCCCAGCACGGGGATGAGCCCGCGATGGCTGCCGGCCATGATGCAGGCCGCCATCTCGCGCTCGGGCAGGCCATCACTGGTGACCGCGCCCTTGAACAGCTTCACCGCCACTGGCTGCGACCTGCCCTCCACGGTCCACCGGGCCGCGTGGATCACACCGGAGGCGCCTTCCCCCAGCTTTTCGCCCAAGGCCAGGTCGTCCCAATCGATGGCCGCGACTTGCGCGTTGCGATCCGCCGCCTCTTCCACCGCCGCACACCAGGGATTGCCTGCCATGGCCAGCCAGCTCAGGCGCGGCAAGGTCAGCAGCCAATGCGGAAACGCCTCCAGCGCATTGGCCGACAGGCGCAGCAGCTCCAGGTTGCGGCAGGCCGCCAGTTCCGGCGGCAGCGCGCGCAGGCGGTTGCCCGCCAGCATCAGCTTCTGCAGGCGCGGGCATTGCCCGATGCTCGATGGCAGCTGTTCGATCCGGTTGTCGGTCAGGACCAGCCAGCGCAGCGTGGGGGGCAGCGATTCGGCAGGAACGTGCTCGATCCGGTTGGCCTTGAAACCGATCATCTCCAGCGACGGGCAGCGTCCCAATACAGCGGGCAATTCGGTGAAGGGATTGTCGGAACAGAAGACGATGCGCAGCCGGTGCAACCGCGGCAGGTCCTCGGGCAAGGCCGTCAGCTCATTGCCGCTGAGGTCCAGAATCTCAAGGGTTTCGGCCAGGGTGAAGATTTCTGGCGGGAATTCGCGCAGCCCGCACGACAGGGACAGGCGGGTAATGCCTTCCAGCGCGCCGCTGCGCAGTTGTTCCAGGGTGTGCATGCAGAGAAGTGAAGAAACGGACGAAAACGCGGATCTTACCAGCCGCCGGCCGTCCCGCTCAGAACAAATCGAGCTGGGTATCGCCCACCGACCGCCCCTGCCCCGCCGGCACCATCACTGGCCGCCTGAAGCGGCTGGCATCCAGCGTGGCGAAGGCACGATGGCGGTGATCGATACCCAGGCGCCGGCTGGCCTTCTCGAAGCGCTGGTGCAGCAGGTCGGCCCAGACCCCGGTGCCGCGCATGCGGGTGGCGAAATCGGCGTCGTAATCCTTGCCGCCGCGCATGTCCTGAATGCGGTTCATCACCCGCGCCGCACGGTCGGGGAAATGCGCCTGCAGCCACTGCCGGAACAGCGGGCTGACCTCCCATGGCAGGCGCAGCACGATGTAGCCCGCCTGGCGCGCCCCGGCCTCGACGGCCGCTTCCATGACGCGTTCCAGGTCCGGTTCGGTGACGAAGGGGATCACCGGTGCAATCGACACGCTCACCGGAATGCCGGCCTCGGCCAGCGTGCGGATCACCCGCAGCCGCCGCGCCGGGCTGGCCGCCCGCGGCTCCAGTGTGCGCGCGATGGCCGCATCCAGTGTGGTAATCGTCACCGCGACGATGGCCTGCCCCTTGGCTGCCATGGGCGCCAGCAGGTCGATGTCGCGTTCGATCAAGGAGGACTTGGTGATGAGCGCCACCGGATTCTCGCAGTCGTGCAGGATCTGCAGGATGCGCCGGGTCAGCTGGCGTTCGCGCTCGATGGGCTGGTAGGCATCGGTATTGATGCCCACCGTGATGGTGTCGGGTTCATAGGACGGCTTGGCCAGTTCGCGCAGCAGCACTTCGGGGGCATTGCGCTTGGCCACCAGGCGGCTTTCGAAATCCAGGCCCGGGGACAGGCCCAGGTAGCTGTGCGAAGGCCGCGCGAAGCAGTAAATGCAGCCGTGCTCGCAGCCCCGGTAGGGATTGAGGGAAAGTGAAAACGGCAGATCCGGCGAGCTGTTGCGGGTGATGACGGATCGGGCGTCTTCCTCGGTGACGATGGTCTTCAGGCGGGGCGGCTCATCCTCTTCCATGCCCTCGCCCGCCTCCGGCCGCGCCTCGGCAAAACGGACGGACTGCCAACCATCGTCGAACTCCTCCCGCGCCACCGACTCATAGCGGCCACGCAGGTTGGTGACCGCGCCCCGGCCCTTCTGCGCAACCTGGTCGCGGTGGATGAAGGTTTCTGGCGTCAGGGTGGCGTCGTCCTCTCCGGAGGCCGCCGAACGGGCCGGCTGCCCCGGGAAAGGCCGGGCAATGCCCTGCGGGAATTTGGGAAAAGAGGCCAAGGAAAGCTCATCGATACTGTTTTTATATACAGTATTCTGCCTTCACTTCGGACGCGCTGCAAATGCTGTTTCAATTTGTCCTCCTGCCGCATTAATCGGTTATGCTAGTTCACCCTCAGCTTCCCATCAGCGAAGAAAGCGACCATATAGGGGGAACAAGGACCGCCAGAGGTCCCAAGGAGACAAGGATGCAATACCAGGCAAACCGGCCCGGTGCCGGTGCATTGCTGGGGGCTTCGCCCCTGGTGCAGGCCAGCGCGGATGGTGTGCCGGACCTGCAGGCCATCGAACGCTCGCACCAGCGCAGCTCGTCCTACGGCATCACGCGCGGCCAGCGGCCCGACCTGGATTCACTCTCGCGCGCCGACCTGGCCCAGACGCTGGAAGCCAACCAGGCCCTCTCCGGCCATGCCCGCCCGGTCATGGAAACCCTCTACGACCAGATCCGCAATACCCACAGCATGGTGATCCTCTCGGACGCCGAGGGCACCATCCTGCATACGCTGGGCGACAGCGACTTCCTGGCCAAGGCCGATCGCGTAGCCCTGGGCCCGGGCGGACGCTGGTCCGAGCAATTGCGCGGCACCAATGCCATCGGCACGGCCCTCTTCGAGCAAAAACCCACTACCGTGCACGCCCAGCAGCATTACCTGGATGCCAACCGCTTCCTGACCTGCTCGGCCGCGCCCATCTTCGATCATCGCGGCCAAGTGCTGGGGGTGCTGGATGTCTCGGGCGAATGCGGCAGCTTCCACAAGCACACCATGGCCCTGGTGCGCATGTCGGCGCAGATGATTGAAAACCACCTGCTGGCCGGCAGCTTCCCCGATTGCATCACCCTGCACTTCCACAGCCGCGCCGAATTCGTGGGCACGCTGGTCGAAGGCATCGTCAGCTTCACACCGGGCGGGCGTTTCCTGGCGGCCAACCGCAGCGCGCAATTCCAGCTGGGGCTGACGCTCTCGACGCTGCAGTCGCATACCTTTGCGTCGCTCTTCGGGGTGCCGCTGTCGCTGCTGTTCGAACACCATCGCAAGGCCGCATCGGGCTTGCTGGAGCTGTGCCTGCACAACGGCATCCGCATCCATGGCCGCGCCGAGCTGAGGCTGCGCGACCAGCATTTCCAGAACGCGCGCGAGGCCGTGATCGAGGCCCCGGAAGCACTGCCCGCCAGTCCGGCCACACGCCAGGCACCGCCCATGCGCCCCCATCCGGGCCAGCCGCGTGGCGGCCTGAACGCCCTCGATACCGGCGACGCCCGCATGAGCGCCATCATCGCCAAGCTGCGCAAGGTGATCGACCGCGACATCCCGGTGCTCATCACCGGTGAAACCGGCACCGGCAAGGAGTGGCTGGCTCAAGCCATCCACCGCGAAAGCGCGCGCTTCCACGCCAGCCAAACCCGGGGTGGCGCAGCGCCTTTCGTGGCCGTGAATTGTTCGGCCATTCCAGAGAACCTGATCGAAGCCGAACTCTTCGGCTATGAAGACGGCGCCTTCACCGGTGCCCGCCGCAAGGGCGCGCTGGGCAAGATCGCGCAAGCCCAGGGCGGCACACTCTTCCTCGATGAAATCGGCGACATGCCGCTGGCCCTGCAGGGCCGCCTGCTGCGCGTGCTCCAGGAGCGCGCAGTGACGCCACTGGGCAGCCAGCGTGTGATCCCGGTGGACTTTGCGCTGGTCTGTGCCACCAACCAGCCCTTGCGCGAGATGGCCGCGCGCCATGCCTTCCGTGAAGATTTGTATTACCGCATCAACGGCTTGCAGGTAAAACTGCCCGCCTTGCGCGAGCGCAGCGACCTGGGCAAGCTGATCGACCGCATCCTGGAGCAGGAAGGCGGACGCCATGCCCCTCGCTTCGATGCCCAGGCCATGGCATTGCTGCAGGCCAGCCGCTGGCCGGGCAACCTGCGGCAGCTGTCCAACCTGATCCGCACCGCCCTGGCCATGGCCGATGGAGAGACCTGGATAGGCGTGGAACACCTGCCAGATGATTTTCTGGACGAGGCAGCGCCGCTGCAGGCGGCTGGTGGCATGCCGGCCCCCGCAACCCATGAAGAAACGGGCGAAAAGCCGCTGTCCATGCTCGACAGCGAATGGGCTGCCATCGAGCGTGCCCTGCGCACCCATGACGGCAACGTCAGCGCGGCCGCCAAGGCGCTGGGGGTGTCGCGCAATACGCTCTATCGCCGCTTCAAGTCACGCGGGCACTGAGCGGGGCAAGCGCGTCATATTCCTCATCGGAAAACAGCCGCGAGCGCGTCAGGAAGCGCTTGCCGCTGCCGTTCTCCAGCGAGAACATGCCGCCGTTGCCGGTGACCACATCGATGATCAGTTGCGTGTGTTTCCAGTATTCGAACTGGTCGGCACCGATGTAGAACGGCACCCCATCGATTTCCCCGAGATGCACGTCGGTGTCGCCCAGCGTAAAGTCGCCGGCCGGATAGCACATCGGCGCACTGCCATCGCAGCAGCCACCGGATTGAAAAAAGATCAGTTCGCCATGCCGCGCCTTCAACTGGCGCAGCAACTCCACCGTCGCCTCGGTGGCCGTCACCCTGGGCAATGCATTCATTCGCCGCTCTCCTGTTGAGTCTGGTTCTGCCAATAAAAGCGGCACCGGCCGCGAGAGTTGCGGACCGGTGCCGAAGCTGCCTTGCTGCAAGGAGTCAAACGAAATCACGCCATCAGAAGAAGCCCAGCGCCTTGGGGCTGTAGCTGACCAGCAGGTTCTTGGTCTGCTGGTAGTGATCCAGCATCATCTTGTGGTTTTCGCGGCCGATGCCGGATTGCTTGTAGCCGCCGAAGGCTGCATGTGCCGGATACAGGTGGTAGCAGTTGGTCCACACGCGACCGGCCTGGATCTCGCGGCCCATGCGGAAGGCACGCGTGCCATCGCGGGTCCACAGGCCCGCGCCCAGGCCGTAGAGGGTGTCGTTGGCGATGGCCAGGGCTTCTTCCTCGTCCTTGAAGGTGGTCACCGAGACCACGGGGCCAAAGATTTCTTCCTGGAAGATGCGCATCTTGTTGTTGCCCTGGAAGACGGTCGGCTTGACGTAGTAGCCCGTGGCCAGGTCGCCGCCCAGTTCTTCACGTCCGCCGCCGGCCAGCACCTTGGCGCCTTCCTGCTTGCCGATGTCGATGTAGGAGAGGATTTTTTCCAGCTGCTCCTGCGAAGCCTGCGCGCCGATCATGGTGCTCTTGTCCAGCGGATTGCCCTGCTTGATGGCGGCCACGCGTTTCAAGGCACGTTCGATGAAGCGGTCATAGATCGATTCCTGCACCAGCACGCGCGAGGGGCAGGTGCAGACCTCGCCCTGGTTCAGCGCGAACATGGCGAAGCCTTCCAGGGCCTTGTCGAAGAACTCGTCATCCTTGTCCAGCACGTCGGCAAAGAAGATGTTGGGCGACTTGCCACCCAGCTCCAGGGTCACCGGGATCAGGTTCTGCGAGGCGTACTGCATGATCAGGCGGCCGGTCGTGGTCTCGCCGGTGAAGGCGATCTTGGCGATGCGCTTGTTGGAGGCCAGCGGCTTGCCTGCTTCGACGCCAAAGCCCTGCACGATGTTGACCACGCCCGGCGGGATCAGGTCGGCAATCAGTTCGATGAGGACCATGATGGAAGCGGGCGTCTGCTCGGCCGGCTTCAACACCACGCAGTTGCCGGCAGCCAGTGCCGGGGCCAGCTTCCACACCGCCATCAGGATGGGGAAATTCCACGGGATGATCTGGCCGACCACGCCCAGCGGCTCATGGAAGTGATAGGCGTAAGTGTCGCTGTCGATGGGGCAGATGCTGCCTTCCTGGGTGCGCACGGCGGCGGCGAAATAGCGGAAGTGATCGATGGCCAGCGGGATGTCGGCGGCCATGGTTTCGCGGATGGGCTTGCCGTTGTCCAGGGTCTCGGCGGTGGCCAGCAATTCGAGGTTGGCTTCCATGCGGTCGGCGATCTTGAGCAGCATGTTGGCGCGCTCGGTGGGGGAAGTCTTGCCCCAGCTCTTCTTGGCCGCGTGGGCGGCGTCCAGCGCCAGCTCCACGTCTTCGGCGCTGGAACGCGCCACTTCACAGAAGGCGCGGCCGATCACCGGGCTGATGTTCTCGAAGTATTCGCCCTTGACCGGCGGCACGAATTTGCCACCGATGAAGTTGTCGTAACGTTGCTTGAAGGGATCGCGTACGCCGAGTTTGCTGATGTCTGCCAGGTTCATGTCGTCTCCGTTCGGTTTATGGTTGAAATCCCGCCGCGATCATGGCCGCAGCGGCGGTTCATCCCCCAAGATGGCAAATCGCATGCCAGCCTGCAAACCCGCTCTGCAAGCGCCTCTTGCGCCAGCGCCATTGTCACGCTGTGTCAATCTGGCGCAGCCTGGGACAGCGTTGAGCAACAGCCTGCCACACCCTGCGCACTTTTCTGCGGACGTAAAAAAACCGGCCAGAGGCCGGTCTTTCGTGCTTCATGAGGCGCGGGGAGCGCTGGATCAGACGGCATCCGGGCCGGTTTCGCCGGTACGGATACGGATCACCTGCTCCACTTCCTGCACGAAGATCTTGCCGTCGCCGATCTTGCCGGTGCGGGCCGCCTTGATGATGGCGTCCACGGCCTGCTCGACTACCTTGTCGTCCACCACGACCTCGATCTTGACCTTGGGCAGGAAGTCGACCACGTATTCGGCACCGCGATAGAGTTCGGTGTGACCCTTCTGGCGTCCGAAGCCCTTCACTTCGGTGACCGTCAGGCCCGTGACGCCGACTTCGGCGAGGGATTCACGCACCTCGTCCAGCTTGAACGGTTTGATGATGGCGGTCACTTGTTTCATGGCAATTCCTCTCTTGGTATGTCGTAAAGAAACGATTTCAACGATCTGTTGAATAGCGGATACAACCTTCGTTGTTATTTTACTGGCAAGGCCGTGGTGCCCTGCCCACTTGCACATTGTCAATCAGGCGTGCCCGGCTTTCAACCTTCTTGAACCAGCCGGGCCATAAAAAGCCGTTTTTTCAGGCCTCCAGATCGGGGATGCGCTCCAGATCCTGCAACCAGACCGTAGCCTCGCCATCGCTGGGCGCGCGCCAATCACCACGCGGCGAGAGCGAGCCGCCCGAACCGACCTTGGGGGCATTGGGCACGCAGGAGCGTTTGAACTGGCTGGTCTTGAAGAAGCGATAGACGAAGATGCCCAGGTTTTTCTTGATCTGCGGCAAGCTGTACTGGTTGCGCGCCCCATGCAGGCCATCCGGCCAATGGCCGATGCTGCGGTCTTGCCAGGCGCTGTGCGCCAGGAAAGCCACCTTGGCCGGCGTGAAGCCATAGCGCAGGATGTAATAGAGATTGAAATCCTGCAGCTCGTAGGGACCGATGAAATCCTGCGTGCGCTGGCCCGGCTCGCCGTCCGAGGCGCCCGGCACCAGTTCCGGGCTGATCTCGGTTTCGAGGATGTGGATCAGCACTTCCGGCTGCTTCAGTTCCAGCGAACCCGATTCGGCCACCCAGCGCACCAGGTGCGTGATCAAGGTCTTGGGCACGCTGGCGTTGACGTTGTAGTGCGACATGTGGTCGCCCACGCCATAGGTGCACCAGCCCAGCGCCAGTTCGGACAGGTCGCCGGTGCCGATGACGATGGCACCGTGATGATTGGCCAGGCGGAACAGGTGATTGGTGCGCTCGCCCGCCTGCACGTTTTCGAAGGTGATGTCATAGACCGGCTCACCGCGTGAATACGGGTGATCCAGGTCCTTCAACATCTGTTCGCAGCTGGGTCGGATATCGATCTCCTGCGCCGAACAGCCCACTTGCGCCATCAGCTGATGCGCCTGCACCAGCGTGCGGCTGCTGGTGGCAAAGCCGGGCATGGTATAGGCCAGGATGTTGGAACGCGGCAGGCCCAGCTTGTCCATGGCCTTGGCGCAGACCAGCAGCGCATGGGTCGAATCGAGGCCACCGGACACACCGATGACGACCTTCTTGATGTTCGAGGAAGACAGGCGCTGCACCAATGCCTGCACCTGGATGTTGTAGACCTCGCGGCAGCGCAGTTCGCGCTGTTCGGCATTGGCCGGCACGTAGGGGAAGCGCGCGACCCGGCGTTGCAGCGGCAAGTCCTGGTCTTGCGGAACCTGCACATCGAAACGCACTACCTCGAAGCGGCGCACTTCGTCGGCGTGGCGGCGCACCGACTGGCCAAACGTGGTCTGGTGGAAGCGTTCGCGCGAGAGGCGTTCCAGGTCGATGTCGGCATAGATCACGTGACCGCCTTCGGCGAAGCGCTCGGACTCGGCCAGCAGTTCACCGTTCTCGCAGATCAGGGCCTGGCCGTCCCAGGCCAGGTCGGTGGTGGACTCGCCATTGCCCGCCGACGAATACAGATAGGCCGCCAGGCAGCGCGCCGATTGCTGCGACACCAGCTGATGGCGGTAACCCGACTTGCCGACCACGATGTTGGAAGCCGACAGGTTCACCAGCACGGTGGCACCGGCCAGCGCGGCAAAGGAAGACGGCGGGATCGGCACCCACACGTCTTCGCAGATCTCGATATGGAAACGGAAGTCGGGGATGTTGCCGATCTCGAACAGCAGATGGCTGCCGAAGTCCACGTCCTGACCCAGCAGGCGGGTGCGGCGGGTGACGGCGCAATCGGCGCTGCTGAACTGGCGCGCTTCGTAGAATTCGCTGTAGTTGGGCAGGTAGCTCTTGGGCACCACACCCAGGATGCGGCCGGCATGCACGACCACGGCGCAGTTGTAGAGCTGGTGATCGACCTTCAGCGGCAGGCCGACGATGAGGGCCGGGGCGATGCGCAAGGAAGCCTGCAGCACCGATTGCAGGGCCTGCAGGGAAGCCTCCAGCAAGGCGCGCTGCTGGAACAGGTCTTCGCAGCTGTAGGCCGACAGGCCCAGTTCGGGGAAGGAAACCAGGGCCGCGCCACGGGCGGCGGCCTGTTCGGCCAGGGCGATGGTGCGCTCGGCGTTGAAGCCGGGATCGGCCACCTTGCAGTCCGGCACCGCCACGGCGACGCGTGCGAAACCGTGGTTGTAGAGATTGAAGAAGGGGCTTTGCATAGCGTGTGTTGGACTCCGTGCACTTCGCCAGGGCGGCGACGCGTTCTGTTCATTTTGCGTAGAATGCCTGTTCCAGCGGGGCCGAGGGCCGCGCCAACTTTCGCAGGTCACTCGCAGTCCATGGATTATCGCACGCGAATCGTTTCTTCTCTGGCCGAGATCGGCCCGGCCCGCTGGGACGCGCTGGTCGCCGCCCAGGCCGAGGGCAATCCTTTCCTCTCCTATGCCTTCCTGCATGCGCTGCATGAGAGCGGCAGCGCCAGTCCCGAGTCCGGCTGGGAGCCGCATTACCTGACGCTGTGGCAGGGCGAGGGCCAGCAGGAGCAACTGGTGGCCGCCCTGCCCCTGTACCGCAAGTTTCACTCCTACGGTGAATACGTCTTTGACTGGGCCTGGGCCGAGGCTTACCAGCGGCATGGCGTGGATTATTACCCCAAGCTGCTCTCGGCCATCCCCTTCACGCCGGTACGCGGCGCACGCCTGATGGCCATCGACGAGACCGCGCGCGGCGCGCTGGTAGCCGCACTACGGGCGCTGCAGGAGCGAAATGAAGTTTCCTCCACCCACATCCTCTATCCCCCGCCGGAACAGGCGCAGCAGCTGGCCGACGCCGGGTTCCTGCTGCGCAGCGGGGTGCAGTTCCATTGGCACAATGAAGGGTATGGCAATTTTGCGGAATTCGTCGACACGCTGGACCGCAAGAAGCGCAAGAACATCCTGGCCGAACGGCGCAAGGTGGCCGAGCAAGGCGTGCGCTTCGCCTGGCTGCGCGGGGCCGAGATCACGGAGGCGCACTGGCGCTTTTTCAATCGCTGCTATCGGCACACCTATGCCGCGCACTACTCCACGCCTTACCTGAACCTGGATTTCTTCCGCCGTATCGGTGAAACCATGCCGCAGCACCTGCTGCTGACGGTGGCGCTGCGGGGGGATGAGCCAATCGCTTCCTCGCTGACGGTGCATGACGCCGATACACTCTATGGCCGCTACTGGGGCGCACTGGAACACGTGCCCTGCCTGCATTTCGAGACCGCGTATTACCAGCCGCTGGAATTCTGCATCGCCGAGAAAATCACCTGGTTCGAAGGCGGTGCCCAGGGCGAGCACAAGATGGCACGCGGTTTCCTGCCGCAGAAGACCTGGTCGGCGCACTGGCTGGCGCATCCGGGGTTCTACGATGCGGTGGAGCACTTCCTCTCGCGGGAAAGCAATGGCATCGATGGCTATATCTCGGAGCTGAACGAGCACAATCCCTTCCGGGATCCGCCGCGCTGATTCGTCCTTCTCTCGCAGACATAAAAAAAACCGGTCCGTGCATCACACAGACCGGCCTCATCAAAAAATATAAACGATTTAAATCGTTTAAATCCTTTTAATTATTTATAGCCAACACGATCCAGCATCTGCAACACCTTCTGCTGGTTGGCACCGACCGCACCCACGTTGATGACTTCGGCCTTGAACGGGCCCATCTTCACCAGTGCCGGATTCTCGGTTTTCACGCTCTTGACGGCGGGCCACTCGTTGTTGCCCTCAGCGAAGTAGCGCTGGGCCGAATCGCTGGCCAGGTATTCCAGGAACTGCACGGCTTCAGCCTTGTGCGGCGCATGCTTGGCCACACCGCCACCGGCGATGTTGACATGCGCACCGTAGCTCTTCTGGTTGGGCCAGACGATGCCGACCTTTTCCATCAGTGCCACGTCTTCCGGCTTGGTCGAACGCAGCAGGCGCGCCACGTAATAGGAGTTGGAGATGGCCACGCCGCACTCACCCGAACCGACCGCCTTGATCTGGTCGGTATCGCCACCGACCGGCTGGCGCGCCTGGTTGGCAACCATGCCCTTCAAGATGGCTTCGGTCTTGGCCGCGCCGTCATGTTCCAGCAATGCGCCAAACAGCGACACGTTATACGGATGCGAACCGCTGCGGGTGCACAGCTTGCCCTTGTTCTTCGGGTCGCCAAGGGCCTCGTAGGTATCGACATCTTCCGGCTTGACGCTGGCCTTGTTGTAGACGATCACGCGGGCACGGGTGGAGAAACCGAACCACTGCGTACCCTCGCTGCCTTCCTTGCTGTGCAGGTTGGCGGGGATGCGCTCATCGAGCAGCTTGGACTTGACCGGCTGGAACAGCCCTTCGCTCTGTGCCTTCCACAGGCGGGCCGCATCCACCAGCAGGATCACGTCAGCGGGACTGGAAGCGCCTTCACTCTTCAAGCGCGCGAGGATGCCTGCATCATCACCGTCGACACGGTTGATCTTGATGCCGGTGGCCTTGGTGAAATCGGCGTAGAGCGCTTCGTCAGTCTGGTAGTGGCGCGCCGAATAGAGATTGATGACCTTCTCCTGCGCAAAGCTGGAAGCGGCAATGGCAGCCAGCACGGCGCCGACGGCGAGTTGACGGTGGAACATGGACCATCCTTTTCAAAAAGAGTGAACGACCGCCGTCGTGGAAACGGCGTTTTCTTTTGGCGCGGAAGGCGGTCCAGGGAGAGTGGACTTGGCTGTCGCAGTGGGCGATCTCGGGATCACCTCGTTGTGGGCGCATGGCGGTGACGCCATGGCAGTGCGGTTCATAGACCGCTGGCGACTATATCACAAACAAGAAGCATTATCATCTACACGGATGTACGTCGCGCCGGCCGCCATGGAAAACGCCCTTGCCGGCTCTCGCTCGGCAAGGGCGCGTCAGGCGCAATATGAAGAAATCAGATGAGCTTGACCGCAAAGTCCACACCAATGCCGGCCCACCATTCCTGTTCCTTCTGGAACCAGAAGGAAATGCTCGGATGCTCCTTGATGTAATCGCGGCGGATCTCCAGGTCGATGCGGCTCTTGAGCTTGACCCTGACCTTCTCCAGGTCCAGCGTGATGTGCGCATGGCGGAACATCACCGCCAGCCGCAAGGCCAGTACCGCCTTGGCGAAATCGACATCGGCCAGCATCTCGCTGATCTTTTTCAGGTTGCCCTTCTGCCCGAGGATCAGCGTGCTCATGAGGCGCTGCTCGCGCGTGGTGAAGCCGGGCAAGTCGGCATTGGCGATCATGTAGGCCGAATGCTTGTGATACCCGGTCGGCGACACCACCAGGCCGGTTTCATGCAGCAGTGCACTCCAGTAGAGATAGCGCGCATAGGAATCGGTAGCCGGCTTCAGGCTCTGGAAGAAGCCCTGCGCCGTATCGGCCACGCCGTGGGCGCGTGCCGCATCGACGTGGAAGCGGCGGGCGAATTCTTCCACCGAACGGTCGCGGCGGTCGGCCTTGGTGGCACGCAGTTGCAGGTCCCACATCACGCCCATGCGCAGGCCGGCTTCCACCGGGGTGATGACCTCGATGCCGAACTCCTGCATGAAGCCGATCAGCACCGCGAGTCCACCCATGATGACGCCGGCGCGGTCGGGCTTCATGCCATCGAGTGAAATCTGGCTGACGTGGCCGAAATCGATCAGGCGCTGCATCAGGTCGGCCAGGCTGGGCAGCGTGACGCGGCCGTCGCCCATGTTGTTGCGGCGGATGGTGTCGGCAATGGCACGCATGGTGCCGGAGGAGCCATAGACATTGACGCTGGCCGCATCGAAGCTGAACAGATGCACCGCATCTTCCACATGCGAACGGGCGGAAATGATGGCGCGCTCGAAGGCCGCTGCCGTGATCGCCCCATCGGGGAAGAAGGCCAGGCTCTGGTTGACGGTACCGATGCCAAAGGATTCGACGTGGCGGATATGTTCGCCCAGGCCACGGATGACTTCGGTGGAACCGCCGCCGATGTCGATGACCATGCGTTCTTCACCCGCATCGGACAGCACGCCGGCCACGCCCATGTAGATCAGGCGCCCTTCTTCCTCGCCGGAAATGATTTCGACCGGATAACCGATGGCGCGCTCCAGTTCCGGCAGCAGCTCGGCGGCATTCCTGGCCACGCGCAAGGTATTGGTGGCCACCACCCGCACGGCGGTCAGCGGGTAGTCGCGCAGGACGGAGCGAAAACGGGTCAGCGAGTCGATGGCGCTCTGGCAGGCCTGCGGCGTGAGGTTGCCGCTCTTGTCGATGCCCGCGGCCAGGCGGATGGGGTCACGCGCGCTCTTGATGACGCGTATGCCGTCGTCCTCATACTTGCCGATGTGCAAGCGAAAACTGTTGGAACCGAGATCTACCGCTGCAAACATGCATTTCCTTTCGCAAGGGTTGCGGGCCGGGCGGCGCGCAGCAATTGCTAAATAATTTAAACCGCATCCTGTCTCCCATCCGACAAGATAATGGGCGCGCATTACACTTTGATGACAGCTTGCACCCTGTAGAATGGCGGCTCAGCGAAGTCGTGCTGCGTTGCACATATTATTTTATACAATTTATCCCATTTTCCCTTCCATGCCCGGCATTCTTTACCTGGTTCCCAACACGCTGGGAACGACCGAGCTTGCTGCCGACCCCGGCGCAGTGCATCCGCTGGAGTCCATCATCCCGCGCCAGGTGCAGGCCATCGCGGCGCGCCTGGATTATTTTGTGGCCGAGAACGCCAAGACCACGCGCGCCTTCTTGAAGCTGCTGGACAGCAGCACCGCACTGGCCAAGCCCATCCAGGAAATCCAGATCAGCGAACTCAACGTCAACACGCCCCCGGCCGCCCTGCCCGCCTTGCTGGCACCGCTGCTGGAAGGCCGCGACGGTGGCCTGATCTCGGAAGCCGGTGTGCCGGCGGTGGCCGACCCCGGCGCCAACCTGGTGCGCCTGGCGCATCAGCACGGGATCACCGTGCGGCCGCTGGTGGGACCGTCGTCCCTGCTGCTGGCGGTGATGGCCAGCGGACTGAACGGCCAGAGCTTCGCCTTCAACGGCTACCTGCCCACCGACGCCGAAGCCCGCAGCAAGCGCATCCGCCAGTTGGAGGACCGCTCCCGCAAGGAGAAGCAGACCCAGCTGCTGATCGAAACGCCCTATCGCAACGGTGCCATGCTGGAAGCGCTGGCGCAGTCCTGCCAGCCGGGCACGCTGATCTGCGTGGCGACCGATCTTTCGCTGCCCACCGAAACGGTACGCACGCAGAGCGCCGCGCAATGGAAGGCCGCGCTGGCGGCCAACAAGGCACCGGACTTCCACAAGAAGCCGACGGTGTTCCTGCTGCTGGCTGAATAAGCATCACAAAAAAACAAAGGCCGGTTGCATCAGCAACCGGCCTTTTGCTTGAATGCTGCGGAATCGCTCAGCGCAACTGCGACAACGGCGCCGACATCAAGGTCTTGGCAAAGCCCGCACCGAAGGCCACACCGAATTTCTTCAACACGCGTTCGGAGAGATTCTCGGTCTGGGTGTAGTCCACCACATCCTCGGCCTTGATCACATCGCGCGCCACGCTGTCGACCGTCCCATAGCCATCGGCCAGGCCCAGTTCGACTGCCTTGGAGCCGGTCCACACCAGGCCCGAGAAGGTGTCCGGGGTTTCCTTCAGGCGCGTGCCGCGGCCCTGGCGCACCACTTCGATGAACTGCTGGTGGATCTCCTGCAGCATCGATTGCGCGTATTCACGCTGCTTGGGGCTCTGCGGGCTGAAGGGATCGAGGAAGCTCTTGTTCTCGCCCGCCGTCAACAGGCGACGCTCCACGCCCAGCTTGTCCATCAGGCCGGTGAAGCCGAAGCCATCCATCAGCACGCCCACCGAACCGATCAGGCTGGCCTTGTTGACGTAGATCTTGTCGGCCGCCACGGCGATGTAATAGCCGCCCGAAGCGCACATCTCTTCGACCACCACATAGATCGGCTTCTTGGGATAGGCCTTGCGCAGGCGGGTGATCTCGTCGTTGATCATGCCGGCCTGCACGGGGCTGCCGCCGGGGCTGTTGATCTTCAGGATCACGCCCACCGAGTCGCTGGCCGCAAAGGCTTTATCCAGCGCCGGAATGACCACCCCGGCCGAACCCTGGCCTTCGGATTCGATGGTGCCGCGAATCTCGACCAGGGCGGTATGGGTGCCCAGCGGTTCGCTCTCGATCTTGTTGTAGGTGAAGGCCATCCAGCCGCCCAGCACGATCACCACCAGGATGGCGATGCGGAAGAAGATGCCCCAGCGGCGGCGGGCGCGCTGTTCCTTGACGGCGAACAGGGCCAGCTTTTCCAGGACGTCGCGCTCCCAGCCGCTCTTCTTGTCCTCGCGCACGCTGGCGGGGATGGAGGAAGACGGTGCTGCGGGCGGCGGGGAAGCCGGGGAAGAAGAAGACTGGGGGGGACGGTCTTGCGGGTTGTCAGATTCGTTGTTGCTCATAGGCTCACTCTGGGCAGCGCCATCGCGCTACGCTGGTTTTTCCGCGAAGCTCATGCCTCGACGGGCTGGACGATGTCATCCGGACGCCAGAACACCTGGCCGTCGCGTTCCACCGCCATGATCTTACGCAAATGCGCACCGGTACAAGGTCCGCCTGCGCATTTTCCGGTATCGGGCGCATAAACCGCGCCATGTGTTGCGCACATGAGATACAGGCCGCTGGATTCAAAGAATTCCCCTTCCGCCCAATCCAGTTCGATGGGCACATGGGCGCAACGATTCAGGTAGCCGTACACCACGCCGCCATAGCGCACCACGAAGCCGGTGGTCTCATCCCCGTGTACCTGCACCGGGAAGCGCTTGCCCAGGCCGCCCTCCTGGAGGGCGGCTGAGGGGCAGATGAAGATTTCTTCAGGCGTCGTCATGGCAAGCCGCCTCAGGCGTGGTCATTGAGCCATTGATGCAGCTCGCGGATGGAACGGGCTGAATAAAGCGGCGCCAAGGTCTGCAGCTGCTGCGGCGGATGCGCGCCGAACTCCACCGCCACACCCTTGGCTCCGGCGTTGATGGCCATCTGCAGGTCGTGGGTGGTGTCGCCGATCATGACGGTGCGGTGCATGTCCTGGCCCAGTTCGCGGGTCAGTTCCTGCAGCATGGCCGGATGCGGCTTGGAGAAGGTTTCATCGGCGCAGCGCGTGGCATCGAATTTGGAGAGCAGGCCGGTGCTGTTCATGGCGCGGTTCAGCCCCACCCGGCTCTTGCCGGTGGCCACGGCCAGGAAATAGCCCTGCTGCGACAGGTCGGCCAGCATCTCGGGCACGCCCTCGAAGAGCGTGAGGTCCTTGTCCTGGCCGAGATAGTGATGGCGATAGCGCTCCACGATGCGCGGATAGTACTTCGGGTCCACATCAGGAATGGCGGCCTGCATCGCGTCCTGCAAACCAAGGCCGATCACGTAGGACGCCGCGCTCTTGTCGGGAATGGGCAGCCCGAGGTCGCGCGCGGCCGCCTGGATGCAGCGCACGATGGTCGAGGTGCTGTCCATGAGGGTGCCGTCCCAGTCGAAGACGATCAGGTCGAATTGCTTTCTTGCCATGTGCTGAGCTCTTTCCGCTGGCACGCTGCCGGTTCGATTGCCATGATGGCAATTGCCAGATGAGCATGCGTTTCTGTTAATGCCGGGCAGAAAGTATCACATCCCGGCCGTCTGCGCGCATCCCTTCACTCTTCGGTTCCGGCCAACATGTTGTGGGGCAGCAGGTCACCCTCGGCACCGCCTTCGAGGCTGCGCAGGAAGCGCGCGCATTCCTCGGGCAGGCCGGCCTTGAGGGTGACGGTCTCGCCACTTTCCGGATGGCGGAAACTGATGCGCCAGGCATGCAGGAACATGCGCTTGAAGGCCACGCGATTGCCATCGGCCTTCTGCAGCGACTTGTTCAACGTGAAATCGCCGTACTTGTCATCGCCCACGATGGGAAAACCGCTGGAAGACAGGTGCACCCGGATCTGATGGGTGCGACCGGTCTTGAGTTCAGCTTCCAGCAAGGCAAATTCACCGAAACGGCGCAACAGCGAGAAGATCGTATGCGAAGGCTGGCCATCGGCCTGCACCCGCACGCGGCGCTCGCCGTCCGGGGTGCTGTACTTGAAGAGCGGCAACTTCACGTGCTGGCGGGCATTCTTCCAGTCGCCCTGGACCAGCGTGAAATACCGCTTGTCGGTGGTACCTTCGCGCATCTGGTCGTGCAGGTTGGTCAGGGCCGAACGCTTCTTGGCGATCAGCAGCACGCCCGAGGTATCGCGGTCCAGGCGGTGCACCAGCTCCAGGAACTTGGCCTGCGGGCGCGCTGCGCGCAGCTGCTCGATCACGCCATAGCTCACGCCCGAGCCGCCATGCACGGCCACGCCGGCCGGCTTGTCGATGACCAGCATGTGGCTGTCTTCCAGCAGGATGCGGAATTCGGCCCCGGGAACCACCTGATCTTGCTTCTCGGCAACTCGTATTGGCGGCACGCGCACCACGTCGCCTTCGGCCAGGCGATAGGTCTGGTCGATGCGGCCCTTGTTGACGCGCACCTCGCCCGAACGCAGGACACGGTAGATATGGCTCTTGGGAACACCCTTGCAGATACGCAGCAGGAAATTGTCAATCCGCTGCCCGGCTTCTTCGTCGGAAATGGTCAGCAACTGCACCTGGGGAAGGTTCTGCGAGGCGGCTTCGCTCCGGGAGGCAGGCGCGGTTGCGGCGCTTTCAGAAGCCCCCCTAGAAAATCTCGCTAAGTCCTTCATTTTGAATATATAATCGTTCGACGCTGAACAAAAAATCAGCGTCAGTAGAATAAAAAGGAACATTCTACACAAGAGGAGACTTCGTCAGCCTCGCTCATTTGCAAAATAGACGGAGGGGGCCCCGAAAACCACGACGCGCGGCATCGCAGACGCAATAAAAGCGCTGCAACGGTTGACAATACAGCCGATCATGCCGCTTGCCTGGTCCACGTAAAGGCCTCGAAACGAGTACGCACCTTCCCTGCGCGATTCCAGTTTGCACCGCAGTTGCAATCGGACAGCGCGCCTGGAAGTGGAACAGAATTGTTTGGATCATCAGGATAAAAGTCTGGCAAGACTCGCATCCGGTGTTCCGGTTCAGGTCCGCAGCGCACAGCCCCCGGCAAAGCAGTATCTTGCAGCGCAACCGGCGGCAGGCTCATCCGCCCGCCCCTCTTGCAGCGCATTGCCCGGGCCAATGCCGCAGTCCTGGCCGAAGCACCGCGAAGCTTGCCGGTTGATGCAACAGAACCCGATCGCCGTCGCCAACCCATCACCATGTTACGTTTGGCTCCACAGACCAGCTTACCGTCCGCAGTTGCCTGCGCGACCGCCTATGGCGGAGCGCGCGGCGCGGATACGGTGCTGCCCGGCGTTCCCGTCTGCCGCATCCGCGCCCCCTTGTGCTGGAGCGCCCGCTAAGGCGCACTCACACAATCAAGGCAATTCCCTCCCCAATCACTTCGTTCTCGCGTACATCCCCTGTACTTTTGGCCCGCTACCACATACGGACGGGCCATTTGAAGGATCTTCGGATCCCGGAGTGAAAACATGAAACGTATGTTGTTCAACGCCACGCAGCAGGAAGAACTGCGCGTAGCGATCGTTGACGGTCAGAAACTGATCGACATCGACATCGAAACCACCGGACGCGAGCAGCGCAAGTCCAACATCTACAAGGGCGTCATCACCCGCATCGAGCCCTCGCTGGAAGCCTGCTTCGTCAACTACGGCGAAGAGCGCCACGGCTTCCTGCCCTTCAAGGAAGTGGCCCGCACCTATTTCAAGGAAGGCATTGACGTCCGCAACGCCAGCATCAAGGAAGCGCTGCGCGAAGGCCAGGAAATCATCGTCCAGGTCGAGAAGGAAGAACGCGGCAACAAGGGCGCGGCCCTGACCTCGTTCATCTCCCTGGCCGGCCGCTACCTGGTGCTCATGCCCAACAACCCGCGCGGCGGTGGCGTCTCGCGCCGCGTCGAAGGCGAAGACCGCCAGGAACTGCGCGAAACCATGGACAAGCTGGACCTGCCCAGCGGCATGTCCGTCATCGCCCGTACCGCCGGCATCGGCCGCAACGTCGATGAACTGCAGTGGGACCTGAACTACCTGATGCAACTCTGGCGCGCCATCGAAGGCGCCGGCCAGTCCGGCTCGGGTGCCTTCCTGATCTACCAGGAATCGTCACTGGTCATCCGCGCCATCCGCGACTACTTCCAGCCCGACATCGGCGAAATCCTGATCGATACCGACGACATCCACGACCAGGCCCAGCAGTTCATGGCCCACGTGATGCCGGACATGGTCCATCGCGTCAAGCGCTACCGCGACGACGTGCCGCTGTTCTCGCGCTTCCAGATCGAACACCAGATCGAGACCGCCTACTCGCGTACGGTCCCGCTGCCTTCCGGCGGCGCCATCGTCATCGACCACACTGAAGCGCTGGTGTCGGTGGACGTGAACTCGGCGCGCGCCACCCGTGGCAGCGACATCGAGACCACCGCCTTCAACACCAACCTCGAAGCCGCCGATGAAGTGGCCCGCCAGTTGCGCCTGCGCGACCTGGGCGGCCTGATCGTGATCGACTTCATCGACATGGAGAACTCCAAGAACCAGCGCGAAGTGGAAGGCCGCCTCAAGGACGCCCTGCACCACGACCGCGCCCGCGTTCAGATGGGCAAGATCTCCCGCTTCGGCCTGATGGAACTGTCGCGCCAGCGCTTGCGTCCGTCGCTGTCCGAAGGCAGCCACGTGACCTGCCCGCGTTGCAACGGCACCGGCCACATCCGCGATACCGAATCCTCCGCCCTGCAGGTGCTGCGCATCATCCAGGAGGAGGCGATGAAGGAAAATTCAGCCGCCATCCACGTGCAAGCGCCGGTGGACGTGGCCGCCTTCCTGTTGAACGAGAAGCGTGGCGAAATCCTGAAGATCGAGACGCGCCATCGCGTCACGGTCATCATGATCCCCAACAAGCACCTGGAAACCCCGCACTACAAGATGGAACGGATCAAGCACGACGATCCGCGCCTGGACGACGCCCAAGCCAGCTACACCATGGCCGAGCAAGCCGATACCGATATCGGCTACAGCAAGCGCCAGAAGGAAGAAGTGCGTCCGCGCCAGGAAGCCGTGGTCAAGGGCATCACCCCCGACCAGCCGGCCCCGATCGTCGAGCGCAAGGCCCCGGAACCGGTGGCTGCCCCCGTACCGCCGCCGACCCTGGCCCCGGAATCGGGCCTGCTGGGCAAGATCTTCGCCTTCTTCCGCAAGAAGCCGGTCGCACCGGTGGAAGTGCCGGCGCCGGTGGAAGCCAAGGCCCCGGCCAAGCGCGAAGGTGATCGCAATGGCCGTGGTGGCGACCGCAATGGCCGCAACCGCAACCGTGGTGAACGCGGTGAGCGTGGCGAGCGCGTCGAACGTGGCGAGCGCAATGCTGAGCAGCGTGCCCCGCGTGGCCCGGCTGCCGTCGAACTGAAGACCGGCGACGCCGCTGAATCCAAGCAAGCCCGTGCACCGCGTGGTCCGCGCGAGCCCAAGGAAGGCCGCGAACCGCGTGAAGGCCGTGAAGTGCGCGAGGGCCGCGAGCCGCGCGAAGCCCGCGAAGGCCAGGAACCGAAGGAAGCCCGCCGCAACGAGCCGCGTGAAGCCCGTGAGCCCCGCGAACCGCGCGAAGGCCGCGAGCCGCGCGAGGGTCGTGAAGGCCGTGAACCGCGCCAGCCGCGTGAACCGCGTGCCCCGCGTGGTGAACGCAAGGACCTGAAGGCCGAGGAAGGCCTGCCGCTGGAAGTCGCACTGGCTGCCGGCGCAGCCACCGCAGGCGTAGCAGTTGCCGCCGGTGCCGTGGCCCTGTCCAATGACGAGCAAGCCGCCCAGGTGGAAGCTGCGCAAGTCGAAGGCTCCGAAGCCACTGAAGGCGTCGAGGGCGCGGAAGCTGCCGAAGGCGGCACCGAACCGCGTCGTCGTCGCCGTCGTGGCGGCCGCAACCGTCATCGTCGCGAACGTGATGAAAACGGCAATGTGATCGACAACGGCGAAGGTGAAGGAAACGAGCAATCCGAAGCCGCCGAAGGCGTAGAGACGGTGGTCGTGGCCAGCGCCGTTGCTGCCAGCGTGAACGTCGAGACCGTCGCCGAGACCCCGGCCGCTCCCGTGGAAGTGGCGCAAGCCGCTGTGGCGCAGGCCTCCTTCGCTGCCTCCCCGGTGCCGGAACAAGCCCCGTCTGAGGCTGCCGTGCACGTGGAAAGCGGCGTGAACTCGGTCGAAGCCGTGGCCGCAGCCGCTGCTGAAGCGACCCAGGCCGTGTTCTCGAACCAGCCGGCCATCGAACCGGCGGCCCCGTCGATCGATGCCAGCTTCGCCCCGACCCCGGCCTTCGAGCCGGTGCAAGCCCCCGCTGCGGCTCCTGCCGCATCGGAAGCCCCGGTCGAGGTGGTGCATGCTGCTCCTGCAGCACCGGCCGTGCCGCAACAGATCAGCCTGCTGGACGCCGTTGAATCCAGCCCGGCACCGGTGGCCGTCGAACCGGCCCCGGTCGTGGCGCAAGCCGCACCGGCAGCCGCTGCTGCCCCTGCACCCGCAGCGGCAGCCAGCACTGGCAACGGCGCCCGCTCGGAGTCGCTGGAGCAGATGCTGTCGCAAGCCGGCCTGACCCTGGCCACGACCGATCCGGTCAAGCTGCGCGCTGCCCAGGAAGCCGCGGCTGCCTTCGTCCCGGCACCGCGCGTGCCGCGCGAGCGCAAGCCGCTGCCGCCGCAGTCGACCGAACCGCTGGTGCAGGTCGAAACCCGCCGTTGATAAAGCATCCGGCCACCCTGCCGCAGGGTGGACCGGAAGCTGGAAATCGTGGCAATGATCAAGGGAGCTCAGGCTCCCTTTTTCATGTCTACAGGTTTTCGAATGAAGCCTTTGCCTTCACCGTCCATCGGCAACAGACCTCCTATTTGGGCACAGTTGCCACCTCGCCGCCGCGATACAGTCACGGCAGTCCACGACCACGCTGCAAGCCAGACGCCAGCGGGGCCGCACGGCGGGCGGCAGCTAGCGCGAGATTCAGTCGTACGCATACACTATATGCATGATTGTGCATCTGCGCGCCAGCCGCAGGCGTGCTATCGTTACACACCTTTTATCGCCAGATCGTATGAACAAGCGCGTCATCCCCATCGTCGATGTCCGGCAAGCCCCGACTGCTATTGCGGCCGGCCTGCTGACGCCGGTCGCGGTCGAGCCGACCGGCTGGCTGGGCGACAGCCTGGGACGTCCGCTGCACGACCTGCGCATCTCGGTGACTGACCGCTGCAATTTCCGCTGTGTCTATTGCATGCCCAAGGATGTCTTCGACAAGCAATACCAGTTCCTCCCGCACTCCGACCTGCTGACCTTCGAAGAGCTGACCCGCGTGGCGGCCCAGTTCGTGGCGCATGGCGTGCGCAAGATCCGCCTGACCGGCGGCGAGCCGCTGCTGCGCAAGAACATCGAGACCTTGATAGCCATGCTGGCCGCCCTGCGCACCCCGGACGGCGAAGAAATCGACCTGACCCTCACCACCAACGGCACGCTGTTGAAGCAGAAGGCCCAGGCGCTCAAGGCGGCCGGGCTCAGGCGCGTGACGGTGTCGCTGGATTCCCTGGATGACGAGAGCTTCCGCCGCATGAACGACGTCGACTTCCCGGTGGCGCGCGTGCTGGAAGGGATAGAAGCGGCGCACGCCGCCGGGCTCGGTCCGATCAAGATCAACATGGTGGTCAAGAAGGGCGTCAACGACGACCAGATCCTGCCCATGGCGCGCTACTTCAAGGGCAGCCCGGCCATCCTGCGCTTCATCGAATACATGGACGTGGGTTCATCCAACGGCTGGCGCATGGATGAAGTGCTGCCCTCGCGCGAAGTGGTCCGCCGCATCGCCGCCGAGATGCCCTTGGAAGTGGCCGACCCCAACTACACCGGCGAGACCGCCGAGCGCTGGCGCTATGTGGATGGCAGCGGCGAGATCGGCGTGATCTCCAGCGTGACCCAGGCTTTCTGCCAGGATTGTTCACGCGCGCGCCTCTCTACCGAAGGCAAGGTCTACACCTGCCTCTTCGCCAGCGAAGGCCATGACCTGCGCAGCCTGGTGCGCAATGGCAGCAGCGATGCCGAGATTGCCGGTGCCATCGCCGCCCTCTGGGGCCAGCGCGGCGACCGTTATTCCGAGCTGCGCAGCGCCATGCAGGCGACCCCGGCGCGCAAGGTCGAGATGTCTTACATCGGCGGCTGATCCGGCACGCCTGCCCTGCTCCTTCATTTTCCGTCCCATGTCTTCCCCCGCCACCGCCGCCAGCCACATCACCGGCCTGGTCCTCTCAGGCGGGCGTGGCACGCGCATGGGCGGCGTGGACAAGGGCCTGCAAGTCCTGCATGGCAAGCCGCTGGTGCAGCACGTGCTGGAACGCCTGGCCCCGCAGGTCGGCACCCTGGCGATCAACGCCAACCGCTCCCAGCTGGAATACGCGCGCTTCGGCTATCCGGTCTGGCACGACCTGCAGGGGGATTTCCCCGGCCCGCTGGCGGGTCTGCAATGCGGCCTGGCCCATTGCCATACGCCGCTGCTGGCCACCGTTCCGTGCGACTCGCCGCTGATCCCCTATGACCTGGTAGCGCACCTGTACGACGCCCTCAGCGCCAGCGGCGCACAGGCCGCCATCGCGGTTACCGAAGGCGTACACGGACGCCAGCGCCATCCTGTCTGCTCGCTGCTCCAGGCGACGACGCGCGCGTCGCTGGACGCCTTCCTGGCCGCCGGCGGCCGCAAGATGGACCGCTGGTTTGCCAGCCTTGATTGCATCGAAGTGGATTTCCCCGACGAGCGCGCCTTCAGCAACATCAATACCGGGCTGGATTTGCAACAGCTCGAAGCAGAACAATGATCGAGACCCACACCGCCACACTCCACGACATCGTCAGCTGCATCAGCGGCTATGACCCCAACGCCATGACGGTGGCGCGCGCGCAAGCCGTGATCCAGGAATTCATCACGCCCATCGAGGCCGTGGAAAAGCTGGCCATCCGCAGCGCCCTCTCGCGCGTGCTGGCACGCGACATCATTTCCCGCATCGACGTCCCGGCGCACGACAACTCGGCCATGGATGGCTATGCCCTGCGTGGCGAGGACGTGGCCGCGGGCCAGCAAGTGCGCCTGCAGATCGTGGGCGCCGTACATGCCGGCGAACAATTCGCCGGCAGCGTCGGCCCCGGCCAGTGCGTGCGCATCATGACCGGTGCACCGATGCCCGAGGGCTGCGATACCGTGATCCCGCAGGAACTGACCACCGATGCCGACGCGCAAGGCGTGACCCTGCCTGCCGGCCGCGTGCGCCCCGGCGACAATCGCCGCCTGCGGGGTGAAGACCTGGCCCTGGGCAGCGTGGCGCTGCCGCGCGGGCGCGTGCTGCGCCCCTCCGACATCGGCCTGCTGGCTTCGCTGGGCATCGCCGAAGTGCCGGTGCAGCGCCGTTTGCGCGTGGCCTTCTTCTCCACCGGCGACGAATTGCGTTCGGTCGGCGAGCCGCTCGATGCCGGCTGCGTCTATGACTCCAATCGCTACACCCTGCACGGCATGCTCACGCGCCTCGGTTGCGAGGTGCTGGACATGGGCGTGGTACCGGACGATCCGGCCGCCCTGGAAGCGGCTTTCCGCAGTGCCTGCGAAGAAGCCGATGCGGTCATCACCTCCGGTGGCGTCTCCGTTGGAGCGGCGGATTACACCAAGCAGATCATGGCCAGCCTGGGCGAGATGACGTTCTGGAAGATCGCCATGCGCCCCGGCCGTCCGCTGGCCTTTGGCCGCATCCGCTCGCGCGGGCGGGAGGCTTACCTGTTCGGTTTGCCGGGTAATCCGGTGGCGGTGCAGGTGAGTTTTTCCTTCTTCGTGCGCGATGCACTGCTGCGCCTGGCCGGTGCTGAAGCCAGGCCGCTGCCGCGCCTGCGGGTGAAGACGGCCACGGCCATTCGCAAGAAGGCCGGCCGCACCGAATACCAGCGCGGCATCCTGGCCCCGGACGAGAATGGTCAGTGGCAAGTGCGGCTGACCGGCATGCAGGGTTCGGGCATCCTGCGCTCGATGTCGGACGCCAACTGCATCATCGAACTGGAGCACGAACGCAGTGATGTGGCTGCCGGCGAAGAGGTGGCGGTGGTGCTGTTCGACGGCCTGGTGTGATGGTTTTTCAGGCGCAGATGAAGAAAAAGGGACGGCAAGCCGTCCCTTTGTGTTTTCCAGCCTCCTGAGCCTCGTCCGCTGGTGAAGGAAAAGGCCAAAAAGGCCAATCAGACGCCCTCGGCATCCTCACCCAGATCCAGCTCCCCGGTACCCAGCAGCTTCTGCGCATTTTCCACCGGCAGCGCCTCCACCGACTTGAGCTTGCGCGTCATCTGGCGGGTGCGGGTCTCGGCCTGGTCGATGTTCTTGGCCGCGCGCTCCAGCGCCGTCTTGGTGGCCGCCAGCACTTCGCCAAACTTGCCGAACTCGGTCTTGACCGCGCCCAGCACCTGCCACACCTCCGACGAACGCTTTTCCAGTGCCAGCGTGCGGAAGCCCATCTGCAAGCTGTTGAGCAGCGCCGACAAGGTCGACGGGCCCGCAATGGTGACCCGGCAGGTGCGCTGCAATTCATCCGACAAGCCGGGCCGGCGCATCACCTCCGCATACAGCCCTTCGGTGGGCAGGAAGAGGATGGCGAAGTCGGTCGTCAACGGCGGCGACAGGTATTTCTCGGCAATCGTCTTGGCCTCGCCGCGCACGGCCCGCTCCAGCTCGCGGCCGGCCGTGGCCACGCCGTCAGCGTCAGCGCGCTCGGCGGCATCGACCAGGCGTTCGTACTGTTCCTTGGGGAATTTGGCGTCGATGGGCATCCAGACCTGGTCCGCATCCTCCTTCGCGCCCGGCAGGCGGATGGCGAATTCCACCCGCTCGCCGCTGGCCGGGACGGTCTCCACGTTCTTGGCGTACTGGTCGGGAGTGAGCATCTGCTCCAGTAGGATTTCCAGCTGCACTTCGCCCCAGGTGCCGCGCGTCTTGACGTTGGTCAGCACGCGCTTCAAGTCGCCCACGCCGGTGGCCAGCTGCTGCATTTCGCCCAGGCCCTGGTGCACCTTGTCCAGCCGGTCCGAGACCAGCTTGAAGGATTCACCCAGCCGCTGCTCCAGCGTGGCATGCAGTTTCTCGTCCACGGTCTTGCGCATCTCTTCCAGCTTTTGCGCGTTGTCGTTCTGCAGGTCCTTGATCCTGGCTTCCAGCGTGGCACGTACCTCGGCCATGCGCTGGGCGTTCGACTCGGTCAGCGCCGAGAGTTGCTGGTGCAAGGTATCGCCGAAACGCTTGAGCGAGACCGCCTGCTCTTCACGGTTCACCTGGGCCTGCAGCGTGATGGACTGGCGCATGCTGTCCAGCTGCTGCGTGTTGCTTTCGTTGAGCTTGACCAGCTGCTGCGCAAAGCCATCGATCTGCTGGTTCTGCAAACCCGCCACGCTGGTCAGTTGCGTGGCCAGCGTCTGCTGCAGGTGGGCAAAGTTCGCGCCCAGTTCCTGGCGCGTGTTCTGGGCACTGGCCTGCACCTGGCTGCGCAGCTCGCGCTCGATGCGCTCGCCGGTGTCCTGCTGGTGGCGTTGCAGGTCCTGCTTGACCTGCAGCAGCGCGTCTTCGATCACCAGCGCAGTGTCGTCCTCCTGACGCTGGCTGCCCCGCAGCAGGATCAGCACTTGCAGCACGACGCCGACCACGACCAGGCCGGTGAGGATCATTTCAAAAAGGGACATGGAACCCATCCAGTGCGTGTTACTCGGGCTTGTTGCGCATCCAGTCGGCCGTCTGGTAGAGCGCGGCCAGCAGGCGCTTCATCAGGTCTTCCGGCAGGCCGACGTCCTGCATGGCCCAGGTCATGCAGCGCAGCCACTGGTCGCGCTCGGAGATGCCGATGGGGAAAGGCAGGTGGCGCGCCCGCAGGCGCGGATGACCGAATTTTTCCATGTACAGGCTGGGACCGCCGGTCCAGCCGGAGAGGAACATGTAGGTCTTCTCGCGCGAACCCTCCAGCGAAGGCGGATGCAGTGCGCGGATGCCGGCGAACTCCGGTTCCAGGTCCATCAGGTCATAGAAACGGTCGACCATCTCGCGCAGCTTTTCTGCGCCGCCGATGAGTTCGAACGTGGTCGGTTGGTTGGGATCTTCGATTTGCATAAGACCGCCATGATACCGCAGCCGGCCTGCCGCGTCGGGCCGCCCGGCTGCGATTGCCAGCCATGTTTGACCTGGATCGGATCAGGCCTCGCGCAAGGTCTGCAGCGGCGGACGGCGCAACACGTGACGCAATCCGGCCCAGCCGCCCAGGGTCGAGCAAGCCGCGCCCAGCCCCATGCCGGCCACCCACACCAGCGGACTGAAGCTCCACTCGAAATTGAAGACGTAATGCGCCAGCGCCCAGCCGATGCCCGCCGCGCCGCTGGCGGCCAGCAGCCCGGCCAGCGAACCCACCAGCAGTACCTCGATGCGCTGGGCGCGGGAGAGCTCCTGGCGGGTCGCACCAAGGGCACGCAACAGGCCAGCTTCCCGTACACGTTCATCCTGGGACCCTGCCAGTGCAGCGTACAGTACCAGTACACCTGAACACAAAGTGAACAGGAACAGGAACTCTACAGCTGCAATCACTTGGCCGACCACTTCCTGGATCTGTGCCAGTACACTTCCTATGTCCACAACGGTCAGATTGGGGAAGTCGCGCGCCAGCGTGTTGCCCAAAGCCTCCTGCTGTGGCGTCAGGTGTACCGCCGTGATCCAGCTTTGCGGCGTATCGCGCATGAGCGTCGGGTTGAGGATGACGAAGAAATTCACCCGCAGCGAACCCCACTCCAGCTTGCGCAGGCTGGTCACGGGGGCCTCCACCAGTTGTCCGGCGATGTCGAATTGCAGCTTGTCCCCCAGCTTGATGCCCAGGGTCTGTGCCAGTCCGCGTTCCACCGAGGCTTCGGGTTGGCGGTCGTCGTACCAGCGCCCGGCCACGATGCCATTGCCGGGCGGGATGTCACGCATGGTCGAGAGATTGAATTCGCGATCCACCAGCCGCTTGGCACGGTCTTCCTGATAATCCGCCGCCGAGATGGCACGGCCATTGATCTGCACCAGCCGCCCGCGAATCATCGGATACAGCGCCGCATCCTGCACCCCGCCCTGGCGCAGCGCCTGTTGCACGGCGTCGCGCTGGTCCGGCTGGATGTTGATGATGAAGCGGTTGGGGGCATCGGCCGGCGTGGCCTGCTGCCATGCGCCCACCAGGTCGCCGCGGATCACGGTCAGCAACAGCAGCGCCATCAGGCCCAGGCCCAGCGCCACCACCTGCATGACGGCCGCCGCCGGACGACGCTGCAAGCCGTCGATGGCAAAGCGCCAGCTCTGGCGATCCACCAGGCCGCGCAGCGAACGCAGCGCGCGCAGGCACAGCCAGGCCACCAGCGCGAAGAGACCAAAGCCGCCGAGGAAGCCGGCGATGGTCAGCAGCCCCAGCTTGAGATCGCCCGCCTGCCACAGCAGCAGTCCGGAAAACACCAGCGTGCCCAGCACATAAGTGCCCACCGTGAGCGCCTGTGGTGCACCCTGGTCGCGGCGGATCACGCGGTTGTGCGGCACGTTGCGCAATTGCAGGATGGGGGGCAAGGCAAACCCGACCAGCAGCAGCAAACCGGTGGCCACGCCCTGCAGCGCGGGCGCCCAGCCCGGTGGCGGCAAGGCGGTCGGGAGGAAGTTGCCCAGCCATTGCAGCAGCGCAAAGTGCGCGGCAAAGCCGACCAGCATGCCGATGAAGCTGGCTGCCAGCCCGATGAGAATGAATTCGGTCAGGTAGAGCGTGGTCACCTGCGCTTGGGTCATGCCGAAACAACGCAGCATGGCGCAGGCATCCAGATGGCGCAGCATGAAGCGGCGCGCTGCCATGGCCACGGCGAGCGCAGCCAGCATGGCCGACAGCAGCCCCACCAGCGACAGGAATTGCTCGGCACGGTCCAGCGTGGCGCGCATTTCCGGACGGCCGTTTTCCAGCGATTCCAGGCGCACGCCGCGCAGCTTGTCGGCCTCAATCTGGCCTTCGATCTGTTGCTGGTAGCGCTGCACGGCCTCGGGCGGCCCGGCGATCAACAGGCGGTAGGTCACGCGCGAACCGACCTGCACCAGGTGCGTGGCGGCCAGGTCGCCGTCATTGAGCATCACGCGCGGCGCGAAATTGACGAAAGCGCTGCCGCGATCCGGTTCCATGGCGATGACGGCGGCGATCTTCAGGGGCAGGTCACCGAGCTGCAGGGTGTCGCCGACCTGCACGCCCAATTGCGACAGGATCTGCGGATCCACCCAGACCGTACCCGCTTGGGGAATGCCCTGGGCGGGCCGGTCGCGGCCATCGCCGCCCTGCAAGCGCAACTGGCCGCGCAAGGGATAGCCGGTGGTCACGGCCTTGATGGAGGCCAGTACCGAGCGCGCCGCATCGCCCTGCCCGGCTTGCGCCATGCTGGGAAAAACCTGGGTCTGCGCCTGCTGCAGGCCTTGCGTAGCGGCCTGTTGCAGCCATTGCGGCGCCAGCGGCTGGTCGGCCGCGATCAGGAGGTCGGCCCCCAGCAGCTGGTGCGCATCGCGCGTCATGCCGGCGCGCATGCGGTCGACGAAGAAACCGACCGAGGACAATGCCGCTACCGCCACGATCAGTGCGATCAGCAGGAAACGGAGTTCACCGGTGCGCCAGTCGCGCAGGGTCATGCGCAATGCTTGTTGGAACATGCAGGGCCAGTCGTCAAGAAATCAGGAATCAGGGATCAGGAAAAACCAAACGCGACGTTCAGCGCAGCCACAGCGCCGCCACGCCCACCGCCAGCAGCACGCAGAAAGCCCCCAGCATGCGCAGGCGGCGGCGCATGGCATCCATGGTGGCAACCAGTTGTGCGTTCTGCTCGGCCAGGGTGTTGATCAACTGGCTGGCTTCGAGCTGCTCGGCTTCCAGCTGCACGATGCGCTGGGCCAGCTGGCCGACGTCGCCGGTGACCGGCGCGGGCGGCGCGGCATCGACTGCGGTCTTGGCCTTGCGGGTGCGCGACCACAGGTCACGCGCGCCCTTGACGATGCCGGGGGTGGCCTGGACCACGTCGCCCCAGGGAATCAGTTTGATGGCGGACAGCCAGCTCAATCCCATCTGCGCTACTCCTGAAAAAGATTTGGATAAGGAAAATCAGATACGGCTTGTTGCAATTTCGTTGCAGAAACGGGCGAACCGGCCTGCTCCGTCTTCTTCTAAGACAGGCAAAATGTCATTTTATCCCGACAAGCTGCAAGCTCTCCGCAAGTCGCCACGATGACCCTGCCGACCGGGAGCATGCAGCCTCGTCCCCTGAGAAACCGGAGTCCTGTCCCATGAAAGCCCCCCTGTCCCTGCTGGCGGCCGCCCTGCTGCTGTGTGCCGGCAGCGCCTTCGCCGCCGATTGCACCAAGGCTGCCACCCAGGCCGAAATGAATGCCTGCGCCTCGCAGACCCTGACCCAGAACGATGCCGACCTCAATGCCACCTATATGGCCTATCGCGACAAGCTCAACAAGGCGCAGCAGAACCAGTTGCGCGAAGTGCAGCTGGCCTGGCTGAAGTATCGCGACCTGTCCTGCCGCTTTGAGAGTTCGGCCAGCGCCGGCGGGTCCGCCGCTTCACTTGCGCTGCAAACCTGCCTGGCCGACAAGACCCGCCAGCGTGCGGACGAACTGAAGAATCTGGCGGGCTGCCAGGAAGGCGACCTCAACTGCGTGCGCTAGTCAGAACATTAACTTTCATGCTGTAATGCTCGCGTCTGAAGAATCAGACCGATCAGACCCACGAATCCACCTTGCCCCAGGGAGTCTCTCATGAAAAAAATGTTCTTCGCCATGACCTCGTTCGCACTGGCCGCCCCGCTGCTGCTGGGTTCCCCCGCCATGGCCCAGAATGCGCAGCAGGACAAGATGAAGCAATGCAACGCCGACGCCGCCGGCAAGAAAGGCGATGAGCGCAAGGCCTTCATGTCCTCCTGCCTGAAGAAGGAACAGCCCAAGCCGGCCACCCAGCAAGACAAGATGAAGCAATGTAACGCCGACGCCGCCGGCAAGAAGGGCGATGAGCGCAAAGCCTTCATGTCGTCCTGCCTGAAGAAGGACAAGTAATTTCCCTTCACCTCCCCGCCAGGCCGGTGGGGATGCACAACAAAAAACCCGCAAGGCAGCTTGCGGGTTTTTTGTTGTCTGCGTGCAGGACAGTCAGTGCTGCGTGCGCTTGAAGAAGAACAAACCGGCGCCGACCAGCATCAGCACGCCACCGAAGAAACGGTTCTGCGCCTTGATCGCCTTCTGGCTGCGGAAGAAGCGTTGCAGGCGGCTGGCCGCAAAGGCGTAGCCGTGCATGACCACCAGGTCCACCGCCACCATGGTCACGGCCAGCACCAGCAGCTGCAGCCACAGCGGGCGTTCGTGATCGATGAATTGCGGCAGCACCGCCACCATGAAGACGATGCCCTTGGGGTTGGTGGCATTGGTGAGGAAACCCGTCATGCAACGCTGCCACCAGTGCTGGCCGCGCTGCGCGCGCGCCACGGCGTTGGCGTTGTCGAGGGCTTCGCCTTCCTGCTCCGAAGGCACGCGCGCACGCCACTGCGAGAAGCCCAGGTAGATCAGGTACAGGGCACCGGCAATCTTGACCACGTTGAAGGCGGTTTCAGAAGCCACCAGCAGCGAACCCACACCGGCACCGGCGATGATGAGGACGACCACCAGGGCAATCTCCAGGCCCAGGATGGTGGCGGTAGTACGGCGCAGGCCGTAATTGAGGCCGTGGCTCATGGAGAGCACCGCACCCGATCCGGGCGAGATGGCGATGACACAGGCGGCGAGGAAAAATGCAAACCAGGTTTGATAGGCCATGAGAAAACTCGATGAGGCAACAGGAAAGAAGGAACCGCAAAGACCACCGGCAAGGCACGCGGTGCAGCGCAGGAGCCCGCAAGCAGCGCTGAAACACGGCTGCACCAACGTGCCAACCATTATAAGCAAAGCAGCAACGAATGCTTACAAATCCACGATGAATTGAAACACTTTCACGTCGTCTTTCACGTCGACGGCTCGTTATAGGAAGCAAGGCGACACGACATGATGAAGCGATTACGCAAAATCAAGCGCCGAGCGTAACAACCACTTTCTAAAGGAAATTGCCATGAAAACCAAATCCGTCATCGTCGCTTCCCTGCTGACCGCACTGGCCCTGCCGGTGTTCGCACAGACCGGCAGCGCTGCGCCGGCCGCGCCAGCAGCAGCTACGGCCAAGGCGGAAGCCGGCAAGACCGACACCGCGCCCAAGGCCAAGACCACCCACCACGCCAAGCACAAGAAGTCCGAAAAGTCGGAGAAGAAGGCTGACGCCAAGAGCGAAGCCAAGACCGACACCAAGGCCGCCACCGATACAGCGACCAAGAGCAAGTAAGACCGTACCGGGCCAGTCCCGGTACAGATAGCAGATACAAAGCAGTAACGTAGCAGACACGCAGCACACACCGTACGCACCGTACTACTGACGCAAACAGACACTTGTCTCTGAAAGGACATCACCATGAATACCAAGACCATCATCGTTGCCTCCCTGCTGTCGGCCCTGACCCTGCCGGTGTTTGCCCAGACTGGCGCAGCAGCCGCGCCGGCCGCCCCGGCCACCACCGCAACCGCCCCGGCCAAGGCGGAAGCCGCCAAGACCGAGACCGCACCGAAGGCCAAGGCCACGCATCACGCCAAGCACAAGAAGTCCGAGAAGTCGGAGAAGTCGGAGAAAAAGGCTGACACCAAGACGGAAGCCAAGGCTGAGAAGAAGGAAGCCGGCACTGCCGACACCAAGACGGCCGCCACCGACACGGCCGCCAAGACCAAGTAATCCAGGCCAGACCGTACCGGGCCAGCGCCCGGTACAGATAGCAAACACTTGGCAGACACATCGCACACACCGTGCGCACGTATTACTGACACTGACCAGACACCCGTCGTTGAAAGGACATCACCATGAAGACCAAGACCATCATCGTTGCCTCCCTGCTGTCGGCCCTGACCCTGCCGGTATTCGCCCAGACCGGCGCCGCCGCTGCTCCGGCCAAGGCGGAAGCTGCCAAGACCGAGACCGCGCCGAAGGCCAAGTCGGAACATCACGCCAAGCACAAGAAGTCGGAAAAGAAGGCTGAAGGCAAGACCGAGAAGAAGGCCGCCAAGAAGGAAGCCGCCGGCACCGAAAAGCCGGCAGCTGACGCCGCCGCCAAGTAAGACGTCCGCAAGGAGCAGCAACCCGGGCATCGGATCGATCTGCTGCCCGGACATGTCAGGGATGACAGGGATATCGCCCCCGCACCTTCAGGTCCGGGGGCGATATTTTTTATATCATTTAAATTGTTTTCGTCGCTTCGACCACCCGCTCTGGCCGATACGCCCGATGAGGATCAATCCTGCTGCCACCGCAAGGCGACGCGTTCTCCCGCATGCGCAAAGTGCGCACAGTCCATGCCCACGCCCGCCGCGAACAGCAAGTCTTCGCCCGCCCACACCAGCGGCAGGTAAGGCCGCTCCCACGCAGGCACATCCGCGCTCTGGTACTGCTGCTTGAGGCTGCGCGCCGGACGATTCTGCGCCAGCTTGATGCGTTCTCCCCCGCTGCGTCCACACACCAGCAGCGATTGCGCACGCAGCCACGCGGCATCAAAGCCGGGCCGCGCATCGCCAGCGGAAACGGGCTCGAACTGCAGGGTGCCGTGGAAGACCGGCACGTGGACCTGCGCCTGCCCGCTCCAGCGCAGCGACAGTGACGCGCCCTCATCAGGCAGGCTGCGGCGCGGGGCCAGGAAGACGCGCTCGCGGTAGCGATGCACTTCGCCGTCAGGATGGGAGACACACAGCTGCGCCTCCACATCGGCTTCCAGCAACTGGCTGCGCATCTCCTGCATCCACGCGGCCGATGGCATGCGCATGCCGCGCAGTGCGAACCAGTGACGCATCAGGTTCAGGAAACGCTGCTCGCTCAGGGCGCGCAGCGCAGGCATGCGCAGATGATCGTCTTCACGGCATTGGGCCAGATCCTGTTCGGCCACTTCGCGCAGCAGTTCCTGCGCGCCCTGCGCATGTCCGGCCGCACGCGCCAGGCGCTGCTGGTAGCCCGGGAAGACCTGGCCCAGCGCTGGCATCACCTGATGGCGCAAGGCATTGCGGGTATAGCGCGGATCACTGTTGGATTCATCCTCGATCCAGGCGAGCGACCAGGCGCGTGCGCCCTCTTCCAGCTGGGCGCGCGGAATGGCCAGGAAAGGCCGTGCGACCAGCGTATCGGCATCGCCCAGCAAACCGGGCGCGGCATTGCATTGATCCATGCCGGACATGCCCGCCAGCCCGCTGCCGCGCAGCAGTTGCAGCAGCACCGTTTCGGCTTGGTCATCGAGATGATGTGCGGTCAGCAGCAGGCGCGCACCGTGCGCCCGGCACAGCCGTCCCAGCGCGGCATAACGCGCCAGCCTTGCCGCTTCTTCCACGCCGCTGTCGGCCACCCGTTCCAGTTGCACGCGCTCGTGCGCGCAGGTGAGGCCGCGCTGCGCACATACCTGCTCGGCGTGCGCCAGCCAGGCATCCGCATTGGGTGACAGCCCATGATGCACATGCAGCGCCACCACGCGGGCGCCGCTTTCACGCTGCCACTGCGCGGCCGCTTCCAGCAGCACCGTGGAATCGAGTCCACCGCTGAAGGCTACGGCCAGCGTGTCCTGTGCGGGATCGAAACCGGTTGCGGCCAGCGTGGCCTGCAGTGCCTGCAGCAGCTTGCCGGTGATCTTGCCGGAGGAAGGAGAAGAAGGATGTTCGGACATGGGAAACCGGCGCCAGAAAAGACAAACGCCAGCGAAGCTATCGCTGGCGCCTGGGAGGACAGGAATGCGAACCGGAAATTATTCGGCCGAATTCAATTCCTTGAACTTGCCATAGGCCATCAGCTTTTCGTGACGCGCGGCCAGCAGGTCCTTGGTCTTCATGCCCTGGAACTGGCGCAGCGAATCCGACAGCGCGCGCTTGAGCAAACCGGCCATCTGCTTGGGATCACGATGGGCGCCGCCCAGCGGTTCGTTGACGATCTTGTCGATCAGGCCGATGGCCTTCAAGCGATGGGCGGTCAGGCCCAGCGCTTCGGCCGCATCCGCAGCGCGGTCGGCGGTCTTCCACAGGATGGAAGCGCAGCCTTCCGGCGAGATCACCGAGTAGGTCGCATATTGCAGCATCAGCACCGAGTCACCCACGGCGATGGCCAGGGCGCCGCCGGAACCGCCTTCACCGATGATGGTGGCGATGAGCGGCACCTTCAGTTCGGCCATCACGTACAGGTTGTGGCCGATGGCTTCGGACTGGCCGCGCTCTTCGGCATCGATGCCGGGGAAGGCGCCTGGGGTGTCAACGAAGGTAAAAATCGGCAAACCGAACTTTTCAGCCACTTTCATCAGGCGCATCGCCTTGCGATAGCCTTCCGGCTTGGGCATGCCGAAGTTGCGCATGGCGCGTTCCTTGGTGTCGCGCCCCTTCTGGTGGCCGATCACCATGCAAGCCTGGCCGTTGAAACGGGCCAGGCCGCCGACGATGGACTGGTCGTCCGCAAAGGTGCGGTCGCCATGCAGTTCGTGGAAATCGGTGAAGATCTCGCGCACGTAGTCCATGGTGTAGGGACGCTGCGGATGGCGCGCAATCTGCGAGACCTGCCAGGGCGTGAGCTTGGCGTAGATGTCCTTGGTCAGCTGCTGGCTCTTCTTGACCAGGCGCTCGATCTCTTCGGAGATGTCGACGGCCGAGTCATCCTGTACAAAACGCAACTCTTCGATCTTGGCATCCAGCTCGGCGATGGCCTGCTCGAAGCCCAGAAAAGTCGTTGTCGATTTACTCATTGTGTTCCTTTTTCAACAAGTCCGATCATCTGACAGGGACGCCGGCCCGGTGCGGGTTGCGGCTCGATGATCCCCGGATGCATCGGTTTGCCTTCAAATCTTGGGAGGTGCGGAGTATACACCAGCACGGCGCCAGCGCAGCAGCGCCGGACGCACCCTCTTCCCCTTGGATCAATAATCGGAGGGCAGCGGGTCCAGGCTGCGCCACAGATACCAGGTCGCCACGGTGCGCCACGGTTCCCAGTTCGCGGCGACTTCCCGCGCATCGCTGCGCGAGACGGGCTCGCCCGAGAAATAGCTGATGCTGATGCCCTTGAGCAATCCCAGGTCATCCAGCGGCAGCACGTTCGGGCGCAGCAGATTAAATATCAAAAACATCTCGGCTGTCCAGCGGCCGATCCCACGGATCTGGATCATCTCGGCAATGACGGCTTCGTCTTCCATCTCCGCCCATTTGTCGGGATGTACCGTCTTGGCCTTGAAGTGGGCCGCCAGATCGAGAATGTATTCGGCCTTGCGCTTGGACAGGCCGCAGGCCGCCAGCCCTTCCGGACCGGTGCGCATCACCTGGCCCGGCGTGCAGCGTGGACAGGCTTCCAGGAAGCGCTGCCATACCGCATTGGCGGCCTTGGTCGAGATCTGCTGGCCGATCACCGAACGCGCCAGCGTGGTGAAGGCGTCGCCACGCACCGTCAGTTGCAGATCCCCGAACTGCGGGATGATCTTGCGCATGATGCGGTCGCGCTTCATCAGCTCGGCCTTGGCCTCTTCCCAGTAGGCCGGCACGATCATGCCGGGATCGGCCTCGCTGGCTTTTCGGTTGGTATTCAAATCAAGCTCTCCGCCATTCGGTCAGGCCGCCCGGTTTGTCTTCCAGAATGATGCCGGCCGCGGTCAGCTCGGCACGCAGGCGGTCGGCTTCGGCGAAGTTCTTGCCCGCCTTGGCCGCCTTGCGCGCTTCGATCAAGGCTTCGATCTCGGCTTCGCCCAGACCGTCTGCCGCTGCCACGCCGCCCTTGAGGTACTCGCCCGGCTCGCGCTGCAGCAGGCCGAGGATGCCGGCCAGCGCCTTCAACTGGCGCGCCTGCGACGGGGAACGGTCGCGATTGACTTCATTGGCCAGCTCGAAGAGCACCGATATCGCCACCGGCGTGTTGAAGTCATCGTTCAGGGCCTCTGTGAACCTTTGTGCATGGGCTTCATCGGCCACCAGCGCGCCCGCTTCCGGCGGCACATCCTTCAAGGCCGTGTACAGGCGGGTGAGCGCCTGGCGGGCATCGTCCAGATGGGCATCCGAGTAGTTCAGCGGGCTGCGGTAATGCGCGCGCAAGATGAAGAAACGCAGCACTTCCGGATCGTACTTCTTGAGCACGTCGCGAATCGTGAAGAAATTGCCCAGGGACTTGGACATCTTCTCGTTGTCGATGCGCACGAAGCCGTTGTGCATCCAGTAATTCACGAAGGTGTGCTGGTGCGCACCCTCCGACTGGGCGATCTCGTTTTCATGATGCGGGAACTGCAGATCCTGTCCGCCGCCGTGGATGTCGAAATGGTCGCCCAGCAGGTCGCTGGACATGGCCGAGCACTCGATGTGCCAGCCCGGACGACCACAGCCCCAGGGCGAGTCCCACTTGGCTTCGTCCGGTTCGCTGGGCTTGGCGGCTTTCCAGAGCACGAAGTCCAGCGGATCGCGCTTGCCGGTGTTCACGTCCACCCGTTCGCCGGCACGCAGGTCGTCCAGCGACTTGCCGGAAAGCTTGCCGTAGCCGGGAAAATCGCGCACGGAGTAATTGACGTCGCCATCGCTGGCCTTGTAGGCCAGGCCGTTCTTTTCCAGCTTGCCGATCAGGTCCAGCATCTTCGGCACGTACTTCGTCGCACGCGGTTCATGGTCGGGACGCTGCACGCCCAGAGCGGCGGCATCCTCGTTCATGGCATCGATGAAGCGGTTGGTCAGCTGGGCGATGGTCTCGCCGTTCTCGGCGGCACGATGGATGATCTTGTCATCGATATCGGTGATGTTGCGCACGTAGGTCACGGCATAGCCGGAGGCGCGCAGCCAGCGCTGCACCATGTCGAACACCACCAGCACGCGCGCATGGCCGATATGGCAATAGTCATACACGGTCATGCCGCACACGTACAAGCGCACCTTGCCGGGTTCGATCGGGGAAAAGGTCTGCTTATCACGCGCCAGCGTGTTGTAAATCTTGAGCTCGCTCATGGGATGGGAATTCTGGGGTTGGCGTTGCCGCTGTGGGCGACGGGTTCATGCACTACCTGGGGCCGGCACCGTGTAAAAGCGTGGCGCTGGCAGGCCCCTGCCTGGGTTTCATTGTTCTAGCAGCAGTTGCAACATGAACGGGTCACGGTAGCCAAACCTCTTTTTGTCTTACTTGTTTGATATAAAATGCCAGCTTTCTTCGAATTTCTTCGAGTATAGCATCGATAAAACCATGGCCCCAGAATCACAAGAAGAGACATCCATTCATGGTTTGCGCGGTTTGATCAGCAAGACTGCCCACAAGACGGCAGTGTTGTCGAGCCTGGTGGCAGCCCTCTTCGGGGTGCCCGCCACGCTTGCGCATGCCAGTGAAATGTCTGACATCAACAAGCTGATGCGGGCCGGACAGTATGCCGAAGCACTGACCAAGACCGATGCCGTGCTGGCCAAACACCCGCGCGATGCGCAACTGCGTTTCACGAAGGGCCTGATCTTAGCAGAACAAAACCGTTCTGCCGAGGCCATCGCGGTGTTCACCAAGCTCACCGAGGACTTCCCCGACCTGCCTGAGCCGTACAACAACCTGGCCGTGCTGTACGCGGCCGACGGCCAGTACGACAAGGCGCGCGCGGCGCTGGACATGGCCATGCGCACCAATCCGACCTATGCCACCGCACTGGAAAACCTGGGCGACGTCTATGCCAAGCTGGCCAGCCAGGCTTATGACAAGGCGCTGCAGATCGATCCGGGCGCCAACGTGCCGCAGCCCAAGCTGACCCTGCTGCGCTCGCTCAACGGCAACACCACCGGTGGCACCGTGCCGCGCCTGGCGTCGGCCGCAGCAGCCCAGCGCGACGCCAAGGCCAAGGCCGAAGCGGCAGCAGCAGAACAGCAGGAACGCAATCGCGCCCTGGCGGCCGAAAAACTGGCGCAGCAGGCAGCGGCCGACAAGGCCGAAGCCGAAAAGACGGCCATCTCCAAGGCCACCAGCGAGAAGGAAAAGGCCGCAGCCGACAAGGCGGCCGCCGAGAAAGCCGCTGCCGACAAGGCTGCCGCGGACAGGGCTGCCACCGAGAAGGCGGCAGCAGACCGCGCCGCCGCCGAGCGTGCCAAGGCCGAGAAGGCGCGCGCCGAACAGCTGGCAGCCGAACAGGCGCGTGCGCAGAAGGCCGCCGCCGACAAGGCCGCCGCCGAGCAGAAGCAGAAGGAACTGCAGGCGCAGAAGGACAAGGAACACGCCGACAAGCTGGCCCGCGAACAAGCCGCCCGCGCCGAGAAGGACAAGGCCGCCCAGGCGGCCGCCGAGAAGGCGCAAGCCGACAAGCTGGCTGCGGCCGAGAAGGCCAAGGCGGAGAAACTGGCGGCTGCAGAGAAGGCCAAGGCCGAGAAACTGGCGGCAGCAGAAAAGGCCAAGGCCGACAAGGCCCGTGCCGACAAGGAAAAGGCCAAGGCCGAAGCCAGCGCCGAACAGGACAAGGCCACCGTGCTGGCGGCCTTGAATGGCTGGGCCAAGGCCTGGAGCGACAAGGACGTGCGCAGCTACCTGGGCCATTACGCCAGCGACTTCGAGACACCCCGTGGCGCCTCCCGCAAGGAATGGGCCGAAGAACGCCGCGCCCGCATCGAGGACAAGGGCCGCATCAGCGTCAAGGTCAGCAACGCCACGGTGAGCATCAATGGCAACATCGCGACCGTGCGCTATCGCCAGATATATAATTCGGATCGGCTGACGGTGGACAGCCGCAAGACCCTGATTTTCGTCAAACAGGGCAATCGATGGCTGATCAAACAGGAACGATCGGGAGGGTAATTGGTGGCTAGCGCTTTGCAAGGGCGTCCCGCGCGCATGCTGGGACGCCTGTTGATGTTGTGCCTGGCGGGTGTGCCTGCAATGGGCAGCGTGGCATCCTCGTCTTCCATCCCGCCGCCGGCCAATACGGCCGGCGCGCCTGTGGCCAAGCCGGATCCGGAAGCCCTGCTCATCGATATCTACAAGGACCTGGGTGCCAACCGCCTGCGCGAAGCCCAGGCCAAGGCCGACGCGCTGGTGGCGGCCTATCCCACCTTCCGCCTGGGCCACCTGGTACGCGGCGACCTGCTGTTGATGCATGCCCGTCCGGTGCGCAATTTCGGCGCCATGGCCGACGGCCCCAGCGACAAGCTCAAGGAACTGCGCGATGAAGCCATGGTGCGCATCCGCTCCCTGCAGGAAAAGCCCGACCCCAAGCTGATCCCCAAGGCGGTGCTGCAAGTGGGCGAGGACCAGAAGAACGTGCTGGTGGTCGACACCACCCGTTCGCGCATGTACGTCTACGAGAACCAGGGCGGCGAACTGAAGTTCCAGAACGACTTCTACATTTCCCAAGGCCGCTTCGGCGCCAACAAGACCAAGTCCGGCGACCAGCGCACGCCCATCGGCGTGTATTACGTGAACAATCGCATCCCCGGCCCCAAGCTGCCCGATTTCTATGGCACCGGCGCCCTGCCGCTGTCCTATCCCAATGAATGGGACAAGCGCAACGGCCGCAGCGGCTATGGCATCTGGCTGCATGGCACGCCCTCGGACAATTTCAGCCGTCCGCCGCTGTCCTCCGATGGCTGCGTGGTACTGGCCAATCCGGACCTGCAAAACCTGTATTCCACCGCCGAGGTCGGCAAGACCGTGGTGGTCATCAGCCAGCACGTGCAGTTCGTCGACAAAAACGAATGGGCCCGCCAGCGCGACGCCGCCTCCTCCATGCTGGAACAGTGGGGCCAGTCGCTGGAGAATGCGGATGCCGACAAGGTGCTGTCGTATTACTCTCCGGAATTCCGCTCGGCCCAGGGCGAGAACCTGGCCACCTGGTTCGGCCGCCAGCAGAAGAGCCTGAACGGTGCGCGCTATACCAGTGTCAAACTGCGCGATGTCAGCCTGTTCCGCTATCCCGGCACACCGGAAGACATGATCGTCAGCACTTTCACCCAGGAAAGTGCGGTCGGCAAGAGCAAGAACGCGATCCGCAAGCGCCAGTACTGGGTGCGTGAAGGATCGCAATGGAAAATCATTTACGAAGGCAACGCATGATCCTCTCCCGTCGTCATCTGCTGCGCATGGCCGCAGCATTCTCCCTGTCGGCCACGCTGGCCGCCCCTGTGCTGGCGGCCGATGCACCGCGCGTGCTGCTCAAGACCAGCATGGGTGACATCACCCTGGAACTGAACCCCGAAAAGGCCCCGGTCTCGGTCGACAATTTCCTGAAATACGTCAAGAAGGGCCAGTACAACGGCACCGTCTTCCACCGCATCATCAACGGCTTCATGATCCAGGGCGGCGGCTACGACCAGAACATGCGCGAGAAGGCCACCGAGGCGCCCATCAAGAACGAGGCCAATAACGGATTGAAGAACGAGGTTTATACTGTGGCGATGGCGCGCACGTCGGCACCGCATTCGGCAACGGCCCAGTTCTTCATCAACGTGGCGGACAACCGCTTCCTGAACTACCCCGGCCAGGACGGCTGGGGCTACGCCGTGTTCGGCCGGGTCATCGCCGGTACCGACGTGGTCGACAAGATCAAGCAGGTGCGCACCGGCGCCGGCGACGTGCCGGCCACGCCCGTGGTGATCGAATCGGCCACCCTGGTCAAGTAAGGCCGGCCTGCCGTCACGCAGCCAAGGCGGGCCCAAGTCGCCCGCCGGTTTTTTTCATTCCCCCACAAGCAAAGGATTCATCATGGCAGTTCTGCTCACCACCAACCACGGCACGATCAAGATCGAACTGGATGCCGAGAAGGCCCCCAAGACCGTTGAGAACTTCCTGGCCTACGTCAACGCCGGCCACTACAACGGCACCATCTTCCACCGCGTCATCGACGGTTTCATGATCCAGGGCGGCGGCTTCGAACCCGGCATGAAGCAGAAGGAAACCCGCGAGCCGATCGAGAACGAAGCCAAGAACGGCTTGAAGAACGAGCCCTACACCCTGGCCATGGCCCGCACCGCCGCACCGCACTCGGCCTCGGCGCAGTTCTTCATCAACGTCAAGAACAACAGCTTCCTGGACTACCCGGGCCAGGACGGCTGGGGCTACTGCGTCTTCGGCAAGGTCGTCGAAGGCACTGAAGTGGTCGACAAGATCAAGGGCGTCAAGACCACCCGCGCCGGCATGTTCGCCGACGTGCCTGCTGAAGATGTGGTGATCGAGAAGGCAGAAGTGGTCTGAGCCTGATCCGGATCGCTGACTTCACCGACCATGACTGATTTCCAGTTCATGCAGAAAGCGCAACCGACGGTTGCGCTTTTTGTTTCCGACCTCCATTTGCAAGCCGCCCTGCCCCGCACCACGCAAGCCTTTCTCTCCTTCCTGCAGAGCCATGCAGTACGGACGCAGCAACTGTACTTGCTGGGTGACGTGTTCGAGTACTGGGCCGGTGACGACGACCGTACTGCTCCCTACAACCAACTGATTGCTGACGCATTGAGAACTGTACAGGCGCAAGGTGTGCAACTGTACTGGATGGCGGGCAACCGCGATTTCCTGGTCGGCCAGGCATTTGCCGATGCCGCCGGGCTGACGCTGCTCGACGACCCGCACGTCATCACCGCCGCCGGCCGAACGCTGGCCCTGGCCCATGGCGACGCGCAATGCACCGATGACCAGGCCTACATGGCCTTTCGTGCGCAGGTGCGGCAGCCGGCCTACCAGCAGCAGTTCCTGGCCATGCCGCTGGCGCAGCGCAAGGCCATCATTGAAGGTATCCGCAAGAACAGCCAGGACGCCAACCAGAGCAAGGACATGGCGATCATGGATGTGAATGCCGGTGCCATTGATGCGCTCTTCGCGCAGACCGGGACCGATGTCCTGATCCACGGCCATACGCACCGCCCTGCCCTGCATCGCCTGGACGGCGGCAAGCTGCGCTATGTGCTGCCGGATTGGGAATACGACGTGGAAACGCCACGTGGCGGCTGGATCAGCCTGACGGCCGACGGCGCGCTGCACCGGCATGATGTGAACGGCGACGAGATCGCCTGATCCCGCACAGTTCACAGCCTCATCACTTCATCGCTGCGGCACAGGCCGTGGCGAACTACGCAGCCGGCCTGAACCCGGCTGCGCCCCTGCTCCTCAATCGACCAGCCGGTTCAGTTGCGCGGCGTCGAATTGTCCGGCCTCTTCAAGGCGTCGACACCCTATCCCCGCACCCTGCAAGGCGGCCAGCACGGCTTCCAGTTGCTGCTCCTGGGTGGCGACCTGGTTGATGAGCCCATGCAAGGCCTTCGACAGCGGATCATCGCCATTGGGCATGACGCCATAGGCCGCAAACAGGCGCGCTGCGGCCTGCTCACGCCCGGACGGCACGGCATTGCGCTCGACGATGCGCGCCGGGTTGCCCACGGCGGTGGCGCCGGCCGGCACTTCCTTGGTGACCACCGCATTGGAGCCGACCTTGGCGCCATCCCCGACCGTAAAGCCGCCCAGCACCTTGGCGCCGGCACCAATGATGACACCGCGCCCCAGCGTCGGATGACGCTTGGCTCCCTTGGCCAGCGAAGTGCCGCCCAGGGTCACGCCCTGGTAGATGGTGGAATCGTCGCCGACGATGGCGGTCTCGCCGATCACCACGCCCATGCCGTGATCGATGAACACACGGCGGCCGATGGTCGCACCCGGATGGATCTCGATGCCGGTCAGCGTACGGCCGACCTGCGAGATGAAGCGGCCCAGCCACTTCAGGTCGGCCTTCCAGCAAGCCTGGGCCCAGCGATGCAGGATCACCGCATGCAGGCCCGGATAACAGGTCAGCACCTCCCAGCTGTTGCGTGCGGCGGGGTCGCGCTCACGGATGCTGGCGATGTCTTCTCTGAGTCGGTTGAACATGGTGTGCTTCCTGAAACGTTGAATGAAAACGGCTACTGAAGTGAAATTGAAGTGATCCAACAATGGAACGGCAAAAAAAATCGCCGGACGCGAAGTCCGGCGATGGTGTCATGCGGGATGACCGGACTTACTTGGGCAAGCGCTGGCGTCGCGCCTCGTACAGACAGACGCCGGAAGCCACGGAGACGTTGAGGCTCTCGACCGAACCGAACATGGGGATGTTGACCAGCACATCGCAGGTCTCACGGGTGAGACGGCGCATGCCTTCGCCTTCGGAACCCATCACCAGTGCGGTGGGACCGGTGAAGTCGCCTTCGTAGAGGCCCTTCTCCGCATCATCGGAAGTGCCGATGATCCATACACCGCGCTCCTTGAGGTCGCGCATGGTGCGGGCCAGGTTGGTGACGGTGATGTAGGGCACGGTGTCGGAGGCACCGCTGGAAACCTTCATGGCCGTGGCATTCAAGCCCACGGCGCGATCCTTGGGAGCGATCACGGCATGCGCGCCGGCACCATCGGCCACACGCAGGCAGGCGCCCAGGTTGTGCGGATCGGTGATGCCGTCGAGGATCAGCAGCAGCGGCGGACCGACCACCGCATCCAGCAGTTCATCGAGGGTGCGCGCCAGCGACAGCGCAGCAGCCTTGGCTACCACGCCCTGGTGACGGCGCGTACCGACCATGGCGGCCAGGCGCTGGTCGTCGGCCTGGATGATGCGTACATTGGCTTCCTTGGCGGCATGCAGCAAATCCAGCATGCGGCGGTCGCGGCGCTCGGCATCCACGTAAATCTCGTCCACCGAGGAAGCCTCGTGGCGGATACGGGAGGTCACGGCATGGAAGCCGAAAATCATTTTGCTCTTCATAGATCCTGCTTGTGTCTTTCGTCTTGCTTGGTGGGGCATGTGCCCCGCGTTCCATCAAACCCGGCCTGCGCAAACCGCAGGTCCGGGGACATGCTCATCGCTTCTTCTTGCCCTTGGTGTAGCCCTTGGATGCCGCGCGCTTGCGGTCGGCTTCGCCGGGGCGTGCCGGGGCGGTGCGCGCAGCACCAGCTTTGGCCTTGGCGCCACCCTTGGGCTTGCTGCCCGCTGCAGCCGCAGCTGGCTTGGCGGCAGCGCCCTTCTTGCCGCGCGCGGCAGGCTGAACTTCAGCCTGGGCTTGCCTGCCACCACCGGACTTGCCACGCGCGGCGTTTTCAGCGCGCTTGGCTTCGTTCTTGATGAGGGTGCGGATGCCCGGCTCGTTGACCAGTGCCAGGTCGATCTTGCGCGCATCCAGGTCCACGCGGCTGACCTGCACGGTGACGCGATCGGTCAGCTGGTAGCGGATGCCGGTGCGCTCGCCGCGCAGTTCGTGGCGCGCTTCGTCGTACTGGAAGTAATCGGCACCCAGTTCGGTGACGTGCACCAGGCCTTCGATGTACAGGGCATCCAGTTGAACGAAGATGCCGAAGGTGGCCACGCCGGCGATGGTGCCGGTGAATTCCTCGCCCAGCTTGTCGCGGATGAAGTAGCACTTGAGCCAGGCTTCCACATCGCGCGAAGCTTCATCGGCACGGCGCTCATTGGCCGAACAGTGCAGGCCCAATGCTTCCCAGATCGCCAGGGCGCTCTCGCCACGCGGCTTCTTGCCGGCGGCCTTGTCGGCGGCACGCTGCTGCGCCTGCGCCTTGCGGGCGGCGGGCGAGATCGAGGTGTTCAGCGCCGTGCTGTCGATGCCCTTGGGCTCATAGCGCTTGCCCTGCAGCACGGCCTTGATGGCGCGGTGCGTCAGCAGGTCGGGATAGCGGCGGATCGGGCTGGTGAAGTGCGCATAGGATTCATAGGACAGGCCGAAGTGGCCGATGTTGTCGGGGCTGTAGACCGCCTGCTGCATCGAGCGCAGCAGCATGGTCTGGATCAGCACCGCATCGGGACGCGCCTTGACCTTGGGCATGAGCTCGGCGTAATCGGACGCGCTGGGGGTGTCGCCGCCGCCCAGGGTCAGGCCGATCTGCTTGAGGAAGGTGCGCAGCTGCGTCAGCTTTTCCTTGGTCGGACCGGCGTGGATGCGGTAGAGCGCCGGATGATCGTGGCGCTTCAACAGGTCGGCCGCGCAGACGTTGGCGGCCAGCATGCATTCCTCGATCAGGCGGTGCGCATCATTGCGGGTGCGCGGCAGGATCTTCTCGATCTTGCCGGCGGCGTTGCAGACGATGTAGGTCTCAGTGGTCTCGAAGTCGATGGCACCGCGTGCCTGGCGTGCCGTCAGCAGCGCCTGGAAGACTTCGTAGAGGTGCGTCAGGTGCGGCACCAGGCCGATGCGGCGCGCCGCTTCCGGGCCCTTGGTATTGGCCAGGATCGAGGCCACTTCGGTATAGGTCAGGCGGGCTGCCGAGTGGATCACGGCCGGATAGAACTGGTAAGCCTTGATCTCGCCCTTGGCGGTGATGACGGCATCGCACACCAGGGTCAGGCGGTCCACGTCCGGGTTCAGCGAGCACAGGCCGTTGGAGAGTTTTTCCGGCAGCATCGGGATCACCCGGCGCGGGAAATACACCGAGGTGCTGCGCTCGAGCGCATCCACATCCAGCGCGTCGTTGGGCTTGACGTAGTGGCTCACGTCGGCAATGGCAACGATCAGGCGATAGCCCTTGGTGCGGCCGATCTTGACCGGTTCGCAGTAGACGGCGTCATCGAAGTCGCGTGCGTCTTCGCCGTCGATGGTGACCAGCGGCACGTCGCGCAGGTCGACGCGATCCTTGAGGTCGGCGGCCTTGACTTCGCTGGGCAGCTTGGAAGAGAGCTTCTTGGCGGCTTCCGAGAATTCGTGCGGCACGCCGTACTTGCGCACGGCGATTTCGATTTCCATGCCGGGGTCGTCGATGTCACCGAGGATCTCGACGATCTTGCCCACCGGCTGCGTGTAGCGGGAAGGATGTTCGGTCAGCTCCACACTGACCACCTGCCCGGCCTTGGCCTTGCCCGGGGGGCCTGCCAGCAGCACGTCGTGGCCGATGCGCTTGTCTTCGGGGGCGACCACCCAGACGCCGTTTTCATTGAGCAGACGGCCGATCACGTGGGTGTTGGCGCGCTCCACCACTTCGACGATGGTCCCTTCGGGGCGGCCACGGCGGTCGGTGCCGGTGATGCGGGCCTGCACGCGGTCGCCGTGCATGACCTTCTGCATTTCCTTCTCGGGCAGGAACAGGTCATCGGTGCCTTCGTCGGGCAGCAGGAAACCGAAGCCATCGCGGTGGGCCGAAACACGGCCCAGGATGAAGTCCGGCGAATGGGTCAGCTTGTAGTGTCCGGCGCGATCCGGCTTGATCTGGCCGTCGCGTTCCATGGCGTTGAGGCGGCGCGTGAGGCCATCCATTTCTTCAGGCTTGACGCCGAGCGCGGCGGCCAGCGCGGCAGCATTTTGCGCGCCCGAGGAAGTACGCAGGATGCCGAGGATCTCTTCCCGGCTGGGAATGGAATAGGGGAATTGGCTCAAAAGTTTCGTTTCGCGCAATTGTTATAAATGCCAAGGCGAAAGTCGCCCAGGCGGACGGATGTGCCTAGTGTAACGGAGTTGCGGCCATTTACCTAACCGCAATACGAAGCTTAAAAAGGGGCGAAGCATCGTATTGCAACGAAAATGATGGAACGGCATCAAAAAAGTTGTTGACATCGCCCTCAGACCAACTATAATAATGGTCTTCGCTTTACAGCGCAGCCCACGTGGCGGAATTGGTAGACGCGCATGGTTCAGGTCCATGTGCCGCGAGGTGTGGGGGTTCGAGTCCCTCCGTGGGCACCAAAACAAAAAAGGTCGATTGATGAAAATCAATCGGCCTTTTGCGTTTTGGGGTCCACGAGCAAGGCCGGACGGGGTCGCGGGACGTGACCGAGGTCCTCCGTGCGCAGCAAAACAAAAAAGGCCGATTGACGAATGAACTGCACCCCAAAAGTTGGACATCAATCCAATCTTTGGGGTGTTTTTCATGGCGAAGTACGATGAGCGTTTCAAGCTAAAAGTAGTAAAGCAGTATTTATCGAGTTTAGAGAGCTTGGCAAGGATCAGCGCTGAGCATGGTGTTGGCGCCTCTGTTGTGAGGCGTTGGGTTCGGCTTTATGAGGCGCATGGAGTTTCAGGCTTGCTTCGCAAGGGGGCGAGCTATGACGCCCACTTCAAGCTCCAGGTTCTTAAGCGGATGCAGCGCGAACATTGGAATCAAGAGCAGACGGCAGCCGCTTTCAACATTCGTTTTGCCGGCCATATCGGCAAATGGGCGCGCCAGTATCATAATGGCGGTCTCGACGCACTACAGCCCCGCCGCAGGGGGCGGCCCAAGTCTATGAGCACCAAGCGCACCAAGTCTCCCAAGGTAATCGTTCCAGAGAGCGAGTTGACCGATAAGCAGATCATTGCCCGCCAGAATCAGGAATTGATTGAGTTGCGCGCGGAGGTAGCGTACCTAAAAAAACTCGATGCCTTGATCCAAGAGAAGCGGGCAACTGCGCAGAAAAAGCCCAAGCAGTAACTGGATTAAGGCAGCACTATCCGCTGGCGGCCTTGCTCAAGGCGGCCGATCTAGCGCGCAGTACGTATTACTATCAGGCAAAAGCGGCTCAAGTCGTTGATAAGCATGTAGAACTCAAGAAGGCCGTCGGCCAGATATACGCACGCCACAAGGGGCGCTACGGCTACCGACGCATCACCGCTACGCTACGTCAGACGGGGCAATGCGTGAATCACAAGACCGTACAAAAGCTGATGCAAGCTCTGGGGCTGAAGTCCTTGGTGCGCCCGAAAAAATATCGTTCGTATCGAGGCGACATGAACCGAACCGCTCCGAACGTGCTTGCACGCCGGTTCGAGGCAGATCGCCCCAACCAGAAATGGGTTACCGACGTGACTGAGTTCAAAGTCGGAGATCAGAAGCTGTATCTGTCGCCGGTGCTGGACTTGTACAACGGCGAGATCGTCGCCTACGAGACCAGTACACGCCCGCAGTTCGGACTGGTTCAGAACATGCTCAAGAAAGCGCTCGGCCGTCTTGATTCACAAAACAAGCCCTGCTGCATTCTGACCAGGGGTGGCAGTATCAACACCCAGCTTACCAACGCCTGCTGGCCGACAATGGTCTGGTGCAGAGCATGTCGCGCAAAGGGAATTGTTTGGATAACGCAGCGATGGAGAGCTGGTTTGCCACACTCAAAACCGAGTGCTTCTACTTGAACCGCTACGACAACGTCGAGCAACTCAGAACTGACATCGGAAAGTTTATCCACTACTACAACCATCAACGTATCCGGCTCAAACTGAAAGGCCTGAGTCCGGTGCAATACCGGACTCAGGCCTTGGCCAGCTAAGTTTTTAAACCGTCCAACTTTACGGGGTCAGTTCAGAAAGTCAGTCGGCCTTTAGTTTTTTGGGAACCGCGAGCAAGGCGCCTGCGCGCCCTGCCCTGGTTTTCTTATCCCTTCAAACGAAACACGCTCACGGTCTCACTCAAGCCCGCCGCCTGCTCCTGCATCTGCCGCGCCGCCGCAGCCGCCTGTTCCACCAGCGCCGCATTCTGCTGGGTCGCTTCGTCCATCAGGTTGATGGCCTGGTTGACCTGCTCGATCCCGTCACTCTGCTCCTGCGAAGCCGAGGTGATTTCGGCCACGATGTCGGTCACGCGGCGCACGCTGGCCACCACTTCTTCCATCGTCGAACCAGCCTGCTCGACCAGCTTGCTGCCCGCCTCCACCTTGCCCACCGAGTCACCGATGAGTTCCTTGATCTCCTTGGCGGCACTGGCCGAACGCTGCGCCAGGGTACGCACCTCGGAGGCCACCACCGCAAAACCGCGCCCCTGCTCGCCTGCGCGCGCTGCTTCCACGGCGGCATTGAGGGCGAGGATATTGGTCTGGAAAGCGATGCCATCGATGACCGCAATGATGTCCACGATCTTGCGCGAGGAATCGTTGATCGAGCCCATGGTGGCCACCACCTCCGACACCACCGAACCGCCCTGCACCGCCACCTCCGATGCCGACACCGCCAACTGGTTGGCCTGGCGCGCGTTATCGGCGTTCTGCTTCACGGTCGAGGTCAGTTCTTCCATGGCCGAGGCGGTCTCTTCCAGCGAACTGGCTTGCTGCTCGGTGCGATTGGACAGGTCCAGGTTGCCATCGGCGATCTCGCTGGAGGCCGTGGCGATGGTATCGGTGCCTTGGCGCACCCGGGTGACGATGCCCACCAAATTGTCATTCATTTCCTTGAGTGCGCGCATGAGCTGGCCGGTTTCATCCTGGCCGCGCACCTCGATATGGTTGTCCAGCTGCCCCTTGGCCACGCGGTTGGCCACGTCCACCGCCTTGTGCAGCGGTGCCGTGATCGAACGCGTGATGGCCCACGCCAGGGCCACGCCCAGCAGCAGCGCGACTACGCCCAGCACGATCATGAGCGTACGCGCATTGCGGAAGAGACTATCGATTTCTGCGGTCTGGTTCTTGATGCGGTCGGACTGCATCACGGCCAGCTTGTCGATGGCAGCCAGGTAGACGCGCGTACTCGGCAGCAGCAGCTCGTCCACCGCCTTGCGCGCCCCCTCTTCATTGCCTGCGTCTTTTTCCTTGAAGACCTGCGCATTGGCCGCCAGCACCACCTTGCGGCGTTCGTTGATCTCGGCCAGGGCAGCACGCCCGGCATCATCGGTGATCAGTTCTTCCATGCGCTTGACCAGCTCATTGTTCTTGCTGATGGTGGCACCGATCTCCTGCTTGTAGAACTTCTGCTGTTCGACATCCGGATTCTTGGCCGCGGCCACGATGCGCCCGACGTTGAGCTCGATGGAGCGATAGAAGGTGATGACCAGCCTTTCCTTGACCAGCGCGTCATTGACCATCGTGTCATTGAGGTTTCCCACCGCTTGCAGCCGCCCCACGCCAATGGCGGCAATCACCAGCATCAAACCCAGAATCGCGGCAAAACCCAGCCCCAGCCGGGTGCCGATCGTCATGTTCTTCATTGTTTCCCCATCTCCCATTGCACGAGACGCATGCGGATCGCAGCGCCCTCCCTCGTTCTCCGCATCGTATGCGGATACGTGATTATCGGCCAGACGATAGCCTCCTTGAGATGCGACGGGTCAAATCCATGAAAATCTTTTATCATTCACCCAAAACGCTACCAACCAGTAGCCACCGCCGCAACGTGATTCCGTTCGCGCGGGCCGAAGTCAAACCCATTGAAGAAGAACACCAACGCAATGCCCCAATTCGACAAGTCCCTGGTCTGGTTCCGCCGCGACCTGCGCCACACCGATCATGCTGCCCTCTACTACGCGCTCACGCAGAGCCAGTCCGTGTGGTGCGTGTTCGTCTTCGATACCGACATCCTCGATGCCTTGAAGGCCGATGGCGTGAAGCAGGATCGCCGCGTCGACTTCCTGCTGGCCAGCGTGGCCGAACTGGATGAGGCCTTGCGCAAGGCCGGCGGCGGGCTGATCGTGCTGCACGGATCGGCCGCCACATGCATTCCGGACTTGGCCGCCGAGCTGGGCGTGCAGGCGGTCTTTGCCAACACCGACTATGAGCCTGCGGCCATCGCGCGGGATGCGGCCGTAGACAAGGCCCTCAAGAAACACGGCGCACAACTGCTGAGCTACAAGGACCAGGTGATCTTTGAAAAGGACGAAGTACTGACCCAGTCGGCCAAGCCCTTCTCGGTCTTCACGCCCTACAAGAATGCGTGGATGGCCAAGCTGGCCGCCGCCGGTGGCGACTTCTACCTCAAACCCTATCCGGTCGAGAAATACTTCAGGGCCTTGGCCAAGCCGCCAGGCAAGGCGCATCACGGACTACCTTCGCACAAGGCCCTGGGCTTCCAACCCAGCAACCTGCAGGAACTGAACATTCCGACCGGCATGTCCGGTGCCCAGTCCCTGCTGGAGGACTTCCTGGGCCGTATCGGCGCCTACGGCACGGCGCGTGATTTTCCGGCAGTGAAGGGGCCATCCTACCTGTCGATCCACCTGCGCTTCGGCACGGTCTCCATCCGCACGCTCGCGCGGGCCGCGATGCAGGCCATGCATGCCGGACAAGGCGCGGCGGGTGCGGCGGTCTGGCTGTCGGAGCTGACCTGGCGCGATTTCTACTTCATGATCCTGCACCACCATCCGCGCGTGACGGCCAAGGCCTTCAAGCCCGAGTACGATGCGATCAAATGGGAGCACGGCAAGCACGCCGAAGAACTCTTTGCCGCCTGGTGCGAGGGACGCACCGGCTATCCGCTGGTAGACGCCGCCATGGCGCAGATCAACCAGACCGGCTACATGCACAACCGCCTGCGCATGGTGGTGGCCAGTTTCCTCACCAAGGACCTGGGGATCGACTGGCGCTGGGGTGAGAAATATTTTGCGCTCCATCTCAACGACTTCGACCTCTCGGCCAACAATGGCGGCTGGCAGTGGGCGTCGTCTTCAGGCTGTGATGCGCAGCCCTACTTCCGCATCTTCAACCCGGTCACGCAATCGGAGAAGTTTGATCCGGAAGGCAAGTTCATACGCCGCTACCTGCCGCAACTGGCCAAGCTCTCGGACAAGCGCATCCATGCACCGTGGACGGCCACCCCCGATGAGCGCATGACGGCCGGCGTGACGCTGGGAACGAACTATCCGCGCCCCATCGTGGACCACGCCGAGGCGCGGGAACGCACGCTGGAACGCTATGCCGTGGTCAAGAAAACGGAAAAGGCCGAATAAGCGCGCCGCGCTACTTCAAGCACCACAAGCACCACAAGCACGGCAAGCAAAAAAAACGGACCCGCGGGTCCGTTTTTGCATGCGGCCGACCCATGTCTGTCATTCCGACATCACCGGCTCGACCTTCTTGTCCTGGTCAAAGCGGATGGGTGGCACGCGCCGCACCATCCACAGCCCTGCCAGCGCGGCCACGATGGCAATGGCGATGCCCATGTGAATGGCCCCGACCAGCGCCTCGCGCGCCGCTTCCAGCAAGGCCGAGCCATCATGTCCGGCCTGCATCAGCTGGGCCAGCAGCACCGACTGGATGTCATGGTTGACCAGCACTTCCGGATCACTGAAGTCCTTGAGCCATTGCGCCGCGTGGTCTCCTTCCAGGGCCTTCTGCACGCCTGCGCCATACATCTGGCTCACCAGCGTGCCGGTGATGGCCGTCCCCAGCATGCCGCCGATCATGCGCAGTGACTGCAGCAAGGCAGTGGCGATACCCAGGTGCTCGCGTGCGGCAGCCTGCTGGGCAAACACGGTGAGATTGGGCAAGACCAGGCCCAGCCCGAAACCACCGGCCAGCATCACTGCCAGCAGGAAGCCATTGCCGGTCGTGCGATCACACAGCACCACACCCAGGCAGGACGCAGCGATCAGTGCAAAGCCCAGGTTCATCATCAGGTTGGGATTGGGAATGCGCGTGATAATGCGGCCATTGACGATGCTGGCCACGGTAATACAGGCCACCAGCGGCGTGATGAGCAGCCCGGCTTCACGCGGGCTCAAACCGAATCCGCCCTGGAACAGCAGCGGCGCATACATCAGCAGCGAGAACATGGCAAATCCGGCCAGTACCGACAGCAGGAACAGGCTGGCCAGCGCACGGTCACGCAGCATTTCAAAGGGCAGGATGGGCTGCGCGGCGCGCTGCTCCCACTTCCAGAGCGCATAAAAGGCCGCCACCGAAACCGCCAGCAAGAGCAGCATGCTGCCGGTGATGCCGCGCTTGGGCAGCAGTTCGACCAGCAATTGCAGGCTGCCCAGCGAGAGCGAGATCAACAGCGCACCCGGCCAGTCCAGCCGCATCTTGCCCGCGTGCTGCATGTGGCGGATGTGGGGTACGAAGCGCCAGACGAAAAACAGCGACAGCACGCCGATGGGCAGGTTGCAATAGAACACCCAGCGCCAGCCCAGCCCTTGCGTGAGGAAGCCGCCCAGCGAAGGACCGACTGCCGTGGCGATGCCGAAGGAGGCCGACAGGATGATCTGCCAGCGCAAGCGCACGCGCGGATCAGGAAACAGGTCAGCGATGGAAGCGAAACAGGTGCCCACCAGCATGCCCCCGCCAATACCCTGCAGCCCGCGCGCGAGCACCAGGAACAGCATGCTGTTGGCCATGCCGCACAAGGCGGAAGCACCGACGAAGACGATGATGGAGGCAATCACGAAAGGCTTGCGCCCGAAATAATCGCCGAGCCGTCCGAAGATGGGCACGGTGATGACCGAGGTCAGCAGATAGGCCGTGGCGACCCAGGCATAGAGTTCAAAGCCCTTGAGTTCGGCCACGATGGTCGGCAGCGCAGTGCCGACGATAGTCTGGTCCAGGGCCACCAGCATGATGACGAAGCAGATGCCCAGCGTGGCCAGCAGGGATTCGCGGAACGGCAGGACTTGGCCGCTGGAGTGGGCGGCGTCGGTGTGTAGGGCCATGTGCGGAGAACGAATGTCCGAAGTTGCGCGCGTGCGCCAATCCGACATTCTAGCGCTGAGCGGCATGGCCTGCCTTGCGTGCTACAGCAGCAGTTCGTAGCGCTGCTCGTTGAGCTTGACGCCCCAATGCGAGCCGATGCGCTCCTCGGTGAGGATGAATCCGTGACGCTGGTAGAGGTTGTGCGCGGCGTGCAGGCCCTCGAAGGTCCACAGGTAGATCGAGGGGAAATCGCACTGCGCGCAGAAGCGGATGGCCTCGCTCAGCAGGGCATCGCCCACGCCGCGTCCACGCAATTTTTCGGAAGAGATGAACCAGCGCAGCCAGGCGCCCTGCTGCTGCCCATGCTGGCCGTCGATGGTCAGCGAACCTTCGACGCGGCCATGCACGGTGGCCGTCCAGAAGCCGTCACGGCTGTCGTCGTAGCGGCTCATGAAGGCCGCCAGTTCAGTGGCGATGCGGGCTTCGAAATACACGCCGAAGCTCCAGTTTTCGGTGTAATACGCCGCGTGCAGCTCGGCTACACGCCCGATGGCGCCGGGCAGATAGCCGCGCCGGATGTGGATGTCGTCCATGGCTTGCCTCCCCAAGATGGGCGGCGCTGGCCGTGGCACCACCCGGTGCGCCAACGGCGGCCGGGCGGCGTGCTGCACGATCAGTCGCCAGCGATGGTCATGTTTTCCAGCAGGATGGAACCCGTTTCCTTGCTGCCGCGAATGAGCGTGTCGTTACCCACGCCCACGATCTGGCGCAGCATGTCCTTCATGTTGCCGGCGATGGTGATTTCTTCCACCGGATACTGGATCACGCCATTCTCGACCCAGTAACCCGAGGCACCGCGCGAATAATCGCCCGTCACGTAGTTCACGCCCTGCCCCATCAGCTCGGTCACCAGCAAACCTGTGCCCATCTTCTTCAACATGCCCTTGAAGGTATCGGCCTTGGTCGTCAGGTCCGAGCGCAGCGTCAGGTTGTGCGAGCCACCGGAGTTGCCGGTGGTCTGCATGCCCAGCTTGCGGGCCGAATACGTCGACAGGAAGTAGCCCTGCACCACGCCATCCTTGATGACCTCGCGCTTGACGGTACGCACGCCCTCTTCATCGAAGGGCGCCGAACCGACACCGCCGACCACGTGCGGATCTTCCAGGATCTGGATGTGCTCTGGGAAGACCTGCTGGCCCAGCGAATCGAGCAGGAAGGTCGACTTGCGGTACAACGCACCGCCCGACACCGCCTGCACGAAAGCCCCCAGGAGACCCGCTGCCAGCGGCGCTTCGAACAGCACCGGGCACTTGCGGGTCGTGAGCTTGCGCGCGTTCAGGCGGGCCAGCGCGCGCTCGGCGGCGTAACGGCCGATGGCTTCGGGCTTGGCGAGTTTCTTCGGATCGCGTTTGGAGGAATACCAGTCATCGCGCTGCATGCCCGCGCCCTTGCCGGCGATGGGGGCCACCGAGATGGTATGGCGCGAGAACGGATAGCCGCCCATGAAACCACGGCTGTTGGCCGCGACGAAATGCGAGTGCTGGACGTAGACGCCGGCCCCTTCGCTGTTGGTGATGCGCGGGTCGGTCTCGAGGGCTGCGGTCTCGCAGCGTTGGGCCAGCGCCACAGCTTCTTCGGCGGAAATGTTCCATGGCGAAAACAGTTTCAGGTCGCGCGGGGCCATTTCCAGCATCTCGGCGTCGGGCAGGCCGGCGCAATCATCGATGGCGGTGAAGCGGGCGATGTTGTAGGCGGCCTCGACCGTTTCCTTCAGCGCCTGCTGCGAAAAATCCGAGGTGCTGGCATTGCCGCGCCGCACCTGGCGGCCTTCTCCGAGGAACACCGTCACGCCGATGCCCTTGTCCTTGTTCTGCTCGATGGTCTCGATCTTGCCCTTGCGCACCGCTACCGAGAGGCCACTGCCTTCGCTGATGTCGACGGCGGCGTCCGAGGCGCCCTTGTCCCGGGCATAACGCAAGACATCCTGCGCCAACTGCTTCAACTGGTCCTGACTGTGCGTGAATGGGGTATCGCTCATGAGCCTGTTTTCTCTGAAATGCGGGTAAAGCGGTTATCATAGCAGTCGTTAAGCTTTATTTCTCGAAGTCACGATATGCCCAATGCCAACCGCGGTGCTGTCGGATTCCAATCCAGCGAATTCGAACAGGAATACGACCGCCCCTCCAAGTCCCAGCTCAAGCGCGAGATGGATGCCCTGCAAAAGCTGGGCGAATCGCTGGTCAATGAACCGCGCGACCGCGTCAAGCGCGTCCCCATGCCCGAAGACGTGCGCGACGCCATCCTCGAATGCCAGCAGATCAAGGATCACGAAGGCCGTCGCCGCCAGATGCAGTACGTGGGCAAGAAAATGCGCACGCTGGAAGCCGACGAGATCGCCATCATCCAGAAGACCATCGACAGCTGGCACGGCGCCTCCAAGGCTGAAACCGCCGCCATGCACGCCCTGGAACGCCGCCGCGAAAAGCTGCTGGCCGATGACCAGGCGTTGACCGAACTGCTGAACCGCCATCCCGAAGTTGACGTGCAGCACATGCGCACGCTCATCCGCAACGCCCGCAAGGAGCAGGCGGAAAACAAGCCGCCCAAGGCCTACCGCGAAATCTTCCAGATCCTCAAGCAGTTGCAGGCCGACGCCGCGCGCGCCAAGAACGAAGCCGCCGAGGATGAGGCCGGCGAGCAGGATGACGATGAGCGTTGAGGCCGTCACGCCCGTCGTCCATGAGGTGCTGCGGGTCGGGCTGGTCTCCATCTCCGACCGCGCCTCGGGTGGCGTCTACCAGGACCAGGGCATCCCGGCCCTGCAGGAATGGCTCAGCAAAGCGCTCACCAGCGCTTTCGAAGTCGAGACCCGCCTGATCCCCGATGAACGTGCACAGATCGAACAGACCCTGGTGGAGCTGGTCGATGTGGCCCGTTGTGACCTGGTGCTGACCACTGGCGGTACCGGCCCGTCGCGCCGCGACGTCACGCCCGAAGCCACTCTGGCCATCGGTACCAAGGAAATGCCGGGCTTTGGCGAACAGATGCGCCAGATCAGCCTGCAGTTCGTGCCGACCGCCATTCTCTCGCGCCAGGTTGCCGTCATCCGCGAGACCGACGGCCATGCCGCTCTGGTCCTGAACCTGCCCGGCCAGCCCAAGTCCATCCGCGAAACACTGGAAGGGTTGAAGGACGAGGACGGCAAGGTCAAGGTGCCCGGCATCTTCGCCGCCATCCCCTACTGCATCGACCTCATCGGCGGTCCTTACATCGACACTGATGAGAGCGTCTGCAAGGCCTTCCGGCCCAAGTCGGCAATCCGCCCTGCCAGCAAGTAACAGCAGCCCGGCGGCCCGCACGACCATGCGGGCCCGCCTTCCCCTCAGTCAGGACACTTCCTCTCCTCCGGCCCACCGCACAGCGTGGCCGCATTGAGCAGATCCAGATACTGCTGCAGCCCGGCCGGCGAGATCCGGTACGGATACTGTTTCAGCGCATTTTCGGTCGGCGGACGCCAGCTGAACTGCACGACAAACAGTTGCTGCTTGCCCTGGTACACCGCCAGTACAGTTCCCTCGCCATAGGGCGCAACTGGCCCGGTACGGTCGCAGAAGCCTCCGCTGACAGAGACGGGAATATTGTTGGTGCTGCCATCCTTCTGCGCCATCGCCACGAAGCGGCCCGGGCAATTGCGCTGGGCGCCCTGCATCACTTCAGTCAAGGCCACCTGCGCCACGGTGAGGTTGCGCGCCTGGATGTTGGCCACCAGGCCTGCATCGGGATAGCCACGGCGCTGCACGCCCATGTAGCCCTCGCGCCAGGAGTCATGGGCTTCGTTGGGCGGCAGGAAGTCGACGACATAATTGCCGTCCGGGTCGCCGTCCATGTAGGCCAGGCGCCAGCCCGGCGGGGGCGAGATCATCAGGTTTTCGCCGCGTGGCTGGAACAGCCGGCCTTCGGCTTCGGCATGTCCGGCCAGGGGCGCCATGGCCAGCAGGGAGGCCAGCAGGGAGGCCAGCAGCGGGGCCAGCAGGCGGCGCGATGGGATGCACTTCATGGGTTTTCCTTTTGCAGCGCCGCCATCGCGGCGGCGTTCATCGTATGATGTGAGCCCATTGCAGCGCAGACGCTGCGCATGACAAGGGGCAAGGCCGTATTGTGCTCCCGTGCAGGGACAGACACAAATGCCGCGCCCCGCCCTTTCATCCACCGACCGCAACAGGAACCGCACGCTTATGTCCGCCCCCCTTGAGACGATACAGATCGATACCGCCCCCAACCCCACTGCCTCCGTCATCTGGCTGCACGGCCTGGGTGCCGATGGTTCGGACTTCGTACCCATCGTGCGCGAGCTGGACCTGTCCGGCTGCCCACCCATCCGCTTCATCTTCCCGACCGCGCCGACCATGCCGGTGACCATCAACGGCGGCTACGTGATGCGCGCCTGGTACGACATCTTCGCGCCCGACCTGGTCCGCCGTGAAGACGAACCCGGCCTGCGCGCCTCGCAGGCCGCCATCGAAGCACTGATCGCGCAAGAGCGTGCACGCGGCATTCCCGCCGAGCGCATCGTGCTGGCCGGTTTCTCGCAGGGCTGCGCGATGACCTTGCAGACCGGCCTGCGCCATCCGGAGCGCCTGGCCGGCCTGATGTGCCTGTCCGGCTACCTGCCGCTGGCCGCCACCATCGAGGCCGAACGCCACGCTGCCAACCATGACACCCCCATCTTCATGGCCCACGGCACCATGGATCCGGTGGTGGTGCTGGAGCGCGCCGTCAAGTCGCGCGAATTGCTGACCCAGCTGGGCCACAAGGTCGAGTGGCATGACTATCCGATGCAGCATTCGGTGTGCGGTGAGGAGGTCGAGGATATTGGCGCGTGGCTGGCCAAGGTCCTGGCCTGAGTCCGATCACGCAGCACCTGCACCTGCAATGACAACGCCCCCGCACGATGCACTCGTGCGGGGGCGTTGTCGTTTTCCCTGCGCGGTGTTACGCGCAGGGCAGCCTTGCAATTACTTCAGGCGGAACTTCAGTTCTTCGCCAGCCTGGCGCATCGCGGTCTGCACGGCCGGGACCTTGGCCAGCACGTTCAACAGACCGAAGTCGTGGATCATGCCGTTGTAACGCACGCTGGTCACTGCCACGCCGGCGGCTTGCAGCTTGCGGCCATAGGCTTCGCCTTCGTCACGCAGCACGTCGTTTTCGGCGGTCTGGATCAGGGTCGGCGGCAGGCCAGCCAGTTGCGCCGGGGTTGCATTCAAGGGCGAGGCGGTGATTTCCTTGCGCTTGGCGGCGTCGGTGGTGTAGCTGTCCCAGAACCACTTCATCATGTTCTTGGTGAGGAAGTAGCCATTGGCGAACTGGTTGTAGGAAGCAGTCTCGAAGTTGGCATCGGTCACCGGCCACAGCAGCACTTCCGAACGCAGCGCGGGGCCACCCTTGTCCTTGGCCATCAGGGCCACGACAGCGGCCATGTTGCCACCGACGCTGTTGCCGGCCACGGCCAGGCGCTTGCCGTCAACCTTGATTTCCTTGCCGTGCTCGGCCACCCACTTGGTGGCGGCATAGGCCTGGTTGATGGCCACGCCATAGCCGGCTTCCGGCGACGGGGTGTAGTTCACGAACACGGCCACGGCACCCGAGTTGGCCACCAGGTCACGCACCAGGCGTTCGTGGGTCGGGAAGTCGCCCAGCACCCAGCCGCCGCCGTGGAAGAACATGAAGGCCGGCAAAGTCTTGGTCACGCCCGCCGGACGCACGATGGTCAGCTTGATCTGCTGGCCGTCCGCGGTGATGGTCTTTTCCGAGACGTCTGCCTTGGGCAGCTCCAGCTTCACGCTGGCTTGTGCGCCCACCAGCACGGCACGTGCATCCTGCGGCGAGAGCTGTTCCAGGGGCTTGCCACCGCCGGCTTCCAGCGCCTGCAAGAAGGATTGGGTGGTCGGTTCCACGCCGGCATCACCGGCGGCATAGGCGTTGCCAAAAACGAGGCCAATGGCGGCGACGGCGGCGAGTTGCTTGAACGAGGTCATGATCTTCTTCCTTTTCTCTAATCTCAGATGAGCGAATCGGTGGGGTTCACCGGGTAAGTGCTGCGAGGGAACTGCATGTTTGTTGCTTTGCTACCGGGTACTGCTGTATTGCTGTCCTGCTGTACTGCTGTACTGCTCCGGCCGTTGCCGGCCAGGAAAACTGGCAATGCGACGAAAACATAAATACCTATTAAATAGCAAACTACTTAGTTGGCGCTATTGGCTCTGGGTATAACTGCGGCTCCACGAATGATGCGGTTGCACCACTTCCGTTGCCTGGCGACTGCCGATGCCAGTTGCCAGCGATTTTTTCCGAGCGACCTGCCAACAATATACTGAACTATTTAATAGCGCGCTATATATTTAACTTTCAAAAAGGGACTTGGCATCGTCGCCGCGTCCCTCGGACCTGCCCTGCTCACTCGCCGGTATTCTTGTGCAAGCGGGCCCGCAAGGCCATCAATTCTTCCTTCATGGCGGTCAGTTCCGCCGCCGTCGACTCGGTCGCCCGCAATACTTCACGGGGCAGCTCGACCGCCTGTTCGCGCAGCTTGTCACCGTCTGCGGTGAGCGAGACGACCACTTGCCGTTCGTCGCTGGCCGCACGTTCCCGGGTCACCAGGCCTTGTGCCTCCATGCGCTTGAGCAGCGGGGTCAGCGTGGCCGAATCCAGTACCAGGCGTTCACCGATGTCCGACACCGTCAACTGGTCCTGCTCCCACAACACCATCAGCACCAGGTACTGCGAATAGGTGATGCCCATGTTGCGCAACAGCTTGCGATAGAGCTTGCTCATCGACAGCGAGGTCGAGTACAGCGCAAAACACAACTGGGCATCCAGCAGCGGGGCCGACTTGCGTTTGTCTGTTTTCGAATTCATGCAGCGCAGTTTAACGAGGCCAAAATTAAATAGCAAGCGATTTAATAAAAAAATTTACGCATTGTCGTCGCAGCTTTGCCACGCCCCTTCCTCGCACAAACAGCAGCGCGATTGCGCACCATCGCGAAGCACGCCTGCACAAGGAGGAAGGACGGGTGCGCGACGTCGCACGCCATCGCCCGCTTCGCAGCCATCCGGCGGGAGGCCTGCCCCGCCTGCTTTCCCGGCCCGTGATAGGAGTTTTCCGACCGACGCGAAGCTGCCGCCATGGCACGCTTCCTGCATGTCTTCGTCGTTGTATACATTGACGTATCCGTGCTTGCCTTCACCGTATCCATCGCCTAAGCTGGCCCGATGGCCATGGCAGGCGGGCTTGCCGCCCAAGCCGGTTGCGCTCGATCCGTGATGACTTCTGAAAGGAAAAACGAATGAACCAGCGTGTCTCCCGTTTCCTGCTGTCCGCAATGTCCTCGGCCGTGCTGGCCGCCTGCAGCCTGCCCGCATGGGCGGCGACGCTCAACATCTCCCTGGATGCCGACCCCGGCAAGCTCGATCCCACGCAGTCCTCCATGCTCAACGAACGCATCGTCTACCAGAGCATCTTCGACAAGCTGGTGGACCTGGATGGCGAGGGCAAGATCATCCCCATGCTGGCCGAGCGCTGGACCGTGTCCGAGGATCAGAAGACCTACACGCTGTTCCTGCGCAAGGGAGTCAAGTTCCAGGACGGCACGCCCTTCGATGCCAAGGCGGTGGAATTCAACCTGTTGCGCGGCCAGGAAAAAACCTCCCTGCGCCGCAATGAACTGAAATACGTCAGCAAGATCACGGTGGTGGATGACCACACCATCAAGCTGGACCTGTCCACGCCCTTCGCGCCCTTCCTCTCCATCCTCACCGACCGCGCGGGCATGATGTCGTCACCCGCAGCAGTGAAGAAATACGGCGAAGACTACGTCAACCATCCGGTCGGCACCGGGCCCTTCGTCTACGAAGGCCGCCTCAAGGGGGCCACCATCACGCTCAAGAAGAATCCCGACTACTGGCGCGCCGGCCTGCCCAAGGTGGATGAAGTGGTCTACAAGATCATGCCGGACGTCAATGTGGCCTTCAACAACCTGCGCAGCGGCCAGGTCGACATCAGCAACCGCTTCCCCTACAAGGAAATCACCAACGTCCCCGCCAACGCCAGCTACACCGTGCTCAACAAGCCGTCGCTGGGCTTCCGCGGCTTCTACATGAACACCGGCAAGCCCCCCTTCGACAAGAAGGAAGTGCGCGAAGCCGTCGACATCCTGATCGACCGCAACGCCATCGCCAAGGTGGTCTACAACAATGCCGTGGCGGCCGGCCATTCGCCCTTCTCCAAGGCGCAGTTTGCCAATGGCCCCAGCGATGTGCCGCCCAAGGTCGACGTGGCCCGCGCCAAGGCCCTGCTCAAGGCGGCCGGCAAAGAAAATGGCTTCAGCTTCAAGCTGACCCTGCCGACCACGCCCGATGAATTGCAGGTCGGCCAGATGATCCAGGGCATGCTGCGCCCGGCCGGCATCACCGTCACGCTGGAGAAGACCGAACTGGCCACCCAGATCGAGGCCGGCAAGGCGGGCAACTTTGAAGGCCTGTTCGTGGGCTGGAGCGGGCGTCCCGATCCGGACCAGAACATCTACGACTTCGTCACCACCAATGGCTCGCTGAACTACTCGCACTTCGGCGCCAAGGAAGTGGACGACCTGCTGCAGCAGGCCCGCGTGGAAGGCGACCAGGCCAAGCGCAAGTCGCTCTACGACCAGGCCATGGCGATCCTGGTCAAGGAAGTGCCCTACATCTACACCGTGCATGACAACGTGCTCTTCGGCATTGCCAAGTCGGTCAAGGGCTTCCAGTACGTGCCCGATGGCGTGATCCGCACTGCGACCGTGTCCAAGTAAGCCACATGGCCACGACGATCAAGCTGCCCAAGCTGGCCCGGCGATTGCTGCTGTCGATCCCCACCCTGCTGCTGGTGAGCATGGTGGTGTTCTCCCTGCTGGCGGTGCTCCCGGGCGACCCGGTGGCCGCCATCCTCGGCATGGAAGCCACGCCGGAAGCGGCGGCCGCGCTGCGCCTGAAACTGGGCCTGGATGATCCGCTGCTGGTGCAGTACGGGCGCTGGCTGTGGGCGGTGCTGCATGGCGACCTGGGCCGCTCCTTCATCGACAACACCCCGGTGGCCGATGCCTTGTGGCAGCGCCTGCCGGTGACCATCGAACTGGCCATCGGCAGTTTCCTGGTGGCCGTCATCATTGCGGTGCCAGCCGGCATCCTCTCGGCGGCACGCCCACGTGGCTGGGCCAATGCCATCGGCACCCTGATCGCGCTGTTCGGCATGTCGGTGCCGCACTTCTGGCTGGGCATGCTGTTCATCATCCTCTTTGCGGTCAAGCTGGGCTGGCTGCCGGCCTCGGGCTTCGTGCCGCTGTCGGTGGACTGGCACGCCAACCTGGTCGCCATGATCATGCCCATGGTCGTGACCGGCCTGCGTGAATCGGCCATCCTCATGCGCATGGTGCGCAGCAGTTTGCTGGAAGTGCTCAACGAGGATTACATCCGCACCGCCTTCTCCAAGGGCCTGCGCGACTGGCAGGTGGTGCTGGGCCATGCGCTGCGCAATGCCATGATCCCGGTGGTCACGGCCAGCGGCCTGATGGTCTCCGGCATGCTGGGCGGACTGGTCATCACCGAAAGCATCTTTGGCATTCCCGGCATGGGCAAGATGATCGTCGACGCCATCTTCCAGCGCGACTACGTGACTGTACAGGCCGGTGTACTGGCCGCCACCGTGATGGTGGTCATCGTCAACCTGTGCGTGGACCTGCTCTACAGCGTGATCGACCCGCGCATCGCCCGCTGATTGCCCGTCCAGCGCATCCAACCATGACGTCTCCCGACATGAACCCTCCCTCCCCTGCGCAGGCCCTGCCGGCGCTGCCCCGCTGGCGTACCTTGCGCCGCTTCAGCCGCAACCGTCTGGCGGTGATCGGTGCGGTGATCATCGCTGTACTGGTACTGTTGGCCATCACTGCACCGGTACTGGCCCGGTACGATCCGATTTTTGACCAGGACTACGGCAACCTGCTGTCTGGTCCCAGTGCCGAGCACTGGCTCGGTACAGATGACCTGGGCCGCGACATCTACACCCGCATGCTGTACGGTTCGCGCATCTCCCTGCAGGCGGCACTGATCTCGGTCGGGCTGGCCTTTTCGCTGGGCGTGCCCATCGGCATCGTCAGCGGCTACTATCGCGGCGCGGTCGATGCCATCGTCATGCGCGTGGTCGATGCGCTGCAGGCCTTTCCTTCGCTGATCCTGGCGCTGGCGCTGGCCGCCGCGCTGGGGGGCGGTTTCTACAATGCCATGGTGGCCGTCGGCATCGGCTTCACCTCGTCCTTCGTGCGGCTGGCGCGCGGGCAGGCCATGACCATCCGCAACCTCGACTACGTGATGGCAGCGCGCTCCATCGGTGCCGGGCACCTGCGCATCATGTGGCGCTACATCCTGCCCAATTCGCTGGCGCCCCTGGTGATCCAGGCCACCTTCGCCATGGGCACGGCCATCATCGCCGAGGCCGGGCTGTCCTATCTCGGCCTGGGCGCCAAGCCGGAAGACCCGAGCTGGGGTTCCATGCTGCACATTGCCCAGGGCTACCTGAACACCACGCCCATGCTGGCCATGTGGCCGGGACTGGCGATCTTCCTGGTGGTGCTGGGCTTCAACCTGCTGGGCGATGGCATTCGCGAAGTGTTCGACCCCAAACTGAGCCGCTGAGGAACCACCATGCTCACCATCGAAAATCTCAAGATCGAATTCAAGAGCCACGGCCGCCGCGTTGCACCCGTCGATGGCGTCTCCTTTTCGCTGGGCCAGGATGAAACCGTGGGCCTCTTGGGTGAATCCGGCTGCGGCAAGAGCGTCACCGCCCTGTCCATCCTGCGCCTGTTCCCCATGGCCAGCCAGGCCAGGCTGTCGGGCGCGATCCGCTTTGGCGAGCGCGACCTGCTGCAGGCCGATGACGCCACCCTGCGCAGCATCCGCGGCAAGGAGATCGCCATGATCTTCCAGGAGCCGATGACCTCGCTGAACCCGCTGCATCGCATCGGCGACCAATTGGGCGAGATGCTGCGCATCCACACCTCGCTGTCGCGCCAGGCGATCGACGCCAAGGTCATCGCCATGCTGGAACGCGTGGGCCTCTCGCGTGCGGCGCAGCTGGTCGACGAATATCCGCACAGCCTTTCCGGCGGCATGCGCCAGCGCGTCATGATTGCCATGGCCCTGCTGTGCCAGCCGCGCCTGCTGGTGTGCGATGAACCGACGACCGCGCTGGACGTGACCATCCAGGCGCAGATCCTCGACCTGATGCGCGACCTCAAACGCGAGCAGAAGACTTCCATCCTCATGATCACCCACGACTTGGGCGTAGTGGCAGAGATGTGCCAGCGCGTGGTGGTGATGTATGCCGGCCAGGTGGTTGAGCAGAGCAGCGTGGAAGACCTGTTCGACCGCCCCGCCCATCCTTACACGCATGCCCTGATGCGCGCGCGCCCGGCGCTGGACGCCACGCCCGGTGCGCCCTTGACCGCCATCCCCGGCAGCGTGCCACCGCCCGGCACCATCGCGCAGGGCTGCCGCTTCGCCGCACGCTGCACCCGCGCCCAGGACATCTGCCGCCAGGAGATGCCGGTGCTGGAAAACCTGGGCGATGGCCACAGCGTGCGCTGCTGGTATCCGCATTGAAGGCCTGATCATGACGACACTACCTCCCCTGCTCGAAGTCCACGGGCTGAAAAAATATTTCGCTTCCGGCAGCAGCACCGTCAAGGCCGTTGACGATGTCTCCTTCAGCCTGGCCGAAGGACAGACCCTGGGCCTGGTCGGCGAATCCGGCTGCGGCAAGTCCACCACCGGTCGCAGCGTGCTGCGCCTGATCGAACCCAGCGAAGGCAGCGTGCGCTTCATGGGCCAGGAACTGACCTTGCTTCCCGAGGGCCAGTTGCGTGCCATGCGCCGGCACATGCAGATGGTGTTCCAGGATCCGTATGCCTCGCTGAACCCGCGCATGACCATCGGCGAAGTGCTGGAAGAACCGCTGATCGTGCACAAGCTGCACGACCGCGCCACCCGCAAGCGCAAGGTAGCCGAAGCGCTGGACATGGTCGGCCTCAACCCGGCCTATGCAGCACGCCATCCGCATGAGTTCTCCGGTGGTCAGCGCCAGCGCGTGGGCATCGCCCGCGCCATCATCACGCGGCCCAAGCTGGTGGTGGCCGATGAAGCCGTGTCGGCCCTCGATGTCTCGATCCAGGCGCAGATCCTGAACCTCCTGCGCGAGCTGCAGCAGGAGCTGGGGCTGACCTATCTTTTCGTCTCGCACGACCTGGCCGTAATCCGTCATGTCAGCGACACCATCGGCGTGATGTACCTCGGACGCATGGTCGAATCGGGCAGATGTGAAGAGGTCTACACCCAGCCGCGCCATCCCTATACGCAGGCGCTGCTGTCGGCCATCCCACGTGAACATCCACGCCAACATCGTGAACGCATCATCCTGCAGGGCAGCATCCCCAATCCGGCCGCCCCGCCCTCGGGCTGTCATTTTCATCCGCGCTGCCCGTCCTGCATGGAAATATGCAAGACCGAAGCGCCACCGGCCGTCAAGGTCAGCGCCACCCATACCGTGGCCTGCCACCTGAGCCGCCCTGAGCTGACGCTGCACCCGACGTAATACGCAAGCCAAACGATAAAATACGCCCCTGAACCAAGAACGAGAGACCGCCATGCCCGCCTTCCCCGACTTCAGCAGCAACCACTATCCCTACTTTTCGCGCCGCAGCGCCGTCTATGCCCGGCGGGGCATGGTGGCGACCTCGCAGCCACTGGCCGCGCAGGCCGGGCTGGAAGTCCTGCAGCGCGGCGGCAACGCCATCGATGCGGCCATCGCCGCAGCTGCGGCATTGACCGTGGTGGAGCCGACCGCCAACGGCATCGGCGGCGACGCCTTCGCCTTGGTCTGGCATGGCGGCAAGCTGCATGGTTTGAATGCCAGCGGCCCGGCGCCGCAATCGATCTCCGCCGACAAGCTCACCAGCGCCGGCCTAAAGGACGTACCCAAGTACGGTGCCCTGCCGGTCACCGTGCCCGGCACGCCCAGTGCCTGGGCCGCCATGGCCAAGCGCTTCGGCAAGCTGGCGCTGACCGATTCCATGGCCGGCGCCATCACCCTGGCGCGTGAGGGCTTCCCGGTCTCGCCGATGGTGGCGCATGCCTGGCAGGTCGCACAGCAGAACTTCAAGCGCGAGTTCAAGGAGCCGCATTTCCAGTCCTGGTTCGACACCTTCTGCATCGATGGGCAGGCACCGCAAGCCGGCCAGCTGTGGCGCTCGGCCGGCCATGCCGCCACCCTGCAGGCCATTGCCGAGGACAATGCCGAGGGCTTCTATCGCGGTGCCCTGGCGGAGAAGATTGCCGCCTTCCTGCAGAAGGCCGGCGGATATATGCAGGCCTCGGATCTGGCGGCGTTCCAGCCGGAATGGGTGGATCCCATCGGCGTGAACTATCGCGGCTACGATGTCTGGGAAATCCCGCCCAATGGCCACGGCATGGTGGCCCTGATGGCGCTGAACCTGCTGAAGGCCTACGACTTCTCCGAGCGCGACACGCTGGCGACCTACCACCGCCAGATCGAAGCCATCAAGCTGGCCTATGCCGATGGCCTGGCCCATATCGCCGACCCGGCGCACATGAAGGTGACGGTGGAGCAGTTGCTCTCCGACGCCTATGCCGATGAACGCCGCAAGCTGATCGGCCCGCGCGCCACGCTGCCGGTGGCGGGCGACCCTTCGCGCGGCGGCACGGTGTACCTGTGCACGGCCGATGCCGAGGGCAACATGGTGTCCTTCATCCAGAGCAACTACATGGGCTTCGGCTCGGGCCTTGTAGTACCGGGCACCGGCATCGCGCTCCACAATCGCGGCAACAATTTCACGCTGGAAGCCGGGCATCCCAATGTGCTGGCCGCGGGCAAGCGTCCGTACCACACCATCATCCCCGGCTTCATGACGCGCAATGGGCAGGCAGTCGGTCCCTTCGGCGTGATGGGTGGCTTCATGCAACCGCAGGGCCACGTGCAGATGGTGATGAACACGGTCGACTTCGGCCTCAATCCACAAGCCGCGCTGGATGCACCGCGCTGGGAATGGGAGAAAGCAAACAAGGTCAGCATCGAGCACAGCACGGCCGAACATCTCTTCCGTGGCCTGGGCGGGCTGGGACACGAAGTGTCGTGGTCGGGCAACCAGCTCGGTTTCGGTCGCGGCCAGATCATCTGGCGCAATGACGAAGGCGTGCTCTGCGGCGGGACCGAACCGCGTACCGATGGCAGTGTGGCAGCCTGGTAAAGAAAGCACATCGTGAAAAGCCTGGCCGCTTCCTCCCCCGCCGCTGACGCCGTTGCGCTCGCCCCTGATGCCGAGGGCGAGGACGCGCTGGTGCGCAATGGCTCCCTGCCCGAGTATGTCTATGCCCAATTGCGGCAGGACATCTTCGACATGCGCCTCTTGCCTGGCGACCAGATCACCGAGACCGAGATTGCGGCGCATTTCAAGGTCTCGCGCACGCCGGTGCGGCAGGCGCTGCAACGCCTGCAGAACGATGGCCTGATGCAGGGCTATGTGCGCGGGGGCTGGGAGGTAGTGCCGATCGATTTCAAGCGTTTTTCCGATCTTTATGAAATGCGCAAGCTCATCGAGACGCACGCCGTGCGCCGCCTCTGCGCCCAGGGCGCAGACCAGTCCGTGCTGGCCGGCCTGCGCGCGACCTGGTGTGTGGCCGCCGAGGCACGCGAACAGGACGGGCCCAAGGCAGCCCAGCTCGATGAGGTCTTCCACCAGAGCCTGGTGCGTGCGGCCGGCAACCAGGAGATGGCCGAGTCATTCGACCGTCTTACCGACCGTATCCGCATCGTGCGGCGGCTGGATTTCCTGTATGGCGATTGCCTGCACTCGACCTACGAGGAACATGCCGCCATCCTCGACAGCATCGCCGCCGGCGACGCCGAGGGCGCGATGCGCCTGATGGGCGAGCACATCGATGGCAGCCATGCGGAGGTCAACCAGATCACCTTGCATCGGTTGCATAGTGCGCGGGCGACGGCGACCACCAAGCCGCCGGCTTATGTGTCAGTGCGGGTGCGGCGGTCTTTCTAATTTCAAAGTGCGACTACCAAGCGGCGTCGCACATCTCCTGTATCTGCGCAATAGCACTTCGTGGTAGCTGACTACAAACGGCTACTGCGATGACATGCAAAATTTTCGACTTCCTCCGGCGTATTGCTCCTCGATCGTGAACGGCCCTTGAGACAGTAGTAAGGTCACCAAGCTCGCCGAGCTGTGGCGAGTATTGGGCACAAAGTGGTTCCCGGAACACGAGAGGTCAAGATCATGTCGACTGATGAAAAGAGCAACAGCATCAATGACGAATTATTCGGGCTCTGCGAGAAGCTGTATTTCCACGAAGTGGATATTCGCGACAAGGTAAATGCACGGCTCCAAATGCCATTCGCCATTGGGGTTGCGATGGTAGGCATCCTGAGTTTTATGCTGCAAAATCTTGACCGGACGGTCTCGGGAACTTGGCTCCATATTTTTTATGGATGTTACTTTTTCTCGGGCTCCTTCATCTTTCTGGGCACCTGGTATTTCATCAAGGCTGCATGGGGTACAGAGTATCAGTTCGTAGCTCCTGGAATATTTTGGACTAACTACAAATCAGAGTGCTACAGCTTCTATCAGCATCTCGACAATGCTGACGAGCTTGCAAGAGACGCGTTTCGCTCCATGTTATCCGACCAATACGGCCGCACATCATCAGCGAATGCGATTGCCAACGACATGAGGGCTTACCATCTGCATCTCACGCTGAAATTTCTCATTCATGCCGGAATGTATGCCATGTTTGCCTTGATGGTGTTTTACTTTTCCGGATTGAACAAGCAGGAAAAAGACTCACCTGTACGGGTATTGATCACCGCGCCCATCACACTGGAGAAGTAAATGAGCGAAACCAAAAAGATTCCACCGCCCCCACCGCCGCCTCCCATTCGATACGTTCAAGATAATCGCCCCCCTGCTCCACTCAAACCGGTGCCGTCCAAGCCATCTTCGGCGCCGCGATAGACCGCCGTCGGATGCCTCCTCGCTCTGATCAGGCGAAGGTCAGCCCGAGCTTTATCGATGCAAGCTCATCTGTCCCCGGCACGCCGGCTCTCTCCTGTCCAATGCTGACCTGCGCTGAAAGCGCGCCGATGCTGTGTTAGGCTTCCCGCCTGACTTCAATTTGCCAAGCGGGGAGACACACATGAAAGTTGCCGTGATGGGCGCAGGTGCCGTGGGATGTTATTTCGCCGGGATGCTGGCGCGGGCGGGACACGAGGTGGTCCTGGTGGGCCGGCCACAACACGTGGAAGCGTTCAATACCAAGGGCCTGCGGCTGGAAGCCAAAACCTTCGATGAGACCATCCCCGTGAAGGCCAGCACCGACCCGGCCATCGTGGCAGGTGCCGACCTGGTGCTCTTCTGCGTCAAATCCCCCGATACCGAAACCGCCGGCGCGCAACTGCGTGCGCATCTTGCCCCCGATACGCTGGTGCTGACGCTGCAGAACGGCACTGACAATGCCGAGCGCCTGCGCACGGTGATCCCGCAACCGGTCTCGGCGGCCGTGGTCTACGTCGCCACGGAAATGGCCGGACCCGGACACGTCAAGCACCACGGCCGTGGCGAGCTGGTGATCGAACCGGCCGCACGCAGCCAGCAAGCCGCCGAGGCGCTGATTGCGGCCGGCGTGCCGACCGAGATTTCCGACAACGTGCGCGGCGCGCTGTGGTTGAAACTCATCATCAACTGCGCCTACAACGCTCTCTCTGCCATCACGCAACTGCCCTACGGCAAGCTGGTCGAAGGTGCGGGCGTGCCGGAAGTGATGGGCCACCTGGTCAGCGAATGCAAGGCCGTAGCCGCCGCCGAGGGCGTGACCCTGGCCGGGGATGTGGATGTGGCCATCCGCAAGATCATCGAGACCATGCCCACGCAATTCTCTTCCACTGCGCAGGACGTGGCGCGCGGCAAGCCCAGCGAAATCGATCACCTCAACGGCTACATCGTGCGGCGTGGACAGGCGCATGGCATCGCAACGCCGGTCAACCTGACCGTGCATGCCCTGGTCAAGCTGATCGAGAGCAAGGCGCGCTGAAAGCGGGCCAAGGGTTCAACCGAAGAGCCGGGCATCGAAACGGAAGATCTTTTTTTCCAGCACCTTGACGCTGGCCATCTGCGCATGCAGCGGATTGAGCAAGAGATTGAAGTCGGTCGGGCTCACCACCGATGGCACCTTCATCACCAGTTGCTTGCCCTGTTCAATCCAGTGCTGGCCGATGGCGGCGGTGCTGGCCGGGTCGCGCGCGATGTCGGACCAGTCCGGCGGCAAGCCAGGCACATAGGCCTTGCGCACGTCGGTGTCAGGTATCTCCAGCACGATGAGGAAGTAGTTGGCCCGCGGCATCAGCCCGGCCATCTGCACCAGCGACTCCAGCAAGGCCGTCGAAGCGCTGCAGCAGGTGTAGAGCACGCGCAAGCCGCGCGGATTCCAGCGGCCGCCGCTGAGCGCGGCGCCATTGCCGGACAAGTCATCGGCCGCATAGTGCCCCGGCTTGTCCTTGGCCAGCCGGTATACCTTCAAGCCGCCACCCCGAAGGCGATGCGGGCCAGGATGTCGCGCACCCGGTCATAACCCGGCTGTGTATCGAGCACTTCCAGCGGGGTCAATCCCCCCAGCGCCGCATTACCGCGACGCATCCACTGCGCAGCCAGGCCCGCATCCTCGAACACATCGGCCGCCTGCTCGCGGATGTAGAGCACACGGGCGATGCGGTCGGACTCGGAACCGGAAAGGCGTTCCTTGCGGGAAATCTTGCGCAGGATGGTGGAACTGGGCAGCCCCAGGCCGGACAGCAAGGTCTGCAAGGGAATCTGCAACAGCTCCCGGGCGACGCGCTCGGCAATGATGGCGTCCATACCGTCGCGGATGGTACGGCCCTGGCTGATCGGATCCATGCGGGCAAACCGTTCGAAGTCGCGCGGTTTGGCACCCAATCCGGGGGAACGCTTGCTGGCGGCGGCCTCGACCGTGGCACGTGTTGCCATGTTGAACCTCTCATTTGGTCAGATGCAGACTCTCATCTTAGAAGCTTCCCAAATGAGCGTCAATCTCCCATCAAATGAGAGTTGCCTGCCGTCAGCGCAACATGGCCGACATCGCCGACAAACTGTTGAGCACCCGCACCGCATATTCCGCCGTGGGGGCATCGAATTCGACGGTGACGTTGTCGGTACGCTCAAGTATTGGCAACTGGCTGAAGAGATCCGCCAGCGCCACCGTCTGCGCCTGCAGGCGACAACGCAGCGGGCCGCGCAAGGGCAGTACCGGCATGGCCGCCGGGTTGGCCAGCAGCGCAGTGACAGCCTGGCGGGCGCGCTCTTCCAGCAGCGCGCAGGATTGCCCGGGCGTGAGCGAATCGCCGCTGTTGGCGCCATAGGCCTTCTTGGTTTCGGCAAAGATCGCATGCGGGAACAAGGGCTGATTCTCTTCGATGAAGGCATCGTCACCGCTGCCGAAGATCACCGGCACGCCATGTTCGGCCGCCAGTGCGCCATACAGCCCGGCCTCGCCCAGCTCCTGCCCGCCCAGCCATACACGGGCGAAGGCAAAGCTGTTGGTGGTGTGCGCCAGGATGCCGCGCCCTTGTGCACGCGAGTGGTAACCCACCAGCATGACCGCATCGATATCGTGATCCACGCCGCCCATCATGCCCAGCACGCGCGGCTTGCCCAGTACCATGCGCGCATCCGGATGCAGCAGGTCCGGCAGCAGGTTGCGGAAGCCGCCATGCGAATCGTTGACCTTGATGGCCGTCGCGCCGGCCGCCAATGCGCCACGGATGACGGCATTGGCCTCTTCGGTCATCCAGCGCCGGGCGCGCTCATATTCGCCATTGCCGGCGCGGGTCTGCTCGGTGTGGAAGACCCCGGCCACGCCTTCGATGTCGACGGAAACCAGGATGTTGGCACGCTTGTTCATGAGGCGGTCTTTCAGGGGAAGCAATTCAGGAAGCCAGGCGCTCGCGCAGGCTCACGCGTACATGGCCATCACGCCCGCGCACGGTCTCGGCCGCAAAGAGCGCATGCACGATGGCTTGTTCGACGCAATCAGCGGCGGCATGGAACAGCGGGTCCAGCAGATGATCGGCCAGCAGCGCCAGGTGCAGGCAATCGGCATCGGCCTCGATGGCCTGGGCGGTCGAGAAGGCCAGCGCAATATCGCCGCTGCCATGGCCGTAGGCCGACCCGGTGCGCGCCAGTCCTGCCCCGGCGCGGATGGCCAGGCGCTTCAACTGCCGCGCATCCAGCGGCGCATCGGTAGCCAGAATCATGATGATGGAGCCCTTCTCGGGCGCGGTATCGGCCGTTTCGCTGGCAGCCAATCGCACACCCAGCGGATCGCCTGCCAGGATCAGTTCGGGCAGGCGCCCGAAGTTGGAGAGCACCAGCGCGCCGACGGTATAGGACTGCCCCTGTGAATCCAAAGCGGCCACGCGCGAAGCGGTACCGATACCACCCTTGAGGCCAAAGCTGGACATGCCCCGCCCCGCCCCGACCGCGCCTTGCGCGACCTCGACCGACAAGGCCGCCATCGCCAACTCAAAATGCGCTGGCTGCACGGCCATGGCCTGCAGGTCGTTGAGATAGCCGTCATTGCATTCCAGCACCAGCCCGTTGACCGTGGGCAGGCTGCGCCCGCATTCCGGATTGGCGCGCACCGTGTGGGCGATTTGCGCATTGAGCAGCGCCCCCACGGCAAAGGTGTTGGAAAGTGCGATGGGCGTTTCCAGCAAACCCAGTTCTTCCAGCTGCACCAGCCCCGCACTCTTGCCGAAACCGTTGATGACGGCCGCCGCCGCCGGCAGCTTGTGGGTGAAGAGATTGCCGCCATGCGGCGCAATCACGGTCACGCCGGTCTGCACCGCACCGGCATCGAGGGTGCAGTGACCCACGCGCACACCCTCGACATCGGTGATGCTGTTGCGCGCACCGGCGGGCAAGCGGCCGATATGCGGCACCTGCAGGTTCATCATCAGCGCTGGTCGATCTTGGGATCGAGCGCGTCGCGCAAGCCGTCGCCCAGCAGGTTGAAGGCCAGCACGGTCAGGAAGATCGCGATGCTGGGCACCAGCGCCACGTGCGGCGAGGTGACCATGTCGGCGCGGGCTTCGTTCAGCATCAGGCCCCACTCGGGCGTGGGCGATTGCGCGCCCAGGCCCAGGAAGGACAGGCCGGCCGCCGTGATGATGGAGGTACCGATGCGCATGGTGAAATACACCACGATGGCCGAGATGGTACCGGGGAAGATGTGCTTCCACATGATGGTGGTGTCGGACGCACCGATGCTGCGGGTGGCCTCGATGTAGGTCAGGTTCTTGAGCTGCAGCGTATTGCCGCGCACCAGCCGCGCAAAGGCCGGGATGCTGAACACCGACACCGAGATGATGACGTTGATCATGCCGCCGCCCAGGATGGCGACGATGCCGATGGCCAGCAAGATGCCGGGGAAGGCGAACAGCACGTCGCAGATGCGCATGACGATGCGGTCCCACCAGCCTTCATAGTAGCCGGCCAGCAGGCCGAACACAGTGCCGATCACGGCACCGATGGCCACCGAGAAGAAGCCCGAGGCCAGCGAGATGCGCGCCCCCATCAGGATGCGGCTGAAGATGTCGCGGCCCAGCGAATCGACCCCGAACCAGTGGGTCCAGGTCGGCGGCGAATTGAGGGCATCGTAGTCGAAGAAATTCTCGGCGTCGAAGGGCACGATCCAGGGAGCCAGGATGGCAATGAGGATCAGCAGCAGGATGAACACGCCCGCGTAGACGGCCAGGCGCTGCTTCTTGAACTTGCGCCAGAACTCGCGCCAGGGGGTGCGGATCTTCTGGCCGGAGGCGGCGACGGCGGCCGGATCGGGCGGCGGCAGCGGCGCGCCGGTTTCGGAGGTAGTGGCCAGAGGCGAATTGGAGAGCGACATGATTCCCCTCACTTGAAACGAATGCTGGGGTTGATCACGGCATAGAGCACGTCCACCACCAGGTTGATGAAAATGAATTCCAGCGAGAACAGCAGGATCTCGGCCTGGATGATGGGGTAGTCACGCATCTCGACGGCATCGACCAGCAGGCGTCCCATGCCCGGCCAGTTGAACACCACCTCGACCAGGATGGAGCCGCCCAGCAGGAAGCCGAACTGCAGGCCCATCATCGTCACCACCGGGATCAACGCATTGCGCAGGCAGTGCTTGATGACCACCACGGTCTCGGTCAGGCCCTTGGCACGGGCGGTACGGACGAAGTCTTCCTGCAGGATCTCGATGAAGGAAGAACGGGTAAAGCGCGCCATCACCGCGGCCACTGCCGCACCCAGCGTCAGTGAGGGAAGGATGTAGTGGCGCCAGGTTTCGTCACCGACCGTGGGCAGCCAGCCCAGCTCGACCGAGAAGACCTGCATGAGCAGGATGCCCAGCGAGAACGCCGGGAAGGAAATGCCGGAGACGGCCAGCGTCATGCCCAGGCGATCCGGCCACTTGTTGCGCCACACGGCCGAGGAAATGCCGATGATCAGACCGAACAGCACGGCCCAGATCATCGCCACGATGGTCAGCCACAAGGTGGGCCAGAAGCGCGCGGCGATCTCTTCGGAGACCGGGCGCTTGCTGCGGATGGAACGGCCGAAGTCGCCGTGGGCGGCATTGATGAAGAAGTTGATGAACTGCTCCGGCAGCGGCTTGTCCAGGCCGAGATCGGCACGCACCAGGGCGACCGTCTTTTCATCGGCTTCGGGACCAGCGGCCAGGCGTGCCGGGTCACCCGGCAGCAGGTGCACGAACAGGAAAACCAGCACCGCCACCAGCAACAGCGTGGGAATGAGGCCTAACAGGCGTTTGATGACATAGGAAAACATGGGACTCTCTGAATAAGGCTGCCCGTCGCTGGTGTGTCCACACCCTGCGGTGGAGTCGCTCCCTGCGCTGCCGGCTTGCATGGCAACGCATCGTGAATCTGTGGGGGAGGATGGCCAGCCACCCTCCCCGCTTCATTGCTGCTCTTTTCTGCTCGTTACGACGATGCAGAGAACCTGCCCAGTGCTGCAAAACTGCATGACGCGGTCTCACAGCACTGCATTTTTGCATCGGCCCGCAAGGGCCGAAAACACGGCGCCTGCTTACTTGGTGAACTCGATGTTCTCAAATTCGTAAGCCTGGTCCGGCATGATGTAGATGCCCTTGAGGTTCTTGGCGCGGGCATACAGCAGCTTTTCGGTGACCAGGAAGGCCCACGGTGCGTCCTTCCAGACTTCCTGCTGGGCGTCCTTGTACAGCGCTTCCTTTTCCTTGCGGTCGGAGACGGTCAGGGCCTTGGCGATGTCCGCATCGACCTTGTCGCTCTTGTAGTAAGCGGTGTTGAACAGGCGCGGCGGGAAGGATTCCGATGCCAGCAGCGGACGCAGGCCCCAGTCGGCTTCACCGGTCGAGGACGACCAGCCGACGTAGAACAGGCGGATCGGCGCGGTGGCCGGATCCTGCCAGCTTTCCACACGCTCCACGCGCTGGCCGGCTTCCAGGGCCTGGATCTTGGTCTTGATGCCCACTTGCGCCAGCTGCTGCTGCAGGAACTGGATCACCTTCATGGCAGTGGTGTGGGTGTAGGCCGACCACAGTTCGGTTTCGAAGCCGTTCGGATAACCGGCTTCGGCCAGCAGGGCCTTGGCCTTCTTCACGTCATAGGGCCAGGGACCGGTCTTGAAGGCGTAGTCCACGCCTTGCGGCAGCACGCCATCCATCGGGGTGGCATAGCCATTGAAGGCAACCTTGGCCAGGGCATCCTTGTTGATGGCGTAGTTGATCGCTTCGCGCACCTTCGGGTTGTCGAACGGCTTTTGCTTGACGTTCATCGACATGTAGCGCTGGATGATGGAGGGACCGGCGATCACGTCCAGGTTGCCCTTGCCCTTGAGCAGGTCAGCCTGTTCGTAGGGCAGCGGATAGGTGAACTGGGCTTCGCCGGTCTGCAGCATGGCCGAGCGCGAGTTGTTGTCCACCACCGGCTTCCACAGGATCTCGTCGACCTTGGGGTAGCCCTGCTTCCAGTAACCGTCGAACTTGGCCACCTTCACGTAGTCGGTCTGCTTCCATTCCACGAACTTGAAGGGACCGGTACCGACCGGGTGGAAGGCGATGTCCTTGTTGCCGTACTGCTTCAGCGCAGCCGGGGAGATCATCGCGGCCGACGGGTGCGCCAGCACGTTGATGAAGGCCGAGAACGGTTCCTTCAACACCACCTTGACGGTGTAGTCGTTGAGCACTTCGGTCTTGGCGATGCGGTTGAAGAGGTTGTAGCGCTTCAACTTGTTGTCCGGGTTGGTCACGCGGTCGAAGACGGCCTTGACGGCATCGGCCTTGAAGACGGTACCGTCATGGAACTTCACGCCTTGCTTCAGGCGGATGGTGTATTCCAGGCCATCCTTGCTCACCAGGTAGCCTTCGGCCAGCACCGGGATCAGCTTCATGTCCTTGTCGAAGCCATAGAGGCCCTGGTAGAAGGACTTCATCACCGACAGCGACAGCGTATCGTTGGCGTCATACGGGTCCATCGTGGTGAAGGTCGACGCTACGGCCACGGTAGCGGTCTTGGCGGCGAAGGCATTGGCCGCGCCGAATTGCAGGGCGGCGCCCAGGGTACCCAGGGCCAGCCATTTGGCGGCGCTCATTGCTTTGTTTTTTGCGGATGCGGACATCGGTCTCTCCTGATCAGTGACGCTTGAGTGGTTACAGCTTGGTTGAGATTACTGCGCTGACTGCATTTACCAAATTACAGATACGACTGAGGGAACATCACGCCAGCGCTCAAAAAGCGCCGGCAATACGGTGCTGGGCCACGAAGTGCCCCGGAGCCACTTCCCGCAGCGGCTCCACCTTGGGCTCATCGCCCACCAGCCGGATCGGGCTGGGAATTTCATCGGTCATCAGTTTCTTGCCCGGCTGGCGCAGGGTCGGATCGGCCACCGGCACGGCCGCCATCAGCTTGCGCGTGTAAGGGTGCTGGGGATTTTCGAAGATGGCGCGGCGCGGTCCGATCTCCACGATCTGCCCCAGGTACATCACCGCCACCCGATGGCTGATGCGTTCCACCACCGCCATGTCGTGCGAGATGAAGATGAAGGAGATGCCCAGCTCGGCCTGCAGGTCCAGCATCAGGTTGACGATCTGGGCTTGGATCGATACGTCCAGCGCCGATACCGATTCATCGGCGATGACGATCTTGGGGTTCAACGCCAGTGCGCGGGCGATGCAAATGCGCTGGCGCTGGCCACCGGAAAATTCGTGCGGATAGCGCTGGCCGTGCTCAGGTGTCAGGCCCACGCGGGTCAGCAGCGCATCCACGCGTTCCTGCGCACCCTCCTTCAGGCCGTGCACCAGCATCGGCTCCATGATGGAGTAGCCCACCGTCATGCGCGGGTCCAGCGAAGCGAAAGGATCCTGGAAGATGAACTGGATATCGCGGCGCAGCTCGCGCAGTTCCGAACGCGGCAGTTGCGCCAGGTCGCGGCCACCGAACTCGACCTTGCCGCCGGCGATGTCGACCAGGCGCAGCAACGAGCGCCCGGTGGTGGACTTGCCGCAGCCGGATTCGCCGACGATGGCCAGGGTCTCGCCGGAATAGAGATCGAAGCTCACCTTCTCGACCGCATGCACGCGCTGCTTGACGCGGCCGAAGATGCCGCTCTTCACGTCGAAGCGTGTGGTCAGGTCGCGCACCTTGAGGATGGGCTGGCGCTGCGCGGCAATCTCCGCCTGGGCCTGCAGTTCGCTGGCGATCAGGTCGGGACGTACCTCGGCCTGGGGCGCGATGCCAAAGCGCAGCGGCTTGTCGGTGCCGCGCATGGAACCCAGGCGCGGTACGGCCGCCAGCAGGGATTGGGTGTAGGGATGCGCAGGAGCGGCAAAGAGTGGCTTGACCTCGTTCTCTTCGACCTTCTCGCCACGGCACATCACCACCACGCGGTCGGCCACTTCGGCCACCACGCCCATGTCGTGGGTGATGAAGATCACGCCCATCTGCATCTCCTGCTGCAGCGAGCGGATCAGTTGCAGGATCTGGGCCTGGATGGTCACATCCAGCGCCGTGGTCGGTTCATCGGCAATGAGCAGCGAAGGCTTGCAGGACAAGGCCATGGCGATCATCACGCGCTGGCGCATGCCACCGGAGAGCTGGTGCGGATGGCGGCCCAGCACGCGCCTGGCTTCAGGAATGCGCACCATCTCCAGCATGCGCAGCGCCTCGGCCTGGGCGGCGGCGCGGCTCATGCCCTGGTGCAGGCGGATCGATTCGGCAATCTGCTCGCCGACGGTGAAGACCGGATTGAGCGAGGTCATCGGTTCCTGGAAGATCATGGCGATCTCCGCGCCCCGGATGCTGCGCATGGTGGCGTTGTCGGCCTGCGCCAGGTCCAGCGACTGGCCGCTGCGGCGCAGGAACTGCATGCTGCCGCTGGCGATCTTGCCGCCGCCGTGTTCGATCAGGCGCATGATGGCCAGCGACGACACCGACTTGCCCGAGCCCGATTCACCGACGATGGCCAGGGTCTCGCCCTGGTTGACGTGGAAGGACAGGTCGCGCACCGCATCGACCGTCCGTTCGGAGGTGGCAAAGCGGACATTGAGCTGACGGACATCCAGCACGCGTTGGGACTGTTGCATCTTGATTCTCTCCTGCTCGGCCGCTTCAGGCCGGTGCTGCGTAAATGGCGGTGACCGGGGCCAGTTCGCCACAGCCCCAGGCGCGATACATGCCTTCGGTATTGAAGGGCAAGGCCAGGTTGCCGTGGCGGTCGATGGCGATGAGGCCACCGCGTCCGCCCACCTTGGGCAAGGTCTCGAAGACCACGGCGCGGCTGGCGTCTTCCAGCGACTGGCCGGCATAGGCCATGCGCGCGCCGATGTCGTAGCAGGCGGCGGTGCGCATGAAGGCTTCGCCGGTGCCGGTGGCCGACACGGCCACGGTGGCGTTGTTGGCATAGCAGCCGGCCCCGATGATGGGCGAATCGCCTACGCGGCCGGGCTGCTTGTTGGTGATGCCGCCGGTCGAGGTGGCCGCAGCGAGGTTGCCGAACTGGTCCAGCGCGACGGCACCGACGGTGCCGAACTTGTTGTCGGGGTCGATGGGCTCCTTGGGCTCGGCGGCTTTTTCCGCGAAGGCGAAGGATGAGGCATCGTGGTCCAGCATCGCGCGCGACTGGCCGCGCACCCGCTGCCATTGTTCGTGGCGGGCATCGGTATGGAAGTAAGCGGGTTCGACCGTGACCGCACCGTGGCGCGCCGCAAAGGCTTCGGCGGCGGGGCCCACCAGCAGGACGTGTTCGCTGTTTTCCATCACCGTGCGTGCGGCCAGGATGGGGTTGCGCAGCTTGGTCACGCAGGCCACCGCGCCCGAGGCGAGGTCGGCACCATTCATGACACAAGCGTCCAGCTCATGCTTGCCTTCGCTGGTGTAGACGGCTCCATGGCCGGCGTTGAAGAGCGGGCAGTCTTCCAGCAGGCGCACGGCTTCGGTGACGGCTTCCAGCGCCGAACCGCCGGCGTTGAGCACGGCCTGGCCGGCCGCGACGATGTCGGACAGGGCCTGGTGATAGCGGGCCTCGTCCTCGGCCGTGAGCGAAGCGCGCGTGATGGTACCTGCGCCGCCATGGATGGCAATTACCGGAGTGGTCATGCGTTGGTCTTTCCTTTGATTGGAGCGCGCTTGGCAGTGGCCCGCACGGGCTTGCCGACCGGCGTGGCGCCGCCGCGCTGTTGCTGCTGGGCCAGGTACAGCCAGGGCAGCACGAATTCAGTCATTTGTGTCGCCGCCTGCACCGAGCGGCGTGCGCGATGCGCCACCGCATCGCACAGGGCCTGGATCAGGATCAGTGCGGCCGCATCCGAAGTGGGCGCCAGGCGGCCATGGGTCTGGGCATACAAAGCGACGTCGGCCAGCGGCACCAGCGGCGAGCCGGGCGTATCGGTGAGTGCGATCACCCGTGCCCCCTTCTCCACCGCGCGCTGGGTGAGCCAGACGGTGTCAGCCGCATAGCGGGGGAAGACCATGGCAATCACCAGGTCATCACTGTCGAGCTTGAAGAACTGGCGCGCCGCCTGCGAGGGGCCGCCCGCCATGGCCACCGAGCTGACGGTGCGCACATAGGGTTCCAGCGTATGGGCCATCAGGCCGGACAGATAGGCCGAGGCACCAAAGCCGGTGATGAAGATGCGCTGCGCAGAGAGGATCATGTCGACCGCCTGCTCGCAGTGTTCAGGCGTGAGCATGCGGCGCGTGGCCTCGATGTTGGCGATGTCGCTGTCGAAGGCGGCAGCCATGATCTCGGCACTGGTAGCGGTACGCTGGACCTGCTCGCGCAGTTTTTCCACCGGGGCCAGGGTGGTCGCAAAATCGGAAACCAGCGCGGCGCGGAAAGAGGCATAGCCGTCGAAGCCCAGCGCATGGGCGAAGCGGTTGGCGGTGGCCACCGAGATGCCGGCCGCTTCCGAGAGTTCGTCGATGGTCATGGTGGCGGCGCGGAAGGGATTGCCCAGCACGTAGTCGGCCGTCTTGCGGTGCGACTTGGACAATTGCGGATACAGCTTGCCCACGGCCTGCGCTACCGCACCGGCTCCCTGCAAACTGATGTTCTTCGGCTGTTGTGTCACCGCCCGCTACCCCGTCGTCATTGAATTCACCGCCTCCTGCAAACAAAGCGCAAAAGAAATAAATCGTTCAAATCATTTATTTCGTTTATCTCGTTTGCAGGGAGCCCTGCCACCACTGTTCTTGTCCTGTTGCGCCCGCTGGGGCGGACGTCTTTATCATCGCGCAGGACTTGTCATTTGCATCAGTCCCGCCGAAAAAATGTAAATATATTTTCATTTTCCCCGCGAGTAAAGAAAAAATACTTTCAAAAACCGAATATCCTTATAACGCACCAGAAGCACGCGATTGCCCGCATGAAATGCACCAGATGTGCGCCGGATCAACGAAGATTCATTGCGCAGCGCACCAAAAATGACAGGCCGAAGGCCGATCCGAAGACGATAAAATACGCCCCTTCCCCCAGCCCTGCCCGCTCATGAATATCCGCTTCCTCGAAACCTTCGTCTGGCTGGCCCGCTTGCGCAATTTCCGGCTCACCGCCGAGCGACTGCACACCACGCAGGCCGCCGTCTCCAGCCGCATCGCCTCGCTCGAACAGGACTTCGGCGTGCGCCTGTTCGACCGCAGCGCGCGCGAAGTCGCGCTGACCGCTGATGGCAGCAAGGCGCTGGTGTATGCCGAACGCATGGTCAAGCTCATGCGCGAGATGAAGGACGACATGTCCGACCGTGAAGTGTTTGCCGGCGTCATTCGCATCGGCGTGATCGAATCCATCGTGCACAGCTGGTTTCCGGATTTCCTCGGGCGCCTGCATAAAGCCTTTCCGCGCCTGCAGATCGAGATCGTCAGCGACACCACCATCCACCTGCACGAGCAGTTCAGCAAAAGCAACCTGGACCTGGTCCTGCAGGCCGAGCCGGTGATCGGGCCGCAAGTCAGCAACATCGCGCTGTGCGAATTCCCCATGCGCTGGGTCGGCAGCCCCAAGCTCGACATCGGCAGCGAGACGCTCTCGCTGGCCGACCTGGCGGCCTTTCCCATCATCAGCTTCGCCCGCAATTCGGGGCCGCATGCGGTGATCGAGCGCCTGTTCTCGGGCAGCGAGCGCGGTGAGCGCACGCTGCACATCAACTGCATCGCCTCGGTGGCCACCATGATCCGGCTGGCCACCGATGGCTTCGGCATCACGGCCGTGCCACCGGCGATCATCCAGCGCGAACTCAACGAAGAGAGCCTGCACCTGCTGCGCGTGGATACCGAGTTTCCGGCGCTGGCGCTGATCGCCTGTTTCCGCGCCGATCATGAAAACCCGCTGACCGAAACCGTGGCCCGCATCGCGCAGGAAACGGCGTCCGACTTCGCACTCAATTGGGGCCAGGAGATTGCGCGGCTGCCCGCCCCGCTCGGCTGAGGTCGCCCGTCCTCCCGCCTGCACGCTGGCCTGCGCGCCGATGAGCGGGCGCGCCTGGACAGCACCATCCTGAAGCAAACGGCGCCCTGCTTTTGCTCATAAGATTTTTCAATCAAGGCCGTTCAGATTTTCTTGTTGGACAGCGCCCGCCCTGCATCCCCATACTGAATTCAGACCGGCGCCTTCGGGCTGGCTCCGGAATGCCCAGCCCTGCAATGCCTGCAGCCGCTCCCATCCCAACCATGCAGAACACGACACGGCGCCGTCACGCGGACGCCGGCCACACTTGAGGAGGTTTTCCATGTCCTATTCCCCATCCGCTGCGGCCACCGCGGTGCCCGCGGCCAGCAGCAGCGCCAGCCTCGAGGCCACCTACGGCAAGATCGCCTGGCGCCTGATTCCCTTCCTGGTTTTCCTGTTCGTGCTGGCCTGGATCGATCGCGTCAACGTCGGCTTCGCCAAGCTGCAGATGCTGCAGGACCTGCAGTTCTCCGAGGCGGTCTACGGGCTGGGCGCGGGCATCTTCTTCATCGGCTATTTCCTCTTTGAAGTGCCCAGCAACCTGCTGCTGGAAAAAATCGGTGCCCGCAAGACGCTGGCCCGCATCACCATCCTCTGGGGCCTGGCTTCGATGGCCATGGCCTACGTCACCACGCCGACCAGTTTCTACATCCTGCGCTTCCTGCTGGGCATCTTTGAAGCCGGCTTCTTCCCCGGCGTGGTGCTGTATCTGACCTACTGGTTCCCGGCCAAGCGCCGTGCCCGCGTCAATGGCCTCTTCATGACCTCGTTCGCCATCGCCGGTGCAGTCGGCGGCCCCATTGCCGGGCTCATCATGAGCGGCATGGAAGGCGTGGGCCACCTGGCCAACTGGCAATGGCTCTTCATCATCGAGGGCATTCCGTCCATCCTGGCGGGCTTCGCCGTGCTGGCCTGGCTGCCGGAAAAGCCGGCCAATGCCAAGTGGCTCAGCGATGCTGAAAAAACCGCCGTCACGCAAGTGCTGGCCGCCGAGAACAGCGCACCGGGCAAGCATTTTTCTTTCAAGGACGCCTGTGCCAACTACCGCGTCTGGATCTGCGCCGCCGTGTATTTCTGCGTGGTCAGCGGCAATGCCACCATCGCCTTCTGGGCGCCGTCCATCATCAAGGAAATCGGCGTCAAGGGTAACCTGCAGATCGGCCTGATCTCGGCCATCCCCTTCGTGGCCGGCACGCTGGCCATGGTGTGGAACGGCTTCCACTCCGACAAGACCGGCGAGCGCCGCCTGCACAGCGCCATCGCCACGCTCATCGCCTGCATCGGCTTGATCGCTACCGGCATGACGCTGGGCAATGCGACGCTGGCCCTGTGCTCGCTGACGCTGGCCGCCATCGGCATCCTGGCAGCCTTCCCGGTGTTCTGGTCGATTCCCGGTGCGTTCCTGGCCGGCACAGCTGCGGCCGGTGGCATCGCCCTGATCAACTCCATCGGCAACCTGGCCGGCTTCGTGGCCCCTTACATGATCGGCGCATTGAAGACCAGCACCGGGTCGCTCTCGTCGGGCCTGTATTTCGTGGCCGCCCTTGAATTCCTCGCCAGCTTCCTGGTGGTGGTATTCGTCAAAAAACACTGATGATGCACTGATCTCCCCCTTGGCTGGCCGCCTCCCCGGCCAGCCTCCCCTGAATCACCCTGTAGGAACAGAAACTCATGAAGCTGACCTTTACCCTCCCCGACCAATCCACCCTCCAGGCCGACATCGACACGCTGGTCATCGCCGGCTGGGCCGGCCGCGACATGGCGGCCATCGAGCATCACATCGAAGAACTGGAAGCCCTGGGCATCTCGCGTCCCAGCGCGGTGCCGCTGTTCTATCGCGTCTCGGCCAACCAGCTTTCGCAAGCCGCGCAGGTGCAGGTGCTGGGCGAGGCGTCTTCCGGCGAAGTGGAGACCTTCGTCTTCAACTGCAGTGGCGAACTGTATGTCTCGATCGCCTCCGACCACACCGACCGCAAGCTGGAAGCGCACAGCGTGGCCTTCTCCAAGCAGGCCTGCGTGAAGCCCGTGGGCAGCAGCGCATGGAAGCTCTCGGAGGTGGCCGAGTACTGGGATGAACTGGTGATCCGCTCCTGGATCGAGGAAGACGGCGCCACCAAGCTCTACCAGGAAGGCACGCTGGCCTCGCTGCGTACGCCCGGCGACCTGATCGCGCGCTTCACGCAAGGCGGCGCCACCCTGCCCGAGGGCTGCGGCATGACCTGCGGCACCGTGGGGGCCATCGGCGGCATCCGTGCTGCGGCCTCCTTCACCATGGAATTGTTCGACCCGCGCCGCCAGCGCGCCCTGCGCCACCATTACGTGGCCGAGTCGCTGGCCGAAGTGGCCTGATTTTCCAGGGCGGTCCAGCCGGGCCGCCCTTGTGCCTTTGTTGGATGCGCCAGGCAATGCGATACTTGCGCATCTGCGAAATGTCTTCGTCCGACCACACGACTTCCTCATCATGCCGAGCACACTCTCCCAACTGGCCGCCGACCTCGATGCCGGCCGCATCACTTCCCTGCAACTGACCGAACAAGCCCTGGCCCGCATCGCCGATCCGGCGGGCGAAGGCGCGCGCGTCTTCACCAGCGTCTACGCCGAGCAGGCGCGCGCTGCCGCCCGTGCTTCCGACACCCTGCGCGCGGCCAAACTGTGCCGCTCGCCGCTGGAAGGTGTACCGGTCTCGGTCAAGGATCTGTTTGATGTCGCCGGCGAAACCACGCTGGCCGGCTCGGTCGTGCTGCGCGGCAAGCCCGCTGCCACCGCACATGCGGCGGTGGTGCAGAACCTGCTCAAGGCCGGTGCCATCGTCATCGGCAAGACCAACATGACCGAGTTCGCCTACTCGGGCCTGGGCATCAATCCGCATTACGGCACGCCGCAAAACACCTGGGAGCGCAATGTCGAAGGCGGCCGCATTCCCGGCGGTTCTTCTTCCGGCGCGGCCATCTCGGTGACCGATGGCATGGCCTTCGCCGCGGTCGGGTCCGATACCGGCGGCTCCGTGCGCATCCCCTCGGCACTGAACGGCCTGACCGGATTCAAGCCCACGGCCGCGCGAGTGTCCATGCAAGGTGTACTGCCACTGTCCGCTTACCTGGACTCGATTGGCCCGCTGGCTGTATCGGTAGAATGCTGCGCCATCATGGACGCTGTACTGGCCGGTGAAACGTATGTGCCTGTGGTCCCGCACCCGCTGCGCGGCCTGCGCCTGCTGGCCCCGACCAACGTGGTGCTGGACGCCATGGACGAGACCGTCGGCAAGGCCTATCGCGCCGCGCTGGACAAACTCGCCGCCGCCGGTGCCGTCATCGTCGAAGCCGAAGTACCGGCCTTCAACGCCCTGGCCGCCATCAACGCCAAGGGCGGCTTCACCGCTGCCGAAGCCTACGCCTGGCATCGCGCCCTGATCGCCGAGAACGCCGCCGGCTACGACCAGCGCGTGGTCTCGCGCATCCTGCGCGGCAAGGACATGAGCGCCGCCGACCTGCTCGACGTGCTGCACGCCCGTCCGCGCTGGATCGCCCAGGTGCAGGCGCAACTGGCCGGCTACGATGCGCTGGTCATGCCGACCGTCCCCATCGTTGCGCCCCGCATTGCCGAACTGCAAGCCAGCGATGATGCCTATTACGCCGCCAACGGCAAGATCCTGCGCAATCCGACGCTGATCAACTTCCTCGATGGCTGCGCCGTCTCCCTGCCCTGCCATGCGCCGGGCAGCGCCCCGGTCGGGCTGTCGCTGGCGGCGGCCGGCGGTGAGGACAAGCGCCTGCTGTCGATTGCCCTGGCGGTGGAAGGACTGCTGGCCGCCTGATCCCCGGATTTGCTCCCTTGACAAGGCTTTCGTGCGCGCAAGCCTTTTTTGTGTGCGCTTTTAGCCGCATTTACATGCTGTTACCGACAAGTCCTGCCCGGTAGGGAACAATCCGCCTTGCCAGACGCCGAATCCACGGAATTTTCATTAGAATGCGCTTTTGCAGCGCAAGATGGCCCCCAGGCGGGCCGCTGCGCTGGATGAACAGACAACAACCCTCCGGCATCAGCCACGACCACTCATCTGCATGGCAACCAAAAAAACAACCCCGTCCGATTACAGTGAATCATCGATCCGTGTCCTCAAGGGACTGGAGCCGGTCAAGCAGCGTCCGGGCATGTACACGCGCACCGAGAATCCGCTGCACATCCTCCAGGAAGTGATCGACAACGCCTCCGACGAAGCGCTGGGCGGCTACGGCAAGAGCATCATCGTCACCATCAACGCCGACGGCAGCGTCAGCGTCGAGGACGATGGCCGCGGCATCCCGGTCGGCCTGCACCCGGAAGAAAAGGTCCCGACCGTCGAGATCGTCTTCACCCGCCTGCATGCGGGCGGCAAGTTCGACAAGGGGTCGGGCGGCGCCTACGCCTTCTCCGGCGGCCTGCACGGCGTGGGCGTCTCGGTCACCAATGCGCTGGCCACGCGCCTGGAAATCACGGTCTGGCGCGAAGGCGGCGTGCACACGCTGGCCTTCTCGGGCGGCGACGTCATCGAGAAACTGAAGTCGCGCCCCGCCACCCGCGAGGACAAGAAGTCCGGCACCCGCGTGACCGTCTGGCCGGATGCCAAATACTTCGACTCGGCCACCATTCCGCTGGGCGAGCTGCAACGCCTGCTGCGCTCCAAGGCGGTGCTGCTGCCGGGCGTGAAGGTCACGCTGATCAACGCCAAAACCGGCGACACCCAGAACTGGCAGTACGATCAAGGCCTGCGCGGCTACCTGATGGAGCAGCTGGCCCAGACCGGCAGCGGCGAAACCTTGATCCCGCTGTTTGAAGGCGAACAGTTCGCCGGCAAGGATGCCGAAGGCTTCGCCGAGGGCGAAGGCGCCTCCTGGGTGGTGGCCTGGACCGAAGAAGGCGCCGTGGTGCACGAATCCTACGTCAACCTGATCCCCACCTCCAACGGCGGCACCCACGAATCGGGCCTGCGTGAAGGCCTGTTCTCGGCGGTGAAGAGTTTTGCGGAGATGCATTCGCTGCTGCCCAAGGGCGTCAAACTGCTGGCCGAAGACGTCTTTGCGCGCGTCTCCTTCGTGCTCTCCGCCAAGGTGCTGGACCCGCAATTCCAGGGCCAGATCAAGGAACGCCTGAACTCGCGCGATGCCGTGCGGCTGGTCGCCGGCTACTCGCGTCCGGCGCTGGAGCTGTGGCTGAACCAGCACGTGGAATACGGCAAGAAGCTGGCCGAGCTGGTCATCAAGCAGGCCCAGAGCCGCCTGCGCTCGGCGCAAAAGGTCGAAAAGAAGAAATCTTCAGGCGTGGCCGTGCTGCCGGGCAAGCTGACCGATTGCGAATCCTCGGATGTGACTCGCAATGAAATCTTCCTGGTCGAGGGTGACTCCGCCGGCGGCTCGGCCAAGATGGGCCGCGACAAGGAATTCCAGGCCATCCTGCCCTTGCGCGGCAAGGTCTTGAACGCCTGGGAAACCGAGCGCGACCGCCTCTTCGCCAACAATGAAATCCACGACATCGCCGTGGCCATCGGCGTCGATCCGCATGGCATCAACGACACGCCGGATCTGTCCGGCCTGCGCTACGGCAAGATCTGCATCCTGTCAGATGCGGACGTGGACGGTTCACACATCCAGGTGCTGCTCCTGACGCTGTTCTTCCGCCACTTCCCCAAGCTGATCGAGAACGGCCACATCTGCGTGGCGCGCCCGCCGCTGTATCGCGTGGATGCGCCGGCACGCGGCAAGAAGCCGGTGCAGAAGCTCTATGCGCTGGACGATGGCGAACTCGAAGCCATCGAAGACAAGCTGCGCAAGGATGGCTTGAAGGAAGGCGCCTGGAGCATCTCCCGCTTCAAGGGCTTGGGCGAGATGAACGCCGAGCAGCTGTGGGAAACCACCATGAACCCGGACACCCGCCGCCTGCTGCCGATCAGCTTCGGCGAGCCTGGCGTGCAGACTTCCGAAGAGCGTTTCAACATGCTCATGGGCAAGGGCGAAGCCGCTTCCCGCCGCGCCTGGATCGAAGAGCACGGCAACGAAGCCGAAGCGGACATCTGACATGCGCCGCGCCGCGTTCCTGCACACCAGCGCTGTCGCCGCCCTCCTGGGCGCGGCGGCGCTGCTCTGCGCCGGACCGGTACAGTCGCAGCAAGTGGTCCGGTACACCGATGCCGATGGTGTACAGCACATGCGGGTGGAAGCAGCGGACAGTGGCCGGGCCAGTACCGGTACGGCTGCCGCTGCAAAGAAGTCCAAGACCATTGTGTACCGGTACACCGATGCCGAGGGTGCGGTGCACTTCTATGCCCAGACCCTGGACGACCCGGACAAGCTCATGGCCAGCAGTGCATCGCTGCTCAATCATCCCGGCAGCAAGGAAGCGGTGACGCCGGCCGATCCGCCTTTCGTCAAGACCATGCTGGCCCATCGCGATGCCCGCAAGTACGACAGCCTGCTCACCGAAGCGGCCAGCGAATTCGGCCTGGATGCGGCGCTGCTCAAGGCCGTCATGACGGCCGAATCCGGCTTCAATGCCACGGCGGTGTCCAGCAAGGGTGCGGTGGGCCTGATGCAGATCCTGCCCGATACTGCCGAGCGTTACGGCCTGCAGGGCGATCGCCGCAAGACGCTGCACCAGAAGCTGACCGACCCGAAGATCAACATCCGCCTGGCCGCGCGCTACCTGCGCGACCTGATGGCAATGTTCCCGCAGCACGTGGAACTGGCCATTGCCTCCTACAACGCCGGGGAAGGCGCGGTGCAGAAGTATGGCAACAAGATCCCGCCCTATCCCGAGACCCAGGGCTATGTGCGGCTGGTGTCGCGTTTCTATGAACTGTACCGGCCTGCCGGCGCGGTGCGCCTGGCCGCGGGCGAGCGCGGCAATGCCAACGCCAGCGGCAATGCGCGCCTGAAAGTGACGCTGCCGCCGCGCGAGCCCGCCATCAACGATTAACCCTGTCATTACGAACACAACAAGACAAGCTCCATGACCGATCAACCGACCCTGTTTGACCAAGCCCCGGCTGCGCCCGATGGCGAATCGCTGACGCTGTCCACCTTCGCCGAGCGCGCCTATCTCGATTACGCGATCTCGGTGGTCAAGGGCCGCGCCCTGCCTGATGTCGCCGACGGCCAGAAACCGGTACAGCGCCGCATCCTCTACGCGATGAACGAACTGTCGCTGAACTCGGCGGCCAAGCCGCGCAAGTCCGCCGCCGTGGTCGGTGACGTGCTGGGCAAGCTGCACCCGCACGGCGACCAGTCGGTGTATGACGCGCTGGTGCGCATGGCGCAGGATTTTTCACTGCGCTATCCCCTCATCGACGGCCACGGCAACTTCGGTTCGCGCGATGGCGATGGCGCAGCGGCGATGCGCTACACCGAAGCACGCCTGACCCCCATCAGCAAATTGCTGCTCGATGAAATCGACATGGGCACGGTGGATTTCCAGCCCAACTATGATGGCTCCACCGAAGAGCCGCGCCTCTTGCCGGCGCGCCTGCCCTTCCTGCTCTTGAACGGTGCCTCCGGCATTGCCGTGGGCATGGCCACTGAAATCCCCTCGCACAACCTGACCGAGGTGGCCAAGGCGGCCGTGGCGATGATCCGCAATCCCAAGATCACGCACGCCGAGCTGATGGAATTGATCCCCGGCCCGGACTTCCCCGGTGGCGGCCAGATCATCACCCCGAAATCGACCATCGCCGAGATGTACCAGAGCGGCCGTGGCAGCCTGAAGGTGCGTGCGCGCTGGAAGATCGAAGACCTGGCGCGCGGCCAGTGGCAGGCGGTCATTACCGAACTGCCGCCGGGCGTTTCCTCGCAGCGCGTGCTGGAAGAAATCGAAGAGCTGACCAACCCCAAGCTGAAGCTGGGCAAGAAGTCGCTTACACCTGAACAGCAGGCGCAGAAGGCTGCCATCCTGGGCCTGCTCGATGCAGTGCGCGATGAGTCCGGCCGCGAAGCGCCGGTGCGCCTGGTGTTCGAGCCCAAGTCCAAGAACCAGGACCAGACCGAGTTCATGAACACGCTCCTGGCACAGACCTCGCTGGAGACCAGTGCCTCGCTGAACCTGGTGATGATCGGCGGCGATGGCCGTCCGCGCCAGAAGAATCTGACCGATATCCTCACCGAGTGGATCAGCTTCCGCTTCGACACGGTGACCCGCCGCACGCAGTTCCGCATGCAGAAGGTGGACGACCGCATCCACATCCTGGAAGGCCGGGAAGCGGTGCTGTTGAACATCGACAAGGTCATCAAGATCATCCGCGAATCGGACGAACCGAAGCCGGCCCTGATGGACGCCTTCAAGCTCTCCGACCGCCAGGCCGAAGACATCCTGGAAATCCGCCTGCGCCAGCTGGCGCGACTGGAAGCCATCAAGATCCAGCAGGAACTGGCCGAGCTGCGCAACGAGAAGACCACGCTGCAGGACCTGCTGGACAATCCTTCCTCGATGAAGCGTCTGGTCATCAAGGAAATCGAAGGCGACGCCAAGACCTACGGCGATGCCCGCCGCACCATCATCGAAGAAGCCGAGCGCGCCACCTTCGAGCAGAAGGTGATCGATGAACCGGTGACGGTGATCATTTCGCAGAAGGGCTGGGTGCGCGCGCGCACCGGCCATGGCCACGATGCGACGCAGTTCACCTTCAAGGCCGGTGACAGCCTGTATGGCGCGTTTGAATGCCGCACCGTGGACAACCTGCTGGCCTTCGGCTCCAACGGCCGGGTCTACACGATTGCGGTCAATGCGCTGCCCAATGCGCGCGGCGATGGTGTGCCTGTCACCACGCTGATCGAACTGGCCAGCGGCAGCAGCATCCAGCACTACTTTGCCGGTCCGGCCGATACCACGCTGTTGCTGGCCTCTGATGCGGCGGCTGGTTTCATCGCCAAGGCGTCCGACATGTTTGGCCGCGTCAAGGGCGGCAAGAGCTTCTTCACGCTCGATGAAGGTGCGCTGCCGCTGGCACCGACGCCGGTGGCCGCCGACGCCAGCGCCGTGGCCTGCGTCTCGGCCAATGGCCGCCTGCTGGTGTTTGGCCTGGACGAGATGAAGACCCTGTCTTCCGGTGGCCGTGGCGTAAACCTGATGGAGCTGGAAAAGAACGAAAAGCTGGTTGCCGCACAGGCCATCAGCCAGAAGGGTGTCGTGGTCCACGGCACCGGCAACATGAGCAAGCCCAAGGAGATCGCCTTGAGCGGCGAGAAGCTGCTGGCGCACGTGGGCAAGCGCGCACGCAAGGGCCGCGTGCTGGAGTCGCGCATCAAGGCGACGGGGTTGCGTTCGCAGGGTTGATGCCCGGTTTCTTTTTGCGGTGAAGTCGCCCCCTGTGCAGTTTGGCAGGGGGCGATTTTTTTGATGGCTTGCACAACTGATTGCTTCGTGGGCATGGGGTGGTCGAAGCAATTCGAATGCGGGGTGGAGTTTGGGGTGATGGCGTGGAAGAGCCAACGCCTGCTGGGGAGAATGCGCGCTCATTGTTGAAAGCGAGGAGTGCGCAAGATGAAAATCATCGGATGGATTCGTGAAGGCGACCGGGCCGCTTGCGGCGCAACGGTTATCGAGGGCGACCCTACCTGTCGCAGCCATGGGCGGGCTTATGCGTTCGTCGGTGCGCGAATGGCTTGCCCCAAAAATTGCGTCATTGCGCAAGGGTTCGTGCGCTCGACGCTGACCAATGGGCGTGCGCAGGTCATTCATGGCATGAAAACCAGTGGCGGCTGTCCATGCCTTTCCTCGCTTAACGACATCGATGGCGTAGGAAATAGCGACGGAGAAACTATCGCTGAACAATACTTCCGCAATGCCGATGGGCAGTGGACCGGTATCACCGCGCATTGCCCTCCCGACGAGCCCTACGACGAACAACTGCACATCGTCGCACCAACGATAGAAGGGGTTCCATACCACATCGAAACAACTGACGGTCGCAGATTCTCCGGCCGTATTGTGGCTAATGGACTACTTCCCCGAATCGATACTTATGATGAAGATGAATACACAGTTTTATGGGGAGACGATGCTCTGGCAAAGAGTCAAAGGAGCTCATCATGACAGAAAAAAAACTGGTGCAGCAGATAAAGGTACGCACCAACTCAATCAAGGATTCAGTGTGCAGGGTTGAGGCTCCTTCGGTAAGGTTCTCCGAACTATGGGCCTCTTATCCAGGGGGAAGTCCTTGCGATGGAAAAGAACAGGATGGGAAGCCAGCATTTAGCGATCAGTGTGCTATTCGCGTAGGTGTCGCTTTAAAGAAAGTCGGTGTGACGTTCAAATCCTATCCGAGCAAGGGGAAATGCTGGTTCAAAGGCCATACAGATCACTTGCTCCGAGCCAGAGAGCTTGCAGATTGGCTCAAACTCCAGCCGTTTGTAGGCTGTACCAAACCCATCGACATCAAAGGCACTGACTGGCAAGAGCGAATAAAGGAAAAGACGGGGATCGTCTATTTCGCGGATTACTGGCGTCGAACAAACCGTAACGGCACCGAAGAAAGTCAGCCCACCGGCGATCATATCGATCTCTGGAATGGCAACAGGTTGACGACAGGTAGCGGCAGCCTCAGGGCAAGGCTGACGACATTCAGCAGATTTACGCTAGGTTTCGACAACGGCCTGATTTATTCGGATCTGGGCAAGGCGACCCAAATTCTTTTTTGGGAGATCAAATGAGAAGCTGCTTTGCACCTCCATTACTTAGTATTGTGGGCATTGCATGCGGAGCTGCAGCGGGAGCGCTCAATACCGCCTTCATCACGAATTGCGGAGAAAGTTGCCCGGACGACCCGCTGCTGTGGGCGCTGGGGTGTTCCATCACATTTCCCGTTATCGGCCATCTCCTGCGCAAAAAGACGCGGCACACGGTCGCCAACACCATGTTGGTTGCTGCAGCACTGGCAGCCACCGTTCTGCTACCGGCCCTCTCGATGTATGCCTACGGCCTTCACGAGAAATATTGGAGACTGCATGGCAAGCAGGTTTACCCGGATATCGAATACAGCCTCATGGTGATTTCAGAGGAACCACTCCCCACACTGGGCATCGCCGAGGCTGAACGCTGTGTCATCAACAATGACCTGCGTTGTGGCGAAAACCCACAAGCAATTTCAGCCGTGTGCCAAAGCGGATTCGTATCGCTGCCACGAAGACATTGGTCCTCTTTCAAGCGACTCCCGAATGAAGATCTGCAAGGCCCCGCGCCTGCCAATGGCGACCGGAAATATTATTTAAATGATTTATGCCAGCAACAGGCAACATCAGTGAGTCAACCATGAACAAGATCAAGGCAGCGGTTTCTCACCACGAGCGTGAAATCGCCGAACTGCGCGCGAACCCTCTGCTGGCCATCGAGTACCTGAAGGCTGCTTTGGAGTCACTGGACAGTCCGGATGATCGCCCTGCCGCGTTGCTGGCACTGCGCGCCATCGGCGAAGCGTATGCCAATGGCGGCACCTGAAACCACTTCACCCAATCGCCACCGACACCCGATACACCAACACCCCCAGCAATCCAAACGCCCCCGCCAGAATGCAATAAGGTGCCCAGCGTTGCGCGCGTTGACCATAGCCGATCAGCAGCAGTGCAATGCTGATGAGCGGTATCCAGGTAGAGGGGCTGTTGAAGTCCATGATGATTGCTCCCGTTTGATTTCATCGCTATTCATGCGGGCACGGCAGCGTTGCGTGCCCTCCTCCATCACGCCATCTGGCTGATGGTCTTCCTGAACCGGCCCAGTGCAGCTACAAACAGGACCAGGCCAATTGCCAGGATAGCCAGCAGTTGCGGCCAGATCACTTCCAGGCCAGCGCCCCGGTACAGTATGGCTTGCCCTGCCGCTACAAAATGCGTCGTCGGGGCGGCCAGCATGATGTCCTGTACCGGTACAGGCATGCTCTCGCGCGGCGTGGAGCCTCCCGACAGCAGCTGTAGCGGCAACAGCACCAGTACGGTGAGCATCCCGAACTGCGGCATCGAGCGCGCCAAGGTCGCCATGAAAATGCCCATCGACGTAGTCGCAAACAGGTGCAGCACCGTCACCAGCATGAACAGCGTCAACGAGCCCTCGATGGGAACCTGCAAGGCCCCGCGCACGATCAGCAGCAGCGACATCAAGGCCGCCAGCGCCACGACCGAACCCATGGCCCACACCTTGGCCAGCATGATCTCGGCCGGACTCACCGGCATCACCAGCAGGTGTTCGATGGTGCCGTGCTCGCGCTCGCGAATGAGCGCCGCCCCCGTCAGGATGATGGAGAGCATGGTGACATTGTTGATGATCTCCATGAGCGAGCCGAACCAGGACTGCTCCAGGTTGGGATTGAAGCGCATGCGCAAGGCCAGCCCCACCGGCGTACTGCCGGTGGCCTCGCTACGCTGGACGAATTGCGTGACCTCGTTGCTGACCATCTGCTGGATGTAGCTGTTGCCGGTGAAGGCCTGGCTCATGCGCGTGGCATCCACATTCAGCTGCACCGCCGGCGCGCGCCCGGCCAGCACGTCGCGCTGGAAATCCGCGGGGATGTCCAATACGAAGGTGTAGTCCCCCGCATCCAGCCCGGCATCGGCCTGGCGCGCCGTCACCAGCCGGGCCACCTTGAAATGCGGCGGATAGAACAAGGACGCAATGCGCGCCGACAGCGGCGAGCCATCGTTGTCGACGATGGCAATGGCGGCATTGTGCAGGCTCTCCGGCATGGCCGTGGCAGCCACGTAGATGGAGAGCGTGAAGGTATAGGCGATCAGGACCAGCATGGCCGGATCGCGCAGCAGGCTCCACAGCTCCTTGATGCCGAGGCGGAAAATGTTGGACAGGCTGGCAGGCGCGCGCTGCATCTCATTGCTCCTGCTTCTTCAACAGCCACACCGACAAACCCAGGATCACCGGTGCGGCCAGCACCAGCGGCCAGAACGAGGCCCCCAGGTCGCCTACCGACAGTGCCTTGCTGAACACGCCACGGCTGATGGTGAGGAAATGCGTGGCCGGATAGACCTGCCCGATCAGCGCCCCCATGCCTTCGAGCGAAGAGACCGGATTCAAGAGCCCGGCGAACTGCACGCAGGGAATGATGGTGCCGATCATGGTCACGAACAGGGCGGCAATCTGGCTGCGCGTAAAGGTCGAGGCCAGCAGGCCAAAGCCGGTCGAGCAGATGATGAACACCAGCGCCGCCAGCGTCAGCGTGGCCAGACTGCCCTTGACCGGCACCCCGAACACGGTCACTGCCAGCAGCGTCAACATGGCGAAATTGAGCATGCCCAGCACCAGGTAAGGCAGCTGCTTGCCCAGCAGGAATTCGGTGCGCGTGACCGGCGTGACGTAGAGATTGAGGATGGAGCCAAGTTCCTTCTCGCGCACCACCGACAGCGCCGTCAGCATGGCCGGGATCATCATCAGCAACAGCGGAATGATGGCCGGCACCATGGCCGGGAGGCTCTTCACGTCCGGGTTGTAGCGATAGCGCGTCTCGATGGTGGCCGGCTGCGCCAGTCGCTGGCCGAGCCGGTGCGTGGCCATGTCGGCCAGCCACAGTTGATGCATGCCCTGCACATAGCCGCGCACGGTCTCGGCACGCGTGGGCATGGCGCCATCGACCCATGCCCCCACTTCCACCGGCTTGCCGCGCGCGATGTCGCGGGCGAAGCCGGGCGGGATTTCGATGGCCAGCGAAATCTCGCCGCTGCGCATGCGCCGGTCCAGGTCCTGGTAATCGCGGATGGGCGGCTGCTCGATGAAGTAGCGCGAGCCCGAGAGGTTGAGCGCATAGTTCTGGCTCAGGCCGGTCTGGTCGCGGTCGAGTACCGCGTAGCTGAGGTTTTCGACATCGAGGTTGATGCCATAGCCGATGATGAACATCAGGATCACCGTGCCCAGCAAGGCCAAGGTGGCGCGCACCGGATCGCGCCGCAGTTCCAGGCTTTCGCGCTGGCTGTAGCTGAGCGCACGGCCCAGGCTGGTGCGCAGGCGACTGGCACCAGCAGGAGCGTGGTCCGGGGCCGATGTGACTTTTACTTCCGGCGCAGGCGTCGTTGCGCCCTTCCCCGCCGCCTCTTCCAGGTAGGCAATGAAGGCGAGTTCCAGGCTCGCCGCCCCGCGCTGGCGGATCAGCTCCTCCGGCGTGGCGCTGACCAGTACGCGGCCGGCGTGCATGAGCGAGATGCGGTCGCAGCGCTGGGCCTCGTTCATGAAATGGGTGGAGATGAAAATGGTCACCTGGTCGCGCCGCGCCAGGTCGATCATCAATTGCCAGAACAGGTCGCGCGCAATCGGGTCCACGCCCGAGGTCGGTTCATCCAGGATCAAGAGCTCCGGCTTGTGCACCATCGCCACGGCCAGCGAGAGTCGCTGACGGATACCCAGCGGCAGGCTCTCGGGCAGGCTGTCCATCACCTCCAGCAGGCCGAAGCGCTGCGCCATCTCTTCGGTGCGGGCGGCAATCTGGTCGTGCGGCACGCGATAGAGCCGTGCATGCAGCACCAGGTTCTGGCGTACGCTCAGTTCGCCATAGAGCGAAAAGGCCTGCGACATGTAGCCCACCCGCGCACGCGTGGCCATGTCGCGCGGATCGACGGCCTGGCCGAACAGCCAGGCCTGGCCTTCGCTGGCGGGCAGCAGGCCGGTCAGCATCTTCATGGTGGTGGATTTGCCGCAGCCGTTGGAGCCCAGGAATCCGAAGATCTCGCCACGCCGGATGCGGAAGTCCACATGATCCACCGCCACGAAATCGCCGAAGCGCATGGTCAGGCCGCGCGCTTCGATGGCGATGTCCGCTTGCCGCGCCGGGTCCAGCGGAGTCACCCGCACGGGCTGGTGGCCGCGCCGTTTGTCCGGTGGCAGCAAGGCGATGAAGGCCTCTTCCAGTGCGGCCGTGCCGGTACGCGCATGCAGCTCGGCTGGCGTGCCGGTGGCCAGGACCTGGCCGTCATCCATGGCCACCAGGAAATCGAAGCGGTCCGCTTCTTCCATGTAGGCCGTGGCCACGATGACGCTCATGCCGGGCCGCTGCTGGCGTATGTGCGCGATCAGGTCCCAGAACTGCGCACGCGAAAGCGGATCGACGCCGGTCGTCGGCTCGTCCAGGATCAGCAGGTCAGGATCGTGGATCAGCGAACAGCACAATCCCAGCTTCTGCTTCATGCCGCCGGAGAGCTTGCCGGCCGGGCGCGCCAGGAAAGGCGCGAGGCCGGTACCGGCGGTGAGCGTGTCGATGCGCTGGCGGCGCTCCTGCGCGGACTGGCCGAACAGGCGTCCAAAGAATTGCAGGTTCTCTTCCACCGACAGCGTCGGATACAGGTTCTTGCCCAACCCCTGTGGCATGTAGGCGATGCGCGGGCAGACCGCTTCACGATGCCCGGTGCGGCGCATGTCGCCGCCAAGCACCTCCACGTCGCCGTCCTGCAGGGCGCGTGCACCGGCCACCAGCGACAGCAGACTGGATTTGCCCACGCCATCCGGCCCGATCAGGCCGACCATGCAACCGGCCGGAATCTCCAGCGAGATCGCCTGCAGGGCCGGCTTCTGGCCATAGCGCAGTGATACGCCCGACAGGCGCGCCACCAGGCTTGGGCCATGGGTCCCTGTCATTGCGGGACCTTCACCGCCAGCGTGGCGGGCCAGTCACGCGCATTGTCGGTGCGCACCCAGGCCACGCCGGGCAAGCCGGTCTTGACCAGGGTCAGGTGCTGGCGCAGCAGCGCCGGATCGATCTGCGCCTTGACGCGAAACATCAGCTTCTGCCGCTCGCTGGCGGTCTCCACTGTCTTGGGGGTGAACTGGGCGGTACTGGCCACGAATGAAATCCGCGCCGGGATCACGTATTGCGGGGCGGCGTCCAGCACGATGCGTGCTTCGCTGCCCAGCGCTAGCTTGCCGGCCACGGTCTCGGGAACGAAGAAGGTCATGTAGACATCGCTCAAGTCCACCAGGTTGAGCAGCTTGCCGCCACCGCCCAGCACTTCGCCCGGCTGCGCGATGCGGTATTGCACGCGCCCGGCGCGCGGCGCGACGAGGGTGCTGTCGTCGATGTCGACCTTGATGCGCTGGACCGTGGCCACGGCTGCGGTCACCGTGGCGCGTGCGCCGCTGACCTGGGTGCGGGCCGCTGCCACGGCGGCCTGGGCGGCGGTCACCTGTGCCTTGGCGGCGGTGACGGCCGCCTCCATGCCCAGCACGCGAGCTCGGTCATCGTCCACTTCCTGCAGCGAAGAGGCGCCCTCCTTGACCAGTACCTCCGAGCGCGCCAGCCGACGCCGTGCCGCATCCAGCTCGCTGGCGCGCTGCGCGGCCAGCGCCAGTGCGGCCTGATGATCGCTCTCGCGCACGGCCACCTGGGCCTCGGCACTGGCCACGGCCGAGACCGATTGCTGCTGGCGTGCCTGGGCTTCGTCGCGCTGTGCCTCCAACGAGAGCACCTGCATGCGGGCCAGCGGCTGGCCGGCGCTGACGAAGTCGCCCTCATTGACGAGGATGGCATCGACCCGGCCGCCCAGCTTGGTGGCCACGTCCACCTCGGTGGCTTCGATGCGGCCGTTGCCGCTGGCCAGTCCCTCGCCGGGGCCGCTGTGATGCAGGCGCAGCCAGGCATAGGCCGCACCGCCGGCGAGGATCACGGCCAGCGCAGCGGCCAGCAAAGGTTTCTTGGCGTGAGGGAGCGTCATGGTCGAGGTCCGGAAGAAAGGGGGAAGGCCGTGGGCGCATTGCTGTCGCCACCCAGCGCGGCATACAGCGCCACCGACGAGGACAGCAGCGCACGCCGGATCTGCACCCGCTGCTGGCGTGCGCTCAGCAGGTCGCGCTGGGCATCGAGCACGTCGAGGAAAGGCGCAGCGCCGTTGTCATAGCGCAGCGTGGACAGGCGCGCCCGCTCGGTCTGGACTTGCACCGCCGTCTCGGCGATGGCCAGTTGGCGAGTGAGCCACTGGCGCGCGGCCAGCGCATCGGCGACGTCGCGGAAGGCAGACTGGATGGCTTTTTCATAATTGGCCACGGCCAGGTCGCGCCGTACTTCGGCCAGGTCCAGGTTGTTGCGCAGGCGGCCGGCCGTGAAGATCGGCAGCGACACGCTGGGCGAGAAACTCCAGGCATGGCTGCCATCGCGGAACAATCCACTCAGTTCAGCGCTGGCCGTGCCGAGGTTGCCGGTGAGCGAAATGCTGGGAAAGAAGGCCGCACGTGCGGCACCGATGTTGGCGTTGGCCGCTTGCAGGCGGTGTTCGGCGGCGGCCACGTCGGGGCGGCGCGTGAGCAGCAGCGAGGGCGTACCCGGTGGCAGCTCCGGGAACACCGCATCCAGTGCCGGCCGGGCCTGGCCGACTGGCAGTTCCACGGTTGAACCTGCCAGCAGCGTGAGGGCATTCAAACGCTGCGCGCGTTGCTGCTCCAGTTGTGCACCCAAGGCCTGCGCTTGCGTGAGCAGGGTTTCGATCTGGGTCAGGTTCAGGCGCGAGGTGGCCCCAACCTCGACCCGGCGCGCAAAGATGCGGTAGCTCTCCTGGCGGCTGGCGATGGTGTCGCGGGTGATGGCCAGGCGTTCGTCGATCTCGGCCAGCTCCAGCCAGGCATCGGCCACCTGGGCCACCAGGCTCAGGGCCGCAGCCCGGCGCGTGGCTTCGCTGGCCAGCGCAGTATGCAGCGCGGCGTCATCCAGGCTGCGCAGGCGACCCCACAGGTCCAGCTCCCAGCTGCTCAGCCCCACACCGGCTTGATAGGCGCTGCCCACCAGCGGACGGCCGGTCAGGTTGAGGTCGGCGGGGGTACGCGAGCGGTCCAGGCCTGCCTGGGCGCCAATGGCAGGAAACAGGTCGGCACGCTGGATCCCGTAGAGCGCCCTCGCCTCTTCTACCCGCAAGGCCGCCGCGCGCAGGTCGCGATTGTTGGCCAGGGCCTGGGCGATGATGGCTTGCAGTTGCGGATCGCGGAACCAGGCTTGCCAGCCGAGTGCCGGCACGGCTTCACCCGCGTCATCGGCCTGCTGCGGATAGCGCGCCGCCACCGGCGCGGCAGGCCGCTGGTAGTCCGGCGCCATGGACTGGCAGGCCGCCAGCAGCAGCGGCAAGGCAGCCAGCAAGGGGCGGATTCGCAGAGAGGGCTCGCACATCGTTTATCTCGGCTCGGGCGGGAAATGTGGTAACGCAATGCTTCGTCTTGTGTGTCCACATTATGAAGAGGCCTGCTGAAAACCCGATTGATGTACGTCAGGTTACTGACTGATGAGTCGGTAATTTATGAAGGATGTGACGGGGATAGGCCGGGGGGGTGGCCGTTTGCGGGGGGATGTGCGAAAAGTGCGAGAAGCGCGTGGGGCGACGCGGCCTTACTGCGGCACGCCCACCTGATCCACGTAATGCTGCGCCTCGGCGACGACGGCAGTGAACAGGGTCCGCAGCTCGGGCAGGCTGGCCACGGCGCTTTGGGGTGGTTCGGCACGGGACTGTACCTCGACGGCCTTGAGCATCTCAGTCAGTACGCCGGCACCGACCAGGGCCGTGGTGCTCTTGAGGCTGTGGGCTTCGCGTTTGACCTGGACCGCATCGTCCTGCTGGATGGCTGCATCCAGCCGCGCGAAGGTGGCCGGTGCGCTCTTGAGGAAGGTGCCGAACATGTGCCGGCAGGCGGCAACATCCCCGCCCATGGCATCGAGCAAGGGTTCGGGGTTGATATGCTGGTAATGGTGGTCGTTCACGCGTTTCTCCCTGTGGCCGACGCAATATACGCAAGATATTGCTCCTGTGCCAATTTCTTTTGAGCAGCTGGTCCGGCGATGCCGGGTCGTGAGCGGTGACTGAACTGCGGTGCAGAGTGTGTAACGTAACCAAGCAGGTAAGCGGCGTCAATCACAACCATGTCAATGGACGCAAAAAAACCGCCCGGTGAAACGGGCGGTGATGGTGAGGCGGCTGCCTTAAATGGCTGCCGCCCGGTGCCAGGTCGGTGATCAGGCGGCGCGTTCCAGACGCTGCACGTTGCTGTCCTCGACGGCACCGATTTCGATCTTGCGCGGCTTCAGTGCTTCGGGGATTTCACGGACCAGCTCGATGTTGAGCAGGCCGTTTTCCAGGTTGGCACCGACCACCTTGATGTGGTTGGCCAGCTGGAAGCGCTGTTCGAAGTCACGGGCGGCGATGCCACGGTGCAGGAAGTTGACCTGCTTGTCTTCCTTCTGCTTGCGGCCGGTGATCTTGAGGGTCTCGTTTTCGGTCTCGATGTCGATTTCGCTGCGGGCGAAACCGGCTACGGCCATGGTGATCCGGTACTTGCCTTCGGCCACCAGTTCAATGTTGTACGGGGGATAGCTGGGCTGATCAGCGCGCTGGGCGTTGTCGAACATCTGGGCCAGGCGATCGAAGCCGATAGCGGTACGGTACAGGGGGGAGAGATCAAAAGTACGCATAAAAATATCCTTTCAGTTAAGCGATGTTTTCGTCGCAGACCTCAACGTCGAGCATCTGCTGGTACCGATCTAGGGATGGGGATTTTGGTTTTCAAGGGATTTTTTTCGAAAAAAATCGAGCGGCCAGGTCGCCCGTTTTTCCTTCAGGAAAAGCCCCGTCAACCTCTTGAAATTTGCCGATCCAGCTCCACGGCAACACGCTCGCGCTCGTTGCGCACCGCCTGCGCGCCCGCTGCCAAACCCTCCATGGCCGTAAAGCGCAGGTCATGCAGCCCGATGGTCGCCAGCGCCACCTTCAGGTAGGGCGTGAGGAAATCCGGCTGTCGTGCAAACGCGCCGGTGAAGCGCCCGCCGGACACCACCGCCACATGGACCGGCCGGTCGCGCAGCAGACCGGCCTTGCCGTCCGGCGTGATAGCAAAGGTGCGGCGCACCCGCACCACGTGATCGATCCAGGCCTTCAGCACCGACGGGACGGTGTAGTTGTGCATGGGTGTGCCGATCACCACCTGGTCGGCCTGCTCCAGCTCGTCGATGAGACGATCCGACAGGGTCAGCGTGCCCTGCCCCGCATCGCTGCCGTCCAAGGCAACCGGGGAGCCCAGGGCATCGGCATAGGCCGCATCGACATGCGCAATCCCGCTGGCATAGAGGTCGCGCAGGATGACCTCCGCCTGTGCATGCTGTGCGGCCAGGCGCTCGACGATCTGGCGCGACAGCCACCAGGTATTGGAAGCCGCCTGGCGCGGCGAGGCCAGCAGATGCAGGATCTTCATGCGGCACCTCCGATGGCCTTGCCGAAGCGCAGTGCGCCGGTCAGCATGCCCTGGCGGAAATAGAAGCGCTGTGCCAGCGCATTGGCCATGCCGGTATCGAGCACCAGGCGCACGCAACCGGCCTGGGCCGCCACATCCTCCAGCGCAGAGAGCAGCCGTTCGCCCCAGCGCTTGCCGCGCTCAGTACTGGCGGACACCAGGTCATCGACATAGAGGAAGGGACCATAGACCAGGTTCTCCTGGAAGCGGTAACCGGCCAGGGCAACTACCTTTCCTTGCTCCCAGGCGGCCAGGATGCGGTAGCCCTGAGAGGCGGCACGGCCGATGCGCGCAAGGAATTCGTCGCTGTCGCGCAGGTGCGGACGCAGTTCGTGCATCACCGCAAAACAGGCCAGCTGGTCGGAGACGATATCGGCGTGGCGCAGGGCGACGTCGGTGAGGCGCCAATCGGGCGCAGGAGTGATCTCGGAAAATGGGTCCATGGTAGGAGCATCGATGCCATCAGAGTGGAAGGAGCTTCATCCTAATGAGCCGATGGCATAATCGGGAGATCCAAGAAATGACATTTTGACTGGTCCATGATGTCCCATCCTCCCTCATCCTTGTTCCGCCTCGACAGCAGCACCGGCGAAGCTTACTACCGCCAGATCTACACCCGCCTGCGCAGCGCCGTGGCTGACGGCCTGCTGCAGCCGGGGGATCGCATCCCCTCGGCGCGGGCGCTGGCCGCTGAACTGGGACTGGCACGGGGCACGGTGGAGGCCGCCTACTCGCTGCTGGCCGCCGAAGGCTACGTGGAGGCGCGCGGACAAGCCGGGACGGTCATTGCCGCCGGGGTCCGCCCGGCCGTGCAGGCAGCGGCCAGCAAGGCAACAGCGTCGCGCCCGCGGACCGTCGCTGTACCGGCGCGTCATCCTCTGCTGCCGGAAGAGGGACAGGACGAAGCAAAAGGCCCGCGCCCCTTCCAGATGGGCATCCCGGCGCTGGACGCCTTTCCGCGCAAGATCTGGGCACGCCTGGCCGCACGGGCGGTGCGGGCTACGCAAGCCGCCGACATGCTCTATCCCTCCCCGGCCGGACTGATGGCGCTGCGCACGGAGATTGCGCGCTACCTGCAACTGTCACGCGGTATCGATTGCCGGGCCGAACAGGTCTTCGTCACCTCGGGCTATCGCGACAGCCTCAACCTGATCACGCGCACCCTGCTCCATCCGGGCGACAAGATCTGGGTGGAAGACCCCGGCTATGCACCAAGCGCCGCGCTGCTGCGCGAGGCCGGCATGCAGCTGGCTGGCATACCGGTGGACGCCGAGGGCATGCAGGTCGAGTACGGACTGCGCCACGCGGCCCGCGCACGCGCCGCCGTGGTCACCCCGGCGCACCAGAGCCCGACTTGCGTGGCCCTGTCGCTGCCGCGCCGCCTGGCCTTGCTGGAATGGGCAGCGCGTGAGCAGGCCTGGATCGTGGAAGATGACTATGACGGCGAATACCGTTACGTCAGCCGCCCCTTGCCCGCACTCAAGAGCCTGGACCGCGAGGATCGCGTCCTCTATGCCGGCACCTTCAGCAAGGTGCTGTTCCCGGCCATCCGCCTGGCCTACCTGGTGGTGCCGCGATCGCAGGTGGAGCGCTTCAGGCGCAGTGCGCAACTCTTCTCCGGAGCCGCGCCGGCCCTGACGCAGCATATCGTCGCCGATTTCATGGCCGAGGGACATTTTGCCCGCCACATCCAGCGCATGCGGCGCCTCTATGCCCAGCGCCGCACCATGGCCATCGCCGGCCTGGAAGGCGTGTTGCATTCCCATGTCCGAATCGATTCGCCGCCCGGCGGCATGCATCTGTTATTGCGCCTGCAGGGCCGCCGCTCGGACCGGCTGCTGGCCGAAAAGATGCGCCAGCACGGCATGTTCAGCCGCGCCCTGTCGGAGTGCCTGCTGGCACCGCGCGCCGGTGTGGCGCCAATGATCATGCTCAGCTTCACCAACATCGACAGCCGCCGCCGCGCCGCCGAGCTGGCACGGCGCATCCTGCCCCTGCTGGCGCCGGCCTGACATGGACCAGTTCAAACATCATTGCTGGCATTGATCGACTGGTCCATGCAGGGTCATGATGCATTCATGATGGAGTAAAGCGCCGCGCCTCAGGACGACTTCAACGCCGCCACCAGCGTGCGCAGCGCGGTCTGCAAGCGCGGCTCCTTGAGCCGTGCATGCAGTCTTACCTGTGCCAGTGGCAGCTTGGGCAAGCCCAAGCGCTCGCCCACCTCCACCGCACCAGGCGGGGCGCTGCGGTGGAGCAGCGCCGACACCGCCAGGCCCGCACTGACCGCTGCCCCCACGGCAAGGATGCCGCCACCGACGAAGACCTCCACCCACGGTATGCCTGCCGCATCGAGCCGCCGCAAGGACAGCTCGCGGATGCGGCAGGCCGAGGAAAACGTCGCTACCCGCAAGGCCGGACCGGCCCAGCATTGCGCATCCGGATGGGCAAACCAGCCGATGCGTTCTTCCATGACCAGTTTGCCGCCCTTGTCCTGCGGTTCGCGCCGCACGATGACGGCATCGAGCTCGCCGCGCTCATAGGCCGGCATCAGGTCATGCGAAGAACCCACGCGCACCTCCACCACCACGCCGGGATCAACCGCATGCACCTGCGCCAGCGCACGCGGCAAGGTGGCACCGGCCACATGGTCGCTGATGCCGACCGAAAAACGGACCGGTCCCTGGTCCAGCTGTTCCAGCGCGCGGTCATGCGCCGCCAGCAGGCTGCGCGCGGCCGGCAGGAACTGCTGCCCCTCGGCCGACAGGCGCACCTGGCGCGGCGTGCGTTCCAGCAGACGACGGCCCAGGCGCTGCTCCAGCTTCTTGAGCTTGAAACTGATGGCCGATTGCGTGCTGTCCAGCGCCTCGGCCGCACGGGTGAAGCTTTGCAGATCGGCGGCCAGGACGAAAGCCTGGACGGCGTCCAGATCCAGCGGTTTATCCATGATGCAGGGCCCTCGCGGTGCAGATTCAATGATGACGAATTTCAATCATTGAAATCATCAATCAGTGGTTTTTCAAATGATTGCTCCAGCATAGCATGCAAGGCATGGAGAGCAAGCGCTCCGCCATTTTCAACAACCCGCAAGGAGAACATCATGCCCCTGGTCCGCATTTCCGTATTGCGCGGCAAGTCCCGCAGCGATCGCCGCGCCATCGCCGACAACATCTACGAAGCCCTGCGCGAGAGTTTCAATGTGCCCGAGGAAGACCGCTTCATGGTCATTACCGAACACGATCCGGAAGACCTGGTCTTCAGCCGCAGCTACATGGGCATGGCGCGTACGGATGATTTCGTGCTGATCCAGCTGACGGTCAGCAATACCCGTAGCCAGGCGCAGAAGAACGCGCTCTACGCCTCCATCGTGGCGCGCCTGCAGCAGGACCCGGGCATCGCGCCGGATGACGTGATGATCAGCCTGGTCGAGGGCGACAAGGGCAACTGGTCATTCGGGCGCGGACTGGCGCAGTACGTGATGTAGCGCCACCGGGCTCAGCGCCTGCAGGCCGCGCTGCGGCCTGCTAGGATGTCGCTCATCGTCATCACTGCGCGGCTGCCGCGCCTCCTCCATGCCCCCTGCGACATCCTGCCTGAGGCAGCCCCTGCGACCTCTCGCCCGTGGCCTGGCAGTCCTGCTGCTGGCCGCCGGACTGACTGCCTGCTCTTCCTCCAGCAAGTACTACGATCCCAACAAGAGCAATCGCACCGAGACGGGGTTTCGCAACAACTACCCGCAACCCGAACGCGGCTCCTTCTGGAAATGGCAGTGGGAACGCCTGACCCAGGGCCTGCCCAAGCCGCCCGGGAACAATTACCAGTTCCCGGTCGTCAAGCCCGACCTGGCCTGGCTCAAGGCCAACCACGGCAGTCCCAGCGTGACCTGGATCGGCCATGCCACGGCGCTGGTGCAACTGGGCGGCAAGAACGTGCTGACCGATCCGATGTTCTCGCAGCGGGCCTCGCCCTTCTCCTTCATCGGGCCGTCCCGCAAGGTGCCGCTGCCGGTACAGATCAGCGAGCTGCCGCACGTCGACGTGGTGGTGATCTCGCACAACCACTACGACCACCTGGACCAGGCGAGCGTGGAGCAACTGAATCTTCAGGCGGGCGGGCCGCCGCTGTTCCTGGTGCCGCTGGGGGTGCGTGAGTGGTTCCTGGCGTTGGGCATCACCAACGTGAAGGAAATGGACTGGTGGGACAAGACCGTGCTGGACAACCTGGACATCTACTTCGTCCCGGCCACGCACTGGTCGGCGCGTGGCGTGTTCGACCGTTCAGAGACCTTGTGGGGTGGCTGGGTGATCCAGGCGGCGCAGCAAGCGGGTGGCGAGCCCTTCTCCGTCTATTTTGCGGGCGATACGGGTTATTCGAAGGACTTCCGCGACATCGGCGAACGCTTCGGACGATTCGACCTGGCGCTCATCCCCATCGGGGCCTACGCGCCACGCTGGTTCATGCAGAACCAGCACGTGGACCCGGCCCAGGCCGTCCTGATCCATGAGGACGTGCGGGCCAAGCGTTCGGTAGCCATCCACTGGGGGACCTTCGAACTGGCCGACGACCCGCTCGACGAACCGCCCAAGGAACTGGCCAAGGCCCTGCGTGAGGCGGGGTTGCCGCAGGAGCAGTTTGTTGCGCTCAAGCATGGGGAGACTTTGAAGCTCAGCGACTAGCCCAAAATTTTCTGAAAAACCTCATTAAAATCGAGCGACGTTACTAGCCTTGTTATATGTTCGGGATATGCTCCGCGTTCACCTAAAGACTGAGAAGAATGTGTGTCAATCAGGATCAGACGATATGAGAGATAGATCAGCGTTCTCTGTAGAAAGCGGAGAACCGATAGTTCCGGGAAATTCATTGCCCAAACAATCTTCGCTCCACCGAAAAGCAGACTGTCGGGAGTGGAGTAACGTCGAAGGTTACATTCCAGTGACGCCACGAGACGCCGAATTTCTGCTGGAGTTGCTCAATAGCGAGTCAGAGCCGAATGAGAAGATGATTCGCGCGGCAAATCGTCACCGGCCTTGATATAAAAAAAGCTGGACCTGATTACAGGTCCAGCTTTCATTTTGTGTGGCGGGGACAACGTCGTTATCCACCATTCCCTCGCCAATCAATCCACGATGAACAACTTCGCCCCCACCGCCGTCGACGACCGGTGCGGCTCAGCCCCGTCAGCCACCTGGTAGCTCATGCCCGGCTTGAGGACAAAAGTGCGGCCATCCTCCAGCTCGGTATGCAGCTCCCCTTCCAGGCAGAGCAGCACATGCCCTTTCACGCACCAGTGGTCGGCCAGGTAACCGGGCGTGTACTCGACCATGCGCACGCGCAGGTCGCCGAACTGGCAGGTACGCCACCACGCAGTACCGGTCACGCCGGCATGCTCGGTGGCGGGGACCTGGCTCCAGTCGGTGGTGCCGAAGGGCAGATTGGCGATCTTCATCCGTGAACCGACCGGCCCAGCTTACAGCTTGGAAGCGATCAGCTTGCCCAGGCGCTCCACACCGGCGCGGATCTGCTCCGGCGGCACCGTCACGAAGGACAGGCGCAGCGTGTTCTTCTGCGCCACGTTGGCGTAGAACGGTGCGCCGGGGACGAAGGCGACCTTCTCCTGTTCCACCGCTTCGTTCAGCAGCGCGCTGGCATCCAGGTGCTCGGGCAGGGTCACCCAGATGAACATGCCGCCTTCCGGCTTGCTCCAGCTGCAGCTGGCCGGGAAGTATTGTTGCAGCGCGTCCAGCATGGCCTGGCACTGGTCGCCATAGAGCTTGCGGATGGTCGGCACGTGCTGGTCCAGGAAGCCGTCCTTGATGGCTTCGTACACCACCATCTGGGTCAGCTGCGCAGTGTGCAGGTCGGTGGCTTGCTTGGCTTGCTCCATCTTCAGGATCAGCGGGCGCGGTGCCACCACGTAGCCCAGGCGGATGCCGGGGGTCAGCACCTTGGAGAAGGAACCCATGTAGATCACGCCCGACGGATTCATCGACAGCATCTTGGGCAGCGGCGCATTCTGGTAGCTCAGGGCACCGTAGGGATCATCTTCGATCAGCGGCAGGCCCAGGCGGGCACAGGTTTCCACCAGCTTGAAACGGCGCTCGGTGGGCAGGGTGCGGCCGGTCGGGTTCTGGAAATTGGGCAGCGAATACAGCATGCGCGCGCCACCGGCGATGGCTTCGATGGTCTCGGGTTGCAGGCCGAATTCATCGCTGGGCACCGACTCGAACTTGGCGCCATACAGCGAGAAGGCCTGCAGTGCGCCCAGGTAGCTGGGAGTCTCGACCAGCACCTTGCTGCCTTCGTCGATCATCACCTTGCCCAGCAGGTCCAGGCCTTGCTGGGAACCGGAAACCATCAGCACCTGTTCGGCGGTGATCTGGGCGCCATTGGTGGAGAGCGATGCGGCGATCCATTCACGCAGCGGCAGGTAGCCATCGGTGGGGCCGTATTGCAGGGCCATCTTGCCTTGCTGGCTCAGCACGCGGTCGAAGGCAGCCTTCATGTGCTCGACCGGGAAGGTCAGCGGCGACGGCAGGCCACCGGCGAAGGAGGTGATGTCGGGACGCATCGTCACCTTGAGAATTTCGCGGATGGCCGAGCTCTTCATGGCTTCGGCGCGCTGGGAGAACTGCCACTGCAGCGGTGCGGGATTTTCGAGTTTCATACGGGTCGTTCAGTCTGTGTTCGGTGTGTAAGGTCGTGCGGCCGGGCGGCTACTGTGGCCGCCCCGGCCCTGTCATGCAAGGCGATCAGGCGATCTCGGCGATCATTTCGATTTCGACGCAAGCGCCCATGGGCAGCTGCGCCACGCCGAAGGCCGAACGGGCGTGCTTGCCGGCGTCGCCGAAGACTTCGCCGATCAGCTCGGAGGCGCCATTGGTCACCAGGTGGTGCTCGGTGAATTCGCCGGTGGAATTGACCAGGCTCATCAGCTTGACGATGCGCTTGACGCGGGTCAGGTCACCGCCACAGGCCGCCTGCAGGGTGGCGATCAGGTCCACCGCCACGGCGCGTGCGGCCAGTTTGGCGTCGTCGGTGCCGATGTCGCGTCCCAGCTGGCCGACCCATACCTTGCCATCCTTCTTGGCCAGGTGGCCGGAGAGGAAGACGGTATTGCCGGTTTGTGCATACATCACATAGGCTGCTGCCGGGGTGGCCACGGCGGGCAGTTCGATGTTCAATGCTTTCAGCTTTTCATAGACGGACATGCGGTACTCCCTGTTGGACAGCGCCCGCTTGCGGCCAAAAGGCAGTTGGCTCGCGCGTTGCGCGTTGACAAAATGTGAAAAAACAAGTGTTCGATTATCTCAAAAAACTGCCGCTTTAGCCCGTACCAGCTGAACTATTTCGGCTCGCAAACCCGGTCAGAGCTGCGTCAGCGGCTTCCTGCCCCCCTGGCTGCGCGGCCTTCAGCGGCGCACCGCCATGCGCCGGCCGATGGCCACCACCACGATCACGGCCAGGGCAAAGAGCATGTTGCTCGCATCCAGCGCTTCGTGGGCGATCACCGCCGCGCCCAGCAGGCTCATGAAAGGTTGCAACAATTGCACCTGCCCCACACGGGCGATACCGCCCAGGGCCAGGCCCTTGTACCAGAAGAAAAAGCCGATGAACATCGAGAACAGCGATACGTAGGCAAAGGCCAGCCAGGCCGGCGACGAAGCGCTCACGCCGTACTGCCAGCCCAGCCACACCGACACCGGCAGCATCACCGGCAAGGCCACCACCAGCGCCCAGGCAATCACGTTCTGGCCGCCCATGGTCTGCGCCAGGCGCCCGCCTTCGGCATAGCCCATGGCGGCGGTGACCACGGCGGCAAACAGGGCGAAATCAGCCAGATGGAAACTGCCGCCCCCTTCGCGCAGGGCAAAGGCGATCACGATGCCGGAGCCCGCCAGCGCGGCCAGCCAGAAACCCTTCGAAGGCCGCTCACCGAAGCGCAGCGCGCCAAACAGGGCCGTGGCCAGCGGCAGGAGGCCGACCACCACGGCACCATGGGCGGCCGGGACGTAACGCATGGCAATCGAAGAAAACAGCGGGAAACCCACCACCACGCCCAAGGCGGTGATGATGAGGCCGCGCAATTGCTGCCGGGTCGGACGCGGGGCCTTGATCCAGGCCAGCAGCACGAGGGCGCAGACGCCTGCCACAACCGCACGGCCGAAGGCGACGAAGGCCGGGTTGAGCTCGGCCACCGCAATGCGCGTGAAGGGCAGCGTGAGGCTGAAGATGGCCACGCCGATCAGGCCCAGCCACATGCCGCGGCTCTCGTGGCGGGCCGTAGCGGTACCGGGCGCTGCTGCGGGATGACTGGTCTTGCTGCTGGCTTGCATGAAGGTCCCCTGGGTTCAAAACGCCTTATTGATATTGATATAAATGATTTCCCTGCCCTGCCTCTGCTACAGCCAGATCGCCAGCGCCGAATAGAGTGTCAGCAGGATCATGACCGCCGCAAAGATCGCGCGCCACCGGGGCTGTTCGAGATAGCGCCGCAAGAGCGCACCGGCACCGGCCCACACCGACACGCAAGGCAGGTTGATGGCACAGAACACCGCACAGTAGACCAGGATGGCCAGCCATCCGGACTGCTTATGCAACAACGGCATGAAGGCCGAAGCACCGGTGATGGCCATCACCCACGCCTTGGGATTGGCGAACTGGAACATGGCGGCCGCCCGGAACGACATCGGCCGCACCGCCCGCTCACCCGCCCCGGAGACGGCCATGCGGCGCAACTGCCAGGCCAGGTAGAGCAGGTAAGCGCAGCCGAGCGCCTTCAACAGCAGCACCACCTGCGGCAGCGCCACCACCAGTTCGCCTATACCGAATGCGCATACGGCCAGCAGCACGCCGAAGCCGAACGTGACGCCCAGCATGTGCGGCAGGGAACGACGGAAGCCGAACCAGATGCCCGAGGAGGTCAGCATGATGTTGTTCGGTCCCGGTGTGATGGAGGAGACGAAAGCAAACGACATCAGCGGCAGCAAGGCTTCGATCATGCGTTTCTCCTTTGCGCAGCCTGCGCCAGCGACACCACTTGTGCCGGCGCCAGCAGTGTATCGGCGGCCTCGCTGGAGCGCGCCAGGACACGGGCAAACACGTCATGGTCGACATTGCCGCCGGAGAGCGTGACACCGATCTTCTTGCCGCGCAGCCGCGTGCGCAGTTGCAGGGCCGCGGCCAGCGCACAGGCTCCCGCGCCCTCGGCCACGTTGTGGGTGGCGATGAAGGCCAGCTTCATGGCATCCATGACTTCGTCGTCGGTGACGGCCACAACCTCATCGACCTGCGACAACATCACCTGCAGCGACGCCTCATCCGGTACGCGGCAGGCCACGCCATCGGCGATGCGGGTCGAGACCGGCGCTTCGATCTTGCGGCCGGCTTCAAAAGAGAGCTTGTAGGCCAGCGCATGCGCCGAGACCACGCCGATGATGCGTGTCTTCAACCCCAGTGCATTGCGGGCCGCGACCGCGCCGCACATGCCCGAGCCCTGGCCGATGGGCACCAGCACCACATCCAGCGCGGGCTGGGCGGCCAACAGTTCGATCCAGTAGGTCGACACGCCCGCCACCAGGTCGCGATGGAAGGAAGGGATCATGTGCAACTGCTGCTCGCGGGCCAGGCGCTGGGCGTGTTCGCGGCTGTCCTGGAATTCGCGGCCATGTTCGACCAGGTCCACGCCGAGCGCGCGCATGGCGGCGTTCTTCTCGCGGCTGTTGCCTTCGGGCACCACAATCGTGGCGGGGATGCCGAAGCGGCGCGCCGACAGGCCGACCGACTGGCCGTGATTGCCGCGTGTGGCGGAAATGACGCCGGACAGTTGCGGCTGCTGCCGGGCCAGGTGATGCAGATAGACCATGCCGCCGCGCACCTTGAAGGCGCCGGTCGGCGCATGATTCTCATGCTTGACCCACACCTCGGCACCCAGCGCCTGGTTCAGCAGCGGCCAGCACAGTTGCGGGGTCGGGGCCATGCCGGCATAGACGATGCCGGCCGCCTGCTCGATCTCGCCCAGGCCGGGCAGCAGGTCGCTGGCCGTGCGGGTAACTTGGCTGGCTTGGATGGACAGGCTGGTCATGACGATGGTCTCCTCGAAAAGATGCGAAACAAGAGCAGTGATCGCAGCGCAATCCAGCGCATTTCCACCAGGCCACTTACTCTTGCATTGGCTGACATCCTAGCCGACAATACCAGTACAGTACCTATACACTTTTCCAAATAGTTTCAAACATTGTCACGGTAAAATGACCAATACAGTCAAGCATCTGCGCAGCATCCCCGCCAAGACAGTTGTCCCTGACAGCGGCCTGCCCGGCTGGCCCCTGCTCATTCGCGAGGGCGGCGAATCCCTGGTGGAGCAGATCGTGCGCGGCGTGCGCGCGCGCATCGACGACAAGCTGCTGCGGGGCGGCGCGCGCATGCCTTCGATCCGGCAGTTTGCCGATGCCCATGAGATCTCGCGCTTCACGGTGGTGGAAGCCTTCGACCGGCTGGTGGCCCAGGGTTACCTGGAGTCGCGGCGGGGCTCGGGTTTCTACGTCAAGGAGCGGGTGGCCATTGCCAACGGCTACGGCAACATGGCCGCACAGGCCGAAGCGGTCGCCGAGGCCGAGCGCGGACTGGATGTGGTCTGGCTGGTGCGCAACATGTTCCGCCAGATGCCGCCGCACAAGATGCCCGGAGGCGGCCTGCTGCCGCCGGACTGGCTCGACGGCGAACTGATCGCCAATGCCCTGCGCGCCATCAGCCGCGACAATCCTTCCCTGCTGCTGGGCTATGGCACGCCGCTGGGATTCCTGCCGCTGCGCCAGCAGTTGCAGCTCAAGCTGGCCGAACTGGAGATCGCCGCAGCACCCGAGCAGTTCGTGCTGACCACGGGCGTGACGCAAGCCATCGATACGGTGGCGCGGCATTTCCTGCGGCCGGGGGATGTGGTGTTCGTGGATGATCCTGCGTGGTTCCTGATGTTCGGTTCCTTTGCCGCGCTGGGTGCGAAGATCGTGGGCATCCCGCGCCTGGCTGACGGCCCGGACATCGCCCAGTTGCGCGAACTGGCGGAGATCCACAAGCCCAAGCTGTACGTGATCAACTCGGTGCTGCACAACCCGACCTCCACTTCCCTGTCGGCCGCCAAGGCGTTCCAGGTGCTGCGCATCGCCGAGGAAAATGACTTCATCATCGTCGAGGACGACATCTATTGCGACATGCATCCGGGCTCGGCGGTACAGGCGGCCACACGCATCGCGGCGCTGGACCAGCTGCAGCGGGTGATCTACCTGGGGGGATTTTCCAAGACGCTCTCGGCCAACCTGCGTGTGGGCTTCATCGCCACCTCGGCCGAACTGGCGCGCAGCCTGGCTGACCGCAAGCTGCTCTCAACCCTCACGACGGGCGAGATCGGCGAGCGGGTAGCCTACCGGGTGCTCTCCGAAGGGCACTACCGCAAGCATGCCGAACGCCTGCGCGCACGCTTGAACGGTGCGCGCGACAAGGTGATGCGCCAGCTCGAGCGCATGGGCATGGAGGTGGGCGACCCGCCGCCCTGTGGCATGTTCCTGTGGGTGGAGACCGGCCGCGATACCAATGTGCTGACCGAAGAGGCAATGGAAGAAGGATTCCTGCTGGCGCCGGGCAGCCTGTTCTCCCCCGCCCAACTGCCCTCCACCCGCATGCGCATCAACGTGGCCGGGATGTCGGACCCCGGCATCTGGCGCTTCCTGGAACGGGCGATGGATCGGTAACCATCGCCCTTCCTGCGCTTGCCTCTCAGGCCATCAGCGCATCAGTGCATCAGGCCGTCACCAGGTGGATGCGGGCGATTTCCTGGTTGCTGGCGTTGTAGAAGGCATAGTCGGTCGAACCGGGGAAGTAGACGTAGTGGTCCGAGCCGTTGGCCATGATCTGCAAGCTCTCGGAGGTACTCATCTTGACCGTGAGGATCTTGGAGATGCCGGTACCCGCCATGCCCATCTGGCGTACATCATCGGCGGTGATGATCACGTTGGTGCCGCTACCCGCACTCACATCCAGCGTGGTGATGCCGGTGACCTTGCTGGAGAAATTGCTCAGGTTCAGTGTGGACCCCAGGTCGGCAAAGTGCAGCGTCGTCACACCTGCGCCACCGCTGATGCTGTTGATATTGGAGGTGCCGGTGGTCTGGTTGACCATGTCGCTCTGCGCGCCCCCAGCACTGTGCGAACCAGCACTGACGTTGATGAGGTTGTTGCCGCTGCCGACCGTGACGGTATTGGTGCCGCCATCGACCACGTTGAACACATCGGTCCCTGAACTCGCCCCACCGCCGCTGAGCACGTTGGTGGTGGCCGTGCCGCGTGCGGAAAGGATGTTGGCCCCGCCGTTGCCGGTCAGGGTGCTGTTGACGCTGGCGCTGCCTTCCAGATTGGCTATGCCGATATAGATGTCGCCGCTGGCATCACCCGAACTGCCGCTGCCCGATGCGAGGCTGGCGTTGATATCCCCGCTGGTCGAATACAGGTAGCTCACGGTATCGCTGCCCCCGGCCCCGCCGTTGAAGGTATTGGCCGCACTGCTGGCGTAGAAGGTATCGCTGCCGGCACTGCCCGTGACGTTCTGGATGTTGACGTAGGTATCCCCCGCCGCGTAGCCGCCGCTGCCGGTGCCGTGGAACAGGTCCACCACGACCGGCGTGCTGCCCGAGCGCGCGTAGTTGACCGTGTTGTTGCCCGTCCCGCCGTTGAAGCTGTTGGCCACGCTGCTGGCATAGAAGGTGTCGTTGCCGGAGCCGCCGATGAGGTTGGCGATGTTGGTGAAGGTATCACCGGCCGCATAGGCGCCGATGGCGGCAATGGTGTTGGTGAGGTCCACCGTCACGCCACCGGTATCGTACTCGTAACTCACCGTATCGACCCCGCCACTGCCGCCATCGAACTTGTTGAACTGGGTACTGGCCTTGAAGAGGTCATTGAAGGCGCTGCCGATGACGTTGTCGATGTTGACCAGGGTATCTCCCTGTGCATCGCCGCCGGTGCCGGTGCCATTCTGGAGATCGATGGTCACCGCCGAGCCCGAACCGGCATAGGAGGCATAGGTGGCGCCACGATTGGTGAGAGCCGCCGTGATGGTGTCAGCACCACCGCCGCCTTCCAGCACCGATTGGGTACCGGACGTGGCGAAACCGGTCAGGGTGTCGTTGAAGGCGCTGCCGACCACGTTCTCGATGTTGACGTAGGTATCACCCTGCGCGTAGTTGCCACTGCCCGCCCCCGTGGACAGGTTCACGGTCACGCCAGTGGTGCCGTCGCTACTGGTGGAGAGCGAGTAGTTCACCGTATCGGAACCACCCGCGCCGCCATTGAGCTTGTTGGCATTGACGCTGGCGAAGAAGGTATCGCTGAGGCTGCTGCCGATCAGGTTGTCGATATTGTAGAGCCGGTCACCGGCAGCATCGCCGCCCGTGCCCACGCCGGTCTGCAGGTTGATGCTCACGCCCGCTGTGGAACCTGCGTAGGACGCATACGTGTCGGCCCGGTTGGCGATCACCGCCGTGATGCTGTCGGCCCCCTTGCCGCCGGTCAGTACCGAGGAGACGCCTGGGGTCGCAAAGCCGGTCAGGGTATCGGCAAAGTCGCTGCCGATCACGTTCTGGATGTTGCTGTAGGTATCGTTCTGGGCGAAGTTGCCCGAGCCGGTGCCCGCGCTCAGGTCCACCGTGACGCCGGTGGAATTGCTGCTGGTCGAACGGGCGTAGCTGACCGTATTGGAGCCAAGGCCGCCCTCGAGCGCGTTGCCGGCGGCACTGGCGATGAAGGTATCGTCAAAGTTGCTGCCGGTGAGGTCCTGGATATTGACCAGAGTGTCGCCCGCCGCATAGCCGCCCGAGGTGCCGGTGCCATCGGTAAAGTTCAGGTCCACCGTGACCGCCGCATTGGAACTGGCGTAGCTGACGCGGTTGTGCAGCGAGCCGGTACCGCCGTCGAAACGGTTGCCCAGGGCGCTGGCGACGAAGACATCGTCGTAGATGCTGCCGGTCAGGTCCTGGATGTTGGTCAGGGTATCGCCGGTGGCATAGCCGCCCGAGGTGCCCGTGCCGTTGGTGAAGTTCAGGTCCACCGTGACGGACGCGTCGGAGCTGGCATAGCTCACGCGGTTGTGCTGGGTGCCGGTGCCGCCGTCGAAGTTGTTGGCCACGCTGCTGGCCACGAAGGTATCGTCGAAGGCGCTGCCGGTCAGGTCCTGGATGTTGGAGAGCTTGTCACCGGCCGCATAGCCGCCCGAGGTGCCGGTGCCATCGGTAAAGTTCAGGTCCACCGTGACGGCCGCGTTGGAGCTGGCGTAGCTGACCCGGTTGTGCGTGCCGCCGCTGCCGTCGATGACATTGGCCACGCTGCTGGCCAGGATGGTGTCGTTGAAGGAAGAACCGATGACGTTGGGGATACCGCTGTAGCTGTCGCCCTGGGCGAAGCCACCGGTGCCGGTTCCGCCGGCCAGGTCGACCGTGACCGCCGCTGTCGAATTGACGTAGCTGACCGTATCGGAATCGCCGCCACCAGTGAAACTGTTGACGTTGTTGTCGGCGATGAAGAGATCGGCGTAACTGCTGCCGATGACGTTCTGGATGTTGCTGTAGGTATCGCCTGCCGCAAAACCGTTGCTGCCCACGTGCTGGAACAGGTCCACGGTGACGCCGACGCCGTCATTGGCGCGCGCATAGCTGACCGTGTTGGTCCCGGCACCGCCCTCGAAATTGTTGGCGGCGGCACTGGCCACGAAGGTGTCGTTGAAGTCACTGCCGGTGAGGTCCTGGATGTTGACCAGGGTATCGCCCGCTGCATAGCCACCGGAGGTACCGGTGCCGTCAGTGGAGTTCAGGTCGACCACCACGCCCGCATCCGACCTGGCATAGCTGACGCGGTTGTGCAGCGAGCCGGTACCACCGTCGAAACGGTTGCCCAAGGCGCTGGCGACGAAGACATCGTCGTAGATGCTGCCGGTCAGGTCCTGGATGTTGGTCAGCGTATCGCCGGTGGCATAACCGCCCGAGGTGCCGTTGCCGTTGGTGAAGTTCAGGTCCACCGTGACGGCCGCGTCGGAGCTGGCATAGCTCACGCGGTTGTGCTGGGTGCCGGTGCCGCCGTCGAAGTTGTTGGCCACGCTGCTGGCCACGAAGGTATCGTCGAAGGCGCTGCCGGTCAGGTCCTGGATGTTGGAGAGCTTGTCACCGGCCGCGTAGCCGCCCGAGGTGCCGGTGCCATCGGTAAAGTTCAGATTCACCGTGACGCCCGCATCCGAGCTGGCATAGCTCACGCGATTGTGCGTACCGCCGCTGCCGTCGATGACATTGGCCACGCTGCTGGCCAGGATGGTGTCGTTGAAGGACGAACCGATGACGTTGGGGACGCCGCTGTAGCTATCGCCCTGGGCGAAGCCACCGGTGCCGGTTCCGCCGGCCAGGTCGACCGTGACCGCCGCTGTCGAATTGACGTAGCTGACCGTATCGGAACCACCGCCACCAGTGAAACTGTTGACGTTGTTGTCGGCGATGAAGAGATCGGCGTAGCTGCTGCCGATGACGTTCTGGATGTTGCTGTAGGTATCGCCTGCCGCAAAACCGTTGCTGCCCACGTGCTGGAACAGGTCCACGGTGACGCCGACGCCGTCATTGGCGCGCGCATAGCTGACCGTGTTGGTCCCGGCACCGCCCTCGAAATTGTTGGCGGCGGCACTGGCCACGAAGGTGTCGTTGAAGTCACTGCCGGTGAGGTCCTGGATGTTGACCAGGGTATCGCCCGCTGCATAGCCACCGGAGGTACCGGTGCCGTCAGTGGAGTTCAGGTCGACCACCACGCCCGCATCCGACCTGGCATAGCTGACGCGGTTGTGCGAGCTTGCCGTGCTGGTGCCGCCATCGAAACGGTTGGCCGCATTGCTGGCCACGAAGGTGTCATCGAAGCTGCTGCCGGTGAGGTCCTGGATGTTGGTCAGCGTATCGCCAGCCGCATAGCCGCCCGAGGTACCGGTGCCGTTGGTGAAATTCAGGTCCACCGTGACGGCCGCGTTGGAGCTGGCATAGCTGACCCGGTTGTGCGAGGAGCCGCCGCCGTCGAAGTTGTTGGCCGCCAGGCTGGCGACGAAGGTATCGTCGAAGCCGCTGCCGGTGAGATCCTGGATGTTGGCGAGCTTGTCGCCGGTGGCGTAACCGCCGGAGGTGCCGTTGCCATTGGTGAAGTTCAGGTCCACCGTCACGCCCGCATCCGAACTGGCATAGCTGACGCGGTTGTGCGAGCTGGCCGTACTGGTGCCGCCATCGATGCTGTTGGCTTCGCTGCTGGCGATGATCAGGTCGTCCAGCGAGGAGCCGACCACGTTCTGGATGCCGGTATAGGTGTCGCCTGCGGCAAAGCCGCCGCTGCCACTGCCGGTGACCAGGTTGACGGTCACCGCTGCCGTCGAGAAGGCGTAGCTGACCGTATTGGAACCGAGCCCGCCGGCAAAGACATTGGTGTTGCTGTCGGCGATGAAGGTGTCGTCGTAGGCCGAGCCGATCACGTTCTGGATGCCGCTGTAGGTGTCTCCCCCCGCAAAGCCGTTGCTGCCGGTGCCATGGAACAGGTCCACGGTGACGCCGTTGCCGTCGCTGGCCTTGGCATAGCTGACCGTATTGGTGCCACCTCCGCCGACGAAATCATTGGCGGCCAGGCTGGCGATGAAGGTGTCGTTGGAAGCGCTGCCGGTGACGTTCTGGATGTTGACGTAGGTATCGTTGTCGGCGTAGCCGCCGCTGCCGCTGCCCAATACCAGGTCCACGATGACGCCGGCGTTCGATGCGGCATAGCTGACGCGGTTCGACCCGGCCCCACCGTCGAAGTTGTTGGCCGCCGCACTGGCCACGAAGGTGTCGTTGCCGACCCCGCCGGTGAGGTCCTGGATGTTGGAGAGCTTGTCGCCCTGCGCGTAGCCGCCGGAGGTGCCGGTGCCGTCGGCGTAGTTCAGGTCCACCGTCACTGCGGTGGTGGAGGCGGCATAGCTGACGCGGTTGTGGTTGGAGCCCGCGCCATCAAAGGCATTGGCGTCGGCGCTGGCCACGAAGGTGTCGTCGTAGGCGCTGCCGATCAGGTTCTGGATGTTGCTGAAGGAGTCGCCTGCGGCATAGTAGCCGCCGGTGCCGGTGCCAATCGCATTGGTCAGGTCGATCGTCACGCCACCGGTCGAGAAGATGTAGCTGACCGTATTGGAGCCACCGCCGCCATTGAAATTGTTGACGTCGGCGCTGGCGATGAAGGTATCGTTGTAGGCGCTGCCGATCAGGTTCTGGATATGCGCCAGCACATCGCCCTGGGCATAGCCGCCGAAGGTGCCGGTGCCGTCCGTATGGGTCAGGTCGACCGTGACTGCGGCGTTGGAACTGGCGTAGCTGACCGTATCCGAGCCGCCCAGTCCGCCGTTGAAATTGTTGGCGGCAGCACTGGCGATGAAGGTGTCGGAATAGGAGCTGCCGACGATGTTCTGGATGTTGGTGTAGGTATTGTTCTGCGCGTAGCCGCCGCTGCCGCTCATGGTGATCATGTTCACCGTGACCGCACCGGTGGAGGCGCCGTAGTTCACCGTGTCGGAACCCCCGCTGCCACCGTCGAAGTGCACGCTGTCCACACCGGCGATGAAGACGTCATCGAAGGCTGAGCCGATCGCATTCTGGATGTGGTTGTAGCTGTCGCCCTCGGCATAGCCACCGGTGCCGCGTCCGGAGACGAAGTTGATCGACACCCCAGCCGTTGATCCGGCATAGCTGACCGTATCGCTGCCGCCGCTGCCGCCATCGAAACTGTTGACGTCCGCACTGCCCACGAAGGTATCGTTGTAGGCGGTACCGATGATGTTCTGGATGCGCACGTAGCTGTCACCCGCCGCCGCCCCGCCGCTGCCCACGCCGCTTTGCAGGTTGACGTTCACCCCGGCGTTGGAGCTGGCATAGGACACCGTGTTGGATCCCAGCCCGCCATCGAAACGATTGGCCTCGCCACTGGCGACAAAGACGTCGTTGTAGTCGCTGCCGATGACGTTCTGGATATGTGTATAGGTGTCGCCCTGCGCGTATCCGCCGGTGCCGGTGCCGGTGACCAGGTTGACTGTCACGGCACTGTTCGATGAAGTGTACGACACTGTATCGGACCCGCCGCTGCCACCGTCGAGCCGGTTGACTGCTGCATTGGCCACGAAGGTATCGTCGAAGGCGCTGCCGCGCAGGTTCTGGATGTTGCTCAGCTGGTCGCCCTGGGCATCGCCGCCGGTGCCGGCGCCAGTCACCAGGTTGACCGTCACACCGGCCGAGGAACCGGCATAGCTGGCGGTGTTGACGTTGGTGCCGGTGCTGTTGACGCCGCCCACGATCTGGTCGGCCCCGGCACCGCCCTGGAAGAAGGTATTGCCGGTCCCGCCGATGAGCACGTCGTTGCCGCTGCCGCCGTAGAGCAGGTCATTGGCATTGCTGCCATAGACGGTCACGCCGCCGTTGCCGGCATGGATCTCGTGCGGCAGGCCTTGGGCCGGCAGCACCAGCACCGGGTCGCCGGTGGCCGGATCGAGGTAGCTCAGGTCGCCATAGGCGGTGGCATCCTTGACGGCCACATGGCGCGTGTCGCTGAGGGTGAGCTGGCCATTGGAGGTAGCCACCACGGTACTGAAGCTCAGGTCGAAGGCCTGGTGTACCGGTGAGGCTGAATTGGCTTCCACCGTACTGTACTGGAACTGTATCGGGAAGTCGGTCTGGCCGGCAGCCACCGTCATCTGGAAGCGTCCGCCACCAAGGTCGGTGCCGTTGACGATGGACATGCCCGCCGGCACGCCCGAGACCGTCACCGACAGCACCGTGCCGTTGCCGGTGATGGTGACATCGAAGACCTTGATGAAGGTGCCGGCATTGTTGCCTGCCGCGTAGATGGTACGCACGCTGTCAGGGGCATTGATGACCTGGGTACTGAACTGCAAGGGCAGCCCCGCATCCGTGGCCGAGACAGGAATGCCGCCGCTGCCGTAAAGCGTGTCGCCGGTCTGTGTGGTGGTGGCCAGGTTGACCAGCTTGATCGCCATGGACGGCTGGGACGGATCCACCACGATGGTGGAGGGCTTGGTACCAGGGCGTTCCGGCGGCAGCTGCGGTTCGGTCGGCTTGACCGGCGCATCATTGGAATTCGGATTGATCTGGGGCGAAAACACCGGAGGCGTATTGGACACCAGGTTTTGCGCGGCCGCTGCCGTGGCCCCGACGGTGGTGTGGGTGGTATCGCCACCGACGACCGCGCCGGCCGAGGTGGAAGACTTGGACGTGCCGCTGCTGGTGGTCAGCGAGGCTGAATTGTCGCTGATGATCTGGGCGAACTGGGTCGCGCCTTCATTGCCGATGCTGGCCGAGTTGCGGTCCACCGTGACCTGCTGGGCCGGTGCCACGTTGGGCGGGGCGACCACCGGATCGGAATTGAGCACCCGCGACTGGTCATTGGGCTTGAGCGAGATCTTGCCGACGGTATCGAGCAGCTTGCCGGTATCGGCGCTGATGTCGTTGAACTTGACCTTGGACTTGTCGTCCATGGCCTCCATGGCACCGCCGGCCAGCACCACCTTTGTGCCATCGGCCATGTGCAGCACCATGTCCACGTCGACCACCTGCACGTGCTGCACGGCCGCGCGGTTGGCGCTGACCTGGAAGCTGCCGGCCTGGTCGGGCATGACCACGCGCACGGGTCCTGCCACTTTGTCCGCGGAGTTCGCTTGTGATGAGCTTGCGGTTGCCATGTTTCCTCGCTATCGAAGATCGTTCGGATGTCGAATCTGAATCTGAATCTGAATCAAAATCTGGAGCTGGTTCAAGGTGAACCTGCCACGCAGGATCACTGCAAAATCTGGTCGCGCGGTCCATCTGCCACGATGCGCCCGCCATCGATGACGATGATGCGGTCCACGTGGCGCAACAGCGCCGGGCTATGGGTGGCCACCACCAGCGTGCGCGGGCCTGCATAGGCCGCCAGCCGCTCGATGATGCGGGCCTCGGTCTGCTGGTCCACGCCGGTGGTCGGTTCGTCCAGCAGCAGGATGCGCGGGGTGCAGGCAATCACGCGCGCCAGGGCCACCATCTGGCGCTGGCCACCGGAGAGATTGCCGGGCGCCTTGATGGCCTGGTCCAGGCGCAGCTCGCCGCGCGCGATCAGGTCATCCAGCGAAGACACCGCCAGCGCCGCTTCGTAGACCTGTCCCGGCACGCGGTCACCCACGAAAATGTTGGCCGCCACCGTACCATCGAAGAGGAAGGGTTCCTGCGGCTTGAAACCGATACAGCGCATGCGCACCTCGGGCGCATAGGCCGTCACGGCCACGCCATCGATGAGGACATGCCCCTCATCGGGCTTGTGCAGGCCGGCCAGGGCGCGCAGCAGCGTGGACTTGCCGGAGCCCGAGCGCCCCACCAGGCCGACTTTCTCGCCAGGCTGGATGGTCAGCGAGATGTTCTTCAAGGTGGCGTTTTCTTTCTGGTCCAGGTGCAGCAGCAGGTTGCCGACCTGGATCAGGCCGCGCATTTCCTGGCGCAGTACATCGGCGGTCGGGGTCTGCTCCTGCTCTTCGAAAAGCTGGTCGAATTCGGCGCGGGCGCGGCGGAACATCTCGATGCGGCCCAGCAGTGCCGCCAGCGACGACAATACCGTGGTGGCGCGGCTGATCAGCAGCGAGCAGGCAATCAGGGCGCCGACGGTGAGCAGGTTGTCCTCCACCAGATAGACGCCCACCACCAGCGTGGCCACCGAGATGAAGGTATAGCCCACGGTAGAGATGGCATAGCTGGTATTCATCCAGAAGCGGCTCTTGGCCTGCGCCACGGCATTGGCGCCGGCATCGGCCAGGAAGGCGCGCATGAGGCGGTCCTGCAGCGGGGTGGTCTTGAGCGTTTCCATGCCGTAGACGATGCTGGCCAGTTTATCGACCTTGCCGGTACCGGCCTTCATGGCCGCGTGCGCATAATCATTGGCCGGGACTTTGAGCAGCAGCTGCATGCCCACCAGCAGCCCGCCGCCCACCAGCAGTACCCACACCATGTGGCCGCCGATCAAGCCCAGCACCACCAGGTACAACGCCAGGAAAGGCAGGTCCACCAGCAGCAGCATGTAGTTCGACGAGAGCAGGTCACGTGCGGCCGAGAGATCACGGTAGCGCGCCAGCACCACGCCCACCGGCGCCTGCACCTTGGCCGTGAGCAGACGGCGTGCCGACACCTCATCGAATTGCCCATCCAGGCGACCGGCCAGCTGCTCGGTGTAATACACGCGGATGATGCGCAACACCAGCTCCAGCCCGATGAAGAGCAGCATGCCCAGCGTCAGCGCCCAGAGCGTTTCCGGGATGTGGTTGCCCAGTACCTTGTCGTAGATCAGCCGCGAATAGAGCGGCATGAGCAAACCCAGCAGGTTGACCAGGATGCCGGCAACGATGATTTCGACGAAGCGGCTGCCATAGGCGCGCAGCAGCGTCAGGTAAGTGGGATCGGCGCGCAGGTCCGTACGGACTTGCGGCTGATCGATGTGGACCTGTTCGCTGGCGTTCATGGTGCGCGGTGATCGTCGTCAGGCCGGCATCAGGCCTGGCCGCCGCGATTGGTCGCGGTGAGTTCGCGGATCGCTTCGCGCAGTTCCAGGCGCAGGTCCTTGACCATGGTCTGGCGGCCGCTGCGCATTTCTTCGATGACGGTCTGCCAGTTGATGTTCTGGCGCATCAGCGCTTCGGTGATCGAGGTCAGCGATTGCGGGATGGCGCCCAGGTTCTTGACGCGGTCGTTCTGCGTGGCCATGTGCTTGGCCAGGTCGATCTGCAGCTGGCGTGCCGAGAGTGCATCGCGCGCCATGTTGCTGGAGTTCTCGCCGATGGTGTTGCCCAGTTCGTTCAGGCGAGCGGCCACGGTGGCCTGCAGTTCGCCCTGGTACTGGATGGCGCCCATCTCATCGGCCAGGCGCACCGAAATCTGGTTCAGCAGTGCCGGCAGTTGCGCGATGTTCTGCGCGTTCTTTTCGTTCATGTTGGAGATTTCGCCCTGCTGGGTCTGCAGCGAATTGAGCGCCGACGACAGCGCCAGCTGGCCGGCCTGGATGGTGGTGACGATCTGCGGCAGCACTTCGAAGGTGCGGTTGGCGATGTCGCCGTTGACCGAGAGGCGTTCTTCCAGCGAAGACAGGCTGTCGGAGAGATCGCGCGCCGAGGTGATCTTGGTGTTGATCAACTGGCCGACGTTGCGGATCTCTTCCAGCGTCTGCTGCGCGGTCTCGTGCATGCGCGGGCCGAAAGCGACCAGCTGGCGCAGGCTGCGCGATTCTTCCATGCTGTCGTTGAAGAGCTGGACGATGTTGTTCAAGCGGTCGTTCAGACCTTCGAGCTTGATGCCGGCCTGCAGCGACGCTTCCGAGCTGTTGCGGGCGGCCATGATGGATTCGCGCTGCAGCACCATCAAATCTTGCAGGAATTCGGCGAGGAAGGTTTCCGACACGCCCTGGCGCTGGGTGGCCGCCGGGCCGCTCATGTCGTGCACCACGTGCTGCACCATGTCGCTGATGCATTCGCGCGCGCGCGTGACCAGCTTCTTGCTGGCCGCACGCAGCGGCGTCAGGGTCAAGCCCAGTGCGAGCGAGCCGATCAGGCCGAACATCGAGGCCGAGAAGGCGGTACCCATCGACGCCAGCGGCTTTTGCAGGTCGGCCACCAGGTGCATGAAGGAGGCATCCATGTCGCCGGCGGTGCTGGCCTTGCCGAAGCCGTCGATCAGGGCAGCGGTGCTGACCAGGGTTTCCAGCAGGCCAATGAAGGTACCGAGCAGGCCCAGTGCGATCATGAAACCGGTCAGGAATTGCGGGAACTCGGTCTTGGCATCGAGGTGCGCGCGCAGGTCGTGCAGCGAGCCTTCGATGGTTTCCTGTTCGATACGGGAAGTCAGCCGGCCCTTGGTGCTGGCCACCGACACCAGCACCTGGCCGATCTCGGTGCCTTCGAATTCAGGAGCCTTGACCAGGCTTTCCATCGATTCGCCCGCCTTGGTGCGGTCGTAGAACTGCATCAGCTTGTCGTATTCCCAGTTGACGCGATAGAGGTTGTAGACGATCAAGCCGATACCGAACACCGCCACCGCGATGATGAACAGGTTCAGGAAGGGATTGATCTGGATCGCGTGCCCCACGAATCCCCGGAACAGGAAAGCGCCCAACAGCAGCAGGAGCGTCGGGATGGCGGCAAGTGCGTAGAACTGGCGAAGGTTTTTCATACGTGCGATGTTCCGGAAAAGAGAACGCAGGGAAAGTGGATGGTGCAGAAAACGTCAACCGCCGCCAAGCCTTGCTGGATGCGGCTTTGCGGCGAACAAAAAGTCGCTGCGGGGATGGCGGCGCAGTTCATCGCGGCTCCCGCAGGGCACCCTGGCCGAAGCGCGACAGCGGCGACATCAGGTACTGCCACACCGTGCGGCGGCCGACGATGATGTCGGCGCTGGCGGTCATGCCGGGCATCAGCGCCAGCTTGCGCTGCAGTTCGCTGTCACCGCGCTGTACGGCGATCTTGATGCGATAGCTGCGCTCGCCGCGTGGATTGTTTTCGTCCGGGACGGTGTCGGCGCTGATCTCGGTGACCACGCCTTCCATGGCACCGTAGACGCCATAGTCATAAGCCGAGACCTTCACGCGCGCCTTGGCACCGGCGGCCAGTTCGGCGCGGTCGGTGGGGGAGATGCGGGCTTCGATGACCAGCTTGTCGTCGCTGGGGGTCATCTCGATGATGGGGTCGCCCGGACGTACCACGCCGCCCACGGTATTGATCATGACGCGGTTGACCACGCCATCCATGGGTGCCTTGACCTCCGAGCGCGAGACGCGGTCATTGCGTGATTTGATTTCTTCCTGCAGGCGCGCCAGTTCGGTCTCCGCCGCAGTGAGTTCGGCGCGGGCATCCGAACGGAAGCGCGAGGACGCTTCGCCCATCTTGGCCTGCGATTCGGCGATGGCCGCTTTCAGGCGCGGGATCATGGCGTCGTTGGCCGAGAGCTTGCTCTGCGCGTCCTGCACGCGGGCGGCAGCCTGGATGTCTTCCAGCTGCGAGGCGGCATTGCGTTCGAGCATGTTGTGGATCAGCTTGTACTGGCGCTGCGCCAGGTCCAGTTCGCTGGCCTGGCTTTTCTGGCGGCTGAGCGCTTCGCCCAGTTCGGCCTGGCGTTGCGCGGCCTGCTCGCGCAGCACCGACATTTCCTGCATGAGCTTGGCAGAGCGCGCAGCAAAGGCGGCTTGCTCGCTTTGTACGGCGGGGTCATCGCGCTCGAGGTCGGCCGGCATCTGCAGGCTGGCGGCACCGGCCGCTTCGGCCGAGAGACGCGCAATCTTGGCGCGCAGGCCGAGGATCTTGACACGGCCTTCTCCGAGATCGGCATTGGCACGTACGTCGGCAATCGAGATCAGGGTCTGGCCCTTCTTGACCACGGCGCCTTCGCGCACCAGGATGGCCGAGACGATGCCGCCTTCCAGGTGCTGGATGACCTGGTTGTGTTCGGAGGCGACGATGCGCCCGCTGCCGCGCACCACCATATCAATCGGGGCCAGCATCGACCAGATCACCAGCAAGGCCAGCAACAGCGTGCAGGCCAGCACCGCCAGGCGCGGGCGCGGCATGGCCTGCAGCTCGCCCAGGCGGCGGTCCAGGCGCGGCGCCACGCGGCGCATGAAGCCCTTGCTGCGGGAACGGATCCCGTGGCCGGTGCCGGGCTTGAGCGAGAGCGTCATTTTGCCGAGGCCTGGTATTGCACGATCACGCGGGCGTCATTGCCGCTGCCGTTTTCATCGGTGGCCACGCGGCTGGTCACGCGTTCCTTGTCCACGCCGGCATCGATGAGATAGTTGCGGACCGCCACGGTGCGATAGTAGGCGCGGCGCCGGCTCTCGCTGTAGGCACCGCTACCGATCACGCCGGTGACCACGATCTTGCCCTGGCTGGACTTGGCACGGCGTACCCAGTCGCCGATGCTCTTGTCGAGCGCCTTGGACCCTTCGTCGTTCAACTGGGTGGAGTCGGCGTCGAAGTTCAGGGTCACCGCTTTTTCGTTGGCATCGATGCGCAGGCCCGGTGCGACTTCCTTGTCATTGGGTTCGGTCTTGACCTGGATCGCATTGGGGCTGGAGGGTGCGGCGGCGCTGCGCAGGCTGCCGTTGTCGGACTGCAGGGGCGGCGCGGCCAGCTTGGCCTTGAGGCTGGCCACTTCGCGCTTCAACTGCTCGATCTCCTGCGCCTTCTCGCGCTCGCCGGGCGTCTCGGCACTGTTGGTACTGGTGTTGTCGGCGGTGGCGATGGTGTCGGTCTTCTTGGCCTTGGATTCACCCACGACCTGCACCTGGCCTTGCGAGATCAGCTTGCTGACCTTCATCTGCGCCAGCTTCTGCGAGTAGTAGAACAGCGTCACCACGAACACCACCACCACGAAAATCATCACCAGCACCACGTTGGACAGCGCGTCCACGAAGCCTGGCCAGAAATTCTGTTCCTTGCCGCCCTCCATCATTCCCCCGTCTTGTTCGACGCCCGCGTGGGCAGGGTTTCCAGTGCAGTTGCGCGACCGGTGTTGCGCAGGATCTGGTAGCTCAGGTCAGCCTGCTGGAACAGCAGGTTGGCAAAATCCATGCGCGCCTGGTAGGCCTGCTGGTAGGCGTCCAGCACGTCCAGCAATTGCTTGCTGCCGGTGGAGAGCTGTTCCAGGAAGACATCGGCCACGTTGGCATTGGTCAAATAGGCCTGGCGCGAAATCTCCATGCGCTTTCTCACCGCCCCCAGGGTGCGGTAATTGATCTCGATCTGCTCACGCAATTTGCGTTCCAGGTCCAGCGCGGTATTGCTCTTTTCCACGTACTTGGCACCGGCCTGCTTGCTGTAATACAGGTCGGAGCCGCCATTGAGCAGGTTCATGCTCACCACCATCATCAGGCGGCGGTCGGTGGTCAGCTGCAGGCTGTTGTCGGTGGTATCGATGGCACCGCCCGCACCGCGGGTCTTGGTCTGGGTCCATTCCAGGGCCACCGTAGGCGAGAACTTGGCGCGCGCCGACTTCAGTTCCTGGTTGGCCGCTTCCACGTCGCGCCGCGCGGCGCGCACGCCGGGGTTGGTCTCGTAGACATCCTGCAGGGCCAGCTTGGAGGTGTCGGGCACGGTCGGCATCATGTGGTCCGGCACTTCGATCTGCTCGATCTTGCGGCCGGTGATCTGGTTCAGCGACACCATGGCGCTTTCCAGCGCCCCTTCGGCCTCGGCCACGGCGGACTGGGCCGTGAGCGAACGGCCGCGTACGCGCTCGAAGTCGATACGGCTGGCGCCCCCGCCTTCGAGGCGCTTGTTCATGTAATCCAGCAAGGCGCCCATGCGCTGGGCATAGCTGCGCGAGAACGACAGCGTGGCATAGGCGCGCATGACGTCGTAATACGCCTTGATGGCGTTGTAATACAGGGTCTCGCGGGCGTCGTCGCGACGCAGGTCGGCGGCGTCGGCCAGGGAGCTGCTCTTGCGGTAGTCGTAATACGAACCGGGGGCGAAGATCGGCTGGCGGCCGATCAGGGTCACGTCCCAGCGCTTGTGGTACGAGGCGCGCTGGATCAGCCCGGTATTGGGGTCGATCACCGAGGACGGCGAAGAATATTCATTGCCCTTCTGCGCGCGCACATCCAGGGTCGGGCCCAGCTGGCCAGCCGTCGCCTTGGAGGCATAGCGTGCCTGGTCGGCTTGCGCGGCGGTGGCGGCGTAGCTGTAGCTGTTGTTGAGCGCAAGGTCGAGCACGCTGCGCAGACTCAGGTCCGGGACCGGTTCACCCTCGGTGACGATGCTGATCTGCGGCAGGACGATCTGGTTGCCCGAGAAACCTGGATCGGACTGGCGCAGCAACAGCAGGATTTCATCCTGGGTCGAGGGCGGCGGGGTATCGGCCGGCAAACCCGGCAGACGATAGTCCGTCGCCGCTGGCCCGGCCGGATCGGCACCCAGCCGGATCTGCGGCGGCGCATCCAGTTTGTTGTCGAAGGAACCCGGCGTGGCCGGAGTGGCTTGCACGGTGGCTGCGGCGCCAGCGGCCGGCGGCTTGTCAGCCGCCTGGGGCGCAGAATGCGCGGCCAAGCCCAATGAAACGCCCAGTATGAAACGCTTGCTCTTGAGAACTCTCATCAACACGATCAGCCGGTATCCCACCGGCCTCCCCTACCCAACCCACATCCCAGGAAAGAATCGTCAGCCCTCTGCGATTCCCGTCATCAAACCGGGGCACTCCTGTTCTTTTTCTTGGGGGAGCTCCGGCTTGTACATCCGTTCGATCAGCCTGATCGAATTTGTTACCATTTTGTTAAAACAATTTTATCACCGGCGGATTGCAACTCAATTACAAATAACCCGGAAAAATCGTTTAATTTCAATTGACTTGATAAAAGTTAACTCCGGCAATTATGGTCAGCTTGTTGACTTCGTGCCATCAGGAAATACCGCAATACTCACGAACTGATCAAAAATGACAAAAATTGCGGTTGAAAAACCACAAGTCTCTCCCTATATCCTGCCCACAGACGATTACCTCTGCCTATTTCACTCATCCATTTCTTCAATAAGGACAACCACATGGCAACCGAAAAACAGACCATGGGCTTCCAGGCCGAAGTCAAGCAACTGCTGCAATTGATGATCCACTCGCTGTATTCGAACAAGGAAATCTTCCTGCGCGAGCTGGTCTCCAATGCCTCGGATGCGGCGGACAAGCTGCGCTTCGAGGCCATCAACAATGGCAGCCTGTTCGAGGACGATCCGGAACTGAAGATCAAGATCAGCTTCGACAAGGCGGCGCGCACCATCACCATCTCCGACAACGGCATCGGCATGAACCGGGATGAGGCCATCTCGCACCTGGGCACCATCGCCAAGTCGGGCACCAAGGAATTCTTCTCGCGCCTGTCGGGCGACCAGCAGAAGGACGCCGCCCTGATCGGCCAGTTCGGCGTGGGCTTCTACTCGGGCTTCATCATCGCCGACCGCATCACAGTCGAGACGCGCCGTGCCGGCACCCCTGCTTCTGAAGGCGTGCGCTGGGAATCCGAAGGCGCAGGCGACTTCTCCATCGAGCAGATCACCAAGCCGGGCCGCGGCACCGACATCATCCTGCACCTGCGTGAAGGCGAGGATGAATTCCTCTCTGCATGGCAGCTCAAGTCCATCATCCGCAAGTATTCCGACCACATTTCCCTGCCCATCCTGATGAACAAGGAAGAATGGGATGAGGAAAAGAAGGAAACCGTGCAGAAGGACGAGCTGGAGACGGTCAACCAGGCCAGCGCCCTGTGGACCCGCAGCAAGTCGGAAGTCACGCCCGAGCAATATGAAGAGTTCTACAAGCACGTCTCGCACGACTTCGGCGCTCCCCTGGCCTATACCCACAACCGCGTGGAAGGCCGCAGCGAATACACCCAGCTGCTCTACATCCCGGCGCGCGCCCCGTTCGACCTGTGGGACCGCAACAAGCGTGGCGGCATCAAGCTCTACGTCAAGCGCGTGTTCATCATGGACGATGCCGAGCAGTTGATGCCGGTGTACCTGCGCTTCGTCAAGGGCGTGATCGATTCGGCCGACCTGCCACTGAACGTCTCGCGCGAGATCCTGCAGGAGTCGCGCGATGTGCGCGCCATCCGCGACGGTTCGGCCAAGCGCGTGCTGAGCCTGCTGGAAGAGCTGGCCAACAGCGAAGACCAGGCGCAGAAGGACAAGTACACCACGTTCTGGACCGAGTTCGGCCAGGTGCTCAAGGAAGGTATCGGCGAAGACGCGACCAACAAGGAGCGCATCGCCAAGCTGCTGCGCTTTGCTTCCACCCACAATGACAGCGATGTGCAGAATGTTTCGCTGGCCGATTATGTGGCCCGCATGAAGGAAGGCCAGGACAAGATCTACTACGTCACTGCCGAGACCTGGCAGGCCGCCAAGAACAGCCCGCACCTGGAAATCTTCCGCAAGAAGGGTGTGGAAGTGCTGCTGCTGACCGACCGCGTGGACGAATGGATGCTGTCCTTCCTGACCGAATTCGAGGGCAAGGAACTGGCCTCGGTGGCCAAGGGTGGCCTGGACCTGGGCCAGCTGGAGAACGAAGCCGAGAAGAAGCAGCACGAAGAAACGCAAGCCGAGTACAAGGAACTGGTCGAGAAGATGAAGACCGCCCTGGGCGACAAGGCCAAGGAAGTGCGCGTGACCTTCCGCCTGACCGATTCCCCGGCTTGCCTGGTGGCCGACGAGAACGAACTGTCGGGCAACCTGGTGCGCATGTTGAAGGCAGCCGGCCAGGCGGCACCGGAATCCAAGCCCACGCTCGAAATCAACCCGGACCACCCGCTGGTGCAGCGCCTGAAATACGAAGAGGCGCGCTTCGACGACTGGTCGCACATCCTGTATGACCAGGCCCTGCTGGCTGAAGGCGGTGCACTGGCCGATCCGGCCAGCTTCGTCAAGCGCTTGAACGACATGCTGCTGGCCATGGCCGCCAAGTAAGTTCGTTCATATGCCGGACCGTGCCGACAGGCCGTGATGGCCTGGCTGGCAGGAACGCCGCCTGCGGGGACTCCCGCAGGCGGCGTTTTCATTCATATCGGCTTGCAGCCACGATGCTGGCTGGTTAACATCGGCCTATGGAATTGCACTTCATCAATCCCCGCAAGAATGCCCTCGCCTACCTGGTCAAGATCCTCTCCGGCTGCCTGATCCTGTGGTACGGGCTGCGCGCGCTGGGTATCGAGGAGCCCTACTGGGCGATGATTTCGCTCATCATCGTGACCGAACCGGACATGACGGTGGCCAAGGCCAATTTCCGCGCGCGGCTGATCAACACGATTTCCGGCTGCATCGTTTCCTGCATCGCGCTGGTGATATTCGGGCCGACCTTCCTGGCCATGCTGGTGGCCCTGACCGCAGCGGTAGTGGTGGCCATGCTGCTGCAGAACTATCCGAGCAACTGGCGGCTGGGACCGGCCACCGTGGTGATCCTGCTCTCGGCCGCCTTCACCGGCAATGGCCTGAGCCAGGAACTGCACCTGGCCTTGATGCGGGTGGGGGAAGTCATCGTCGGAAGTACGGTGGCATTGTTGCAGACGGTGGTCTACATGTGGTTGCTGAAATCCAAACAAACGTCCGTCAACAATGACACAACGTCATCCTGAAGAGCCTTTATTGCAAGGTCCCCGCGTAGTCCTGCGGCGATGGCGAGCGGAGGATCGCGAAGCGCTGGCGGCGATCAACGCCGATCCGGTGGCCATGCAGCACTTCCCCCAATGCCTGACTCGAGCAGAGAGCGATGCCTTGGCCGACAAGGTAGAAGAGCATTTCGTCCAGCATGGATTTGGCCCATGGGCGTTGGAAATCCCTGGCGTCAGTGAAATGGCCGGGGTCGTTGGCTTGATGCAAGTCGGATTCGAGGCGCATTTCACGCCTGCCGTCGAAATCAGCTGGCGGCTGGCCCCTGCGCTTTGGGGGCGAGGCTATGTCACGGAGGCAGCGCGCTGCGCGCTGGATTTCGGCTTTCTGAAGCTGGCGCTGCCTCGGATCGTTGCTTTTACGGTACCTGCCAACGCCCGTTCGCTAGCGGTGATGCAGCGACTGGGCATGCGCTCGGAAATGAAGGATGACTTTCTCCATCCGCGCTTGCCAGCAGGTCACGCATTGAGCCTGCACAGGCTCTACCAGATCGATCAGGGAGCGTGGCGCGATTGGCGACGTGGCGAAGATTTCCCTCTGATTTCCTGACAAAAAAAGCAGGGCCGCAGCCCTGCTTCTTCATACGCTTCGCAAAAATCAGTGCGTCACGCGGGTGGTGCGTCCGTTGGAGAGCAGACGGACACGTTCGCCGATGCGGAAAGGTTCATCTGCATCCTGGGTGATGGCGCGCAGCTCGCCGTTATCCAGGCGCACGGTGATTTCCAGGCCGGGACGGTTGTTCAGGTGGGCTTCGGCCTGGTTGCCCAGGACGCCGCCGGCCAGTGCGCCGACGATACCGGCAGCCAGGGCACCATTGCCGCCGCCGATGTTGGAACCGGCCGCGATGCCGCCCAATGCGGCGCCGCCGAGAGTACCGACGCCGGTCGAGCCCTTGTCGATGGTCACGTTGCGGATAGACTCGACCACGCCCATGCGCACGGTCTGCTCACCCTGCGCTTGGCGGGTGTTGTAGACGCTGGCCGAGTTGGGGGTCACTGCGCAGCCGGCTACCAGGGAGCCCAGGGCTGCGATCACAAGCAATTTCTTCATACTAAAAACTCCGACTGAGAACTATTGGCCCGTTTCCGGGCAGCGGGGGGATTCGAGCGTCCGCGCGAACGCAACATGATCGCGCATCTCGCCCGCAAGCACACATTCCTTTACATCTTAATACAAAGAGGCTGCGCGTCGGCAATCGTTCCCGCAAGGACTTCTTCAGTAGGCGATATGCCAACGCCGGTACAGGAAAGCCAGCACGAACAAGGGCCGCACCAGCAGAAACCGCAGGTCCTCGAAGAAGGATGGCTTCTTGCCCTCGATGCGATGGCCGATGAACTGGCCGATCCAGGCCAGCACGAAGACCGACGCCGACACCGGCAGGACAGCGCCCAAGGGTAGCCGCGCCAGCACCACCAGCATCACCGCCGACATGGCCAGCATGCCCACGGCAAAGGGCGGCGACAGGCGCAGGTACCAGGCCAGCACAGCGGCGGCCACCAGCAGCGCCACGGCCGGTGAAACGATCCAGCACAGGCCCAGCAGCGAAAATACGATGGCCGGTACACAGATGCAGTGGATCAATTCATTCATCGGATGGCGATGGCTCTCGGCATAGCGGGCCAGCAGCACATCGATGCGGCGCGGGGAGACGGTGCTGGCGCTATCCATGAGAGCTCCTCGTTCAATGAGCGGGCGAAGCCTCAGCGGCCGCCGGAGACGTCGATGAAGGTGCCGGTGGCATAGGAAGACTCCTCCGACAGCAGCCACAGGATGGCGTTGGCCACTTCCTCGGCGGTGCCGCCGCGCTTCATGGGGACGGCATCCTTGAGCCGGTCGACACGGCCCGCTTCGCCACCGCTGGCGTGGATGTCGGTATAGATCAGGCCGGGACGCACGGCGTTGACGCGAATGCCCTCAGCCGCCACTTCCTTGGCCAGGCCGATGGTGAAGGCGTCGATGGCGCCCTTGGAGGCGGCGTAGTCCACGTATTCACCGGGGCCGCCCAGCTTGGCGGCCATCGACGACAGGTTGACGATGGCCCCACCCTGCCCGCCGTGGCGGGTGGACATGCGCTTGACCGCCTCGCGCGCGCACAGCAGGCTGCCGGTGACGTTGGCCACCAGCACCCTGGTGATGCGTTCGGCGCTCATGGTGTCGAGGCGGGACTGGTGTTCGAGGATACCGGCGTTGTTGACCAGGGCGGTGACGCGGCCCAGCTCCTGGTCGGTGGTGGCAAACAGGCGCAGCACGTCCTCCTCTTTGGAGACATCGCCCGCGACGGTAATGGCACGGCCGCCACCGGCGCGGATCTGCCCGGCCACCGATTCGGCGGCCTCGCGGTTGGAGACGTAGTTCACGCATACCGCGTAGCCACGTTGGGCTGCCAGCAGCGCGGTGGCCGCGCCGATGCCACGGCTGCCGCCGGTGACGATGATGACCTTATCTGTCATGTTCAGTTTCCCTTGAATGAATGGCCCGGCGCGTGACGCCAAGGCAGCTTACGCTAAGATGTGAATTCTTGTGCATTTTGCCGCAAGCCTGACGCCTCTGCAGCCGCGCCATTGTGCACGCACTGCGATGCGGCTGGTGCTTGCTGAAATTCTTTTCATCCCGGCCGTTTCCATGCCTGCTCGCCCCTCCTCTGCCGCCGCCCCCTGCTCTGCCACTGATGCTGCCCCCGATGCCGATACAGCCACGACGGATCCCTTGCTGGCCAGCTTTGCGCCGGTAGTGGCGCCGGACACGCGCATCCTGATCCTGGGCAGCTTGCCGGGAACGGCCTCGCTGGCGATCCGTCAGTATTACGGGCATCCGCGCAATGCGTTCTGGCGGCTGGTGGGCGACGTGATCGGGGTGGACCTTTACGCGATGGACTATGACGCCAGGCTGGCCACCTTGCTGCAACATCGCATCGGCCTGTGGGATGTGATCGCCCAAGCCAGGCGTATCGGCAGTCTGGACAGCGAAATCCGGGATCACAGCGGCAATGACGTGCTGACGCTGATCGCCAGGCTGCCTGCACTGGAGACCATCGCCTTCAATGGTGGCACCGCCGGCAAGATCGGGATCAAGGCGCTGGGTACCAAGGCGCAGGACTACCGGGTGGTGGTGTTGCCGTCGAGCAGTCCGGCGCACGCGGCATTGGGGTATGAGGACAAGCGTGCGCGCTGGCTGGCCGCACTGCGCTGATCATCGCCGCAGAGGCTGCCGGCCGGGCCTTAAAGATAGTGATAGCGACAAGCGATGATATTGAGCTGATCGTCAGTGGCTTCGTACACCAGTCGGTTCACATCATCAATGCGGCGCGACCAGAATCCTTGCAGATTGGCTTTCAAGGGCTCAGGTTTGCCTATCCCTTCGAAGGGGGCGCGTTGCGCTTCGCGAATGAGCTGATTGATGCGTTTGAGGGTCTTTCTGTCTTGCGTTTGCCAGTATTGGTAGTCCTCCCACGCTGCTGCCGTGAACATGACGCGTCGACTGGCACTCATTGCTCATCCAGCTTCTTTTCCTCGACCTTGGCGGCGCGAAGTTGGGCAATCGACCGCTCCAGGTGGGCGACGTTGGCGGGCGAACGCAGCAGGTGAACCGTTTCCATCAGGCTATCGAAGTAGTCTTGCGACATCAGCACCGCATTGGGAGCATCGCGCCGGGTGATCAAGGTCACATCGGCATCTTCGACGACGCGATCGATCACGTTCTTGAGGTTGCTGCGGGCGTCAGTAAAGTGGACTGTGCGCATGGGTAGCCTCCTGCGGTGAACGAAAGCTGCATCGTAGCACATGTACATATTATGGTACATGTGCTACTACCCTTTAATCACTTCCTGAGGAACAGGTAGTCATAAAACTCCCCCGAAAACCCGCCATTGAAAATCAAATACTGCAACGCCTTCGCGAAAAACACGATGGCGCAGAAGACGATGGCCAGCTTCAGGCAGAGGATGAGGTTCTTGAGCATGGCGCAAGTTTAATGGAGCACAGACCGCCAGCGCATCACCGCCACGGCAAGCGGACGAAAAAAAAACCGCCCGGCCAGATGGCGGGCGGTGCAGAGAGCAAGCCTTGGCGCGGGATTCAGAACGCCGGCACCAGCGATCCCTTAAACTCGGTCTCGATGAACTTGCGCACTTCCTCCGACTGGTAGGCCTGCACCAGCTTCTTGGCCCAGGGCTTGTCCTTGTCTTCGGCACGGGTGGCGATGATGTTGGCGTAACGGCCGCGCGGATCTTCCACCGCGATGGTGTCCTTCTGCAGGGACAGGCCGGCCTTGTAGGCGTAGTCATTGTTGATCGAGGCCGCCGTCAGGTCGTCCAGCGAGCGTGGCAGTTGCGCAGCATCCAGTTCGATCAGCTTGAGCTTGCGCGGATTGTCGATGATGTCCAGCGGGGTGGCATTGACGCCGTTTTCACCCACGCCCGGCTTGAGCTTGATCAGGCCGGCCTTCTGCAGCAGCAGGAGCGCGCGGTTGCCGTTGGAAGGATCGTTCTGGATACCGACCTGCGCCCCATTGGGCAACTGGTCCACCGATTTGAACTTGCGCGAGTAGATGCCCAGCGGCGCCGTGATGGTCAGCCCGACCGGCACGATCTTGTAGCCGCGCGCAGCGATCTGGCTTTCCAGGTAAGGACGGTGCTGGAAGGCGTTGGCGTCAAGGTCGCCGGAGGCCAGTGCGGCATTGGGTTGGAGATAGTCACTGAAGACCACGGTCTGGATCTCCAGTCCGTCGCGGGCAGCGACTTTCTTGACCACCTCGAAGATGGCTTCGGCACTGCCGACCGAGATACCGACCTTGATCTTGTTCTTGTCCTGCGCGCTGGCGCCATGCGGCGCCAGGACCAGGGCCAGCGCAGCAGCGGCGGCGATGCGCTTGATGATTGCAGCCAATGGCATGGGAACTCCGGAAATGATGAGGTCCGCATCCTCACATACGTGCGCGCCCGGCAGAAGGAATGAATTTGCATGTCGATATGCGCAAAGCGTGCGGTGGCCGCTGGCAGGCCCTCAAGGCAAGGTATCATTCGGCATCCGCAGGCGGCCTCCCCGGCTGCCGCGCCGTTTCATTCATATCATGCTCATCCGAAGAAAATCCATCGAAGCCCAGGCCAATACCAAGGCCGGCCCCAATCGTCGTCGCCAACAGATCGAAGCCGACGCCAGCAAACCGCGCAAACCCAAATATGCCCCCGTGACGCTCTCCGAACTGGAAGGCGTGCGCTACCTGCATTTCGGGACCGAGTGGGTGCAGGGTGCGATGCGCATCCGCAAACCAGACTGGATCGAACTGGAATACGCCCAGCAGATGATGGCGTGGATGCTCTTCAACCGCACGCCCCGCCACATCGTGCAGCTGGGCCTGGGCACCGGCGCACTGACCAAGTTCAGCTACCGGCAATTCCCGCAGGCGCAGGTGACGGCGGTGGAGCTCAATCCTGCCGTCATCGCCATCTGCCACAGCATGTTCAAGCTGCCCGAGCCGGACGAGCGATTGATGATCATCGAAAGCGATGCCATGGACTTCATCGTCCATGCCGCCACCCACGGCATCATCGATGCACTGCAGGTCGATCTCTACGATGCCACGGCGCGTGGCCCGGTGCTCGACAGCCCCGAGTTCTACCAGGCCTGCTATGACAGCCTGGCGCCCGGGGGCGTGATGACGGTCAACCTCTTTGGCGACCACCCGAGCTATGCCAAGAACCTGCGGGCCATGGAATATGCCTTCGATACCGTGGTCTCGCTGCCGGAAGTCCACGACGGCAACGTGGTGGCGCTGGCCTTCAAGGGCGCGGTGCAATTCGATTTCCCGGAACTGTATGCCCGCGCCGCCTTGATCGAGAGCCAGACCAAGCTGCCGGCCAAATCCTGGGTCAACGGGATCAAGGCGGGCTTGTAAGAAAGTGGCATCAAAAAACCAGGCCGGGCGTGGTGGCGATGCCCAAGAGATAAAATATTTTCATCTTTTCCCAAAAAAAGCTTGCACCACCCCGACCTCCCTCCTATAATGCGCTCTCTCTTGCAGCACTGAGGCAACAACGAAGTGCAGCAACGGGGCGTTAGCTCAGCTGGTAGAGCAGCGGACTCTTAATCCGTAGGTCCACAGTTCGAATCTGTGACGCCCCACCAAAATTTCAAAAGGCCTCCCCTACCGAGGCCTTTTTCACTTCCCGGTTGACCTGATCATTTCAGGAACACCACGGGGCGTTAGCTCAGCTGGTAGAGCAGCGGACTCTTAATCCGTAGGTCCACAGTTCGAATCTGTGACGCCCCACCAATAACGAAAAGCACCACGAGCGATCGTGGTGCTTTTTTCGTTTCTGCGCGTCTTGTGCGTAATTCTGCGTGCTTCTGTGAACTGCCTGTCTCAGGCTCCTCGTCAATCGCGCCCCGCGCCCCTCGCGATCACATCCAGCGTTTCACGCGCCCCGCCCTCACACCCGCTTTTTTTGCCGCCTGCGCTTACTCCCTGGTCTGCGCGGAAGTGGCCGGGCCAGACTCCCCTGCGCTTGCGCCCTGCGCCGAATCCGCCGACGCCTTGCGTTGACGCCCCGGGCGGATACGCTTGACTTCGCTGGCCGATGGCAGGTCACGCTTCTTCTTGCCCGACTTCGACATCTGCGACAAACCCGTCAAGAGCTGCACCAGCGAACTGCGCAGGGTGGCATCCACGGCGCGATAACAGGCAATGAGCTCACTCTCCTGCTGGGTGGGCGTCGACCCACGCACGCCGGTGAGCACATAGGTGACATCCACTCCGATCTCGCCCAGGCCGTGCAGATAATAGGCGTCCGGGGCGGTCTCGCCGATCTCGTACTTGATTTGCGTGCGTGCCGTGATGTCGAGCTGGTCCGCTACCGATTTCTGGGTATGGCCACAGCGGCCCCGCTCTTCAGCCAGGCGATCACCAAGTATTGTCAAAAATTCAGTTTTATTCGATGACATATGAAAAGGACCTCTCCTAGAATGTTGCTTTCAGTCCAACAACGAGGAGACATCTTATGGCACACAGGCAACAAAACGAACGCAAGCCCGCAAAAGGAGCGACGCGTCTGGTGAATTTTCGATTAAATGAGGCGGAATTCGAGGAAGCCACCCTCCTGGCGCAACAAACTTACCGCTCGCGCGCGCTGTTCTTGCGCACGATGTATTTGTTGGGACTGCAGGCATATCGCCGCCAGCATCCGGCGGACTGATTCCGTGCGTGGGGCGCGCGCATAACTCGAAAGGAGATGGGGGCTGCCGCCGGCATCAGAGGATGCCCAGCCGCAGCAGGAAATCTTTCACCGCCACCAGAACCTGATCCGGCTGCTCCCGATGGGGGACGTGGCCGCATTGCGCCAGCACCTGGAATTGGCCCTGCCCGGGGAACGCGCACGGCAGGCCGGCGATCATGCGCGGATGCGCGAGGGTGCCGAATTCATCCAGGTCACCATGCAGTGCCAGCACCGGGCAGGTGAGCCTGGCCAGCATGGGCGCCAGCGACCACTGCGCAAAGGACGGCGAGAGCCAGGTATCGATCCAGGCCGAGAGCACCCAGCGCGCCTGCTGCGGGTCGTTGCCGTGGTATTTCGCCAGGCGCGCCAACTGGTCCTGGTCGGCAAAGCTGGCGCGAGCATCGCGGATGCCTTCCAAGGTGCGCTCCTCGACGAAAGCCTGCGCAGATTCGGTGATCACGGCCAGCACGCGTTGCGGCATCTGCGCCGCAGCGGACACGGCCATGCCACCTCCCACGCTATGGCCGAACAGAACGGCTTGCGCCACGCCGAAATGCTGCAGAACGGCCTGCAGGGATCCATGGGCTTCGGCCGCGATGAAGTCGGGAGACAGCGCCTCGTTGCGCGCAGTGGACCGCCCGAATCCTGCACGATCGTAGGCGATCACGGGCAATCCCGTCGCTTGCGCCAACCGGGCAGGGAAATCACGCCACAAGGCCACCGCCCCCAAGGAATCGTGCAGCAGCACGACCGGTGTGCGCCCAGCCGGCGCCCCGCCCCACAAGACGGCGTAAAGGAGTGCGCCCTCCTGCTCGATGAACTCTTCCTGCCGTTCTGACATGGATGCTCCTCGTCTCGCGCCGGCCACGGCGGACAGACCTGGCGTAGCCGCGCGAACAGGAAATAAAAAGGCGCACCGGGGGGGTGCGCCTGAATCAGCCTTCAAGGGGGTATGGCTCCCCCTCAATATACCGGACACGCTATCAGCTTGCGCGACGTGCGAGCCCCAGTATCACGCTTGGCGCATGGCTGATGCCGCGTCGCTCGCAGCCCTCAGTGATGCGCGCCGCCGCCCAGATAGGCAGCCTTGACCGCCGGGTCGTTCTGCAGCTTGTCGGCGGGTCCGTGTACGGAGATCTTGCCATTCTCCAACACATAGCCATAGTCCGCAACATTGAGCGCAGCAGCGGCAAACTGCTCCACCAGCAGCATGGTCACGCCCTGCTCCTTGAGCCGCAGGATGATGCGGAAGACCTCGTCCACCAGGATCGGGGCCAGTCCCATCGAGGGCTCGTCCAGCAGGATCACTTCGGGATTCAACATCACCGCGCGCGCCATGGCCAGCATCTGCTGCTCGCCGCCCGACAGGGTACCGGCCAGCTGCGTCTGCCGTTCTTTCAGGCGCGGGAACAGCTCCAGCGCGCGTTCCAGGTCGTGCGCGATATCGCCCTTGGGGCGGGCCCGCGTAAAGCGCGGGAAAGCGCCCAGCAGCAGGTTGTCGGTCACGCTCATGGTGGCGAAGACGCGACGGCCTTCCGGCGAATGCGCCAGGCCGTAGCGGGCGATGCGATGCGAATCCAGGCCGGTGATGTTCTTGCCGCCGAGCGTGACTTCCCCGCCCTTCGGTTTGATCATGCCGGAGATGGCGCGCATGGTGGTGGTCTTGCCGGCGCCGTTGGAACCGATCAGGGTCACCACCTTGCCCTTGGGGACGTCCATCGAAATGCCATGCAGCACCTCGACCTTGCCGTAAGCGGCGTGCAGATTGGAAATGGTCAGCATGTTCAGGCTCCCGCGGGGCTGGATGTGTTGTCGTGGGCATCGCCTGCGCCACTGCCGAGGTAGGCTTCGATGACCTTGGGGTCAGCCTGGACCTGGGCCGGCTTGCCTTCGGCGATCTTCTGGCCGAAGTCGAGCACGGTGACGGTATCGCAGATCGACATCACCACGTCCATGTGGTGTTCGATCAGGATGATGGTGATGCCGGCTTCGCGGATCTTGCGGATGATGGCGACGAGCTCCTTGATGTCCGGTGCGGTCAAGCCAGCGGCCGGCTCATCGAGCAGCAGCAGGCTGGGGTTGAGGCCCAGCGCGCGGCCGATTTCCAGCAGGCGCTGCTTGCCGTAAGGCAGGTTGCGCGCCTCCTCGTTGGCCAAGTTGGCCAGGCCCACAAACTCCAGGATGGCGGCGGCGCGTTCCCGTGCGGCTTGTTCTTCGCGCACGTAGCGCGGCGTATTGACCATCACGTCGACCACGTTGCTGTTGAAGGTGTGGTGCAGGCCCACCAGCACGTTTTCAGTGGCCGTCATTTCACCGAACAGCTGCACGTTCTGGAAAGTGCGCGCCACGCCGCCCAGGGCGATGGTCGAAGGCGTATTGCCGGAGATCGGGCGACCGTCGTATTCCACCACGCCATCGGTCGGCCGATAGATGCCGGTCAGCACGTTCATCATGGTGCTCTTGCCCGAACCGTTGGGGCCGATCAGGCCGTGCACGGTTCCCTTGCGCACGTCCAGGTCAACCCGGTTCAGCGCCTTGAGGCCGCCGAACTGCATCAGGATCTGGTTCACCTTCAGCAGGGTTGCGCCCTCATCCTTGACGGAATCGGTGGTGATGACGGCACGCTCCTTGTCACCGGCGATCTGCTGTGCCACCGGCACGTGCTTGGTCAACACGCGACCGAACAGGTTGCGGCAGAAGCCGACGATGCCATCCTGCAGGTAATACACGACAAACAGCGTCATCAGACCGAAGATGGTCAGGCGCCAGTCGGTGATGTTTTCCAGCTTGTAGGAGAAGGCGGCCATGGCGATGGTCGCCACCACCGGCACGGCGATGCCGCGCGCGGTCTTGGTCCCCTTGGCCAGCTGCACGCCGGCGCCGATGACCACGATCACGGCCAAGACGGTGGCGATCTGGCGGAACAGCGCGATGTCCGACAGCAGGCTGGGCAGCATCACCACGATCAATGCGCCGATCAGCGAGCCGATACGCGACTTGCGGCCACCCATGATCACCGCCAGCAGGAACAGGATGGTCAGTTCGAAGTTGTAGGTATTGGGCGAGATGTACTCTTCCGAATACGCATACAAAGCACCCGACAGACCGGCCAGCGCCGCACTGATGATGAAGGCATAGACCTTGTAGCGATACACCGACACGCCCATGCAGTCCGAGGCGATCGGACTGTCGCGCAGCGCCTGGAAGGCACGGCCGAGGTTGGACTTGAGGATGCGATGCACCACCAGCATGGAGATGACCATCAGGATCGCCACCAGGTAGAAGAACTGCACTTCGTTCATCTTCTCGCCACCCAGCATCGGCTTGGCGACCTTGATCCCGAGCGGACCTTCGGTGAGGAAGGTCATCTCGTTGATCAGGATCTGGATGATGGTCCCGAAGGCCAGCGTCACCATCGCCAGGTAAGGGCCGGTCACCCGCAGTGCAGGCAGCGCCAGGATGGCACCGAAGACGGCCGTCACTGCAATGGCCGCCGGGATGGTCACGAAGATCGGCAGGCCCAGCTTGAAGAACAGCACGCCGGCGGCGTAGGAGCCGATGCCGAACAGGCCCGCATGGCCCAGCGAGACCTGGCCGGTGTAGCCGACCACGATATCGAGCCCGAACAGCAGGATGGCGTAGATGAGGATGGTTTCGATCAGGTGCAGGTAATACGGGTTGTGCACCACCATGGGAATGCCGCCCAGCGCGGCGATGCCCAGCAAGGACAGCAGCAGGATTTTCTTGTTCATGGTGTCAGACCTTCTTGATCGCAGTTTTGCCGAAGAGGCCCGCAGGTTTCACCGCCAGCACCAGCAGCAGCAGCACCAGTCCCGGTACTTCCTTGTAGCCGGTCGAGATATAGAAACCGGTCACGGTTTCAGCCACGCCCAGGATCAGGCCGCCGACGATGGCGCCCATGCCCGAGGTCAGGCCGCCAATGATGGCCACCGCGAAGGCTTTCAGCCCCAGTGCCGCGCCCATGGTGGCGCCGGTCAGCGTCAGCGGCGCCACCAGCACGCCAGCGAAGGCGGCCGTGGCCGAAGACAGGGCATATGAAAAAGTGATCACCATGCTGGTATTGATGCCCATCAAGCCCGCCGCATCGCGGTCGTTGGAGGTGGCCACCACGGCCTTGCCATAGATCGACTTGCGATTGAACAATTCGACCGCCGCCATGATGAGCAAGGCACCGATCACCACCAGCACCTGCATCGGCTGCACGTTGGCACCGAAGACCTGGAAGGGCGTGCCGGAGATGGGCGACGGGAACGGCAGGTCGTCCTTGCCCCAGATGTTCTCGGCGACGTTCTTGAAGATGATGGCCAGCGCGATGGTGGACATGATCCAGCCGAATTCGGACTTGATCTTGATGGCCGGACGCACGCCGATCCATTCCACGAACATGCCCTGCAGGGCACCGAAGACCAGCACGATGGGGATCATCAGCCAGTAATTGAGATAAGGCCCGCCGTGGATGTTGCCCACCACGGAGAGCCCGACCAGCGCGCCCAGCATCAGGGCTTCACCCTGGCCGAAGTTGAGCGTGCCGGACGTGGCAAAGGTCAGTTGGTAACCGAAGGCGATCACGGCATAGATCATGCCGAGCGCGATCCCGGAGAAGACCAGTTGTAAGAGGATGTCCATTGTATTTCCCAAGAAGCGGCTACCGCCGGGTGGCGGCGTAGAGCTGCAACGATCCCGCGGCAACCGCCCCCGGTGCCGTTAGAAATTCGTCAACAGATCGTGTGAAAAAGGCCAGCCCCCGGATCGCAAGGACTGGCCTCTTCGACTGCGTTACGTGAAGTGAAGCGAGTCGGTTCTTATTTGCCGAGGATGACGCGGCCGTTCTTGACCTCGCCCATCACGACCATGCCAGGCTTGATGGCTTCGTGATCGTCACGGGTGAACGGCTTGTCATAGGTGGTGACCACGCCTTCGACCTTGGTATTGAGGTTTTCCAGCGCGGCACGGACCTTGTCGCCATCGGTGGTGCCGGCCTGCTTGATGGCAGCGGCCAGCAGCAGGATCGAGTCGTAGCCCTGGGCAGCCGAGACGGCCGAAGGCATGCGGTCAACCTTGTAGGCCTTCTGGTAAGCCTCGATGAAGGCCTTGCGCTTGGGCGTGTTGCCGTCCTGGATGAAGGTTTGCGGCATGCGGGCACCGTTGCCGTTCTTGCCGGAGTTGTCGATGAAGTTGCCCATCGACAGCGGCCAGCTGCCGATGATGGGCACCTGCCAGTTCAGCTTTTCCATGCCGTTGGCGATCTGCGCCAGTTCCGGGCCGATGCCGTAGGTCAGCACGGCTTGCGCGCCGCCCTGCTTGGACTTGAGCAGCTGGGCCGTCATGTCCACGTCCTTGATGTTGTACTTTTCGACGGCCACCGGGGTGACCTTCTTGTCGGCCAGCACTTTTTCCAGGTCTTCACGGCCGAGCTGGCCGTAGTTGGTGGAGTCGGCCAGGATGGCGACCTTGGTGAACTTCTGCTTGTCGACGGCTTCGTCGGCGATCATCTTGGCCTGGATCTTGTCAGCGGCCGAGGTGCGGAAGATGTAGTTGTCCTTTTCCTTCTCGAACTGCTTGGTAATCACGGTGCCGGTGGCCACGTTGTTGATCACCGGGATCTTGGCTTCCTGGTAGAAGCGCTGAGAGGCCAGTGCCACGCCGGTGTTGATGAAGCCGACGGTGGCGACCACCTTTTCCTTGTTGATCAGTTCCTGGGCGATCTGCACGCCGCGTTCGTTCTTGGCCTCATCATCGCGCTCGACCAGCTGGATCTGGCGGCCCAGCACGCCGCCGGCCGCATTGATCTCGGCTACGGCCAGCTTGACGCCATCACGCATGGACACGCCCATCGGGGCAGAGCCACCGGTGTAAGGGCCGGAAACGCCGATCTTGATCGGATCCGCAGCCTGCGAAGTGAGCGCCAGGCTCATCAGGGCAGCGGCAACAAAGGCTTGGGTCTTGTAGCTCATGTCATCCTCCAGAATGTAATTGTTGGCTAGCACGCGAGCGGGCATAGCGCTTTTGGAACCCGCTCCGTGTGAACGAATTCTCCGCTCCCCTTCGCTCTGTGGCGAATCCTTGCGGGAGTGTCGGGGCCGATTCTGTCCCAGTTTCCTTGCGCCAAACTTACAAGCTTGTCAGGAGCTGTCGCAGCTTCTCAGGCAACGCGGTGGATTTCTCTTTCTTGAAATCGACCCAGACGATTTTTGCGGCACCATCAGCATAAATGATCTGTTCATCGGCAGCGTCGCGGATGACATACGTAGTTTCCACACTCGTGCGCCCCAGGTGCCCGGCGCCCATCTGCACCAGGATGCTGGCGGGATACTTCATCTGGCGGCGGAAATTGCAGTGTGCATTGACGATCACCGGCCCTTCCTCGCCTGCGATGGTGGGCCCGAACACCTCTTCCAGCCACTCGATGCGGCACTGCTCCATGAAGCGAAAATAGAGCGTGTTGTTGACGTGGCCGAAGGCGTCCATGTCACCCCACCGGATGCGTTGCTGCGAGACGTACAGGGGCTTGCTTGCGGCGGCTTCGTGACTGCTCATCGTGGGTCCTTTCCCGGTTTGATTCATCAATGAATGTAATTTTTTTCATGCGCGGCACGGGCGACCTGTCGCATTTACGACGAAGTAACGACCCGCATCTGCCGGGACTTCCTGCTTCATTATCGAGTCACCCTGCTCACCAATACGCCCTCACCGCAGCGACCGCGCATAACAAAGGGTTATCAGGCCACGCCAATACGTTATGAGCCCCGTGCAGAAAATCCCATAAAATACGGCACCTCCGGAAACCTTCCGGTGCGGCGCGATTTTCCGGCAGGACAGTCCGCTTGCAGTGCATTGTTTCAGATATGAACGTTAGAAGTTGAATAAAAAGGACAGCGAAATGGTCCTTCCCTCTAGCATTCCTTCGAAAAATACTTAACAATAGCACGATCGTTCGAAAAACAGGCAGTTCACATAACACGGGACACCCATGACTTCTTCTCAAGACTTGCTCGCACAATACGGCCCACGCGAATCGATGGAATACGATGTCGTCATCGTCGGCGGCGGCCCAGCAGGCCTGTCGGCGGCGATTCGCCTCAAGCAGCTGGCTGCGCAACAGAACCGGGAAGTCTCGGTCTGCGTGCTGGAAAAAGGCAGCGAAGTCGGCGCCCACATTTTTTCCGGCGCGGTGATGGACCCGCGTGCACTGACCGAACTGATCCCCGACTGGAAGGAACAAGGTGCACCCCTGAACACGCCGGTGACTGAAGACCGCTTCCTGTTCCTCTCCGAGAGCAAGGCCTACAAGACTCCGAACTGGTTGCTGCCGACCTGCTTCCAGAATCATGGCAACTTCGTGATCTCGCTGTCCAACGTCACCCGCTGGCTGGGCCAGCAGGCCGAGGCGCTGGGCGTGGAGATCTTCCCCGGTTTCCCGGCAGCCGAAGTGCTGTACCACGAGGACGGCTCGGTCAAGGGTGTGGCGACCGGCAACCTGGGCATCAACAAGGAAGGCGAACCGACCGGTGACTTCCAGCTGGGCATGGAGCTGCACGCGAAATACACCTTCTTCGCCGAAGGTGCGCGCGGCCACCTGGGCAAGCAGCTCATCGCCAAGTACAAGCTCGACGCCGGCCGCGATCCGCAGACCTATGCCATCGGCATCAAGGAACTGTGGGAGGTGAAGCCCGAAGTGCACCAGCCCGGCCTGGTGGTCCACACCGCCGGCTGGCCGCTGGCCAATGACACCTACGGCGGTTCCTTCCTGTATCACCTGGAGAACAACCAGGTCGCCGTCGGTTACGTGGTGGGACTGGCCTACCAGAATCCGTATCTCTCGCCCTTCGAGGAATTCCAGCGCTACAAGACCCATCCCGAGATCCGCAAGTTCTTCGAGGGCGGCAAGCGCATCTCCTATGGCGCCCGTGCGATCACCGCCGGTGGCGTGCAATCGCTGCCCAAGCTGGTCTTCCCCGGTGGTGCGCTGCTGGGTTGCGATGCGGGCTTCCTCAATGCCTCGCGCATCAAGGGCAGCCATGCCGCGATCAAGAGCGGCATGCTGGCCGCAGACGCCGCCTTCGCGGCGCTGGGTGAGAACCGACAGTCCGATGAGCTGGCAGCCTACCCGGCCGCCTTCGAGGCCTCCTGGTTGAAGGAGGAGCTGCACAAGGCGCGCAACTTCAAGCCCTCGATGAGCAAGGGCCTGATCACCGGCACCCTGCTGGTCGGCATCGACCAGGTGCTCTTCGGTGGCAAGGCGCCATGGACCCTGCGCCATACCCACGCCGACCACGAATGCCTGCGCCCTGCTTCGGACTTCGCACCGATCGCCTATCCGAAACCGGACGGCAAGCTGACCTTCGACCGCCTGTCTTCGGTGTTCATCTCCAATACCAACCACGGCGAAGACCAGCCCGCGCACCTGACGCTGAAGGACAAGAACGTTCCGGTACAAGTGAACCTGGCCAAGTACGCCGGACCGGAATCACGCTACTGCCCGGCAGGCGTTTATGAATTCGTCAAGAACGAAGACAATTCCGATCGCCTGCAGATCAACGCGCAGAACTGCGTGCACTGCAAGACCTGCGACATCAAGGACCCGACGCAGAACATCGTGTGGGTCACGCCGGAAGGCGGCGGCGGGCCAAACTACTCGGGCATGTAAGCGCCCTGCCCCGTCCGGCAAAAACGAAAGCCGCATCCTTGTCGGGATGCGGCTTTTTTCATCGGGTCAGTGCTGGCCTCAGATACCGGCTGGACGTTGCGGCGGCGTCCAGCTGCCATTGACGATCTTCTCCAGCCAGAACATGCCGATCACGGTCTTCACATCGGTGATCTGGCCATTGCGCACCTGCTCCAGCAGCTCGGGCAGCGGGGCCTTGTAGATGTCGAGGAATTCACCTTCGTCCAATTCACGCTCGCCCTCCTTCAAGCCCCGCGCCAGATACAGTACCAGATGTTCATCGGAGTAGGCGATGGCATTGTGAATGGTGCAGACGTACTGCCATTCGGTGGCGGTATAACCGGTTTCTTCCTTCAGTTCGCGCTTGGCGCAATCCAGCGTATCTTCGCCCGGATCGATCTTCCCGGCCGGGAATTCGATGAAGACGCGGTCCAGCGGATAGCGGAACTGGCGCTCCATCAGCACGCTGCCGTCATCGAACAGCGGCAGCACGGCGACCGCGCCAGGATGCTTGATGTATTCGCGGGTGCTTTCCTTCCCGTCCGGCAGCACGATGGTGTCCTTCTGGACCTTGAGGAAATGGCCGTCGTAGACCTGGCGACTGTCTTTCTGCGTCTCTTTGAGATGGGCGTCCATGATATGAGCGAGGGAATAAGGGAGTGAGGGGAAGAGAAAAAACCAATGGCCGCGCCGGCAGGCTGCGCCCAATAAAAAAGGCGCCGGTCCGTGACCGACGCCTCATTCAGGCTGCTTCAGGCGTGCTGCTTGCGCAGGTATCGCATCACGTAGCCGGGGTAAGCCAGCACCAGGAACAGGCAGCCGGTGATGGCATAGAATTCCCAGCCCTGGGTGAAGACGTTGCCGATGCCCGCTTCCAGCAGGTGGGCCACCACGCCGACGGCGAAATACAGCACCACCAACTCCACCAGGCGCAGCCAGATCGGCTTGACCCAGGATGCGTCCTTGCGGAGGGGAATCATGCCGAACAATTGCTGGTTGAAGAAAGGCAAATTGGCCGCCAGGGCGGCCAACAGGATCACGATCCAGCTGAACAGGGAAACGTTCATTTCCCTGTTTCCTTACGCCACGACCTTGCTGAGGAAGGTCGCCAGCGTGCTGACGATGGCGTTGGTGCAAGCGTCCATCAGGTGACCCGGCCACAGGCCGATGGCCAGGGCGGCAATACCGTTCAAGCTCAGCACGACACGCATTTCCGGCGTGGCGACGATCTTGCTGGTGTCGGTGGGCTCATCGAAGTACATCACCTTGACCACACGGATGTAGTAGAAGGCACCGATCAACGAGAAGACCACGGCCAACACCGGCAGCCAGATCTGGCCAGTGGCCATGGCGGCCTGCAGCACCGACAGCTTGGCGTAGAAGCCCACCAGCGGGGGGATACCGGCCAGCGAGAACATCATGATCATCATCACGGCAGCGAACCACGGGCTGCGCTGGTTGAGGCCCTTGAAGTCTTCCAGCGTATCGGCTTCAAAGCCCGAGCGCGACAGCAGGATGATGACGCCGAAGGAACCCAGGGTGGTGATCACGTAGGTCACCGCGTAGAACAGCGACGAGCTGTAGGCGTTGACGGCCGAGAACAGGTTGCCGTCGACCACACCCGAGAGCATGCCCAGCAGCATGAAGCCCATGTGCGAGATGGTCGAGTAGGCCAGCATGCGCTTGATGTTGGTCTGCGCGATGGCGGTGACGTTACCGAGGATGATGGACAGCACGGCCAGCACCATCAGCATCTGCTGCCAGTCCACGGCCAGCGGCAGCATGCCTTCGACCAGCAGACGGAAGGTGATGGCGAAGGTCGCCAGCTTCGGTGCGGCACCCAGCAGCAGGGTCACCGGGGTGGGCGAACCTTGGTAGACGTCAGGCACCCACATGTGGAAGGGTACGGCACCCAGCTTGAAGGCCAGGCCAGCCACCACGAACACGATGCCGAACACCAGCGGGGTGCGGTCAACGGTACCCGAAACGATGGCACGGAAGACTTCGTTCAGTTCCAGGGCACCGCCGGTCGCGCCATACAGCATCGACATGCCGTACAGCAGGAAACCGGAGGCCAGTGCGCCCAGGATGAAGTACTTCATGCCGGCTTCAGTGGAAGCCGCGTGATCACGGCGCAGGGCCACCAGGGCGTACAGCGACAGCGACATCAGTTCCAGGCCCAGGTAGATGGACAGGAAGCTGTTGCCGGAGATCATGACCATCTGGCCCAGCAGCGCGAACAGCGCCAGGGCGTAGTATTCGCCGCCCAGCGGACCACCGGTGATGCCGCGTGCGGTGTTGTACTGGCGCGAGTAGATGAGCGTGACGCCCACACCCAGGTAGGTGAACAGCTTCAACAGGTTGGCCAGCGGATCGGACACGAACATGTTGTTGAACGTGTAGACCGTAGCGCCCGTGTTGAGGTCGGCAAAGGTCAGTACCGCACACACCACCAGCGCTGCCAGGGACAGCAGATAGGTGATGACGCGCTTGCTTTCCGGCAGGAACATATCGATCAGCAGGATCGCGGAAGTCGCGATCAGCAGAAATATTTCCGGATAGACAGGGATCAGATTCATGTTATTCATTTAGTTACTACCGCTTGTGTACGCCCGCTTGTGTCGCGACCTTGATCGCGCCGCCCGACCGGCAATGCCACACCGGCTCGTCTCGTTACTCGTTGTTGCCCAGCTTGGTTGTTGGCGGGACGCGAGCGCCCCGCCCTTCACTTCTGCAGCGCAGATCAGTTGATCTTGGAGACCGCCACGTGCTTCAGCAGGTCGGTCACCGAGGTCTGGATGCTGTCGGTGATGATGCCCGGATAGATACCCATGACCAGGGTAGCGATCGCCAGCAGGCCAAGGATGAAGAACTCACGGCCATTCACATCCACCAGCTCGGCCACGTGATGGTTGGTCACGGCGCCGAAGATGACGCGCTTGGCCAGCCACAGCGAGTACGCCGCGCCCAGGATCAGGGCGGTGGCGGCCAGCAGGCCAATCCAGAAATTGAACTTCACTGCACCCAGGATCACCATGAATTCGCCGACGAAACCGGAGGTGGCCGGCAGGCCGCAATTGGCCAGCGAGAACAGGATGAAGAAGAAGGCGAAACGCGGCATCTTGTTGACCACACCGCCGTACTGGGCAATCTCACGGGTGTGCATCTGGTCATACAGCACGCCGATACACATGAACATCGCGCCGGAGACGAAACCGTGCGAGATCATCTGCACGATACCGCCCTGCACTGCCATGTCGTTGAACATGAAGAAGCCCAGGGTGACGAAGCCCATGTGGGCGATCGACGAGTAGGCGACCAGTTTCTTCATATCCTGCTGGACCAGGGCCACCAGACCGATGTAGATCACGGCCACCAGCGACAGGAAGATCATGAAGCCCGACAGCGCATGGCTGGCGTCCGGCAGGATCGGTAGCGAGAAGCGCAGGAAACCGTAGGCACCCAGCTTCAGCATGATCGCGGCCAGCACGATGGAGCCACCGGTCGGTGCCTGCACGTGGGCGTCCGGCAGCCAGGTGTGCACCGGCCACATCGGCACCTTCACGGCAAAGGCAGCCAGGAAGGCGAAGAACAGGATCTTCTGTTCCATCATCGACAGCGGCACCTGATGCCAGGTCGGGATCTCGAAGCTGCCGCCCGACACGTAGTACAGGTAGATCAGGGCGATCAACATCAGCAGCGAACCGAGCAGCGTGTACAGGAACAGCTTGAAGGCTGCATACACGCGGTTGTCGCCGCCCCAGACGCCCACGATGATGAACATCGGGATCAGGGTCGCTTCGAAGAAGGCGTAGAACAGCATCGCATCCAGCGAGGAGAACACGCCGATCATGATGCCGGAGAGGATCAGGAAGGCACCCATGTACTGGGCCACGCGCTTCTGGATCACCACCCAGCCGGCCAGCACCACGATGACCGTGATGAAGGCGGTCAGCGGCACGAACCACAGCGAGATACCGTCCAGGCCCAGGAAGTAGCTGATGCTGAAGCGGTCGATCCAGGGCGTCTTTTCGACGAACTGGTAACCGTGCGCCAGCGGATCGAAGTGCTGGATCAGCGGGAAAGTAACGACCAGGCCGACCAGCGAACCGAACAGCGCCAGCCAGCGGGTCAGGCCCGGATTGCTGTCGCGGCCCAGTGCCAGGACGAGGATGCCGAAGACGATCGGTACCCAGATCGCGAGGCTCAAGATGGGAAATGTTGACTGCATCATGGTTGTTATTTACTCGGACAGCTTATTTGGCGAACGGGAACGGCATGAACCACACCAGGAAACCCAGCACCCCGATGATCATCACGAACGCATAGTGATAGATGTAACCGGACTGCCAGAGACGCGTGAATTTCGAGAACCAGCCGACGACCTTGGCGCTGCCGTTGACGAACAGGCCGTCGATGATGCCACGGTCGCCCACGGTGGACAGTCCGCTGCCCAGCAGGCGGGCACCGCCGGCGAAGACGACTTCGTTGAACTTGTCCATGTAGTACTTGTTGTCCAGGATGGTATAAATGATGCTGAACTTTTCCTTGAACCAGGCCGGCACGCGCGGGTTGACCATGTAGCAGTAGTACGCCACGACCACACCGGCGATGGCCAGCCACAGCGGCGCGCTGGTGAAGGCGTGCAGCACCATGGCCACCGGGCCGTGGTATTCGTGGGCCAGTTCTTCCATGACCTTGTGGTTTTCACCGAAGAAGATCACGCCCTTGAAGAAGTCGCCATACAGCATCGGCGAGATCGCGAAGAAACCGACGATGACCGAGGGAATGGCCAGCAGGATCAGCGGTAGGGTCACCACCAGCGGCGACTCGTGCGGCTTCTGGCCCGGGGCCAGGCCGTGATGATGCTCATCGTGGCCGTGATCGTCGTGCGCATCGTGGGCATGGTCGTCATGCACGCCATGGGCGGCAGCCGGAGCGTGGTGATCGTCATGGCCGTGCGCCTGGCCGAAGCGCTCCTTGCCATGGAAGACCATGAAATACATGCGGAAGGAGTAGAAGGCCGTCACGAACACGCTGGCCAGCACGGCGAAGTAGGCAAAGCCCGAACCCGCCAGGTGCGACTCGGCCGCGGCTTCGATGATCGAATCCTTGGAGTAGAAGCCCGAGAAGAACGGGGTACCGATCAGCGCCAGCGAACCCAAGAGCGAAGTGATCCAGGTGATGGGCATGTACTTGCGCAGGCCGCCCATGTTGCGCATGTCCTGGTCGTGGTGCATGCCGATGATGACCGAACCGGCGCCCAGGAACAGCAGTGCCTTAAAGAAAGCGTGGGTCATCAGGTGGAACACGGCCACCGAGTAGGCCGAAGCACCCAGTGCCACGGTCATGTAACCCAGCTGCGACAGCGTGGAGTAAGCCACCACGCGCTTGATGTCATTCTGCATGGTGCCCAGGAAGCCCATGAACAGCGCCGTGATGGCACCGATCACCAGGATGAAGGACAACGCGGTGTCGGACAGTTCGAACAGCGGCGACATGCGGGTGACCATGAAGATACCGGCCGTCACCATGGTGGCGGCGTGGATCAGCGCGGAAATCGGGGTCGGGCCTTCCATCGAGTCCGGCAGCCAGACGTGCAGCGGGAACTGGGCCGACTTGCCCATGGCGCCCACGAACAGGCAGATGCAAGCCACGGTCAGCAGCATCCAGTCGGTACCCGGCAGGGTCAGCTGGGCCAGCTCGGCGCGCTTGTCAAAGACTTCGGTGTAGTTCATCGAACCGGCGTAAGCCAGCAGCAGGCCAATCCCCAGAATGAAGCCGAAGTCACCGACGCGGTTGACCAGGAAGGCCTTCATGTTGGCCTTGATGGCGGTCGGGCGGGTGTACCAGAAACCGATCAGCAGATAGGACACCAGGCCCACCGCTTCCCAGCCGAAGAACAGCTGCAGGAAGTTGTTGCTCATGACCAGCATGAGCATGGAGAAGGTGAACAGCGAGATGTAGGAGAAGAAGCGGTTGTAGCCCTCATCTTCAGCCATGTAGCCGATGGTGTAGATGTGCACCATCAGGGACACGAAGGTCACCACGCACATCATCATCGCGGTCAGGCTGTCGACCATGAAGCCGATCTCCAGCTTGAGGCCGGCCACCGTCATCCAGTTGTACAGCGTACCGTTGTAGGTGGCGCCGTCCAGCACTGCGAGCAGGGTCTGGAGGGAGATGATGGCGGCAATCAGCACGCCCAGGATGGTCGCGGTATGCGACACCTTGCGGCCAACCACGTTGCCGAAGAATTTGGTACCCAAGAGGCCGGCGATGGCCGAGCCTGCCAGCGGCGCCAGGGGTACAGCAAGAAGAAGATGTGGGTTAAGTTGCCCAGCCATGATGAACCTTATCGCTTATTGGCTGCCCCGCCCGCAGCGCTGCTGCAAGGGGGCCTCCCATCTTTAAATGAAATTCAAACCAGAACGCAAAAACAGGACGCTGCGGATGCCGACTCAGCCCTTGAGGCTGTCGAGGTCTTCCACGTTGATGGTATCCAGGTTACGGAACAGCACCACCAGAATCGCCAGACCGATGGCGGACTCGGCCGCAGCCACGGTCAGGATGAAGAACACGAAGATCTGTCCGCCCGCGTCACCGAGGTAATGCGAGAAAGCAATGAAGTTCATGTTGACCGCAAGCAGCATCAGTTCGATGGCCATCAGCAGGACGATGACGTTCTTGCGGTTCAGGAAAATGCCGACGATCGAGATCGCGAACAGGATCGCGCCGATGATCAGGTAGTGGGAGAGCGTGATTGCCATGATTCTTGTTCGCCCTTCTTAAGATTGTTGACCGGCGGCCGGCTTGTCTGCCGCTGCAGCGGCAGCGTCGGCTGCGGGTGCATTGCGGGTGGATTCGGCCTTCATGCTGACCAGGCGCACGCGGTCCGATGCCTTGACCTTGACTGCCTGGGCCGGATCGAAGTACTTGCTGTCCTTGCGCTTGCGCAATGTCAGGGCCACGGCGGCGACGATAGCCACCAGCAGGATCACGGCCGCGATTTCAAAGGCGTAGACGTATTCGGTGAAGATCAGCTTGCCCAGCGGCTTGGTCTGGCCCAGCGTGTCGGAGACGGCCGGCACCTGCGATTCATAGACCCAGAAGCTGTTGAGCAGAACCGCCGCCATTTCCAGCACGATGATCACGCCGATGGTAGCCGCCAGCGGGAAGTAACCCCAGAAGCCCTCGCGCAGCTTGTCCATGTTGATATCGAGCATCATCACCACGAACAGGAACAGCACCATCACCGCGCCGACATAGACCAGCACCAGCACGATGGCCAGGAACTCGGCCTTGAGCAGCATCCAGAGGCCGGCCGCCGAGAAGAACGACAGCACCAGGAACAGCGCCGCATGCACCGGGTTGCGGGCCGTGATGACGCGAACGGCGGCGATTACCACCAGCACCGCGAACACGTAGAACAAGACAGTTTTAAATTCCATAATCAACCAGAAGTTGGTTCATTCAATCAGCACGGGGACCACACAGCAGGCCATCCCATCGCAATACATCCAACACGTTGCCGCAAGCCCTGCACCACCCTGCCCGGCCGCCCCGTATTACGCTGGGCCGCCTGGCAGCACCGATCAACGGTAGGCGGCGTCGGCTGCACGTGCAGCGGCGATTTCGTTTTCGTAACGGTCGCCCACTGCCAGCAGCATTTCCTTGGTGTAGTACAGGTCGCCCCGCTTTTCACCGTGGTATTCCAGGATGTGCGTTTCGACGATCGAGTCGACCGGGCAGGACTCTTCGCAGAAACCGCAGAAGATGCACTTGGTCAGGTCGATGTCGTAGCGGCTGGTGCGACGGGTACCGTCTTCACGCTGCTCGGATTCGATGGTGATGGCCATCGCCGGGCAGACCGCTTCACACAGCTTGCAAGCGATGCAGCGTTCTTCACCGTTGGGATAACGGCGCAGCGCGTGCAGGCCGCGGAAACGCGGGGACATCGGCGTCTTTTCCTCGGGGAACTGCACGGTGATCTTGCGCTTGAATAGGTAGCGACCGGTCAGGGCCAGGCCCTTGAACAGTTCGCGGAGCATCAGGCTGCCGAAAAAATCCTTAATAGCTTCCATTTTTAGCCTCAGCCTTCCAACTTATTTCCAGATATTCCAGGGCGACTGGATCCAGATCGCCACGACCACCAGCCAGACCAGGGTCAGCGGGATGAACACTTTCCAGCCCAGACGCATGATCTGGTCATAGCGGTAGCGCGGGAACGATGCGCGGATCCACACGTACAGCGACAGGAAGAAGAAGGTCTTCAAGCCCAGCCAGATCCAGCCCGGGATGAAGTCCAGCGCGGACACCGGAGCCGACCAGCCGCCGAAGAACAGCAGTGCGGTCAGGATCGAGATCAGGATCATCGCGGCGTATTCAGCCAGGAAGAACATGGCGAAGGACATGCCCGAGTATTCGATCATGTGACCGGCGACGATTTCGGATTCACCTTCCACGACGTCGAACGGGTGACGGTTGGTTTCAGCCACGCCGGAGACGAAGTAGATGACGAAAATCGGCAGCAGCGGCAGCCAGTTCCACGACAGGAAGTTCAGGCCCATGGAAGCGAAGTGGCCCTGGGTCTGACCCATGACGATATCGGTCATGTTCAGGCTGCCAGAAACCATCAGCACCACCACCAGGCAGAAGCCCATGGAGATTTCGTAGGACACCATCTGTGCCGAAGCACGCATTGCACCCAGGAAGGCGTACTTCGAGTTCGAAGCCCAGCCGGCGATGATGATGCCGTAGACTTCCATCGAGGTAATGGCCATCAGGTACAAGAGGCCCGCGTTGACGTTGGCCAGCACGTGTTCCGGCGAGAACGGCACCACTGCCCAGGCGGCGAGGGCCGGCATGATGGTCATCACCGGTGCCAGGTAGAACAGTGCCTTGTTGGCCTTGGACGGGGTCGAGATTTCCTTGAAGATCAGCTTGACGGCGTCAGCAATAGGCTGCAGCAGACCAGCAGGACCCACGCGGTTCGGGCCCAGGCGCACGTGCATCCAGCCGATCAGCTTGCGCTCCCAGTACGTCATGTAGGCCACGCACACCAGCAGCGGCACCATCACCACCAGGATCTTGACCAGGGTCCACACCAGCGCGAACAGGGTCGGACCCAGCAGCGCCGGTCCCACGTTGTTGATTTGGGCGATCAGGTGATCCATTTTTACGCTTTCTCCACGACGATTGCGCCAAACATGCCGCCCAGTGCAGCGGTGGAGGCGTGCGCAGCAGCCACGCGCACCACGTTTTCCGGCAGTTTCTTATCGATGGCGGCGGTCAGCGCAGCGCTGCCCGAGCCTTGCTTGACATTGACCTTGTCGCCTTCGACCACGCCCAGCTTGGCGGCCAGGGAAGCCGACAGCCATGCCTTGGGTGCCTGGCCGTCGCGGGTTTCCAGCAGCGGCGGCGAACGGCGTGCGATTGCGTCGGCGAAGTAGATGGGCACATCGGCCACACGCTCGACACCACCCGCCGCAGCTTGCACAGCCTGCGCTTGCACGCTGGCGATGTTGTTCAGGCGGGCCGACAGGTCGGTTTCCTTGCCCAGCAGCTCGTCGCGGATGGATTCGGCGGTTTCGTAATCGAAGTTTTCCAGTTCCAGCAGGTTGCCCAGCACGCGCAGGACCTTCCAGCCCGGACGTGCATCGCCGGCCGGCTTGACGGTACCGTTGAAGCTCTGGGCACGGCCTTCGGCATTGACGAAGGTGCCGGCGGTTTCGGTGAAGGGTGCGATCGGCAACAGTACGTCGGCGTAGTCGGCACCGTGCTGGTAGGCCGACATCACCACGACCATCTCGGCCTGGTTCAGGGCGGCACGCGCAGCTTGCGGATCGTAGCTGTCCAGTTCCGGCTCGGCGTTGAGCAGCAGGTAAGCTTTACGAGGCTGTGCGAATGCGGCAGCGGCGTTGGCGCCCTTGCCCGGGGTCGGCACGGCGTTGGCCAGGTAGCCACCGACGGCGTTGCCACCATCGGTCAGCACACCCAGCTTGGCACCGGTCTGTTCGGCGATCCACTGTGCGGCGGCATGCAGTTGCGCAGCTTGCGGATGCTGGACGGCGGCGTTGCCGAGGAAGACGCCACGGCCTTCACCCGACAGCAGGCTGGCAGCGGTTGCCTTGGCTGCATCCGATGCCACCACGCCAGCGTAGGCGGCAGGAGCAGCCACACCCTTGGCTTCAGCCACGGCCACGGCCACTTCGGCCAGGGCGGACAGCCATGCCGAGGGAGCGGCGATGATCTTGTTGGCGATCGGCATGAGCAGATCGTCGTCGGTAGCATGCAGCACGCTGACCTTGGCACCGCTCTTGGCGGACTGGCGCAGGCGGGCCGACAGCAGCGGATGATCCTTGCGCAGGAAGGAACCGATCACGAAGACGCGGTTCAGCTGCGAGAATTCGACGATGGACATGCCCAGCCACGGCTTGATCTGGCCATCCAGGCCGAAGTCGGATTGGCGCAGGCGGAAGTCCACGTTATCCGAACCGACACCGCGCACCAGCTTCTGCAGCAGGCTCAGTTCTTCCAGCGTGGAGTACGGGGTAGCCAGCGCGGCGATGGAATCAGCACCGTGCTCGTGACGGATGTTGCGCAGGCCATGGGCGACGTATTCCAGCGCGGTCTGCCAGTCCACTTCCTGCCACTTGCCGTCTTGCTTCAACATCGGCTTGGTCAGGCGTTGTTCGCTGTCCAGCGCTTCGTAGGCGAAACGGTCCTTGTCGGAGATCCAGCACTCGTTGACTTCTTCGTTTTCGAAGGGCAGCACGCGCATGACCTTGCCATTCTTGACCTGGACGATCAGGTTGGCACCAACGCTGTCGTGCGGGCTCACCGACTTGCGGCGCGACAGTTCCCAGGTACGGGCGCTGTAGCGGAACGGCTTGGAGGTCAACGCACCGACCGGGCACAGGTCGATCATGTTGCCCGACAGTTCGGAGTCCACGGTCTTGCCGACGAAGGTGGTGATCTCGGAATGTTCACCGCGACCCAGCATGCCCAGTTCCATCACGCCGGCCACTTCCTGGCCGAAGCGCACGCAGCGGGTGCAGTGGATGCAGCGGTTCATTTCCTTCATGGAGATCAGCGGACCGACGTCCTTGGGCTCCACGACACGCTTTTCTTCCTGGTAGCGCGAGGAGGAACCGCCGTAACCGACGGCCAGATCCTGCAGCTGGCACTCACCGCCCTGGTCGCAAATGGGGCAATCCAGCGGGTGGTTGATCAGGAGGAATTCCATCACGCCCTTCTGGGCCTTGACGGCCTTGTCGCTGGCGGTGCGCACGATCATGCCGTTGTTGACCGGCGTGGCGCAGGCAGGCAGCGGCTTCGGGGCCTTTTCGACCTCGACCAGGCACATGCGGCAGTTGGCCGCGATGGACAGTTTCTTGTGATAGCAGAAGTGAGGGATGTACGTGCCGATCTTGTTGGCAGCGTCCATGACCATGCTGCCTTCTTGCACTTCAACCTTCTTGCCGTCTATTTCGATTTCAACCATGGCTGTTTGCCCAAGCTAAATATTCTTTGCCAACGATACCGGCGGAAGGCTTATCGCATCCCGCCCGGCATCCCCTGCCCTGTTCAGATGTAAGCCGGAACCAGGCAGTGTTTGTGCTCGATGTGGTATTCGAACTCTTCGCGGAAATTCTTCACGAACGCGCGCACCGGCATCGCCGCAGCATCACCGAGCGCGCAAATGGTGCGGCCCTGGATGTTGTCGGCCACCGAGTTCAACACGTCCAGATCTTCCATCTTGCCGTGACCGTTTTCGATACGCTCCACCATGCGGTACATCCAGCCGGTGCCTTCGCGGCACGGCGTGCACTGGCCGCAGGATTCTTCATAGTAGAAGTAGGACAGGCGCAGCAGCGACTTGACCATGCAGCGCGTCTCGTCCATCACGATCACCGCGCCCGAACCCAGCATCGAACCGGCCTTGGCGATGGCGTCGTAGTCCATGGTGGTGTCCATCATGACGTCGCCACGGATCACCGGTGCGGACGAACCACCCGGGATGACGGCCTTGATCTTCTTGCCACCGCGCATGCCACCGGCCAGTTCCAGCAAGGTGGAGAACGGGGTGCCCAGCGGGATCTCGTAGTTGCCCGGACGCTCGACGTCACCCGAGATCGAGAAGATCTTGGTGCCGCCGTTGTTGGGCTTGCCCATCTCGGCGTAGGCCTGCGGGCCCACCTTGAAGATGAAGGGCACGGCCGCGAAGGTCTCGGTGTTGTTGATGGTGGTCGGCTTGCCGTACAGGCCGAAGCTGGCCGGGAACGGCGGCTTGAAGCGCGGCTGGCCCTTCTTGCCTTCCAGCGACTCCAGCAGCGCGGTTTCTTCGCCGCAGATGTAGGCGCCGTAACCGTGGTGCGCATGCAGCTGGAAGCTGAAACCGGTGCCGAGGATGTTGTCACCCAGGAAGCCGGCCGCACGGGCTTCTTCCAGGGCTTCTTCGAAACGCTCGTACTCGGCGAAGATTTCACCGTGGATGTAGTTGTAGCCGACCGTGATGCCCATGGCATAGCCGCCGATGATCATGCCTTCGATCAGCGCGTGCGGATTGTAACGAATGATGTCACGGTCCTTGAAAGTGCCCGGCTCACCTTCATCTGTATTGCAGACGAGGTATTTCTGGCCAGGGAACTGGCGCGGCATGAAGCTCCACTTCAGGCCGGTCGGGAAACCCGCACCACCGCGGCCACGCAGGCCCGAGGCCTTGAGGTCGGCGATGACTTGTTCCGGAGTGATCTTCTCGTTGAGGATGCGCTTGAGCGAATCGTAGCCGCCGCGCTTGACGTAATCCTCGAGATGCCAGTTCTCGCCATTCAGGTCGGCGAGGATCAGCGGTTTGATGTGGCGGTCGTGCAGGCAGGTCATTTCTTCAGTTCCTCCAGCAGCGCGTCGATCTTTTCGTTGGACATCCAGCTGCACATTTGATGGTTGTTGACCAGCATGACCGGAGCGTCGCCGCAAGCGCCCATGCATTCGCCTTCCATCAGCGTGAACTGGCCGTCGGCCGTGGTTTCGCGATAATCGATGCCCAGCTTGTGCTTCAGGTGATGGGCAGCGCGCTCGCCACCCGACAGCAGACACGGCAGGTTGGTGCACACGGTGATCTTGTGCTTGCCCACAGGGCTGGTGTTGAACATGTTGTAGAAGGTCGCGACTTCCTGCACGGCCACGGCGGGCATGCCGATGTAGTCGGCAATTTCCTGCTGCAGCTCGGCCGGCAGCCAGCCATGCTCCACCTGGGCGATGCGCAGCGCGGACATGACCGCAGACTGGCGCTGGTCCGCCGGGTATTTCGCGAGTTCGCGATCGATTTTCTTAAGGGCTTCTTGACTTAACAGCATATCGTTGGCCATCCATGCGCATCATTACTGCGCGGTTATTGGATATTCCCCAAACCTGACGGGCTTCCTGAAGAAGCCCGCCTTGACTCTTGCTTTTCGACTTATCGGTCGATTTCCCCGAACACGATGTCTTGCGTACCAATGATGGTGACCGCATCGGCAATCATGTGACCCTTGGCCATTTCGTTCAGGGCTTGCAGGTGGGCAAAGCCCGGGGCACGGATCTTCAGGCGGTACGGCTTGTTGGCACCGTCGGAGACCAGGTAGATACCGAATTCGCCCTTCGGATGCTCGACGGCAGCATACGCCTCGCCGGCAGGCACGCGGAAGCCTTCGGTGAACAGCTTGAAGTGGTGGATCAGGTCTTCCATGTTGGACTTCATGTCCGCACGTTTGGGAGGCGCGATCTTGTGGTTGTCGGTAATGACCGGACCCGGATTGTTGCGCAGCCACTCCACACATTGCTTGATGATGCGGTTGGACTGGCGCATTTCGGCCACGCGCACCAGGTAACGGTCGTAGCAGTCACCGTTCTTGCCGATGGGGATGTCGAAGTCCAGCAGGTCATACACTTCGTAAGGCTGCTTCTTGCGCAAGTCCCAGGCGATGCCCGAGCCACGCAGCATCGGACCGGTGAAGCCCATCTGCAATGCACGTTCCGGCGAGACCACGCCCACGCCGACCAGGCGCTGCTTCCAGATACGGTTGTCGGTCAGCAGGGTTTCGTATTCGTCGACATAGGTCGGGAAACGATTGGTGAAGTCTTCGATGAAGTCCAGCAGCGAGCCCTGACGGTTTTCGTTCAGTTCGCGGATGGCCTTCTCGTTGCGCACGATGGAAGCCTTGTACTGCGGCATGCTGTCCGGCAGGTCGCGGTAGACGCCACCCGGCCGATAGTAGGCCGCGTGCATGCGGGCGCCGGAGACGGCTTCGTAGCAGTCGAACAGGTCTTCGCGCTCACGGAAGGCATACAGCAGCACGCCCATCGCACCCACGTCCAGCGCGTGTGCGCCGATCCACATCAGGTGGTTCAGCAGGCGGGTGATTTCGTCGAACATCACGCGGATGTACTGCGCGCGCAGCGGCACTTCGATGCCCAGCAGGCGCTCGATGGCCAGCACGTAACCGTGCTCGTTGCTCATCATCGAGACGTAGTCCAGGCGATCCATGTAAGGCACGGATTGCAGGAAGGTCTTTTGCTCGGCCAGTTTTTCGGTGCCACGGTGCAGCAGGCCGATGTGCGGGTCGGCACGCTGGATGACTTCACCGTCCAGCTCCAGCACCAGGCGCAGCACGCCGTGCGCGGCCGGGTGCTGGGGACCGAAGTTCAGCGTATAGTTTTTGATCTCTGCCATTATTTGATCCCGTAGTTTTCTTCACGAATGATGCGCGGGGTGATTTCGCGCGGCTCGATCGTTACGGGTTGATAGATGACGCGTTTCTGTTCGGCGTCGTAACGCATTTCGACATAGCCGGACACCGGGAAGTCCTTGCGGAACGGGTGGCCAATGAAGCCATAGTCGGTCAGGATGCGGCGCAGGTCGGGGTGACCGTCGAAGAGGATGCCGTAGAAGTCAAACGCTTCACGTTCATACCAGCCAGCCGAATTCCAGATCGGATCGACCGAGGCCACGATGGGCAGATCATCATCCGGCGCAAACACGCGCACACGCACACGCCAGTTGTGCGAGATCGACATCAGGTGCGACACCACGGCAAAGCGCGGACCGTCCCAGGCACCATCGCCATAGGTCGAGTAATCCACGCCGCACAGGTCGATCAGTTGTTCGAAACGGGTGTCGGCATGGTCGCGCAGCACGCGCATGGCCGACAGGTAGTCAGCGGCCTTGACCACCACGGTGACTTCACCGAGGGCCACGGTCAGGTTCTGAAGATACCCTCCAAGCGCATTACGCAGGGCGGCTTCGAGAGTTTCCAATTTTGTCGTCATACTGCCCTCTTAGCGCGCGATGGTGTTGGTGCGCTTGATCTTGTTCTGCAGCTGGATCACGCCATACAGCAGCGCCTCAGCCGTCGGCGGGCAACCCGGGACATACACGTCGACCGGCACGATGCGGTCGCAGCCACGCACCACCGAGTACGAATAGTGGTAATAGCCACCGCCGTTGGCACAGGAGCCCATGGAGATGACCCAGCGCGGCTCCGGCATCTGGTCGTAAACCTTGCGCAGCGCCGGCGCCATCTTGTTGCACAGGGTGCCGGCCACGATCATCAGGTCGGACTGGCGCGGCGACGGACGGAACACCGCACCGAAGCGGTCCAGGTCGTAACGCGACGCACCGACGTGCATCATTTCAACCGCGCAGCACGCCAGACCGAAGGTCATGGGCCACAGGGATCCGGTACGGGTCCAGTTGATTACCTTATCCAGCGAGGTGGTAACAAACCCCTCATTCAATACGCCTTCAATAGACATGGCTTACTCCCAATCCAGGGCACCCTTTTTCCAGATGTACCAAAATCCGACAACAAATTCAGCGATGAAGACCATCATCGTGACGAAACCTTGCCAGCCCAGCTCACGCATGGACACGCCCCAAGGGAAGAAGAAGGCGGTTTCCAGGTCAAACAGGATGAACAGGATGGCGATCAGGTAGTAGCGCACATCGAACTTCATGCGCGCATCTTCGAATGCTTCGAAACCGCATTCGTAAGGAGAAGTTTTTTGAGCGTCCGGCTTGTGCGGACCAAGAAGACGACCGAGGAGCTGGGGAGCGACACCGACACCGATGCCGACAAGAATAAACAGGAGGACTGGGAAGTAATTTTCGAGGTTCACGATTGGCCGCTATGCGTTGGTTTATCGATGGGAATGATTCTCAATATCAATCAGAAACTTCCTCGACAAAAAGCCAGCTCAGGCACTAGGACCTTCGCTGGCTTTTCATTTCATTTCTATGGTGCCGACGACGAGACTCGAACTCGTACAGCTTTCGCCACTACCCCCTCAAGATAGCGTGTCTACCAATTTCACCACGTCGGCTTGAAGCAGCTATTGTACCTTCATTTGTTACTCTTGTTCAATGCACAATCAGCAAAAAAGAAAGATTCTTCCTACTTTATTCTTCGATTATTCCAGAATCCGCAAAGGCTTATTTCGGAATCTGATTCGACTGGTCGCCCGGCTTTGCAGCGTCGGTCGGCGCAGCCGGTGCGGCGGGCGCGGCCTGCTGGGCAGGGGCGGCCGGCACCTGCAGATTATCCATCACGCTGCCGCTTTGCGCAGTGTGGTGATTGCCGATGAAGGTCAGGCCCAGGGTGGCCACGAAGAAAATGCCGGCGGCCACGGCCGTCGACTTCGACAGGAAGTTCGACGAGCCGGTCGCACCGAAGAGGCTGCCCGACGCGCCGGAGCCGAAGGCAGCGCCCATGTCAGCACCCTTGCCGTGCTGCAGCAACACCAGACCGATGATCGCCAGCGCTGCCAGCACCTGAACTACAACCACAACCAAAAACAAAGTATTCATTTAAACAAGTCCACTCTTGATGTTTCAATCGCCTGCTGCATCTGCGTCAAAGTATCGCTTCCGCAACTGACAAACCCCTTACTCTACTTCAGGCCGCTGCCTTGATGATGGCCAGGAAATCCGCCGCCTTCAATGCCGCACCGCCGATGAGACCGCCATCGATGTCAGCCATGGCCAGCAGCTGCTCGGCATTGTCCGGCTTCATGCTGCCGCCGTACAGGATACGTACCTTGGCCGCCGCTGCCGCACTCTTGGCACCGAGACGCGCACGCAGCATCGCATGCACTTCCTGGGCCATTTCCGGCGTGGCGGTCTTGCCAGTACCAATTGCCCAGACCGGTTCGTAGGCCACCACGATGCGGGCCGCCTCTTCCACGCTCAGCACTGCCAGAACGACGTCGAGCTGGCCGCCCACGATTTCATTGGTCTGATCGGCTTCGCGCTGCTCCAGCGTTTCACCCACGCAGACCACCGGCGCCAGGCCAGCCTTCAATGCCGCCACCGTCTTGGCCGCCACCGCTGCGTCGGTCTCGCCGTGATAGGCGCGACGCTCGGAGTGACCCAGGATGACATATTGCACACCGAATTCCTGCAGCATCGCTGCAGACACCTCGCCGGTGTAGGCACCGGCAGCGTGCGCGGACATGTCCTGCGCACCCAGTGCCACGGCCGAACCGGCCACCGCACCCTGCACCTGCGCCAGGTAAGGCGCCGGCACACAGACGGCCACATCGCACACATCAGCCGGCAGGCTTTCCTTGATTCCAGCCACCAGGGCTGCATTGGCAGCCAGGCTGCCATTCATTTTCCAGTTACCGGCTACGAGTTTGCGACGCATAGGCTGATTTCTACGAGATGGGTGTCAATTTGGATAACCTCGTATTGTAGCCGGTACGGGCGCTTGGCGCAAAGCCGGACTGTCGCGGCCGTGCGTCCCACCCTCCCCCGCTCACAGTTCCAGCATGATCTTGCCGATGTGGGCGCTCGATTCCATCATGGCATGGGCCTGGGCTGCCTGCTCCAGCGGGAAACGATGATGGATCACCGGCTTGATCTTGCCGGCCTCGATCAGCGGCCACACGTGCTGGCGCAGCTTGGCCGCAATCGCCGCCTTGAAGGCCACGGGGCGCGGACGCAGGGTCGAGCCGGAGATGGTCAGGCGGCGGCGCATGACTTGCCCCATGTCCAGTTCGCCCTTGGATCCACCCAGCTGGGCGATGAAGACCAGGCGGCCATCATCGGCCAGGGACTTGATCTCGCGCGGCAGGTAGTCGCCGCCGACCATGTCCAGGATCACGTCCACACCCTTGCCGCCAGTCAATTCCTTGACCACCGCCTCGAAATCCTCGGTTTTGTAATTGATGGCACGTTCCGCACCCAATTCTTCACATGCGCGGCACTTGTCGGCACTGCCGGCCGTGGCAAACACGCGATGCCCCAGCGCACGGGCGATCTGGATGGCCGTCACGCCGATGCCGGAAGAGCCGCCCTGCACCAGCAAGGTTTCTTCACCTGACAATTGGCCACGGTCGAAGACGTTGCTCCACACAGTGAAGTAATTTTCCGGCAGGGCCGCCGCCTCCAGCGCGCTCAAGCCCTTGGGCACCGGCAGACACTGGGCCAGCGGCGCCGCACAGAACTCGGCATAGCCGCCGCCCTGCACCAGCGCACAGACCAGGTCGCCCAGCTTGAACCCGCTGTCGCCCAGGTCGCCGGCCACGATCTCACCGGCCACTTCCAGGCCCGGCAGGTCGGAAGCCCCAGGCGGCACCGGATAGTTGCCGGTGCGCTGGAATACGTCCGGACGGTTCACGCCCGCCGCATGCACCTTGATGAGCACTTCACCTGCCTTCAACTCCGGCACGGGCCGCTCACAGGCCTGCAATACCTCGGGGCCGCCAAATTGCTTGATCTCGATTGCGCGCATGTGTCCTATCCTTCAATTCAATGGGGTGTGATGGGTCTCAGAGCGAAGCCGCCGCCCGCGCCGCCGTGTCATACAGCCCGGAAGCATTGCGCAGCAGCTGGGCCGCCTCGCCGATGGCCTGGTTGGGAATGCCGCTCTCGGCCTGTACCTCGATGAGGCAGCGCTCGCGCACTTCGCGGTACTTCATGCACAGCGCCTGCCCGGCCGGGGTGGTCGAGAACAGCAATTCCTTGCCGGCCTTCTCGCTCTTGACGTAGCCGGCCTTGACCAGCTTCTTCAAGGCATAGGTGACCACGTGGGTGTCCTCGACGTTCAATACGAAACAGATATCGGCCAGTTTTTTCTTGCGGTCCCGATGATTGACGTGATGCAGCAGGGAGACCTCGATGGCCGTCATGTCCTTCGCACCGGCGGCGGCCATGCAGCGCACCATCCAGCGGTTGAAGGCATTGCTGGCCATGATGAGGGCATATTCCAGCTCGGAGAGCTCGGCACTGCGCTCGGAAACCAGGTGCTGCGACGACACGATCTTGGTCGGGCGCGGTGCCGGGTCGGCACCGGGCAATTCAGTCTGGACGGGCTTGGACGTCTCGTTGTTCTCTTGGCTCATGGGAAGCGTGGGGCTCAGGACGACAGAATGGCAACACTATAGCGCAAAGATTAAATAAATAATTTATCGACATATTGTTTATATTTTCTTTGAAATGTAATATCCGCAAAAAAGCAGGGCATCACCAGACGCACCTTGACCCCGGCAGCGGCACGGCCGGGTTCTCAACAAAAATCTCAGCCGAGGCGAGAGACACATGCAGCCACCCCAGCTCCACCCTTTGGGCGACCGCGCACTGCTCTGCAGTTTGCAGCCCCCCGCCACCCTGCCCCAGCAGCAACGCATCTGGGCGCTGGCCACGCTGGCCAGTGAATGGGAAGAAGTCAGCGAAGTCGTGCCCGGCATGAACAACCTGACCCTGATCACCAAGCGCCCCATCATCGATCTGGACACCCTGTCGCAGCGCGTCCTGAAGAGCTGGCCCAAGCTCGGCAGCACGGCCAGCGAAGGCCGCATGGTCGAGATCCCGGTGGTCTATGGCGGCAGCGCCGGTCCGGACCTGGACAACGTGGCCCGTCACACCGGCCTGTCGACCAGGGAAGTGATCGAACGCCACAGCAGCGCCGAATACGTGGTGTATTTCCTCGGCTTCCTGCCCGGCTTCGCCTACATGGGCGGGCTTGACGCCAGCCTGGCCACGCCGCGCCACACCACGCCGCGGGTGAGCATCCCGGCCGGGTCGGTAGGCATCGGCGGCGAGCAGACCGGCATCTATCCGATGGCCTCCCCCGGCGGCTGGCAACTCATCGGCCGCACCGCCCTGCAACTGTTCGATCCTTCCCAGCAACCGCCGACGCTGCTGCGTCCCGGCGACCGTGTACGCTTTACCGTGGAGCGCGTGGCCTCATGATCGACATCATCCAACCCGGCATGCTGGCCTCGGTGCAGGACATGGGCCGCAGCGGCCATCGCAGCCTGGGCATCCATCCCGGCGGCGCCCTCAATACGCTGGCGCTGGCCAGCGCCAACCTGCTGGTCGGCAATCCGGTCGATGCGGCCGGACTTGAAATCACCATGGGCGTGGCCGAACTGCGCTTCACCCGCGACACCCGCATCGCCCTCGGTGGCGACGATATCGGGGCCACCCTCGATGGCAAACCCATCGCCGCCTGCTGGAGCATTCCGGTGCGCGCCGGCAGCGTGCTCAAGCTGAGCCTGGCGACCGCCGACTCCCCCGAGCAGGCGCCTCGCCATAGCATGCGGACCTACCTCGCTGTGGCCGGTGGTATCGATGTGCCGGTAGTGCTGGGTTCACGCAGCACGGACCTGAAAGCCGGCTTCGGCGGCCACCAGGGGCGTGCCCTCAAGCGTGGCGACAAGCTCCCCATCGGCGACGCCAGCGCCGCCTCTGCCGCGGTCCATGGTCCGGCCTTCGGCGTGCGTTCCCCGCGCTGGAGCGGCCTGGCCCTGCGTGCCGATGAACACAGCCAGCACGTCACCCTGCGCGTGCTGCCCGGCCCCGAATTCGATCAGTTCAGCAAGACCTCGCGTGAAGCGCTGTGGTCCGACACCTGGCGCGTCACACCCAACAGCAACCGCATGGGCTATCGCCTCGAAGGTCCGGAACTCAAGCGCAAGCAAGGCCGCGACATGCTCTCGCATGGCGTGGTGCCGGGCGTGATCCAGGTGCCGCCCTCGGGCCAGCCCATCATCCTGATGGGCGATGCCCAGACCACCGGCGGCTATCCGAAGATCGGCGTGATCATCGGTGCCGACCTGTGGAAGCTGGCACAAGCCCCGCTGAATGCCACCCTGCGGCTGGAACCCTGCGAGCTGGCCGATGCCCTGGCCGCCGCCGAAGAACAGCAGCGCTATCTCGATTCCATCCGCGCCACGGTCGCCGCCCTGGACTGGTCGCGCGCCACGCTCTACAAGAAATAAGGGAACGCCATGCATATCGATCTCAATGCCGACCTCGGCGAAGGCTGCGACACCGACGAACAACTGCTGACCCTGGTCAGCTCCGCCAACATCGCCTGCGGCTGGCATGCAGGCGACGCCAGCACCATGCGGCGCAGCGTGCGCTGGGCGATCCAGAATCACGTGGCCATCGGCGCCCACCCCAGCTTCCCCGACCGTGAAAACTTCGGCCGCAGCGCCATGCAATTGCCGCCCGAGGACATCGTCAGCGGCATGCTTTATCAACTCGGCGCGCTCGACGCCATCGTGCGCGCCGAAGGCGGCCGCATGACCCACGTCAAGCCGCACGGTGCGCTCTACAACCAGGCCGCCAAGGATGCCGTGCTGGCCAATGCGATCTGCGCCGCCATCCGCACCTTCAATCCCGAACTGAGCCTGTATGGCCTGGCCGGCAGCGAACTGATCGCCGCCGCCCGCCATGCCGACCTCAATGCGGTCGAAGAAGTGTTTGCCGATCGCGCCTATGAAGCCGATGGCAGCCTGGTCGCACGCAGCAAGCCCGGTGCCATGATCGAGAACGATGCCGAGGCCATCGCCCAGACCCTGATGCTGGTCAAGCAAAAGAAGGTCAAGGCCATCGACGGCAGCCTGGTCGAAGTCAATGCACAGACCGTGTGCCTGCACGGAGATGGCGCGCACGCACTGGATTTCGCGCGCCAGATTCGGGCACGCCTGCACGCCGAGCAGATTGCCGTGCGCGCGACGGTATGAAGGATTTTTCCAGCGTCCTCGCAAGACGCAGGAAAGTAGGCACCTGCACTTGAACACGGGGTGCCGCAAGCTGTAGTTCGTTTCCGAAAACAACAAGAAAAGCCGCCAGCCTGAGGCCCGCGAGGTCGCAGGAAAAGTCACGCCCCTGCTCTTTGCAAATTCACGCAAATCCAGTCTGGGCGCGGCTTTGCGCGACATCGCTGGCACGGACCTTGCACCATGGTGGCAGGATTTTTCCTCATTCACATAGGGAGTTTTTCATGGAGAGTACGACACTGTTGCCGCTGATCGGGATACCGATCGTCGTGGCCGGTTTTGCCTTGCGTTTCAACCCGCTGCTGGTAGTCACGGTCGCGGGCCTCACCACCGGCCTGTCGGTCGGCATGGACTTCGGCATGCTGCTGGAGACCTTCGGCGAGAAGTTCGTCAACAGCCGTTCGCTGGCGACCTTCCTGCTGATCCTGCCGATCATCGGCCTGTTGGAACATTATGGCCTCAAGGAACGCGCCCAGGCGTGGATCTCCAGCATCGCCAGCGCCACCTCGGCGCGCATCCTGATGCTCTACTTCATCCTGCGCGAAGGCACGGCCGCACTCGGCCTGATCTATCTCGGCGGCCAGGCGCAGACGGTGCGCCCGCTGCTGGCACCGATGGCTGAAGGCGCAGCGGTCAACGCCTATGGCGAAGACCTGCCGCAACACATCCGCGACAAGATCAAGGCCCATGCCGCCGCCTGCGACAACATCGCCGTGTTCTTCGGCGAGGACATCTTCATCGCCTTCGGCGCGGTGCTGCTGATGGATGCCTTCCTGAAGGAGAACGGCATCACCAACATCGAGCCGCTGCACATCGGCCTGTGGGCCATCCCCACGGCCCTGTCGGCGCTGGTGATCCACATGTTCCGCCTGACCCGCCTCGACGCCTCCATCCGCCGCGACGTCGATGCGTGGAAAGCTACCCAATCCGCTGCCAAGGTGTCCGCATGAATACGCTCATCTCGATCAACCGCATCTACTACCTCATCGGCATCATCGTCATGATGCTGACCGTGATGACCCTGCGCGACAAGGGCAACCCCAAGCGTTTCACGACGGCCCTGTTCTGGTTCCTGTTCGGCGCCGTGTTCCTGTTCGGCGACCTGCTGGTGGAAAACCTGGGCAAGTCCATGGCTCACCGCATCATTGGCGGCACCGTCATCATCATCTCGCTCATCGCCGGCACCGGCCTGCTCTCCATGGGCAGCTACGCAACCTCCACGCATGAAGAGCGCGTGACCTCCTCCAAGCGACTGGGCAACTGGCTGTTCTTCCCGGCGGTGCTGATCCCGGTCATCACGGTGGCCTGTACCGTACTGCTCAAGGGTGTCTCGGTCGGCGGCCTGATGCTGCTGGACCAGAAGCAGCTGACCCTGGCCGCCCTGTGCGTAGCCTGCGTGTGCGCGCTCATCGCCGGTTGCGTGCTTACCCGTGGCTCGCCGCTGCAGGCAGTGCGCCAGTCGCGCCGCCTGGTGGACTCCATCGGCTGGGCCGCGATCCTGCCGCTGATGCTGGCCATGCTCGGCGGCGTCTTCGTGGCTGCCAAGACCGGCACCTCGGTGCAGCAGGTGGTGAGCCTGTTCGTCAATCCGGACAATCGCTTCCTGGTGGTGGTGATCTACTGCGTGGGCATGGCGCTGTTCACGATGGTGATGGGCAATGCGTTCGCCGCCTTCCCGGTGATGAGCGCGGGCATCGCGCTGCCCTTCCTGATCCTGGGGCATCACGCCGATCCGGCACCGCTGGTGGCCATCGGCATGTACTCGGGCTATTGCGGCACGCTGATGACGCCCATGGCCGCGAACTACAACATCGTGCCGGCCGCGCTGCTGGAACTGAAGAACAAGTACCAGGTCATCAAGGTGCAGATCCCCACCGCACTGACGCTGCTGACCGTGAACGTGTTCCTGATGTACTTCCTCGCCTTCCGCTGACCTGAACGGATGGCCGGACCTGGCCGCATGCGCTGTTGCGGCCGGGTCGCCCCACTTGCTTCAAGGAGTCCCCATGCAACTCACTCTCGACCGGGCCGAACAATTTGCCCGCATGCCGCTGGCCTACCTGCGCCAGGAATATCCCAACCACATCATGCACGTGCTCAACGGCCCCGAAGACGTGCTCTCGCCGCGCGCGCTGCATCCGGTCTTCTACGGCTGCTACGACTGGCATTCGGCCGTGCATGGCTTCTGGCTGCTGCTGCGCTGCGTGCAGCGCTATCCTCAACTGCCCGCACGCAGCGATATCGAGGCCATCTTCGATGAGCACTTCACGCCGGAATTGATGGAACGCGAGACCGACTATTTCCGTGTCGGTGGCCGCGCCTCATTCGAACGTCCCTACGGTTTCGGCTGGATCCTTGCGCTGGACCAGGAACTGGCGCAATCCACACTGCCGCGCGCCGCCGCATGGCGTGCCGCGATGCAGCCGCTGACGCTGGAGATCCGCCGCCGCCTGCTGGACTACCTGTCCAAGCTGAGCTATCCGATCCGTGTCGGCACGCATTACAACACCGCCTTTGCCCTGGCGCTGTCACTGGACCAGGCCCGCCACATCAAGGATGGCGAACTGGAGCAGGTGATCCTGGCCAGTGCACAACGCTACTACGGCAAGGACACCGACTACCCAGCCCACTACGAACCCGGCGGTGACGAATACATCTCCGGCGCACTGACCGAAGCCCTGCTGATGAGCAAAGTTCTCCCGGCGCAGGAGTTCGCGACCTGGTTCGATCGGTATCTGCCGCGCGTGTCGGAAGTCGAACAGATCATGCAGCCGGCCCACGTCTCCGACCCGACCGATCCCAAGATCGCGCACCTGGACGGCCTGAACCTCTCGCGCGCCTGGTGCATGAAAAACGTGCTGCGCCACCTGCCCGCCCACCACGCTGCGCGCAGTGCCATCGAAGCGTCGATCCAGCGTCACATCGCGGCCTCCATCGACCAGGTGGTGGGCAGCCACTACAGCGGTGGCCACTGGTTGGCCAGCTTTGCCATGCTGGCGCTGGAAGACTGATCCACACCCCGTGCTCCTGCGAAAAAGCCCTCGCTCCCGATGACGGAAGCGAGGGCTTTTTGCTGGAACGCAGGCTGAATCTACTCAGCCACTTCCTTGCGCAAGGCCTGCTGCCCAGGCTGGGTCGGCATGGTCGCCGAGATCACGCGCGCACTGCGCTTGAAGGTGAAATACGCCCAGGCCCAATCGGCCATCACCATGATGCGGTTGCGGAAGCCGATCAGGAAATACACGTGCACGAACAGCCAGAACAGCCAGGCCGGATACCCCGAGAACTTGAGCTTGCCGACCATCGCAATGGCAGCCCGGCGACCGATGGTGGCCAGCGATCCGTAGTCCTTGTAGACGAAGCTCTCGGCCGGCTGCCCGGCAATGTGATGCTTGATGTTGCGCGCGGCCACGCGGCCCATCTGCTTGGCCGCCGGTGACACGCCCGGCACCGGCTTGCCCTCCGACTGTGCGGCGGCCAGGTCACCGATCACAAACACTTCGTCGTGGCCACCGATACAGAGCTGCGGCGTGACCGGTACACGACCAGCACGGTCCACCGGTACACCCAGTTTCTTGCCCAGCGGCGAGGCCGCTACACCTGCCGACCAGATCACGGTACGCGTGGCCAGGCTCTGCTCGCCATCGAAATTGGCGTAGCGCACGCAGGTCTCGTCGATATGCACCACACGGCAACCGGTGCGCACATCCACCCCGAGCTTGTGCAGCTGCTCGCGGGCTTTCTCCGAGAGGTCCGCAGGATAAGCGCCGAGCACGCGCTCCGAACCTTCCACCAGCACCACGCGGGCCGAATGCGGATCGATGTTGCGGAATTCGCCCGAGAGCGTATGGCGCGCGATTTCCACCAGCGTACCCGCCATCTCCACGCCCGTGGCGCCGCCGCCGATGACGGTGAAGGTCAGCCATTCCTGGCGGCGGCGCGCGTCGGTCTCGCGCTCGGCATGCTCAAAGGCCATCAGGATGCGCTTGCGGATTTCGAAGGCATCTTCCAGCGTCTTCAAGCCCGGTGCCAGCGTGCTCCATTCATCGTGACCGAAGTAGCTGTGCGTGGAGCCTGCCGCCACGATGAGGTAGTCATAGGCCAGCACGCTGCCGTCTTCCAGCGTGACCGATTTGCCGGCGGTATCGATCCCGGTCACCGCCGCCATCAGCGTGGTGAGGTTGCGCTGCTGCGCCAGGATGGCGCGGATCGGCGCACTGATGGCCGGGGCCGACAGCCCGGCCGTGGCCACCTGGTACAGCAAGGGCTGGAACAGGTGATGGTTGCTGCGATCGATCATGGTGATGCGCACATCGGCGTGGGCCAGTTCACGCGCTGCGGCCAGACCGCCGAAGCCGCAACCGATGATGATGACGTGGGGCATTGCCTTCCTTTCAAAAGTAACGTGTTGTTCTGTCCGCGCAAGCCGGTCATGAGAATCTGACCTGGCTGCACAGCTGTCCCCTACTCTCTATTCGGAACTGCATCTCTGCAGGTCTGCCTGCTGGCAGTGCCACGCCTTCCCCCTGATGAGCGCGGCATACCGGAACCTTGATGTCCCTCAAAGCAGACGGACAGAATCGCACACTTTTGGTTCGAAATCACTTGGGCAGATTGTCCGTATCCTGTTGCGCACGCCAAAAAAAATCCCCCGGCCTTGCGGCACGGGGGATTTCCTTGTTGCCTGTGCAGGCAGAAGGGATTACTGCGCTTCTTGCGGAGCGGCAGCGTCGCCTTCTTCAGCCTGGGCAGCCTTCATCGACAGCTTCAGGCGGCCGCGGTCATCGGTTTCCAGAACCTTGACGCGCACTTGCTGGCCTTCCTTGAGGTAGTCGGCCACGGCGTTGACACGCTCGTTGGCGATCTGGCTGATGTGCAGCAGACCATCCTTGCCCGGCAGGACCTGGACGATGGCGCCGAAGTCCAGCAGCTTCAGGACGGTGCCTTCGTAGATCTTGCCCACTTCCACGGAAGCGGTCAGCTCTTCGATGCGGCGCTTGGCTTCCTGTCCAGCCGACGCATCCACGGAGGCGATGGTGACCACGCCTTCGTCGCTGATGTCGATCTGGGTGCCGGTTTCTTCGGTCAGCGCGCGAATGACGGCGCCGCCCTTGCCGATCACGTCACGGATCTTTTCCGGGTTGATCTTGATGGTGATCAGGCGCGGTGCGAAGTCGGACAGCTCGGCACGGCCGGCCGGCACGGCTTCCTGCATCTTGCCCAGGATGTGGTGGCGGCCTTCCTTGGCCTGCTCCAGCGCGACCTGCATGATTTCCTTGGTGATGCCCTGGATCTTGATGTCCATCTGCAGGGCGGTAATGCCGTTGGCAGTACCGGCCACCTTGAAGTCCATGTCGCCCAGGTGATCTTCATCGCCGAGGATGTCGGTCAGGACGGCAAACTTGTTGCCTTCCTTGATCAGGCCCATGGCGATGCCGGCCACGTGGGCCTTCATCGGCACACCGGCGTCCATCAGTGCCAGGCAGCCGCCGCACACCGACGCCATCGAGGAGGAACCGTTGGACTCAGTGATTTCCGAGACCAGGCGCACCGAGTAGCTGAACTCGTCAGCAGCCGGCAGCGCGGCGATCAGCGCGCGCTTGGCCAGGCGGCCGTGGCCGATTTCGCGGCGCTTCGGGGTGCCCACGCGACCGGTTTCGCCGGTGGCGAACGGAGGCATGTTGTAGTGGAGCATGAAGCGGTCGGAGTATTCACCCAGCAGGCCGTCGATCTTCTGTTCGTCGCGTGCGGTACCCAGGGTCGCGATGACCAGGGCTTGCGTTTCGCCACGGGTGAACAGGGCCGAACCGTGGGTACGCGGCAGCACGCCGGTACGGATCGAGATCGGACGCACGGTGCGGGTGTCGCGGCCGTCGATGCGGGGTTCGCCTTCCAGGATCTGCGAACGCACGATCTTGGCTTCCAGGTCGAAGAGGATGGAACCGACTTCGGCAGCATCGGCAGCCACGCCGTTGTTGGCAGCGGCTTCAGCGACCAGGGCTTCGTTGACCTGGGCGGTCACGGCCTTGAGCTTTTCGGTACGGGCTTGCTTGTCCTTGGTCTGGTAGGCTTCGCGCAGCGGGCCTTCGGCCAGTTGCGAGACGCGTGCGATCAGGGCTTCGTTCTTGGCCGGGGCGGTCCACTGGACTTCCGGCTTGCCGCCTTCACGCACCAGGGCGTGGATGGCTTCAATGACGGCCTTGGACTGGTCGTGACCGAACACGACGGCACCCAGCATGACTTCTTCGGACAGCTGGTCGGCTTCGGATTCCACCATCAGCACGGCGGTTTCGGTACCGGCCACCACCAGGTCCAGCTGCGAGGACTTCAGCTGCGAGGTGGTCGGGTTCAGGACGTACTGGCCGTCGATGTAACCCACGCGGGCTGCGCCCACCGGGCCATTGAAGGGGATGCCGGCCAGCGACAGGGCTGCCGAGGCACCGATCATGGCGGGGATGTCCGGATCGATTTCAGGGTTCACCGACAGCACGTGGATGATCACCTGCACTTCGTTGAGGTAGCCTTCCGGGAACAGCGGGCGGATCGGACGATCGATCAGGCGCGAGGTCAGGGTTTCCTTTTCGGAAGGCTTGCCTTCACGCTTGAAGAAACCGCCGGGGATGCGGCCGGCTGCATAGGTCTTCTCGATGTAGTCGACCGTCAGGGGGAAGAAGTCCTGGCCGGGCTTGGCTTCCTTGCGGGCCACCACGGTGGCCAGGATGACGGTGTCTTCCACCGACACCACCACGGCGCCAGAAGCCTGGCGAGCGATTTCGCCGGTTTCCAGGGTCACTTGATGCTGACCGTACTGGAAGGTCTTGGTTACTTTATTGAACACGGTATTTCCTTTCTTTTATGGAGCCGGCCCCGACTGTGTCCGCGGTGCACGGCTTCCTTTTGCCGACAGATTTTCAGGCGCTGTCGTTCACCTCACCACAGTGGCCGGCGAAACCGGTCACTCACGACGAACGCGGCATTGATCACACAAACAGCCTGCCGCGATGAAACGATGATGCATTCCTGCCCCGAGGGAGGGCGTTTTGCGAGGGTGCTTGCCCCGGCTTATGCCTGAGCTTGCGGAATCGCAAAAAACAAAATGCCCGCGTCAACGAGTGACGCAGGCATTTCGTGGTGGTCCGGGGCGCAAACCCCGGGACCCAGACGCGGAGTCAAATTACTTGCGCAGACCGAGTTTCTCGATCAGGGCGCGGTAACGGTCAGCGTCCTTGTTCTTCAGGTAGGACAGCAGGCTCTTGCGACGGTTGACCATCTTGATCAGGCCACGGCGGGAGTGGTGATCCTTGACGTGGGCCTTGAAGTGGCCGTTCAGGTCGTTGATGCGCGCGGTCAGCAGCGCGACTTGCACTTCCGGAGAACCGGTGTCGTTCGTGCCGCGGGCGTTTTCGGAGATAATGGCAGCCTTGGCTGCTTTTTCGATGGACATTGCTTTTACCTTTCACAAGCGGTGTGCGGAGCGTCGGAAATCCCTGCCCTGCATACCGTGAACAAAAAATGAGAATCCGGTCAAACCGACCGGACGCGAAATTATATAGCAAAAAACCATTCCGACCAACTTTGGCAAGCATAGCCGCACGATTGCTGCCGATGACGCTGCGTCCCTGCCACAGCCAGCCGGAATGACAACTTACCCAGGAGTCGACATGCCTTCCCCCGTTTCCCTTATGCAACGCGCCCGCCCCAAGCTGGTGGCCGCCCTGCTGGCCGCCGCTGCCCTGTCCGGATGCGCCTCGCTGCTGCAACCGCCGGTGCAGCCGGGCGAGCCCGAAGAACAGGTCGTGGCCCGCCTCGGTGCGCCCACCAATGTGTATCCGGATGGCAACGGCCGCGTCTTTGAATACGCTGCCGGTGCTTTCGGCCAATACCAGTACATGGCCCGCATCGGCCCCGATCATCGCCTGATTTCCTACGAGCAAGCCTGGACCTTGCAGAATTTCCACGCCATCCGCGCCAAGCAGGACACCAAGCTCGACGTGCTGCGCCGGGTCGGCCGCCCGACTGAAGTGACGCGCTATGCCCGCATCCCCTTCGAGGCGTGGAACTATGGCTTCAAGGAAAGCGGCGTATGGAATTCGCAGATGACCGTGTATTTCAACGACCAGGGCATCGTGGAGAAGATCGAGAACGGTCCTGATCCGCGTTTCGATGATTCGCGCTTCCGCAACTGAGCACGCACATCCCCCGCCCTGCACCTGCACGATGAACAAAGAAGAAAAGCTGCCCGGATCACTCCGGGCAGCCTTTTCTTTTGAACGCAAGAACTGCAGCGCGCTTACACCACCGTCGCCAGCGCCAGCGTGAACAGCAGGGCCAGCACCGAGACCAGGGTTTCCATGACGGTCCAGGTCTTGAAGGTTTGCGGCACGGTCATGTTGAAGTATTCCTTGACCAGCCAGAAGCCGCCGTCATTGACGTGCGACAGGATCAGCGAACCGGCACCGGTGGCCAGCACCATCAGCTCGGGACGCACGCCACCGACGGTGGAGACGATGGGGGCCACGATACCGCAGGCGGTGGTCATGGCCACGGTGGCCGAACCGGTCGCCACGCGGATGAGCGCCGCCACGAACCAGCCCAGGATCAGCGGCGACAGGTGCGCATCGGTAGCGATGCCGACGATGGCCTTGGAGACGCCACCATCCATCAGGATGCGGCCAAAGCCCGCACCCGCACCAACCACCAGCGTGATACCCGCGATGGGTGCCAGGCACTCGTTGGTGAATTTCAGGATCTGGTCGGCGCCGAAGCCACGGGCGCGGCCGAAGGTCCAGAAGCTCACCAGAGTGGCGATCAGCAGCGCGATCACGGAGTTGCCGATCAGGCGCAGGAAATCATTGGCGAAGGTCTTGGGCGCGAAGAACAGGTCCGCCCAGCTGCCAATCAACATCAGCGCCACCGGCAAGAGGATGGTGAAGAGCGTGATGCCGAAGCCCGGCAGTTCGCGGTCCTTCTTGCTGTCATCGACGAATTGCGAAATCAGCGGATTGTCCGGATTGGGGATCACCACCTTGGAGATCAACTTGCCGAAGATCGGACCGGCGATGATGGCCGTGGGAATACCGACGATCAGCGCATACAGGATGGTGCGGCCGATATCGGCACTATACGCGGTCACTGCCAGCAGGGCTGCCGGGTGCGGCGGGATGAGGCCGTGCACCACCGACAGGCCGGCCACCATGGGAATGCCCACCAGCACCATGTTGGTCCCGGTACGCTTGGCGACGTTGAAGGCGATCGGCACCAGCAGCACGAAACCGACTTCGAAGAACACCGGCAAGCCGACGATGAAGGCCACCGTCATCATGGCCCAGTGCACGTTCTTTTCACCGAAGGCCTTGATCATGGTGTTGGCGATACGCTCGGCACCGCCCGACTCGGCCATCATCTTGCCCAGCATGGTTCCCAGGCCCACCACCAGCGCGATGTGGCCCAGCGCATTGCCTACACCGGTCTCGAAGGCCTTGACGATATTGCCCATGGGCATGCCCACGGCCAGGCCCAGCACCAGCGATACCACGATCAGCACGATGAACGGGTTCATCTTGAATTTGGCGATCAGCACGATCAACGCGATCACCGCTACCAGTGCATAGACCAGTAGCGCACTTCCTTGTACAGCCTCCATCTGTTGCTCCTCTTCAGAAGGTAAAAGACACCGCCGGCGATACGGCACCCCTGCCGGCAAACATGAACTGCGAAACCTGCAAAGCTTTCAAATCTTCAAAAGCTTTAAATCTTTTATATCTTTTAAATCTTTTATGGCGTTTGTTGTTCTTGTTCTTCTTGCCCTGCTTGCCCTGCTTGTCCTGGTTTCGGGGGACAAGGCGGCCAGGCGCCGCCCTGCCCTGGCGGCATCAGCGCTTGAAGGCCACGCAATCCACCTCGACCTTGCAGTCCACCACCATGCTGGAGACCACGCAGGCACGTGCCGGCGGATTGGCGCCGAAGTATTCCTTGAAGACCTTGTTGAAGGACTGGAAGTCGCGCGGATCATCGAGCCACACGCCACAGCGCACCACGTGCTCGGGGCCGTAGCCGGCTTCCTTCAGGATGGCCAGCACGTTCTGGATGGCCTTGTGCGACTGCGCCACGATGCCGCCGTCGATCACTTCGCCGTTCTCCATGGCCACCTGGCCCGAGACGTACAGCCAGCCATCGGCGGCCACTGCGCGTGCGAACGGCAGATGCTGGCCACCTGTGCCGCTGCCACCTTCCACACCAAATCGTTGAATGCTCATTGCTGCTCCTTTATTGAACTCGGATTGAACTCAGACGCGAATCTGAAAAAATGAATCTGAAAAAAAGAATCTAAAAAGCGATTTGAAACTTGAAGTTGATAATCGCCCCCTGACGTTTTCTGCAACTCAGGCTGACGTTTTCTGCACCGTGCGCGCCAGGAAGCGTCCGGCACGCGCGCTGGTGGATTGCTTGTCCTGGCCGCGATAGGCCAGCTGCCCGTTGACCCACACCGCATCGATGCCATGCGCCGGCTGCATGGGATCAGTGAAGCTGGCAGCATCGCGGATGGTCTCGGGATCGAACAGCACCAGGTCGGCGTGATAACCCTCGCGCACGAAACCGCGCTGCGCCAGGCCGAAACGCTGCGCCGACAGGCCGGTCATCTTGTGCACGGCGGTGGCCAGTGAAAACAGTTTCTGCTCGCGGCTGTAATAGCCCAGCACGCGCGGGAAAGCGCCCCACAGGCGCGGATGCGGCAAGGGATCGTTGGGCAGGCCATCGGAACCGACCACCGTGGCCGGATGCGAGAGGATGCGGTTGACGTCGTCATCCGACATGCAGTGGTAGACGGCCCCGGCCGGCATCAGCCGCGCGGCAGCGGCGTGCAGGTCCACGCCCCAGTCGGCGGCGATCTGCTTCAACATCTTGCCGCCCTGCTCCGGATGCGGCTCGGACCAGGTGACCTGGATGTCGTAATCGGCGGTGACCTGTTTCAAGTCGAGTGTGGAAGAGCTGGCGGTGTAGGGATAGCAGTCGCAGCCCACATGCTGGTGGCGCGAGGCCGCTTCCAGTGCCTGCAGCACTTCGCTGCTGCGGCCCCAGTTCTCCACGCCTGCGCACTTCAGGTGCGAGATCACCACCGGCACGCGCGCATGCTTGCCGATGCGGAAGGCTTCCTCCATCGCATTGAGGATGTCGGCGAATTCGCTGCGCAAGTGAGTGGCGTAGAGCCCGCCAAATTCGGCCAGCGGCTCGGCCAGGGCCAGCACTTCTTCCGTGGGCGCATTGATGGCATTGCCGTAGGCGAGGCCCGTGGAAAGGCCCAGCGCACCGTGCTCCAGCGCCTCGCGCAATTGCGCGCGCATGCCGGCGATTTCCGCATCGCTGGCCGCACGGTCGAGACGGTCCATGTGGTTGTTGCGCAGGGCCGTGTGACCGACCAGCGCAGCCACGTTGATGGCCGGCTGCGCGGCATTGACGGCCTCGACATAGCTGGCAAAGCTCGGATAGTGGAAGGCCTCGGACTTGCCCAGCAGGTTCATCGGGTCCGGCGGATCGCCCTTGAGCGTGACCGGCGCGGCGCTGATGCCGCAATTGCCGACCACCACCGTGGTCACGCCCTGCGACAGCTTGGGGAACATCTCCGGCGTGCGGATGACGTTGGTGTCGTCATGCGTGTGCGCATCGATGAAGCCGGGCGAGAGCACGCGTGCGCTGCCGTCGATTTCCTGGTCGGCCTGCCAGCCAGAAAGCTGGCCGACGGCGACGATGCGGCCATCGCGTACGGCCACATCGGCCGCTACCGGTTCGGCGCCGCTGCCATCGATGACCAGGGCATGGCGGATCAGGGTGTCGCAGTGCTGCGGGCCGCGCGGCGATTGCGGGGTGGATGTCATGTCAGTCTCCCAGTGGCTGGTGCAAGTCGCCGCCGCCGCGATGGGCATCGAGCACGTACTTGAGGCGGCGCAGGCGTTCCTGGCTGCTTTCCTTGTGCAGCAAGGCCAGCTCCAGCACCAGCATGTCCAGCGTCGCCATCATGGCGTAGCGCGACGAGGACGGTTTGAAAATCAGGTCGGTTTCCAGCGTCTTGATGGGCAGCAGCACATCGGCCATCTTGGCCAGGGGCGAGCCGAGTGCCGTGATGGCGATCAGCTTGACGCCGTATTCGCGCGCCACCTCGCAACTGGCCAGCAGCTCGGGCACGCTGCCGGTGGTCGAGAAGACCAGCAGCACGTCCTCCTTGTCGAGGGTGGCCGCCACCATCTTCTGCAGTACCGCATCGTGATAGGTCGCCACCGGACGGCCCAGGCGCACCAGGCGATAGCGCGCCTCGTCGGACATCATGGTGGAGCCGCCCCCCATGCCGAAGCAGTAGATCATGCGCGCGCCCAGCAGCAGGTGCGCGGCTTGCATCAGCATGTCAGGGTTGAGCATGGCGCGGTTCAGTTCCAGCACCGCATGGATGTCGCGGTAGACCACGTCGGCCAGTTCCGGCGGCTGTTCGGAGGGCAGCGTCTTGGCCCCATCGAAGAAGCGCTGCCCCACGGCCACCGCCTGGGCCAGCAGGAACTTGAATTCGCGCACGTCGCGGCAGCCCATGGCCTTGGCAAAGCGCGTCACGCTGGCCACCGACACGCCCGCCTTCTCGGCCAGCTCGCCGATGCTGGCGCTGGCAGCGGCGGCCAGATCACCCAGGATCGCTTCAGCCACTTTCTGTTCGGCCAGGCGCAAGGTACTGCTGCGCTCGGTGATGCGGGAAATGATGTCCAATGTCTGCGCCATGGGAAGGAAAATTCAGTCTGCGGGAATGGGCGGGCGATCAAGCCGGCGACCCCGGAAGGCGCCGCGGAAACAGTTTATGTTATTTACTAACACGGCGTAAACATAGTAAATTCAAGGCTATTATTACGTCAATCCTAATTTCACAGGAATTAAAGCGATGAGTGATACAAACTACCAAGGCCAGTTCCAGGCCGGCATGATCGACCCGCTCAACAAGGGCCTGGGTGCGCTGGCGCAGCCACTCGCCCCGCAGCAGGCGGGCCAGGTGCGCTGGAACCTGCTCAATGAAGACATCAGCTTGCCGGCCGCGGTGTTGTATGAAGAAAAGATCGCCCACAACCTGAAGTGGATGCAGGACTTCGTCGGCCAGTACCAGGTCAAGCTGGCCCCGCACGGCAAGACCACCATGGCCCCCAAGCTCTTCGCGCGCCAGCTCGATACCGGCGCCTGGGGCATCACCCTGGCCACGGCCCACCAGACCCTGGCCGCCTATCATCACGGCGTGCGCCGCGTCATCATGGCCAATCAGCTGGTGGGCAAGCGCAATATGGCCATCATTTCGGAGTTGCTGGCCGATCCCTCGTTTGAATTCTTCTGCCTGGTCGACTCCGCCGCGCTGGCTGACCAGCTGGGCCGCTTCTTCGCCGAGCGCAAGCAGACCCTCAACGTCCTGCTGGAACTGGGCCCGGCAGGCGGGCGCACCGGCGTGCGTGACGACGCGCAGCAGCAGGCGGTGCTGGCCGCCATCGGCCGCTGGGACAGCCTGGCTCTGGCCGGTGTGGAGGTATATGAAGGTGTACTCAAGGAAGAGGCCGACATCCGCCGTTTCCTGCAGCGCGCTGTAGCCTGCCTGAAGGATCTTTCCGCACGCGGGCAACTGGCGCGCCGCCTGGCTCAGGGCCCGGCAGTCCTGACCGGAGCCGGTTCAGCCTGGTATGACGTGGTCGCCGAGGAATTCGGCCAGGCCGACATCGGCGCTGCGCTGGACGTGGTGCTGCGCCCGGGCTGCTACCTCACCCATGACGTGGGCATCTATCGTGCTGCGCAATCGCAGATCCAGGTGCGCAATCCGGTGGCGCACAGCATGCGCAGCCAGCTGCAGCCGGCACTGCAGCTGTGGGCTTACGTGCAATCCATCCCCGAGGCGGACAAGGCCATCATCGCCCTGGGCAAGCGCGATGCGGCGTTCGATGCCGGCCTGCCCGCCCCGGTCACGCGCTTCCGCCCGGGCCAGGATACCCAGCCGCAAGCCACCCCGGCGCACTGGGAAGTGACCGGCATGATGGACCAGCACGCCTACCTGAAGATTGCCGAAGGCGACGACATCCAGGTGGGCGACATGATCGCCTTCGACATCTCGCACCCCTGCCTGACCTTCGACAAGTGGCGTCACCTGGTGGTGGTAGACCAGCGTTTCGATGTAACCGACATCGTGCAGACCTTCTTCTGATCGGTGTCGAGGAAAGAACAGCCCATGAACAAACCCATCCTCGCCTACGGCGAAGCCATGGTGGAATTCAACCAGCGCATCGACACCCCGCGCCAGTACCTGCAAGGCTTTGGCGGCGATACCTCCAACTTCGCCATCGCGGCAGCCCGGCAGGGCGCCGTGTCGGGCTATATCAGCGCCGTCGGGAATGACCACTTCGGCCAGGACCTGCTGGCGCTGTGGCGGCGCGAGCAGGTCGACGTGCAGCACGTGGCGGTGCAAGCCAATGGCAGTACCGGCCTGTACTTCGTCACCCACGATGAGCAGGGTCATCACTTCCACTACCGCCGCGCCGGCTCGGCCGCCAGCCGCTACGGCGTGGACGACTTGCCATTGCAAGCCATCGCCGCCGCCGGTGCCCTGCACCTCTCAGGGATCAGCCTGGCCATCAGCGAGAGTGCCTGTGACGCCGGCCTGGCCGCCATGGCGCATGCGCGTGCGGCCGGCGTGACCACCTCGCTCGATACCAACCTGCGGCTGCGCTTGTGGCCGCTGGAACGCGCCCAGGCGAAGATGGCCGAGGCCTTCCGCCTGTGCGATGTCTGCTTGCCGAGCTGGGAAGATGTGTCGATGCTGACCGGCCTCACCGACCGTGATGCGATCGTCGATCACTTGCTGGATTACGGTATGAAGCTGGTGGCCTTCAAACTGGGCCATGAAGGCTGCTATGTGGCCACGCCCGAGCAGCGCCGCATGGTCGCGCCGTATCCGGTGCAGGCGCTGGATGCGACGGGTGCAGGCGACTGTTTTGGCGGGGCCTTCATGGCCGAGCTGATGGCCGGGCGAGATCCCTTCCAGGCCGCACGCTATGCCAACGTCGCGGCCGCCCTCTCCACCACCGGCTACGGCGCGGTGGAACCCATTCCCGGCCGCGACCAGGTGGAAGCGGTGCTCAGGGACGCCGCGTGATCAGGCCTTGCGCCGTGGCGCGCCGCTTCACTGCCGGCGCGCCACGAACAGCATGCCCGCCACCGGCTGGCGCACTTCCTCGCGCAATACTTCATCTTCCTGGTACACCGCTGCCAGCCCGTGCGCCTGCAGCAGCGTGCGCACGTAATCACGGCCATGGCGGTAGCGTCCGCTGGCATGCAGGCAATAGCCATCGGCCACCGCATCCTGGGGGGTGAGCACCTCTACCGTGAAGACGAAATGGCCGCCCGGCCTCAAGACCGTGGCGACCGCCTTGAACACCTTCTCCAGGTCACCGAAATAGATCATCGTATCGGCCGCCGTGACCAGGTCGCAACTTTGCGGATGGCGCAGCAGGTAGTCGGTGATCTCGGCCTTTTCCAGCTGGTCGTAAAGGCCGGTCGCCGCCGCCTTCTCCAGCATCTTGCCAGCCAGGTCGACGCCGCTGAGGTGATGCGAATAGGGCCGCAGATATTCACCGCACAAGCCGGTCCCGCAGCCGATGTCGATGGTGGCAAACTGGCGCGCCGCTTGCGCCACCCGACCCACGCCCTGCCCGATCAGGCTGGGGCCGCGATAGCCCAGGCTATGCAGCAGGTTGGTTTCGAAGGTCTCGGCGTAGCGGTCGAAGTGCGATTCGATATAGCGATCCGAGGCGCGCGTGGGCACATCCAGCTGTGAGCAGGCGGCCAGCATGTGGGCCGCAATCGGATTGTCGGGTTCGCTGGCCAGCCAGGCGCGGTAGGCTTGTGCGGCTTCTTCAAGCCGACCGAGGAAGTAGAAGGAAATCCCGACCATCTCCCAGGACTTGCCCTCCATCGGCGGCAACACATAGGCGCGGCACTGGTAATGCGAGGCCTGCATCTTGTCGCCTGCGGCCTCGAAGAGATTGCCCAGGTGCAGCAGCGACGGCAGGAATTCCGGCGCGATCTCCACGGCGCGCTGGAAAGCGGCAATGGCCTCCTCGTTGCGGCCCTGCTGCATCTGGGCAGCACCCAGGTTGTTCCAGACCGTGTGGTCATCGGGCGTGATGTCCAGTGCCGCACCGTAGGCCCCGGCAGCGGCCTCGAACTCGCCGACGGCAAAGAACACATTGCCCAGGTCGTTGTGCCAGGCGGCATTGTCGGGTTCAAGGGCGCTGGCCAGTTCCAGCTTCTCTACCGCTTCGGCATGACGTCCGGCCTGGTGCAGCCAGATGCCATAGAAGTGCAGCGCCACCGGTTCAATGGGGTCTTCCTCCAGCACGGCCTCATAGACGGCCCGAGCTTCGTCCAGGCGGCCGGCCATGTGGGCGTCGATAGCCGCATTCAGGCGCGCCGCGTACGGCGACAGGGTGGACGTACTGGGCTGCGGCTCAGGCATGGACTGCTCTCCCTCGTAAAGCGCATCAGGCACGGGACGACATGTCCGTGGCCTTTACATTTTCTTTACAAGTCTGCAGCAGACTGCCCTTTCGGGCAATACCTGATTCTCCGTGTTGGCTGCCAGATACTACAGGGAAGCAAGGCTGTGGCCGATGCTCCCCAGGCGGCGCAGCGCCTGGTCCAGTTCGCGCGTGAAGGGATGGCCACAGCAAATGCGCAGGAAGTGACCGTAGCGGTTGGAGTTGGAGAAGATCGCCCCGGGGGAAACGCCCACCCCTTCCAGCAGGGCGCGCTCGAACAACTGCTGGGAACAGACCTGCACCGGCAACTCCACCCACAGCCCCACGCCGCCATTGGGGACGTTCAGGCGCGTGCCTTCCGGGAAATAGGCTGCGATCGATTCCGCCATGCGCTCGCGCTGCTCCTTGAGCAACTGGCGCAGGCGGCGCAGATGGCGGTCATAGGCAGGGCTGGCGATGAAGTCGGCAGCGGTGACCTGGGTCCACTCTTCGTTGGCGCGGGTGTGGGTGAACTTGAGCATCTTGACCCGCTCATGCCAGCGCCCGCCATTCATCCAGCCCAGGCGCATGCCGGGGGCCAGCACCTTGTTCAGCGATGCGCAGTAGATCACGTTGCCGTTGCGGTCGCGGCTCTTGAGGCTGGAGGGCGGCACGTTGCCATCAGCCAGCTCGGTATAGGCGTCGTCTTCGATCAGGGGCAGGCGCAATTCTTCACACAGGCGCACCAGTTTGTCCTTGTGTTCGTCGGGCATGATGCAGCCCAGCGGATTCTGCAGGTTGGGCACCACCACCACGCCCTTGATGTTGCCGTAGGTGCGCACGGCCAGTTCCAGCGCTTCGACCGAGATCCCGGTGTGCGGGCTGGTCGGGATTTCGAGCGCCTTCATGCCCAGGTTCTCCAACGCCTGCAGCAGGCCAAAGTAGGTCGGCGACTCCACCGCAATCGTGTCGCCCGGCCCGGCCACCGCGCGCAAGGCCAGGTTGAGCGCTTCGATGCAGCCGTGGGTGACGACCACTTCTTCATGGTCGATGCGCATGCCGTGATGCAATGCGCGCCGTGCCACCGCCTGGCGGAAGGTCGCATTGCCGTTATGCGGCATGGCGCTGGTGAGCAGCTCAGGCCGCTCGCGCAGGGCGCGCATGGCGGCCTGCTTCAGGGTTTCCACCGCATACAGTTCGGGCGCACAGGTCATGCCGGAGAGATCGATGCGCGGCGCGCCGCTCTGGCGCAGGGCGATGTACTTGGAGACCTTTTCGTGGATGCCCACGTACTGCTCGGGATCGATGGCCATCAGGCTCTTGGGCTCCTGCACTGGCCGGATCGCCGAGCGGCGCGGCTGGCGCACGAAGTAGCCGGAACGCGGACGCGCTTCCAGCCAGCCGCCCTCTTCCATATGCCGCAGCGTCTGCAAGGCCGTCGACAAACTGACCTGGTGCTGGCGCATCAGGTCGCGCACAGAGGGCATGCGGTCGCCCGCCACCAGGGTGCCGGACTGGATGGCCCCCTGGTAGTGCTCGGCCAGGCGCCGATACAGCGGTTGACGCCCGGTGTCGGGGGTGGCGGCAAGGGCCGCCGGCGGCGTGCCCGGCGGCAGCGCCGCAGGCTTCATGTCGGGGAGGTGGAGGCGGGTATCCATAACAGTCATCATCTTATCGAGGGCCAGACCAGAACAGATACAGAGTAGGCGAAAAGCAGGGGTAACAGAGCAAAAAGCTACGGCCTGTTACGCAGCAGAGTGAAATTTCCTGTGCCTGTTGCGCCTGCGCTGCCATCCCTAGACTGCAGGCAGGCCCATTCGACAAGGAGAACACCATGCCCGCTCGCACCACCACCCAGACCCTGCCACTGGCTGCCGGCCAGCACCTGCAACTGTGGCTGCCTGCCGGTAGCCAGCTGCTGTGCCAGGCGCCGCACATGCGCGTGACCGAATCGGCGCAATGGCAGGCGGACCGCCTGGTCAGCCGCCAGACCCGGCTCAACGACGGGGAAAGGATGGTGCTGGCGCAGGAAGGCTGGATCGGCGTGCTGGCGCCGCAAGGAGGCGAGCTGCTGTGCCTGCGTCCGCTGGCGCGGGCATGGTATGCCCCCTTGGCCGCCCTGTTCCGACTTCCGCGCGGCGGACGGAATGCGCCGGGATGGGAAGCGGGCCGGTGAAAGACGCGGTCACGAACACGCGGACAGGTTGATGAAAATTAACTTTCAATCAACAAATCCGCATCATCCGCGCTTTTCGAGCAATAAAGTTGCGCAAAAGAGGGTGAACTGGCGGTGGAAGAGCTGCAGCAGTTTCCGTAAAACTATTACACTTCATCATCAGCAAAAGATGAAGTGTCATGCAGAACGAATCCTCCCTCGCCCGCTCCGCCCCGGCTTCCATCCCGGCCCTTTCTGAACAAGAGACTTTCGACCTGACGCCCGTTTCCTTGTGGAAAGAGGACTACAGTGGCTTGAAGCGCCTGTTCGACCAGTGGCGCGCCGACGGCGTGACCGACCTGCGCAGTTACCTCACCAAGGATCCCAGCCGCGCCCAGGCCTGTGCCATGCAGATCCGCGTGGTCGACGTCAACCGGCGTACCCTGGAATGGTATGAAGCGCGCGACCTGGCTCACCTGGTGGCCAACCTGGACAAGGTGTTCCGGGATGACATGATCGATACCTTCATCGATGAAATGGTGCAGCTGTGGAATGGCGGCACCACCTTCTCCAGCTATACCGTCAACTACACCTTGGGCGGCAAGCGGCTGGACATCCAGCTCTCCGGGCGCATCATGCCCGGCAGCGAAGAGAACTGGGACTACGTGCTGCTGGCCATCGAGAACGTCACCGAGCGCGAGACCGCCCGCAAGAAGCTCTCCCGCAGCGAAAACTATGCGCGCGGCCTGTTCGAATATTCACCCATTTCGCTGTGGGTGGAAGACTTCAGCGCGGTCAAGCGCCTCTTCGACGACCTGCACCGCATCGGCATCACCGATTTCCGTACCTTCACGGATGTGCATCCGGAGTTCGTGGAACGCTGCATGCAGGAAATCCGCGTCATCGATGTGAACCTGCAGACACTGTCCATGTTCGGCGCCCCGGACAAGGCCACCCTGCTCTCGCGTTTGTCCGACGTGTTCCGCGACGACATGCGTCCGCATTTCAATGAACAGTTGATCGAGCTGTGGAACGGCAACCTGTTACACCACCGGGAAGTGGTGAACTACTCGCTGACCGGTGAAACCCTTCACGTCCACCTGCAGTTTTCTGTCTTCCCGGGACACGAAAACAACTGGGACCTGGTGCTGGTGGCGCTCACCGACATTACCGCCCGCAAGAAGGCCGAAGCCTACCTGGAATTCCTCGGCAAGCACGACGAACTGACCAAGCTGCACAACCGTGCCTACATGGTCGATGAACTGAACCGGCTGGAGCGCAAGGGCCCCTTCCCGGTCAGCGTGATCGTGGCCGATCTCAACGGCTTGAAGGAAGTCAACGACGAGCTGGGGCACGCCACCGGCGACGCCCTGTTGCGCCGCGTGGGCGAAGTGCTGGGCAAGGCGGTGGAACGTCCCGGCAGCGTGGCGCGTACCGGCGGGGACGAATTCGCCATCCTGCTGCCGGCCACCGACGAACGTGGCTGCCAGTTGCTCATGGACCAGATCCAGAAACTGGTCGAAGTGAACAACCAGTACTACTCGGGCGTCGCCTTGAGCCTGTCCATGGGCGCGGCTACCGGTGTTCCCGGCGAGCGCCTGGAACAGGTCGTGCAGCGTGCCGACAGCTTGATGTATGAAGCAAAACGCCATTACTACGCCAGCACGCCGGGCCTGGAACGCCGTCATCCTGACGACTGACAGGGACACCGAGACCGTGTCCGCGCCCTCTTCCTGCCCGCATGAAGAACTGGCCCTGGCAGCAGGCGCGGAAACGCTGGCGGCCGATATCCTGCGCAGCGCACCCGCCCAGCCGGTCCATACGCTGGTGCTGCATGGGGCCGGGCAAGGCGATCGCCAACGCCAATGGCCGCTGCGGCAGGCCCTGGCTGCACGCGGCTGTGCCAGTGCCGCCATCGACTTTTCCGGCCACGGCCACAGCAGCGCCCTGCTGCCCAATTCCCTCTCCAAACGCCTGGATGAAGCGCAAGCTGCGCTGGACCGCTTTACCCTCGCCCCCCGCACCGTCGTCGGTGTGAGCATGAGCGGCGAAATCGCCCTGCGCCTGGCCTGCCGCGCGGAGAACGAGATTACCCATGTGGTCACGCTGGTCGGCGCGCTCTACGATGCTGCTGCCTTTACGCTGCCTTTCGGGCCGGCCTTCAGTGCGGCTTTAAGGCGCCCGCACAGTTGGCGGGATGCCGAAGTGCTGCAGATGATCCGCCATTATCGAGGGCGGCTCACCCTGGTCCGCGCCAGCGAGGATGCCGTCATCCCGGCCGAGATCGCCGAACTGATCCGCCAGCACGCCACCGCTGCCAGCGCATGCCGCATCATTGATTTGCCGGGCGTGGACCATCGCGTGAGCGAACGCAGCGCGCAGGATGCCGCATTGTGCGCACGGCTGGCCGCGCTCATCACCGACTGAAGCTGCTGGAAGAAAATCGGCCTGGTTCAGGCCATGGTGGAGATCAGGCCGCCGACGACGTTCTGGTTGACGATGTCTTCGACGATGGAACCCGTCAGGTCAGGCTGGGACTTGAGCAGCAATGACAACTCCGAACTGAGCCCCTGCCCTGCAAACATGCCCGAACCATCATAGATGCCCGAGGTGGCGTCCGGCATGACAATGCTGCCCAACACCCCCTGGTAATAGCTCTGGCTGGCCTGGTTCTGGGTCAGGTCGGTGGAGGTGCCGGCCGAGGAGCCGGCATTGACGATGGCATCGAACAGCCCCGCAGCGTTGTAGGTCAGGCCGGAATTGCCGGAAGAACCGCCGCCCAGGGTCACGATCACGGAAGCCTCCGACGACAGCTCGACCGCCTGCGCCACGGCCGCAGGGTTGCTGGCCGCAGTGACGGGGTTGGGGGTGCCGCTGGACGCGCTGCTGCCCAGGCCGTAAGGATCCAAGCTGCCCAGCGTGACCAAGGTGGAGGATGTGATCGCCATGTTCATACCATCAACGCGCGATATGCATTAACGCGCCTACCATCGGATTTTAGGAAACTGTGGGCCGCTCGGCAAGGCAGACGTGGCGGCGGGGACAGGCCGATGCCCCGCGCAATGAAAAACACCCGGCCGGAGCCGGGTGTTTCTTGTCCTGCAGGAAGAGGATCAGCGAACCTCAGCAGGCATGACGGGCATCAATGCGGCGCATCGCCATGCTCATCCTTGGTCTGGACGATACTGACCGGCTTGCCCTTGAGGCGGCGCCAGATGTAGACGCCGTAGCCGGACAGGCCATACAGCACGAACAGCCCGAACAGCACCTTGGACGGGTCGCTGGAAATGAGCACCAGCGCCACCACCACCAGCAATGCCGCAATGAAGGGCACCGGCTTGCGGAAGTTGACATCCTTGAAGCTGTAGAACGGCACGTTGGTGACCATGGTGATGCCGGCGTACAGGGTGATGATCCAGCCGTACCAGCTCAGGTCAGTGCCGGCAAAGCGCAGGTCATCCATGAGCCAGACGAAACCTGCCACCAGGGCCGCTGCCGCCGGGCTGGGCAAGCCCTGGAAGTAGCGCTTGTCGACCACGGCGATGTTGGTATTGAAGCGGGCCAGACGCAACGCGCCGCCGGCGCAATACACGAAGGCTGCCAGCCAGCCCAGCTTGCCCATGCCGCGCAGCGACCATTCATAGACCACCAGCGCCGGCGCGGCACCGAAGGAAACCATGTCGGAGAGGCTGTCGTACTGGGCGCCGAATTCGCTTTGCGTGTTGGTCATGCGGGCCACGCGGCCATCCAGGCTGTCGAGCACCATGGCCACGAAGATGGCGATGGAGGCGTAGTCGAACTTGAGGTTCATGGCCATCACGATGGCGTAGAAACCGCAGAACAGCGCCGCCGTCGTGAAGGCGTTGGGCAACAGGTAGATGCCGCGCGAGCGCCGCCGTGCCACTACCTGCCCGGCCTCGTCCAGTTGCGCGGCCTTGGGGCGGCGCAGCGATTTCGGGAAGGGAATGCCGGCTTTGGCCTTGCGTCGTCGTAATGTGGGCATCGATGTCTATCAGTAAGGAGGACGGAAATCGCAGCACGCAGTCTGCGCTCGGGCCTCATCCGTGACGCCGCTGCAAGCACAAGCTGGCGCACGACACGGTGAGGCCTTCATGGTGTGATCAGAGTTCGGCCAGAATGGTTTCGGTGGCCGAGACCTTTTCACCGACGGTGACCTTGGGCGTGGCCGTCAGCGGCAGGTAGACGTCCACACGCGAACCGAAACGGATGAAACCGTAGCGCTGGCCACGGGCCAGGGTGTCGCCCGCCTTGACGTAGCACAGGATGCGGCGTGCGATCAGGCCGGCCACCTGCACGCAGGTCACGCTGTGACCGCTGGTGGTGGTGATGGCCAGGGCATTGCGCTCGTTTTCCAGCGAGGCCTTGTCGAGGTCGGCATTGACGAACTTGCCGGGGAAATACTGCACCTTCTCGATCTTGCCATCCACCGGGGCGCGGTTGGAGTGGACGTTGAAAACGTTCATGAAGACGCTGATCTTCAGGGCTTCACGGTCGGTGTAGGGATCGTGGGCGCGGGCCACCACGACGATGCGGCCATCGGCCGGGGACAGCACGGCATTGGCGGCTTGCGGGATCACGCGCGGCGGATCGCGGAAGAACTGCAGCACGAACAGCGCGATGATCCACAGCGGGAAGGACCAGGCGCCGCAGAAATAGGTTGCCAGCGCTGCCACGACCACGGCGATGGTCAGGAAGGGCCAGCCTTCACGGGCGATGATGGGATGGGGATAGTGGTTATTGTTCAATGTTGCTCCAATGATCGCGCAGTGCTCGCGGAAAGTTCAAAAGTAAAAGCGTGCCTATTCTAGTCCAGCGCCCGTTAAAAGCAATGAAATGCACCGCCATCGGACCGGTGGCGGTGCATCTCGGGTCATCCGGGACAATTTTTCGTGAACCAGGCCGGGGGCAATGCCCGGCACCGGCTCAGCGCGGCTGCGGGCGGGAGAAGCTCAGCTTGAGTTCGTTGCGGGCCACACCGCGTGGACCGGTCAGTTGCATCTGCCCGATCAGGATCGTCACTTCCGCATCGGCATAGTCCAGCCCGGTGACTTCGGTGACCTGGCGCAGGTCGCCCTGGCGGCGTTCCTGCGGCTCGTCGGCGATGATGCCCGGCGGCTCCTTGGCCAGCGGTGCGCAAGCCTTCACATCGTTGACCAGGCGCTGGTAGGCGCGGCCCATGTCGGCCGGCGTGGCATAGCGCCAGATGCAGGTATAGACCGTGGAATTGTCGGCAACGGCGCAGCTATGGGCACCATCGAGCATGAAGTTGGACAGATAGACGGGGCCGCGCTTGTCGCCCTTCATGACGGAATCGGGGCCGTCTTTCTTCCAGCCGTCAAAGTGCGATTGCGATTGCTGGTGGATGGCGCGCAGGTCGGCGCAGATGTCGGCGTGCGCGGTGCTGGCCACCAGTGCGGTGAGCAGCGGCAGGAGCAGCTTGGTGATGGTCCGCATGATGAGATGCTCTTCTTGAAACGGAAAGGGAGGCCGATTATAGCCTCCCTCTCCTGCCAACCCGAGCGGGTTGACGATTCTTGACACGGCCCCTGGCGGGACCAGCCGCATTACTTGAAGCGCACCTTGCCCACCAGGCGCATGTTCACGGTCGATTCACCCGGCTCGAAGCTGGGTTCGGCCACCGTCGTGCTTTCCTGGGCCATGTCGGCACGCATGGCCTTGGCCATCATCGGGGCGGGGGCCGCCGCGGCATAGTTGCCGGAGCCCTCGAAATCCACGGTCTCGATCACCGCATCCGACGGAGCACGATGCATGGCATTGGCGATGAAGCCGATGCGCTCCTCCAGGTTGCGATAGGTGGCATTGACCAGGGTGGCGTCCAGCTTCTTGGCGGCCGCCGGGCTCAGGCCGAACTGCAGGCCGTTCAGGCTCATCAATGCCTGGGCAGAGGAGACGGTCTTGGGCAACGCGGCCAGGTTCTCGGTCGTCATCTCCAGATATTGGCCGACGCGCCATCCCACCACCTGGCGTGCCTTGGCCGGCTGGCGAGGTTGTTGCGGCGTGACTTGCGGCGGTTCGGCATAGACCGCGTAGGTGTAATAACCATAGCTCTTCAGGGCGGCCTGGGGGTCCTGGCGCTTGAGCAGCTCGATGCCCTGCTTCATCTTCTGGTTCACGCGGGAGGCGGCGGCGGCCTTGTCCTTGTCCTGCTCTTCGACCTGCAGGGTAACGCGCGCCTGGTCATTGGGCACGCTGATCTCGCCATTGGCTGGCACCACGACCATGGTGCCGGTGGTCGGGACCGGAGCCGGCGCGCTCATGGCGGTCTGCGCCTGGGCGGCGATACAGGCGGTGGCCAGGACGGCCCCCAGCATCAGTTTGCGGGAAGGTGTCATAAGGGATCCTCTTTATTCTTGGTCAGTGACGGGGGTGATGATAGCTTCATATCGAAAGCATCTACCCTGCACTTCGACGACCGCCGCCAGAGATTGGTTCTTGGCCAAGTGCAACAATGCGTAACACAATGACAATTCAAGCGCCCTCGCCTTCCCTGGGAACGAAAAAAAACGCCACGGCGAACCGTGGCGTTTTCCTTGACTGCTGCTTGAGGCGGCAGATCAGTTCTTGGTCTGGTCGACCAGCTTGTTGGCCTTGATCCAGGGCATCATGGCGCGCAGCTTCTCGCCCACGATTTCGATCTGGTGTTCGGCGTTGATACGACGACGCGACATCAGGGTCGGTGCACCGGCCTTGTTTTCCAGGATGAAGCTCTTGGCGTATTCGCCGGTCTGGATGTCTTCCAGGACCTTCTTCATGGCAGCCTTGCTCTCGGCGTTGATCACGCGCGGGCCGGTCACGTACTCGCCGTATTCGGCGTTGTTGGAGATCGAGTAGTTCATGTTGGCGATGCCGCCTTCATAGATCAGGTCGACGATCAGCTTGAGTTCGTGCAGGCACTCGAAGTAGGCCATTTCCGGCGCGTAGCCAGCTTCGACCAGGGTTTCGAAACCGGCCTTGATCAGTTCCACGGTACCGCCGCACAGCACGGCTTGTTCGCCGAACAGGTCGGTTTCGGTTTCTTCGCGGAAGTTGGTTTCGATGATGCCGGCACGGCCGCCGCCGTTGGCGGTAGCGTACGACAGGGCCAGGTCACGGGCCGAGCCGGACTTGTCCTGGTGCACGGCGATCAGGTGCGGCACGCCGCCACCCTGGCTGTAGGTCGAACGCACGGTGTGGCCGGGGGCCTTGGGGGCGATCATGATGATGTCCAGGTCAGCGCGCGGCACGACTTGGCCATAGTGGATGTTGAAGCCGTGCGCGAAGGCCACGGTCGCGCCTTGCTTGGCGAAAGGAGCGACGTTTTCTGCATAGACCTGGCCGATGTTTTCGTCCGGCAGCAGGATCATGATGACGTCGGCGTCCTTGACCGCGTCGTTGACTTCGGCGACCTTCAGGCCGGCCTGTTCAGCCTTGTTCCACGATGCGCCGCCCTTGCGCAGGCCGACGGTCACCTTGACGCCGGAATCCTTCAGGTTCAGGGCGTGGGCGTGGCCTTGCGAACCGTAACCGATGATGGTCACGTTCTTGTTCTTGATCAGGGACAGGTCTGCGTCTTTGTCGTAGAAAACTTTCATGATTTTTTCCTATGTTCCGAGTAACTCGAATTTGAATGTATGTAGGTGTGTGATGCGTACTGCTGGCGCGGTCGATCAGATCTTCAGGATCCGTTCGCCGCGGCCGATGCCGGAGCCGCCGGTACGGACCGTTTCCAGGATCGCGGTGCGATCCAGGGCGTCGATGAAGGCGTCCAGCTTGCTCTTGGCGCCGGTCAGCTCGATCGTGTAGGTCTTCTCGGTGACGTCGATGATGCGGCCGCGGAAGATATCCGCAGTGCGCTTCATCTCTTCCCGTTCCTTGCCCACTGCGCGCACCTTGATCAGCATCAGTTCGCGCTCGATGTGCGCGCCTTCGGTCAGATCGACGACCTTCACCACCTCGATCAGGCGGTTCAGGTGTTTGGTGATCTGTTCGATCACATCATCCGAACCCGAGGTCACGATGGTCATGCGCGACAGGGTCGAATCTTCGGTGGGTGCAACGGTGAGCGTTTCGATGTTGTAGCCGCGTGCGGAGAACAGGCCCACGACACGGGACAATGCGCCGGCTTCGTTTTCCAGCAGCACAGAAATGATATGGCGCATGTTAGAGATCCTCCGAACCCAGCAGCATTTCAGTCAAACCCTTGCCCGCCTTGACCATCGGCCAGACGTTTTCGGTTTGATCCGTGATGAAGTTCATGAAGACCAGCCTGTCCTTCATGGCGAAGGCTTCGCGCAGCGCGCCGTCGACATCGCCCGGTTTCTCGATTTTCATGCCGACGTGGCCGTAGGACTCCGCCAGCTTGTTGAAGTCCGGCAGCGAATCCATGTAGGACTCGGAATAGCGCGAACCATAGTCGATCTGCTGCCACTGGCGCACCATGCCCAGGAAGCGGTTGTTCAGGAGAATGATCTTGGGCGTCAGGTGATACTGCTTGCAAGTCGCCAGTTCCTGGATGCACATCTGGATCGAGGCTTCGCCAGTGATACAGGCCACCGTTGCATCAGGGTTGGCCATCTGCACGCCCATGGCGTACGGCAGACCCACGCCCATGGTGCCCAGGCCACCGGAATTGATCCAGCGGCGCGGCTTGTCGAAACCGTAGTACTGCGCGGCCCACATCTGGTGCTGGCCGACGTCGGAGGTGATGAAGGCATCGCCCTTGGTCACTTCCCACACCTTCTGCACCACCGATTGCGGCTTGATGAATTCGTCGGAAGTGGCGAACTTCAGGCAATCACGCTTGCGCCATTCGTTGATCTGCTTCCACCAGGCATCCAGCGCCGCGCCGTTCTGGCGGGTCTCGGCCGAATCCAGCTGCGAGAGCAGTTCCTGCAGCACGTCCTTGACGTTGCCCACGATGGGGATGTCGACCTTGACGCGCTTGGAAATCGACGACGGGTCGATATCGATATGAATGATCTTGCGGGCATTCGAGGCGAAGTGCTTCGGGTTGCCGATCACGCGGTCATCGAAGCGCGCGCCGATGGCGATCAACACATCGCAGTGCTGCATGGCCATGTTGGCTTCGTAGGTGCCGTGCATGCCGGGCATGCCCACGAACTTGTCGCTGGACGAACGATAGGCACCCAGGCCCATCAGGGTGTTGGTACAGGGATAACCCAGGCGATCAACCAGCTTGTTGAGCTCAGGCGAGGCATTGGCCAGGATGATGCCGCCGCCGGTATAGATCATCGGGCGCTCGGCCGACAGCAGCAGCTGCAGCGCCTTGCGGATCTGGCCCGAGTGGCCCTTGTCGACCGGCTTGTAGGAACGCATTTCCACCGCCTTCGGGTACTCGTAGGCGCAGGTATGCATGGTGATGTCCTTCGGGATATCGACCAGGACCGGGCCGGGACGGCCGGTGGTGGCGATATAGAAGGCTTTCTTGACGGTCTCCGCCAGGTCCTTCACATCCTTCACGAGGAAGTTGTGCTTCACGCAGGGGCGGGTGATGCCGACGGTATCGCACTCCTGGAACGCGTCCTGGCCGATGGCGGTCGACGGCACCTGGCCGGAGATCACCACCATGGGAATCGAATCCATGTAGGCCGTGGCCAGGCCGGTGACCGCATTGGTCACGCCGGGGCCGGAGGTCACGATGGCCACGCCGACTTTTTGCGAGCTGCGCGAATACGCATCAGCGGCATGCACGGCGGCCTGTTCGTGACGAACCAGGATGTGCTGGAATTTGTCTTGCTTGAAGATTGCGTCGTAGATATAGAGGACGGCGCCACCAGGATAGCCGAAGACGTGTTCAACACCCTCTTCAGCCAGGCAACGGACGAGTATATCCGCGCCGGTGAGTTGCTCAGCACTCATGCTGCTTCCTTTCAAGGTCCATTGGAAATTGATCGGATGTTCTCTCCTGGCGGAATCGCATTCATCGTCTTGCTGGCGGCATCCCTTCATTGTGCGGTCACGCCGTTTCTGCGCTCCAACCGTAGTGGAGTTTGAAACGTCGCTCAACGCGACTCGTTCAGCCTTGGATCAAGATCGACTTTTACAGATTCCTCGCGCTTGTGGCACGGGTTAGAACAAACAAGCTTTAAACCTATAAAGCGTTTCCTCGAACCGGCACAACCTTATGTGAAGCACCGGCAAGGAATAAAAACGCCCCAGATGTGGGAGGCGGGAAACAGGACAGTAATGGCTTGCATCATTTTGGTCAAGCGAATTCCGGTGAAATCGTTGTCAATACTCGCGTTCCCGCGCCGGGTCGAGGATAAACTTCAGGACAAAAGGGGCCACATTTGCTAGCATTCGGTCTGCTTTTTGACGATTTCTTGCATTTTTCGCATCCTGGCTGGTCAATATGCAGGATTTTTCCTGAATTGATCGGTGACCCATCCGGCACACCGTATTGCATGGCAACTGACAAAGAACTCTCCGATTTTCTTGAAAGTGTCGAACGCCGCGCCTTCAAACAGGCGGTGTATGCCGTGCGCAAGGATGAAGCCGCGTTGGACATCGTTCAGGATGCAATGATCAAGCTGGCCGAGAAATATGGCGACAAGCCGGTCGATGAGCTGCCGATGCTGTTCCAGCGCATCCTGCAGAACACCATTCATGATTTCTTCCGCCGCGAAAAGGTACGCAATACCTGGGTGAGCCTGTTCTCCAGCTTCGGGGGCAATGGCGGCGACGGCGAGGGAGGCGATGATTTCGACCTGCTCGAGAGCCTGGAATCGGAAGACGGCTCCCAGGCCGCCGAATCCAGCGCGGACAAGGTCGAGCGCGAGCAGACGCTGAACCTGATCGATGCCGAAATACAAAAGCTGCCAACGCGTCAACGGGAAGCATTCCTGATGCGTTACTGGCAGGACATGGACGTGGCGGAAACAGCCGCCGCCATGGGTTGCTCCGAAGGTAGCGTCAAAACCCATTGCTCCCGCGCAACACACGCGCTGGCTCAAGCTCTCAGAGCCAAAGGAATCTCATTATGAACAACAAGGAAATGCAATTCGCCTACAAGGTGAAGCTGGCGCTTGACGCCAATCTTGACAACCTGTCCGACGACACGTTGCAAAGCCTGTCGGCCGCCCGCCGCGTGGCCCTGGCCCGCAAGAAGCAGGCACCGATCCACAAACGCGTGGAGCAGCCGGTGCTGGCCGGCGCCTTCGGTGGCGCCATGATGTCGCCCGAAAAACCGTCGTGGTGGAGCCGCCTGGGCGTGGCCGCCCCGCTGCTGGTGGGCATCATCCTCTTCGCCGGCATCTACCAGCACGAAAACGCCAAGCGCGTGAGCTACCTGGCCGACATCGACGCGGCCGTACTGTCCGACGAGCTGCCGCTGTCGGCTTACCTGGATCATGGTTTCAACGCCTTCCTGGCAGAAAAGGGACAATAAGACGATGCAAAAGACCACCGGCACTCCTGTGAAGGCTACCGCCCGCTTCTCGCGCATTGCGCTGGCGCTGGCGGTGCTGGCCGGTGGTTTGAGCTGCGCCTGGACCGTGGCGCAGAACGCGCCCGCCACCGCACCAGCACCGTCGGCCACACCCGCGGCCGCGCCCGCACCTGCTGCCAGCCCTGCTGCAACAGCACCGGTGACCGGTGCGTCCGGTACCGCGACAGCGCCTGCCGCACCGGCCGCCGCCCACGCCAACAAATCCGCCGGCAAGGGCGCCGCACGCAAGCCCGAGAACAAGCTGGCCTGGGCCAATCTCTCGCCGACCCAGCATCAGGCACTGGAACCGCTGAGCGGGGAATGGCCGCGCATGAGCGAGTTGCAGAAGGAAAAATGGCTGGAGATCGGCAAGCGCTACGCCAAGATGAAGCCGGAAGAACAGCAGCGCCTGCATGAACGCATGCGTGACTGGGTCAAGCTGACCCCGGCTGAACGCAGCGCTGCCCGCACCAATTACGCCCGTGCCAAGAAGCTGGATGCGGAAGAGAAGCACGAGCAATGGGCCAAGTACCAGCAACTGTCTGAAGAGCAGAAAAAGAAGCTGGCCGAATCCAAGCTGCCCAAGCGGGTAGCCAAGCTGCCGACCTCGCCCTCAGCGGCCGCACCGACCATCCAGCTGCCCGCCGAGGCCCTGGATCGTTCCCTGCCGGTCACCCCTGCCCAGCTGCCCGCTCCGGCCGCCGCTCCTGCGCCTGCCCAGGCACCGGGCTCGCAGGCCACTCCGGTGCCGGCGATCGCTCCTACCGCCTCGACGCCTGTGACCGTGGCGGTCAGTGCTGCGGTCGCGCCTGTGGTCGGTACGACGAGCGACGGCAAGTAAGCCAGTCCATCCACTTCCTGATTCGATAGCCCGCCACCGGCGATGATTTGAAACCGCCCCTTTGGGGCGGTTCGCATTTGGGCCCTCGCCAAGCGCGGCCGAGATGCCGCCGAGCCCGGACCTCCCCGGCTTCGTGCGGCGCCTTCTTGCTCTGGCTCAAGCCCTTACATAGGCAAGCGCGCCTGATTGCATTACCATCTGGCGGCCGCAGCGCACGCTGCACGCACGGATTCTTCACGCCACCCTAGCCAGAACGGAACGAACAGGAACATGCCGGAACTCACCACGCCCTCCCTGCGCCGCCGCATGAGCAGCATGCTGTATGAATCGATGCTGCTGTTCGGCGTGCTGTTCATGTCCGGCTGGCTGTTTTCGACCTTGCTGCAGCAGCGCCACGCGCTCTACCTGCGCCATGCGCTGGAAGGCTGGCTGTTCCTGGTGCTGGCGGTGTACTTCATCTGGTTCTGGACGCACGGTGGCCAGACGCTGGCCATGAAGACCTGGCGTTTCCGCGTGGTCGACCGCGACGGCCAGCCCGTGCGCCTGTGGCGCGCCGCCTTGCGTTTCGTGCTGGCCTGGCTGTGGATCCTGCCGGGACTGGCGCTGGCATCGCTGGCGCGTGGCCAAGCCTGGCTGCTGGTACTGATCCCGGCCGCCAACCTGCTGCTCTGGGCCATGACATCGCGCCTGGATCCGGGCGGCCAATTCCTGCACGACCGCCTGGCCGGTACCCGCCTGGTCGATGCCGTGCCAGTAACCAAAGCCGCAGCAAGCACCCAATCCAAGTCATGAAGCCGACATGAGCGCTTCCCCGCGCTCTGTTATGCTCTCGGGCGAACGCATGCACCCGCATGCACCTGTACCTGATCGCCCGGACTGACGCCCGCATGATTTCACGCATCTCCAGAACCCTGCTCCTCATCCAGTTCGGCATCGCAGTCCTGTTCTATTTCCTGCTACGGCATTTCGATTGGCCCATCGTGGCCGCCGCTGCCGGGAGCGTGCTCATCGTGCTGCTGCTGCGCGCCCAGATCACTGCCAACAGCTTCTTCCTGACCTGGCCGTATCGCGGCCGCACCTCCAATCCGGTCGAGATCACCTGGCTGCAGGTGGCCACCCTTTTCCTGCGCGAATTCCGCGCCACCATGCTGTGCTCCTCCTGGGCCATGCCCTTCCTGCGCTTCGACCAGTTCAGCTATCCCGACACCACCTCCCTGCCGGTCCTGCTCATCCACGGCTATGGCTGCAACAGCGGATACTGGCGCTGGATGAGCCTGGAACTGCGCCAAGCCCACATCACCCACTACGCGCTGGACATGGAGCCGGTCTTCGGCAGCATCGATGAATACGCGCCGCTGGTCCATGCGGCCGTGCAGCGGGTACAGGCCGAAACCGGCCAGAAGAAGATCGTCATCGTCGCCCACAGCATGGGCGGACTGGCGGCCCGCGCCTACCTGCGCGACCATGGCTGCGACAGCGTGGCGCGCGTCATTACCCTGGGCTCGCCACACCACGGCACGGCCATCGCCAACTTCGGCATCGGCATCAACTGCGGGGAAATGAACTGGCTGGGCCGCTACGAAGAAGGCCGCAGCAGCGAATGGCTGCAAAAGCTGGCAGCCACCGAGGAGGCCGATGCCCTGGGCCACATCGTGTCGATCTATTCCCAGCACGACAACATCGTCTCGCCGCAAAGCTCGGCCCACCTGGAGGGCGCCTGGAACATCCCGGTCATCGGGATCGGCCACGTGGCGCTGGCGCTGGAACCCTCCATCCACAAGATGGTGATCGACCTGATCCACAACGCCCGCGACTGAAGCCCACAAAGCAAGATGCCGTCCGGCGGGCGCGGGACGGCGCAGGCGCAGCCAGTGGCTGCGACCTGGAACGGATTACTTCTTGGAAGCGTCCTGCAGCTGCTCACCGGCCTGCTGCATCTTTTCACCGGTCTTCTGGGCCAGGTCCTTGGCGCCTTCCTTGGTCTTCTCGTAAGCTTCCTTGGCATCGGCCTTGGCCTTGTCCATGGCGCCATCGAGCTTGGAGCCGGATTCGGCTGCCTGATCCTTGGTCTGGCCGGTCACTTCATCGAGCTTCTTGCCGGCTTCCTGCACGGCACCGTCGATCTTCTTGCCCAGGGCCTCGGCCGGACCCGGCTCTTCCTTCTTCTGGCAGGCGGCCAGCAGGGTAATGGCGGCAAGGCTGACGGCAACACCGGCCAGCAGTTTGGACATCTTGTTCATGTTTTCATCCTTTCCGTTCATGTTTGACGATCCCGATGTGTCGGGATTTGAGGGGAAGATAGCACAGCAGCCGGCCTCGTCCTGTGGCTGCCAAATTTGCTTACATTTCTTGCAAATCCGTCGATCATCGCGAAACATCGCTGAACATCAGCATTTCCTCTTCCGAAAAGCCGGCGGCGCGCCGCGCTTCCAGATTGAAGGGGCCGCGCAGGGGCGGTGCGCGGTGGCGCTGGCACAGTGCGGCGAAGGTCGTCACGGGATCGAGCTGGCGCTGCTCGCACAGCCAGTTGAACCAGCGGTTGCCAATCAGCACATGGCCGACTTCGTCGCGCATGATGATGTCCAGGATCTCGGCGGCCGCCAGGTCACCAGCCTGCGCCAGCTTGGCGCGCACCGGCGGGGCAGCATCCAGCCCGCGGGCTTCCAGCGTGCGCGGCACCAGGGCGATGCGCGCCAGGACGTCGTCCTTGGTGGATTCGGCCATGTCCCACAGGGCGTTGTGGGCGGTGAAGTCGCCGTAATCGTGACCCAAGGTCTTCAGGTGATCGGCCAGCAAGCTGAAGTGATAGGCTTCTTCATCGGCCACCAGCAGCCAGTCTTCATAGAAATCCCGGGGCATTCCGGCAAAGCGCCAGACCGCATCCAGCGCCAGGTTGATGGCATTGAACTCGATATGGGCCAGGGCATGGATCAGTGCCGCCCTGCCCTCGGGCGTGCCCATGGAACGATGCTTCACCTGCAGCGGCGAGACCAGCTCGGGCCGCGCCGGCCGGCCGGGGATCCCGGCGCCGGATTCGGTGGCCGCCAGGTCCTCCGTTTCCAGCGATAACTGGCCAGCCTGCCAGGCGGCGCGCAGGGCCCGTACGGAACTGCACTTGACGGCGGGCCGGGTTTCTTTCAGGCAAGACAGCGCGGCGCTACGCAGGCGGGTGAATGAAAAGACTTCATCTGGGGACGAGACGTGATCCAAGGAACTGACTTTCAGGGAAGGTAAAATACGCGGTTGAGGATGCCGCCTTTGTCTCCATATGAAGACAAACGTCCACCAATGCAAGGCAAGGCAAGGACAAGACAAAGGGCTTCGGCATCGCCCACCGACCAGCAGGTAACGAGGAGACAATTTTATTATGGCGATCTACCAATTGGCGCAGGACATTCCCGAGATCCACGAGACCGCCTTCGTGGCCGAGTCGTCCACGGTGGTGGGCAAGGTCAAGATGGAAGCCCATTCCAGCGTCTGGTTCAACGTCGCCATTCGTGGCGACAATGAACTCATCACCATTGGTGAGAACAGCAACGTGCAGGAAGGTGCGGTATTGCATACCGATCACGGCTACCCGATGGTGATCGGCAAGAACGTCACCGTGGGCCACCAGGCCATGCTGCATGGCTGCACCATCGGCGAGGGTGCCTTGATCGGCATCCAGGCGGTGGTGCTCAATGGCGCCAGGATCGGCAAGAACTGCCTGGTCGGGGCCGGTGCCCTGGTGACCGAGGGCAAGGAGTTTCCCGACAACTCCCTGATCATCGGTGCGCCTGCCAAGGCAGTTCGCCAGTTGAGTGAAGAAGATATCGCGCGCATGCGGGCTGGCACCGACAGCTACGTGCAGCGCGCGCAACAGTTCAAGACCCAGCTCAAGCGCATAGCCTGAGCGGTCAAGCAAAGGAAACGATGAAAGACACGCTGCAAAAATTCCTGGTCGACAACGCGCCCGTTCGCGGCGAGCTGGTCGAGATCTCCGACACCTGGCGTCAGGTACAAGCCCGCCGTGACTATCCCGTCGCCGTGCGTACCTTGCTGGGCGAGATGCTGGCGGCTTCCGCCCTGCTGTCGGCCAACCTGAAATTCAACGGGATGATCGTCATGCAGATCCATGGCGACGGCCCGGTCAAGCTGCTGGTGGTCGAATGCGACTCCGAGCTGCAGCTGCGCGCCACCGCCAAGCTGGCCGATGATGCCGAGATCGCTGACGACGCGACGCTGACCGACCTGGTCAATGCCAATGGCCAAGGCCGCTTCGTCATCACCCTCGACCCCAAGGACAAGCTGCCCGGCCAGCAGGCCTACCAGGGCGTGGTCCCGCTGGACGGCGAGAGCGTGGCCACCGTCATCGAGAATTACATGCTGCGTTCAGAACAGCTCGATACCAAGCTGTGGCTGGCCGCCGATGAGAAGGTCTCGCGCGGCCTGCTGCTGCAGAAGCTGCCTTCCATCGGCGGCAATGCTGCCCCGACGGCCAAGCCGGAAGGTGAGCTGGAAGACTGGAACCACATGGTCATGCTGGGCGATACCTTGAAGCGCGAAGAACTGCTCTCCACCGACATCACCACGCTGATGCATCGCCTGTTCTGGGAACAGACCATCCGAGTCTTCGATCCGGTGCATCCGCAATTCCACTGCTCCTGCTCGCGCGAGAAGGTCGGCAACATGCTCAAGATGCTGGGCCAGGAAGAAGTTGCTGAAGCGCTGTCACAGATGGAAAAACTGGCCATCGACTGCGATTTCTGCGGACAGCATTACGAGTTCGATGCGGTCGATTGCGCACAACTGTTCGTGGCCGATGTGGGTGGTGCGAGCGAGGCGAGTGACGCGCGGCATTGAGCGGGCGCGAGTGGGTGGAGCAGAAGAATTTCGGGAAAATCGGAGAAAACAAGGTTCCGGCAAAAACCGGCAGCGGTATTTCAAATGGCCAGGTCTATAATCGCCGGATGACTTCCGCCACCCACCTCCTCGCCGACAAATACCCTGTGGCCCGCGACGCCGGCCCGTCCGCCATCGGCCCGCGGACAGAGGAAGAGCAAAAGCTTCTGGCGCTGATCGACGAGGGCCTGCGATCCGGCCCCGCGATCGACATCACCATTGACGAGCTCGCCAGTCAACTGCGCGAGCGCATCCGTAACAAGACAGCATGAGCGGTGCGGATGCGCATCCGTTTATCTCCGGTCGCACAACGCGACATCCTCGACATCACCGACTATTACACTGAACTTTCGGGCCGCCTGGGCGAACGCTTCACGGAAGAACTTACCAGCACCTTACGCAGCCTGACAAGGCAACCCGGCATGGGATCACAGCGCTACGCCCATCTTCTGCCGGATCGCTCGCTGCGGATGTGGCAGCTGGATCATTTCCCTTGCCTTCTCTTCTATCGTGCGCGCGATGAAACCTTCAGTCTGCTGCGCGTGCTGCACGAACGCCGCGCCCTGTCAGCGGATTCCCTGAGCTACCGAGCCCCGACTTACTCAGCATCCGGCACCAGCAAGGCCATCTGCTCCGCATCCAGATAAGTCCACTCCCCTTCTTCCAGTTCCAGCGCCTCCAGCTGCAAGCCACCGATGGCGGTACGCCGCAAGGCACTGCAATGATTGCCGGCGGCTGCCAACATGCGCTTGACCTGGTGATACTTGCCCTGCTCCAGCACGATTTCCAGCAGGTTCTCACCCAGCTGGCGGCAGCGGGTCGCGGCCAGCGGCGCCGGTTCGTCATGCAGTTGCACGCCCGCTTTCAGTTGCGCAATCAGTGCCTCCGTTACCGGCTCGGCCGTCGTGGCCGCATACACCTTGGGCACGTGGCGCTTGGGCGAGGACTGCGCGTGAATGAAAGCGCCATCGTCCGACATCAGCAGCAAGCCGGTCGTATCGTGATCCAGCCGGCCCACGGGCTGCACGTCGCGCCAGGTGAACTGTTCCGGCAGCAGCGTCAACACGCCCGGATGGTGGCTGGGCTTGCGCGAGCATTCGATGTTCTGCGGCTTGTTGATGGCGATGTAGACGTGCTCGCGGTATTCCCACTCTTCCTCGAAGATGGTCAGCACCAGGCCATTCGTCTCCGGCGTGGCGCGGTAGTCGTCCACCACCTCGCCATGAATCGACACTTCACCGTCCTCGATCAACTCACGGCAATATTTGCGCGAACCGAAACCCTGCGATTGCAGGATGCGGTCCAGGGTCAGCTTGGCCATGTCAGCCCTCTCCTTGTTCGTTTTGTTCTGGCCGGCCGGCCTTGGCCTGCTTCGGCTCCAGGATCTGGCGGGCGATGCCGCGCAGGATGTTGACCTCTTCGGTCTCCAGCTGGGCGCGCGCGAACATGCGTTTCAAGCGCGGCATCAGCTTCTTGGGGTTGTCGGGATTGAGGAAATCGATGGCCACCAGCGCCTGTTCCAAGTGCGCGAACATGCCCTCGATGTCAGCCACGCTGGCGCTCTGCCCATGGAAGCCCACCTCGCCCGGCGCGCGCGCATCGCCGCTGGTCTGCATGGGACCACCCTGCACTTCCAGCTCGGTCATGCGGCATTCATAAGCCAGCACCTGCACCGCCTGCGACAGGTTCAGCGAGGAATAGTCCGGGTTGGCGGGAATATTGAGCAAGGCATTGCACTTCTGCACCACCTCATTGGGCAGGCCAAAGCGTTCATTGCCGAACAAGAGAGCCGCATTCAGGCCGGTGTCACGGGAAAGCTGCCCCGCCAGTTCGCGCGGCGACACCACTGGCGGCGAGAATTCGCGCAAACGGGCGCTGACGGCGGCAGCGAAGTTGCATCCTTGCAACGCTTCTTCGACACTGCCGACGATGCGTGCATTTTGCAACACATCGAGGGCACCGCTGGCGAAGGCAATGGCTTCATCTTCCTTCACCGCGTCCGGAAAGCGCGGATTGACCAGCACCAGCTCCGAAAAGCCCATGGTCTTGATGGCCCGTGCGGCCGAGCCGATGTTGCCGGGACTGCTGGTATTGACCAGCACGAAACGCAAACGGCTGAAAAGAGATTGTCCTGACACTTGCTTGTTCATTTAAAATAGCGGGATTCGCGCCCCAGGATCAGATATTGGCAAAACGCCAATGTTGCAGCAAGGCTGTCAACCCAGGTCGACTTCGTTAGCCGACTTGACCGACGCCACTGCCCCTGGACTGCCTGGCAAACCCGCAAGCATAACAGCCGCGGGCGGCGCAACGCTCATTAATTTCATCGTCGCACTGGTTTGACTGCCGGGTTTCGCCTGGCCAGCTGTTCCGCATGCTTGTCGCGGAAGGCCGGCTGGTCGGCCATGGCGACGATGAGCAACGCAGCCATCGTCTTCGGTGGCCGCAATTTTAACGGAACCATCGGAATGATCATCCCACCCATGCTCAATACGGCGATCAAGGCAGCCCGCCGCGCAGCTACCATCATCAACCGCGCGTCCTTCGACGTGTCGCTGCTGAAAGTGTCGAAGAAGTCGCACAACGACTTCGTCACCGAGGTGGACAAGGCAGCCGAGGATGCGATCATCGACGTGCTCAAGAATGCCTACCCCGACCACGCCATCCTGGCCGAGGAATCGGGTGCATCCGACAACCTGCACGATGAAAACGAAAACGTCTGGATCATCGATCCCCTGGACGGCACCACCAACTTCATCCACGGCTTCCCCCAGTACTGCGTCTCGATCGCCCTGCAACAGCGTGGCATCATCACCCAGGCCGTGGTCTACGACCCGACCCGCAACGACCTCTTCACCGCCTCCAAGGGCGCTGGCGCCTACCTGAACGAAAAGCGCATCCGCGTGGGCAAGCGCGACAAGATCGCCGATGCCTTGATCGGTACCGGCTTCCCCTTCCGCGACCTCGATGGCTTGAACGAATACGTGACCATGTTCAAGGTCATGACCGAGCACAGCGCCGGCCTGCGCCGCCCGGGCGCAGCTGCCCTGGACCTGGCCTATGTGGCCGCCGGCCGCCTGGACGGCTTCTTCGAAAAGGGCCTGAAGCCCTGGGACATCGCCGCCGGCTCCCTGCTGGTGACCGAAGCGGGCGGTATCGTGGGCACCTTCAAGGGTGACTCCGACTACCTCTACAAGGGCGACGTCATTGCCGGCAGCCCGAAGATCTTCGCGCAGCAAGTGAACCTGCTGTCCGAATTCGCCTGATTGGCCTGATCGTCCCTCCTGCACGACCCCGTCTCCTCATTGCGTCCGGCATTGCTGCTATAGTGCGGCTACCGGCGCAGACCGAGGAGACGACATGAACATTCCTTCCCAGCAAGCCAGCAACGACCAGGCCACTTGCGCGTTGCCACCCGGCTACCACAGCGTGACCCCCTACCTGATCGTCAAGGCCTCCGCCGACGCCATCGCCTTCTACCGGCGCGCTTTCGGTGCGGCCGAGATCATGCGGCTCGACGGTCCGCACGGCAAGGTCTGGCATGCCGAGATCCAGATCGGCAATGCCCGCGTGATGCTGGCCGACGAACATCCCGAACTGGGATTCCTCAGTCCCCAGACCCTGGGCGGCGCGGGCGTGAGCCTGCTGGTCTACGTGGCCGACGTCGATGCCGTCTTCACCCAGGCGCTGGCCGCAGGAGCAGTCCAACTGCGCCCGGTGCAGACCCAGTTTTATGGCGATCGCTCCGGCACCCTGCGTGATCCTTTCGGCCATGTCTGGTCTATTGCCACGCATATCGAAGACCTCAGCAATGAAGAAATCTGCGCGCGTTCGCGCGAGATGCTGGCGCGCCGCTGCAAGAAGCTGGCCGACGAAACAAACTGACCCAACCTGACCCACCCCGCACGCCAACCCATGCCCTTTGCCCTCAGCGACAACCGCAAGATCCATTACCAGGTCGAGGGCAACGGCCCTCCCCTGCTGCTGCACCACGGTTTCACCAGCAGCCTGGAAGCCTGGCGCTTCTTCGGCTTCACGGCAGTGCTGCGCGAGCACTACCAGGTCATCCTGTTCGATGCCTTGGGCCACGGCCAGAGCGACAAGCCGCATGATCCCGCCGCCTATACGCAACGGCAGCGCTGCCGCGATGCGCTGGCGGTGCTCGATGCAACGGGTGTGGAGCGCGCCCATTTCTTCGGCTATTCCCTGGGGGGCTGGGTCGGCTACGGCCTGGTGCGCCATGCGCCGCAGCGCCTGCGCAGCCTCATCCTGGGCGCAGCCCATCCGTATGAAGATCGCAGCTGGGATGGCTTCCGGGGCATCGACGGACGCGATCCCGAGGCCTTCATCGCCACCTTCGAGGGCCTGCTCGACGAGCAGATCTCGGCACAGGTGAAGATGCTCATCCGCGCCAATGACCTGGTGGCCCTGGCCGCTGCGGCCCAGCAGCCGCGTCCCTCGCAGGAAGACCTGCTGGCCGGCATGGACCTGCCCTGCCTGCTTTTCTGTGGCGACGCCGATGCGCGCCATGCGGCCGTACAGCGCACGGCTGTGCTCTTGCCACAAGGGGAATTCGTCAGCCTGCCTGGCGTGACGCACTTCGGCGGGCTGATGCAAAGCGCCCTGGTTTTGCCGCCGGTGCTCGATTTTTTGATGCGTCACAAAGGATGAGCTGAGCATCCCCGACTGCACAAAATAAATCACGTAGGCCGCCAGATGCGCTGTTATACTGCGGCCTGCGCGGCGTATAGCCAGTCAAGTCCGCGCCCTCCTCAAGTTCCAACCCGTTTGCCTGCGACTGGCGCCCGTACGGGACCACAGGCCAAACCCAATTTCAGAGTCTCATGTCATTTTCCGCGCTCGGCTTGTCCGACGAAATCGTTCGTGCCGTTTCCGAACAAGGCTATACCTCCCCCACCCCGATTCAGGCCCAAGCCGTTCCCGCAGTGCTCTCCGGCGGTGACCTGCTGGCCGGCGCCCAGACCGGCACCGGCAAGACTGCCGGCTTCACCCTGCCGCTGCTGCAACGCTTGTCCGCCATGCCGCGCCAGAAGATCAACGGCCACCTGCCCATCCGTGCGCTGATCCTGGCGCCCACCCGTGAACTGGCCGCCCAGGTCGAAGAAAGCGTGCGCCAGTACGGCAAGTATTTGCCGCTGACCTCCGCCTGCATCTTCGGCGGCGTCGGCATCAATCCGCAGATCACCTTGCTCAAGCGCGGCGTGGACATCCTGGTGGCCACGCCCGGCCGCCTGCTGGACCACATGCAGCAAGGCACCGTGAACCTGCAGCACATCCAGATCCTGGTGCTGGACGAAGCCGACCGCATGCTGGACATGGGCTTCATCCGCGACATCCGCAAGGTGCTGGCCGCGCTGCCGCCCAAGCGCCAGAACCTGCTGTTCTCGGCCACCTTCGCCGACGAGATCAAGAAGCTGGCCGACAGCCTGCTGAACAACCCGGCCCTGATCGAAGTGGCGCGCCGCAATTCCACCGTGGAAGTGATCGCCCAAAAGATCCACCCGGTCGACCGCGACAAGAAGCACCCGATGCTGGCGCACCTGATCAAGACCCACCAGTGGAAGCAGGTGCTGGTCTTCACCCGCACCAAGCACGGCGCCAACAAGCTGGTCGAACAGCTGGCCCGCGATGGCATCACCGCCATGGCGATCCACGGCAACAAGAGCCAGTCGGCCCGTACCAAGGCCCTGGCCGAATTCAAGGACGGCAAGCTGACCGCCCTGATCGCCACCGACATCGCCGCCCGTGGCATTGACATCGACCAGTTGCCGCACGTGGTCAACTATGACCTGCCCAACGTGCCGGAAGATTACGTCCACCGCATCGGCCGTACCGGCCGCGCCGGCGCCACCGGTGAAGCCGTGTCGCTGGTCTGCGTGGATGAGCGCGACCTGCTGCACGACATCGAGCGTTTCATCAAGCGCGAGATCCCGGTGGAAGTGATCGCCGGTTTCGAACCCGACCCGACCGCCAAGCCGCAACCGATCCAGCTGCGCAGCGGCCAGGGCCGTCACCAGAACGGTGGCGGACGCGGCGGCCAACGCAGCGCCCCGCGCAAGCCGGCCGGCAACGGCAATGCGGCAGCGCCCAAGCCGGCCGGCGGCAACGCCGGTCACGGCCAAGCAGCCAAGCCCCGCGCAGCGGCCAACGGCAATGGCAACGGTAACGGCAATGCCGCCCGTGGCCAGGGTGGACGTGGCAATGGCGGCGGCAACGGTGGCAATGCGGGCAACGGCGGCAACAATGCCAACCGCGCCCCCAAGCCTGCCAATGCCAACGGCCAGCCGCGCAATGCCGGCCAGCAGCAACGCCAGGGTGGTCCGCGTCCGTCGGCCCTGACCCATGGTGGCCAACGCGCCGCGGGCAAGTAAGTCCGCAGCCAGCCCCAGCTGATCAACAGCGTTCATCGTCCATCACAAGAAAAGGAACGACATGAGTGTGACCGTCATCAAGGCCGACCTCGGCAACGCCGCCCACGCGGCAGCGCTGTTCGAGACCCTCAATGCCTACGCTTGCGACGCCATGGGCGGCGGCAAGCAGCTCTCCGACTACGTGCGCGAGAACCTGGCCGCCGAGCTGAAGAAACGTCCCACTGCCCATGTCTTCCTGGCCTTCGATGGCGATACCCCGGCAGGCCTGGCGACCTGCATCGAAGGTTTCTCGACCTTCGCCTGCAAGCCGCTGCTGAACCTGCATGACCTGGCGGTGATGCCCGCGTATCGCGGCCAGGGCGTGGCCCGGCTGCTGCTGGCAGCAGTCGAGGAAGAAGCCCGCAAGCTGGGCTGCTGCAAGCTCACGCTGGAAGTCCTGGAAGGCAATGCGGTGGCGCGTTCGCTGTACCGCTCCTGCGGCTTCGAGGGATACGAACTCAAGGCGGAAACCGGCAAGGCGATGTTCATGCACAAGCCGCTGGCTTGAACGCTGACTGACCGCGCACAAAAAAATGCCCGCATCACCGATGCGGGCATTTTCGTTTTTGGGGCTGATACTTCACTGCCCATCAGCTCCTGTGCTTCAGGCCCGGCCCTAGACGGGCTCGGGATGAAGAATCTTTCATCCAGCCGCTTGGCCGCGCCCAGTACGGGGCCCGGCCATGGACCATCAAGCCGCCATCGCCATGCCGCGCGACTTGCCGGAGCTGAGATAGCTGGCAATGGAATCCTGCGTCACCTCACCCACATAGCTACCATCGTTGGCGATGACCGGCATCCAGCTGGTGCTGTGCTTGTACATCTTGGAGAGCACCACGCGCAGGTTCTCGTCCGGATCGGCATTCATGGTGAAGGGACGCACCATGTCCTCGGCTACACCCGTGTTGCCGCGCACGTCGCGCCGGGTCAGGTAGCCCAGCGCACGGTTGTCGGCATCGATGATGGTGAGATAGCGCGAATCCTGGTCATCCATCAGCGCCAGCGCCTGGTCGCAGGACACATCCGGCTGGGCCGTGGCCGGGGTGGTCGCGGCCTCGCCGGCACGCACCAGCAGCAGGCGCTTCAAGGTGTGATCCTGGCCCACGAAGGCGCTCACGAAATCATCCTTGGGACGGGCCAGCAAGGTGTCCGGGTTATCGAACTGCACCAGCTTGCCGGCGCGGAACACGGCCACCTTGTCGCCCAGCTTGATGGCTTCGTCGATGTCGTGGCTGACCATGATGACGGTCTTGTTCAGCTGGCGCTGCATCTGGAAGAACTCGTTCTGGATCGATTCGCGGTTGATCGGGTCGACCGCGCCAAACGGTTCATCCATCAGCAGCACAGGGGCATCGGCCGCCAGTGCGCGGATGACACCGATACGCTGCTGCTGGCCGCCGGACAACTCACGCGGATAGCGCTTCAAGAATTTCTTCGGGTCCAGCGCCACCATGGCCATCAGTTCGGTGGCACGCTCCTGGCAGCGCTTCTTGTCCCAGCCCAGCAGGCGCGGGACGATGGTGATGTTTTCTTCGATGGTCATGTTGGGGAACAGGCCGATCTGCTGGATCACGTAGCCGATATGGCGGCGCAGTTCCACTTCATCGATGCCGGAGGTGTCCTGGCCGTCCAGCAGCACGCGGCCGGAGGTCGGGTTGATCAGGCGATTGATCATCTTGAGGGTGGTGGTCTTGCCGCACCCCGACGGGCCGAGGAAGACGCAGATCTCCCCTTCAGCCACCTTCAGGCTGACGGCATCCACCGCCTTGACCTGCGTGCCATCCTTTTGCGTGTAGGTCTTGCTCAGTTGGTCCAGTTCGATCATTTTTGTACTCCTTTCGGTGTCAGGATTTTCTGCAGACGTTGCAGCAGGGTGTCCGCGATAATGGCCAGCACGCTGATCATCACCGCGCCCACCACGAGTTTTTGCATGTTGCTCTGGCTGATCGCATGCAGGATCAGCACGCCCAGCCCGCCGGCGCCAATGACGGCCGCAATGGCCATGACGCCGATGTTCATCACCACCGCCGTGCGCACGCCGCCCAGGATCACCGGCACGGCCAGCGGCAGGTCCACCATGCGCAGGCGCTGCCAGAAGGTCATGCCGATGCCGATGCCGGCTTCCTTGATGCCGGCTTCGATGTTTTCCAGCGCCAGGTAGGTGTTGCGCATGATCGGCAGCAGCGAATACAGGAACACCGCGGTAATGGCCGGCAAGGGGCCGATGCCGGCGCCGAATTGCGAGAACACCGGGATCATCAGGCCGAACAGCGCAATGGAAGGCAGCGTCAGCACTATCGTCGCCAGCCCCATCAGGGGACCGGCCAGCCAGCGCACCCGCACGATCAGGATGCCCAGCGGCACGCCGATGGCAATGGCCAGGCTCACCGCGATGCCCACCAGTTCAAGGTGTTGCAGGGTCAGGTCAAGGATGTTGCGCCAGTCCGAATGCAGGTATTGGAAGATGTTCATGGTCCCCTCCTCAGATCAGGCCGGCTTGCTTGAGGAAATCGGCTGCCACCTTGGCCACCGGTTCCTGGTCGATGTCGACGCGCTTGTTCAGTTCGGTCATGGTCGCCGTGTCGATCTTGGCGGCCAGGGCGTTCAATTGCTCGGCCAGCTTGGGGTTCTTTTCCAGGATGTCCTGGCGTACCACCGGGGTGGCCTTGTAGGCGGCAAAGTATCCCTTGTCGTCATCCAGCAGCTGCAGGTCGAAACCCTTGATGCGGCCATCCGAGGCATAGGTCAGGCCGACGAACAATTGTTCGTTCTTCAAGGCCGTGTAGACCAGACCGGGATCCATCTGCTTGACCTCGCTGCGATCCAGCTTGAAGCCATACAGCTCCTGCATCGGGCCCAGGCCGTCGGGACGGGAGGCGAATTCATAGTCCACGCCCAGCAGGTGCTGTTTGCCGCCTTCCTTTTCATCCTCGTTGATGCGGTTGGCGAGATCCTGCAGTGAACGGATGTGGTATTTCTCGGCCATATCACGCGGCATGGCGAAGGCATAGGTGTTGTTCAGTTCCGACTGGTTCAGCCAGGTCAGCCCGCGCGGGGCGTCCAGCTCCTTGACCTTCTGGTAGATCTGGTCGGGATCGAGCTTCTCCTCGATGTGGTTGTAGACGATCAGGGCGGTGCCTGTGTAATCCCAGACGATGTCGATCTGGCCGCTCTCCAGCGCCGAGCGCATCAGCGTAGTGCCCAGGCCGTTCTTGAGGTCGGTGTCGTAGCCCTTGGCGCGCAGGTATTGGGCGGTCATGTCCGAGAGCAGCAACTGCTCGGTGAAGTTCTTGCCGCCGATGACCAGGTTCTGGGCCTGGGCACGCGCCGTGCCGAACATGGCCAGGCCCAGCGCCAAGGCGCACAAGGCATATTTCGCGATGGTCTTCTTTGTCATGCTTTCCTCTCTACCGCTGTGCCGGAAAGGGCTGGCGTGCGGTCGTTCTTGTGATGGGAATGAGCTGCCGGATCAGGTGCGCAGCCCGCGACGCGCCAGGTAGAAACCCGACAGCGAGGTCACCAGGGCATCCAGCACCAGCGCCAGCAAGGCGGTAGCGGCAGCGCCCAGCAGCAGCTGGACGTGATTGTTCAGGTAGATGCCGGGGAAGATCAGGCCACCCAGGCTCTCGCCGCCGATCAGCATCGACAGCGGCGCGGTACCAACGTTGATCGCCAGCGAAGTACGCACGCCACCCACGATGATGGGCAGCGCATTGGGCAACTCCACGCGCAACAGGATCTGGTGCGGCTTCATGCCGATGCCGCGCGCAGCTTCCTTCATGGCGGCCGGCACGTTCTTCAAGCCCTCGTAGGTGTTGCGCACGATGGGCAGCAGCGACGCCAGCCACAGGGCCAGGATGGTCGGGCCATTGCCGATGCCGAAGGCGGCCAATGCCAGCGCCAGCACGGCGATGGAGGGAATGGTGTTGCCGATGTTGAAGATCTGGATGAACTTCTCTGCACTGCGTTGCGCACCCGGGCGGGACAACGCGATACCGGCCGGAATGCCGGTGAGCAGGGCCAGCGCCATCGAACTGAAGACCAGTTCCAGGTGCTTGCCGGTGTAGTAGACCAGGTCACCGCGATACTTCTGGATGACGTCCGGACCGATCCACCAGACCAGGCCTGCAATAACCAGCGCAAAACCGAGCGCGCCGGCGAAGACGTGACGAACACGTGTCATGTTACCCCCTGTTGGTATAGCCGAGGCGACATGACGCCGCGACGACGGGTTTCTGGGATCAAGTTTTAAGAGGTTCGCTTGCCCCGTTGGGCGTATCGTTTGGATGCGAACCGAAAGCTGCAAGGGCAGCGATGAAACCGAAGCGATGAAGCCAGCCTCGGCATAGTGCACACCGGACAGGGATGGGAACGGTTCACCGTGGAGAACGGGAGGGCGTTCGCGCTGCCAGCCGGAAATTCGGACAACCCGCACACTGCGGATCGGACACTGCTAAGAGTCGTTGTTGAACAAGTGATCTCGCGACCAAGATGGCGCGAAGAAACGATAGTTTAAAGCAATCGCTTAATGCTGTCCAGCAATGTAGCAATGTGAATCGATAACTTACAGATCTGAAGCACTTTTAAAAGTTCCGAACGGCGGTCAATATGTAGCTAAAAGCGGTCATCCTGAAAACCGCCAGCTCGGCGCTATCCCTTGCCACAAGCGGCTCCCGCCGAGCTTGACTATTGAGCAACATGAAGCAAAAAAAATCGCCGGACCTCTTGTCGAGACCGGCGAAATTTTTTTCCACAGCGCGGCAGGATGTCGCCGCGTGGGGGCTTCGCTGTCAGCGCATGGCGCCAAACACCTTGCCGAGAATGGCGCTGCCGGTGCCGACCGGATCCTTGCGGATGGCTTTTTCTTCCTCGCCGATCATCAGGAACAGGCCATCGAGCGCACGCTGGGTGACATAGCCTTCCACGGTGCCCTGCTCTGCGCTCACCAGCCCGGACTTGGCGACCTGTCCCATGACGGCGTTGTAGCGTCCGGAGAGGCCATTCTTGTCGGTGATCTGCTTGACGATGGGCAGGAACTTCACGGCCAGTTCGCCCGAGGTTTTCTGGCGGAAGAAGTCGGTGACGGAGGTATCGCCGCCGGCCAGGATGTTCTTGGCATCGGCGACCGACATCGACTTGACCGCATTGACCAGCAGCGGCTTGGCCATCGGCACGGCAGCCTCGGCGGCGTGGTTCATGTCGGCCACCAGGCCATCGACCTGGCCGCCCATGCCGGTCATGCGCAAGAGCGGCATGGCCTGCTCCAGGGCGCCGGGCAACTGGATCTTGACCTTGTCATTGCCGAGGAAGCCATTGGGCCGCCCCAGGTTGGCCACGGCGGTATTGGCGCCCTTCTCCAGCGCGGCCTTCAGGCCGGCGGTAGCGTCCTGGTTGCTGAGGTCGGAGAGTGAAAAGGCGAAGGCGCCGCAAGAGGCCAGCAAGAGACTGGCCGCCAGCGTGCGGCGCAGTGCGGAAACGAAGGACATGGGGAAAGAGGAAACGGACATGCGCGACTCCAGGGTTCAGGATGCCGGGATGATAGCAGCCCGGTATCCTGCCCAGGCTCACTTGCGCAATAAACAAACTACCGATGCACCATCGTGCCGCAGCTGACGGAAACTGCCTGAGCAGGCTGATCAGGTCAGAGGGCTGGCCTTTTCTCCGAATAGCTGCGTCTGAAATCACACCTGGGGAACCTGGTGCACCCAATGAACGGACCATATTTCCCATTTAACTTGGATAGCAGTCCGATCTTGCACTTGGGGCATATTTCACTAGCGTTGGGCACTTGTCCTTCCCGTTTCAGAAGAGGAACTTTGTATTCCTTCATCATTTCGGTAATGAACAATGACTCTTTCCCTGAAACGGTAACCAAGGTGACTGTTTTCCTGGCACGCGTGAGCGCTACATAAAACAGCCGCCTTTCTTCTGCGAAGGGATAATCGTCGCCACCTGGCATTGCCAGTCGCAATACGGGATCGTCCGCAACACGACTTGGAAACCCCAAAATATCAGAGGTCATCTTGGGAATGAAGACGTGATCGGCTTCCAAGCCTTTCGCGGAATGCACTGTGACAAATTCCACATCGAGACCGAAGTGATCAAGTGGAACGAACTGTCTGTCCTTTTGATATCGCCCCAGAACATATACGCTAGGTCTTGTCCGCTCCGCTCGATATTCATCAGCGATTCGTTTGAGCTGGATCGCTACGACATCCCTAATCTGATCCTCTTTATCGGCACAGATGATGCGGATAGCTGAATCGCTGCTATCCGTCGCAGCTGCAAGCTTCTGCTGAAGATGATCGATACCCTCCGAACTGGACGAAACAACAGAGAAAAGATTGTCCATTGCCTCGTTGGCTTCACGCCGGGAAGCATCCGGGCTGTCCTGAATTGAGGTAACAAGTTTTCTAAGCTGCTTGGGATTCTTCATCACAAAAGCACTGCTTACATCACAGATGGATCTGACACATCGAAAAGTTTTTTCAAGCTTGAGGGTCACGTGCTCGCCAAACCCATCTTGGAAATTGGTCATGACTGAGATATCGGCACCGGCAAACCTGTTGATGCTTTGCCAGTCGTCGCCTACGGCGAAGAGATGTTTTCCGGGCTCCTTGACCAAGCCTGCAAGCAGCTTTGCTCGCGCATGGCTGGCATCTTGGAACTCATCAACCATGACGAGTCCATACGGACTCTTCCACTTACCTGACTCAATAAGATCAGTGGCCTTATTGAGCATGTCTTCAAAGTCGATGGATTGATACGAACGAAGCTCCGTCTCCCATGCCTTCCAGATTTCATCAATGAGGTTAAGGAACAGCCGGTGACGAAACTTGAATTGACCGTGTTCGTTATCAAGGCGCTGTCGTATGCCCAGGACATTTAACCTGTTGCTTTTAGCATGCGTAATGAAAGAGCGAATGGTTCGCGCCAGACGTGCATTTTCAATGGGCTTGCGGCCCTTAACGGGGCGATCTGGATTGGGGTCAAGGTGAATACCGAGCCGCGTCAGCTCACTCGTCAAATAGGTAAATATCTGACCATCGGCAATCCCTGCAGTCGTGGTTTCAAGAAGAACAGTTTCATGCTCTTTGTGCGTTCTTCTCTTCCACTCCATGCTTTCCTTGTATCCCTTGAACGATTCTGGAGGATTGCCATCCTGGTCGACTCCCCAATGCTCAAGATATGCATCGATATCGGGAAAATAGAAGTCTGGGCGATATTGTCCGTGATGCGCATCTGCGACATCGTGCTCGTAAGGCGCTTCATATTGATATTTCACGCCGTTATAGAACAGCCAGTCAGCGATAAGGAGTTCGCCATAGCTTTTTACTTGTTCATTGTTTTTTGTCCAGAAAGACGGCCTGCCATTCACATGGTCCCAGCTTTCAGCAACTTCCTCATCCTTACCAAATGCCGGCATATCTTGAGCCAGGACGATTCGGAACATATCCCACTGGGTTCTGAATACTTGGTCTTGATCTTTGAGCGTATCAACGATGCTCATTAATTTTTCAAGATCCGATCTGGCGCTTTCCAGCCACGGGGCGAGTCTTGGTTTCTTTCCTGTTGCCTGACCGATGACTTCAAGCCCGAAAGAATGGAAGGTTCTCGCCTTGACCCCCTCCACATCAACCGCGAATGGACTCAAACGCCTATCCAACCGATCTCGAAGTTCGGCGGCCGCATCGGCATTGAATGCAAGGAGAAGTATGCGATCAGGAGAAAGATACCGGTTCAATAAAGCGTATCCAACCTTAGCAACCATCGTGGATGTTTTACCTGATCCGGCGCACGCTACCAGCAAGACCCTGTTATCAAAGCAGATAACCGCTTGTCTTTGTTCTTGCGTGAGAGGAGCCTTTTCGACGCCATCGAAAAAATCCTTGAACGCTTCAAGCTGGTTGCTGAGGTGGGCATCATTGGACTCCGCCACCACTTGGCTAACGGGCTTTCCCCACGTGTCCAGCCCATGTGTCCTGGTGATCTCCGGATGTGCGTTTAGATAGTCCTTGATTTCAGGCGCATCAAGAAGATTTCCAAGGGTATCGGGCTTAAGCGCCTCGTTGGCCTTTGCAAATTCCGTCGTAAGCCAACCATGTCGTTTTAACTGATCACTGATGGCACTGCGAAGGGCGATCACCCAAGTCTTGATGGGTTCAATCTGCTCTTCAAAATTTTCAATCAGCCACTTTATCTTCGCGGCATGCTGAATTGCCGCGACGGACTTGCCAAGCGCAATCTTGAGCTTGTTGGCCCGCAGATTCGGAATTCCATCCAGAGTGAAGGACTCACCGTCGCTGTTGGCAATCTCGATCTGGGTCCAAAAGAGTCCGGGGGTAAATTTGGCATCTTCAAATTGCGATAAGGCCATCCGCTGTCGGCGGCCATTTACGGACAACTGACATGCCTTTTCCTGTGTATTGATCTCCCATGTTGGAGAAAAACACAGCAATCGCCCAATAACAGACGGTCCCCAGACCTGAGTTACTTCGCTTTCCACCCTTATTCACCCCTACCCAAGAAGCGCTTTTAGTTGTGCTGCTATATGCAGTTAACTTCACATCTTAATGGAATTGGGAATTTTTCTTTTTCCAAGAGCGGGAGTGGCTCTTGGCTAGCTTGTGGAGTGAAATAGGCCGAGGACACCGCCGCGCGTTCACTTCCCGCGCGACAGCTCCAGCCCGGCATTGTGCGGCAGCCTGCCACTGATCGGCACGGAGGCCACCGAGAACAGGCCGATGACCAGGAAGGCTGGCCAGAAATCAGCCTCGACGATGGTGGCATGGCCCTGCAGGTGGTTCGACAGTTGCAGCACGATCCCGGCCACCGTCACGCCCAGGCCCAGCGAGACTTGCTGGATGACGCTGGCCAGGCTGGTGACGCGGCCAGCGTCGCGGCTGTCGATGTCAGCATAGGCGATCGAGTTGAGGCAGGTGAATTGCAGCGCCGGGAACACGCCGCCCATCAACACGATGGTGACGATGAGCAGGTAAGGCGTATGCATGCTGAAGATGCCGTAAGCCGCCAGCGCGATGCCGGCAAACACCGCATTGACCATCAGCACGGTACGGAAGCCATAACGACGCAGCACCCGGCTGGCCAGCAAGCGAATGAAGAGCGAACCGAAAGCCGAAGCACAGGTGATGCTGCCCGCCTGGAAGGCGGTCATGCCCAGCCCTTCCTGCAAGGCCAGCGGCAGCAGGAACGGCACCGCACCCAAGCCGATGCGAAACAGCGAGCCACCCACCACGCTGGCATGCAGCGTGGGGATGCGCAGCAGGCGAAAGTCCAGCAGCGGATACGGGATCTGGGTGGAATGGCGGTAGTACATCACCAGCGCGACGGCACCGATGGAACACATGGCCACCGGCGTGGCGCCATCGACCAGGTGGCTGCCGAAGAGCGACAGACCCAGCATGATCATGGCCGCCCCCACCGAGGTGAGCACAAAACCCTTCACATCGAGTGGTGCCGGATCGTCTTCCTTGAAATTCTGGATGAAGCGATGCGACAGGTACAGGCCCAGGAAGCAGAACGGGATGTTGATCAGGAACACCCAGCGCCAATGGAAATAGGTCGTGAGGAAGCCGCCCAGGAGCGGCCCCACCACCGGCCCCAAGAGCGCCGGCAGGGTGAGGTAGCTGACCGCCTTGACCAGCTCGGATTTGTCCACCGAACGGGCGATGATGACCCGCCCCACCGGCACCATCATGGCCCCGCCGATGCCCTGCAGGAAGCGCGCCGCCACGAAGGTCACGAGGGAACCCGAGACGGCACACAGGATGGAGCCGGTCATGAAGACGATCATGGCCCAGCTGAACACCTTGCGCGCACCCAGCTTGTCGGCCATCCAGCCCGAGATCGGGATGAACACGCCCAGCGCCGCGACATAGGCGGTCATGGCCAGTTTCAGGGTGATCGGGTCCTGGTTGAGATCCCGTGCAAGCGCGGGGAGCGAGGTGGCCAGCACGGTGGCGTCCATGTTTTCCATGAACAGCGCACAGCCGACAATGAGCGGAATGAGCAGCGAGGGTCGCACGGTAGGCAACGGGGCAACAAGGCGGATGACAGTGGCGAAATTCCAGGGAGGCTCTTCGTTTCACGGCCTCCTGAAGGGGAACAGTTTATACCAGTTGGCCTTTTCTTGCGGGCAAGCCGTCGGATTGCCACAACGATGTGAAGACTTTGGCCGACAAGCAGCCGCCGTCTGACAAGTTGCTTCACCCTGCGCAAAGGGCACTTTACGGATGTGCCCATGTCACAATGCAGCACGGCTGATCGTGCGCAACAATCTTCATATCACCGTATTTCCTGCCTCACCCTCATTTGGAGCCTGGATGAACAACAACATCAACAACAACACCCACAGCAAAACCCTGGGCTATCTGCTCTGGATCTTCGGATTTCTCGGCGCGCACCGCTTCTACTACGGCAAACCCGTCACCGGCACGATCTGGTTCTTTACGCTGGGCCTGCTGGGCATCGGCTGGATCGTCGACCTGTTCCTGATCCCGTCCATGGACCGCGAGGCCGACCGCCGTTTCGTGGCTGGCGAGATCAATTATTCGGTGGCCTGGCTGCTGCTGACCTTCCTGGGCATCTTCGGCGTCCATCGGATGTACATCGGCAAGTGGATCACCGGCATCGTCTACTTCTTCACCGGTGGCTTCTTCCTGCTGGGCGTGCTCTACGACTTCTGGACGCTCAACGCCCAGGTTTCCGAACGCAATCACGGCGCACGCGCCTGATCCCGCCGGCAGCCTGCCCGGCTGCCCTACTTCTTCTTCAATGCCTTCATGCGCTTGGCGGCCAGCTCCACGGTGTGGAGCTGCTCCTTGCGCTTCATCGATTTCCAATCCTTGATTTCATCCCGGGTGCGGCCGCAGCCGGTACAGACTTCGTGCTTGAGCTTGCACAGCGAGACACAGGGGCTCTTGACGTCTTTTGCCACTTCCGGATTCCACTTCATTCATGTTCAACCAGTGCTGACTGTACTGCAATGCCGGAAAGCCTGCTGGCGCCGCGCCCCATGAAAAAGGCCCGCATCCTTGCGGATGCGGGCCAGCCCACGACTACCTCTGCTACGGTTACTACTTTGCTACAGGTGTTGCAGCCGCCTGCTTTCCCCGAGTACCAGTCTTTCAAGCAAGCGACTGGACGGGAGTATCCGGGTTTATGGCGCCCATGGGCATAGGAAAACTCTGAAAAATCGGCTTTGATTTGTGCTGGAGTGCTATTCAGTTTTGCTGGACTGCTCTTTCTTATCAGATTTGTCCGATTTTTCCGATTTGTCTTGCTTGAAACGGGTCACCAGCAACTGGTTGATGCGATTGCCCTCGATGTCCACCACCTCGAACTTGAAATCCGAGAAGAGCACGAAATCGGTCTTCTTCGGAATCTTGCGCAGCATGTACATGATGAAGCCCGACAAGGTCTCATAGCCCACCGGATTGGGATATTCGTCGATGTCCAGTTCGTTCATGACATCGTTCAAGGGCGTCAAGCCATCCATGAGCCAAGAGTTCTCATCGCGCCGCACGATCTGCTGCTCTTCCTCGGTGATGGCCAGCAGGTTGCCCATCAAGACGCCGGTCACATCGGTGATGCTGATGATGCCCACGACCAGGGCATATTCGTTGACCACGATGGCCAGGTCTTCATCCATGGCCTTCATGCGTTCCAGCACTTCCCACAGGTTCAGGGAGTCGGGGATGGACAGCGGCGTATGCACCAGGCCCTTGTCGGCCAGGGAGAATTGTTCACCCTTGAGCAGGCGCTTCAACACATCCTTGCTGTCGATGTAACCCAGCACCGCGTCGATGTGGCCATCGCAGACCAGGAAGCGTGAATGCGGATGGTCGATGATCTTCTGGCGGATCATGTCTTCGCTGTCGGTCAGCAGGAAGTAGACGATGCTGTCGCGCGGCGTCATGGCCGAGGGCACGTAGCGGCTTTCCAGCTCGAACACGTTCTCGATCAGGTGATGCTCTTGCGTCAGCAGCACCCCGGCCTGCGCGCCCGCATCGACCATGGCGTGGATCTCGCTGGGGGTGATCACGTCCTGGCGCACCTGCGGCAGACCAAACAGCGTGAAGATCCACTTCGACAGACTGTTGAAGAACCACACCAGCGGCCTGAACAGCGTTTCCAGCAGCAGCATGGGCTGCACCAGGGCGACCGCGGCGCGCTCCGGGGCGGCCATGGCCAGGCGCTTGGGCATGAGGTCGGCAAAGAGGATGAAGAAGGCCGTCACCACCAGGAAGGACATGGCGAAACTGATGTTTTCCAGCATCGGGCCGACGTAGAAGGTGCTGACGATCTCGCGCATGTGCGGCGTTAGCGCCGGCTCGCCCACCACACCGCCCAGGATGGCCACGGCGTTCAGGCCGATCTGCACCACCGTGAAGAAATTGCCCGGCTGGGCTTGCAGCGAGAGGACACGGTCGGCGTTGTGTACGCCTTCCTTGGACATCATCTCAAGACGGATCTTGCGCGAGGCGGCAATGGAGATCTCGGCGCAGGAAAGAAAGGCGCTGACCACGACCAGGAGCAGGATCAGCAGCAGACTGGTGAATATGCTCATGTTGTTCATGTTGTTCTTATCTCATTGATTTGACGTGACATTCTCTCGCGCAACGGGGAGAAAAAGCAAATTCACGCCAATCAAGGGCGCAATGAAGCATTCTGCCGGCCACGCGGCAGGGTCCTCCACCACAACCATCGGTCATCGCCTCAATAGACGTCGCGCCGGTAACGTCCTTCTTCGGCCAGTGCCTGCAGGACGTGTTCGCCCAGGATCTCCTGCAGCGCCAGGGCCACGCCGCCGGCCATGCCCTGCAGGCTGCCGCAGACGTAGAGGCTGGCGCCTTCTTGCACCCATTGCCGCAGGACATCAGCGGCTTCGCGCAGCTTGTGCTGCACATAGATGCGCTCGGGCTGGTCGCGCGAGAAGGCCAGGTCCAGCCGTTGCAGCCAGCCTTGGGCCTGCCAGTCCTGCAGTTCCTGCTGATGGAAGAAATCGTATTGACGCGAGCGCTCACCGAACAACAGCCAGTTGCGCCGCTGCCCCGCCGCCACACGCTCGCGCAGATGCGCACGCAGGCCGGCCAGGCCGGTGCCGTTGCCGATCAGGATCAGCGGGCGATCATCGCCAGGACCATGGAAACTGCGGTTGCTGCGCACGCGCAGGGCGATCTCCTGCCCTGGCTGTGCATGCAGCCCCAGCCAGCCGGAACCCAGGCCGGCGCGGCCGTCGGGCAGGTGCATCAGGCGCACCATCAGTTCCAGCGCACCATCGGCGGGCAGCGAGGCAATCGAATAGGCGCGATGCGGCAGCGCCGGCAAGGCGGCCAGCAATTCCGGATCTGGCAGGCTGCGCACTGCGGCGAGCTGGCTGGCCTCGTGCGGCAGCAGCCGCGTGGCCAGTGCAGCACGCAGGGATTGACCCTGGCGGCCGATCGCATCGAGGAAGGCATCCACGGCAGCCACGCTGTTCTGCGGCCCGATCTCGGCGATATCACCGGCCTGCCACTCGGGCGAGGGCAGGTCGAGCGGCGTCAGGCTCAGGTGAAACACCGGATCCCCCTGGCTGCCCGGATTGAGCACGCGCCGGTCGGCCAGGCGCCAGCGGCCATAAGCGGGTGCGCTCCAGTCGGCTTCATCGCTGTGGCCGCTCAAGACACCCAGTTGGTGCTGCCAATGCCGCAGCGCGCCTTCATCGCCGTTGTCCACCTCGATGGCATCGAACAGCGGCTGCGCGTGGCGGCGGCACAGCCAGGCGTGCAGCGCATGGCCGAACGCGCAGTATTGCTGATAACTGCGGTCGCCCAGGGCCAGCACGCCGAAACGCAGGTCCGGCAAAGCGGCGCTGTCGCTGCTGCCCAGCTGGCGGGCCAGTGCGGAGGCATCGTCGGGGGCATCGCCCTCGCCCGTGGTGCTGGCCACGAACAGGGCCAGGCGCGTCGCCTGCAGGTCGGCATCGGTCAACTGTCCGGCCGGCAGCACGCGCACCACCAGGCCACCTGAGCGCAAACTTTGCGCGGTCTGCCAGGCCAGTTGCTCAGCTGTACCGGTCTGGCTGGCAAAAACCACCAGTACGGTTTGCGGGCCAGTGGCCTGTACAGTGCCCCACTCGGCTTGCTGCAACTGCTGCGCGCGACGATGCCGGAGCAAGGTCATCACGCAGAACACCAGGTAAGTCAGCGCCACCAGCGCGGCCATCAGGTAACGGGTCTGCATGGTCTGGCTCACTCCAGCATGGCGGCCAGGGCCGGGGTGAGGGTCTCGCGGAAGACATCGTCTGCGCGGGTGATGAAAAGAGCGGCAATCCCGCGTTCACGGGCAAAGGACAGTCCGGCCTCCTCCCCCAGTACAGTCAACACGGTCGCCAGGGCATCGGCCACCATGCATTGCCGGTGCAGTACCGTGACAGAGGCCAGTGCACTGCGCACAGGTGTACCGGTACGGGGATCGATGGTGTGCGCATAGCGCTGGCCATCGTGATCGACGTAGCGGCGATAGTCACCCGAGGTGGCGATGGCCAGGCCGTGCAAGGCCACGACCATGGCGGGGCTGTCATCCTGGGGCGGGCGTTCCAGCGCCACCCACCAGGGCTGTCCATCGGCCTTGACGCCCTCGCCCACCAGCTCGCCGCCAACCTCGGCCAGCCAGCTCACGCAGCCGCACTCGCGCAGCGCCTGCGCGACCAGGTCCACCGCGTATCCCTTGGCGATCCCGGAAAAATCCAGATGCACGCCCCCTGCCTGCTGCACCTTGCGCCCTGCCCGGTCAAGCACAATGCGCTGCCAGCCACAGCGCTGGCGGGTCGACGCCAGCAGGGCCGGGTCAGGCAGGCGCAATGCATCCCGCGGCACGCTGCCCGCGCCGAAACCCCACAAGTCCACCAGCGGACCGACCGTGGGATCGAAGGCACCGGCGCTATCTGTGGCCATGGTCAGCGCGGCGTCCAGCACGGTGAAGAAGTCCTCCGGCAAGGCATGCCAGCTGCCGGCAGGGGCGCGGTTGAAACGGCTGATGAGGGAATCGGCTTCCCAGGTACTCATCTCGTCGATGACCCGCTGCAACCGGGACGCGATGGCCGCTTCAACCATCTCCTGCGTGAGGCTGCGCGGGGCCAGTGCCTGCACGCTCCAGGTGGTGCCCATGGTCTGGCCGGACAGGCGCCGCAGCGCCACACCGGGTGGCAGGATGGACGGGGCTTGCAGGTCGACGGGGATCAGGACGCGGTGGGACATCGTCATCTTCGGCAATGAAAACGGCGCCTGCAATACAGGCGCCATCGGGGTCAATCAAATGCGATCAACTGCAATCAACTGCAATCAAAGGCTATCAAGCGATCAGGGCAGCACTTCGATGGTGGCAATGTAGGTTGCGCGACGCTGGGTGGCCTGCGGCAGCGAGGTCTTCTGGTCGGAGACGCTGGCTTCCATCCAGTACATGCCCGGGCCGGTCCACTTCACGCTGAATTTGCCCTCGGCATCGGTCTTGACCTTGCTGTCTTGCAGCTTGTCGCGATAGCGGATGCCGCCGGGCACCAGTTCCACTTCCACCTCCGAGGCCGGCTTGCCATCGAGCAGCAGCTGGAAGGTCGCGGTGTCGCCCGCCACCAGGTCGGTGGGATGGGTCACCGCTTGCAGCTCCAGGCCCACGCCGGTCGGGGCCAGCGCAGCCTTGCTCGGCTTGCCGGCAGTGACGAAGGTTTCCACCCGGCTGTTCATCTGGGTCACTTTCAGTTCGGTGGCATTGGCCGGGATTTCCTTGGCCAGGGTCTCGGCGGTGCCGCGCCAGCGCTTCTGCTGGCCATCCACCTTGTAGCTGGCGAAGACGCCGTTGTTGACCACGGCGATCTTGTAGGTGCCGGGCTGGCTCAGCTGCACGTCAAAGGTGCTGCGGTACTTGCCGGTGGCGGCATTGACGGCTTGCACCGGCTTGCCATCGGGACCGGTCACGACCAGGCCATCCAGGCGCAGCGGGAAGTGCTCGAAGTAGAACAGGTCATTGGAGACGGCGGCATCCACCGTGACCCAGGCTTCATTGCCCGAGAGGACGGTGGCCGAGGGCAGCAGCCACTGGCGATGCGCGTGGGCCGACAGCGGCAGGCTGATGGCCAGGGCCAAAGCGGCGATCTTCATGGAGCGGCCGGCGAAGTGCTTGAGGGAAAACGACATGGCAGGTTCCTTGTTCTGGTTGATCTTGTTGGGGAGTCAGAGATGGCAGGCCATCAGGGCTTCAGTTCCAGCGCCACGGCACCCAGCTCGCTGGTGCCTTGGGCCTTGGCGCTCTGGGCCGACTTCGGCGGCCACTGGAACGGCACCTTCACCAGCTCGCGGCCGCCGACTTCACGTGCGGCTTCCACCATCAGCACATAGTCGCCGGGCGCCAGGTTGGCGATGGGGCCCTTGCCGGAGCCGAAATTGAGTTTCTGTACACCCGGTGCACGGGTTGCACCGCTGACGCCATCGATGGGCATCTGCTGCTCACGTCCGCTGCGGCGCCACCACTGGCGCATGTCCTTCAACCACTTCTCGCCTTCCTTGTCTTTTTTCTTCACGTCGTACCACACCGCCAGGTTGGCGGCCACGCTCTGGTCGGCGCGTTCGATCCAGGCGGCCAGATACGGACGGTGATATTCGGCCACGTTCAGGGTCGGGATTTCGATGTTGACGTTCATCTCCGCTGCACCCGCCGGGGCGGCAGTGGCAAACAGCGCCGCCATGGCCAGGGCCAGGGCAGTCGGTTTCAACAGGGCGGACTTGCTACGCTTCATGGGACCTCGCTAAAGAAAACAGGATGACTGGCTGCAAGCCGCAAGGGCCTGTCTGGCTAAGGGAAACGACGAATTCAGTGGATGAAGACCAGCGCCAGCAGCAAGGGCGCTACCAGCCCCAGCGCCACCAGCGGCCAGGTGGCCGGGCGCTTGCCGGCATGCATCTGCAGCAGGAACAGGCCGGTGATGCAGAACACCAGGCAAGCCACCGCAAACACATCGATGAACCAGCTCCAGGCCGTCCCCGTATTGCGGCCCTTGTGCAGGTCATTGAAATAGGAAATCCAGCCGCGGTCGGTCTTCTCGTATTCGACCTGGCCATCCTCCAGCGCCACGCGCAGCCAGGCGTCACCGCCCGGGCGCGGCAGGGCCACGTAGACTTCATCGGCCGACCATTCTGCGCTCTGCTGATCCACCGTTACCGCCAGTTCACGGCTAACCCAGTCGCGCACGGCGGGCGGCAGCGCGGCCTTGCTGCCGCCCTTGGCATCGGCCGCTTCCGCCTGTTGGCGCAGCGGGGCCAGCAGCGATTCGGGTAGCAGGGCCTTTCGATGGGTAACCTGCGGCTTGGCTTCAATCTGGGCGGCGTGGTTCAGCGTGAGCCCCGTGGCGGCGAACACCAGCATGGCCACCAGGCAGATGCCGGAGCTGATCCAATGCCATTGATGCAGGTGCTTGAGCCAGAAGGCACGGCGTTTCTGGTCAGCAACGGCAGGCAGGGGATGGGCGGCAGCGGGCTTCATGAGACGGCAGCGGAATCGGGAAGGAGGAACAAGGCGAGGCCCCTCGGATTTCGCACCAAATAATAATAATTCTCAATTATATCTGGACTCATCCATACCTCGCTAGCCGCCCGGCGTACTTTTACTTTGCGATACATGCGGATACAAACCCCGCCAAGAGGCCAGCCCCGCCGCGATACGCAGTGCCGGTGCCAGGGAGGCCGGCAGCATGGGACCGTGGGCCAATCCCGGAAAACTTTGCCACTGCACCTCTAGACCGTGCCGGTCGCGCAGCCGGCCGGCCAGTTCCGGCAAAGCCTGCGGCGGCATGGCTGCGCGCGCGGCCAGCATGGCGCGGGCTCGTGGATCGTCAGCCTCCGTGGGCATGCGCTCGCGCCGTTCCGCCTCCCCCGCCATCAACCACAGCCGGGCACCGGGCGCTCCCGGAAAAGCCTGCTCTTCCTGCAGGATCACACCACCCTGCCACCACAGCGAGGGACTGGCCGCGATATAACGGCTGAACAGGCCCGGCCGGGTGAACAAGGCGTGCAGCACGAACAGGCCGCCATAGGAGTGGCCCCACAGGCTCAGCTGCGTGGCATCCAGTGCCACCTGCTGGCGCACTTGAGGCAGGATGCGATCCTGCAGCAGATCCAGGAACACCGTCGCGCCGCCGCCACGTCGTCCGCGCGAGGTTTCCTCATCGACCTGACCGGCAAGGATGGGCGGCGTGTAGTCATACGCGCGGGCAGCCACGTCGAAGCGCAGCGCCGTGTCGTAGCCGACGGCCACGATGACCGGCGGCGAGCCATCCTGCAACGCCTGCAATTGCGGCTCGTCGATGGCCGCCAGCGCCGCATTGCCATCGAGCAGCACGATGGCCGGATAGCCCTGCGGCGGTGGCGGACGCAGCGGCACCCCCACCGTGATGCGGTAGCTGCGCTGACCATCCACGGAACCCAGCGTGAAGCGACTGAAGCGGTACCAGGCCGAGCCAGTGTCAGCGATGGTGGGACCCAGCGGATGCGACAGATCCGGCTGGGCCTCGGCCCAGGCGGGCAGGCAGGCAAGCATCGCCGCGCCAAGGATACGCCGGCGGCCCGGCAGCAGCGGCTCCATCAGAAGCGCTGGGTCAGGCTGACCCACAGGCGGCGGCCGTCGCCGACAGTGTTGAAGCTCTGCTCGTCCAGTCGCTTGTCGGTCAGGTTGTAGATGGCCGCGCTCACCGATGTGCGCTGGTTGACCGCATGCGTCACGCCGAGATCGGCCAGCGTATAGGCCTTGTACTCCTTCACGCCCGAGGACGAGATGGTGGTCCCGGCCGTACCCACGCGCGCGGCGGCGTTGACTTCCTTGCCGTGGTAGTTCAGCGCGGTCCACACCGTCCAGGCATCAGCCGGGCTCCAGTCCGCGCGCAGGTTGAACATGTGGCGCGGCGTGCGGGCCAGCGCATAGCCATCGTAGCTGCCGCCCTTCTGGCGCGAATCGGTGAAGGTGTAATTCGTCTTGAAAGCCAGGCTGCGCGTGGCCTGCCAGCGGCCGCTCAGCTCCACGCCCTTGATGGTGGCGCGATCCACGTTGTAGCTATACCAGAGACGGTAATTGTTGTTGGCCGACCAGCGGGCGATGGAGCCATCGGCGTTGTAGACCAGGGCATTGCTGACCTTGTCCTTGAAGTCGGTGTAGAACAGCGTGGCACCGCCGGAGAGGCCGGTGTGGTTGTCCCACAGGGCGCCCAGCTCCCAACTGGTGCTGGTTTCCGGCTTGAGGTTGGGGTCGCCGATGATGACGCCGCAGGTGCCGGTGGGACCGACGGTGCAGCCCGCACCACCGGTCGTGTAGGCGTAGCCCGGCGCGATGGTACGAATGTCCGGTGCCTTGAAGCCGCGCGAGACCCCGCCCTTGATGGTCAGCTGCTCGCTGCCATGCCACACCGCGTAGAGGCGCGGGCTCCAGTGGTTGCCGTAGACCTCGTGGTTGTCCAGGCGCAGGCCGCCGGTCAGGGCCAGGCGGTCGGTGAGCTTCCACTCATCCTCCACGAACAGCGCCTTCTGGGCAATGCGGAATTCCTGCACGCGCGTGCTGCTCACGCCCGGGTTGACGTCGGTGAGCGTAGCCTCGTTCCACTGCCCGCCCAGCACCATCCAGTGCGCGCCCAGGGGCATGGACAGCTTGCCGTCCAGCACCAGATTCTCGATCTTTGGCGCGCGCGTGGCCTGGGTGTAGCGATCGCTGCCGACGGGACTCTCGGTATAAGTTTTGCGTTGCGCCTTCTCGTAGGCGATCGAGACATCCGACGTGGCCCAGCCGTAGCGGCCCGTATGCGACAGTGCCATGTGGTCGCGCGGGTTTTCCGTATAGCTGTCGGCGGTACTACGGGTCGCGGCCAACGTGTGATAGCTGGAGGCGTCGCGACGCACCTGGGATGTGCCGATCTCGGCCAGGATGTCGTGATTCTTGTTGGGCGTGAGCGCCAGGCGCGCGGTGAAATCGGTATCGAGCGCCTTGGTATTGCCATTGAGGATGCGGTCTTCCTGGCGCTTGTAGACCTTGCCCCACAGTTGCAGGCCCAATACTTCGCTGGCGATCGGGCCGTTGACGTAGAACTGGCCCTGATAGGCGTCACCCGAGTCGCCATGCTGCTGCAGCGTGGTGTCGACGCTCACCGAGCCGCCCCACTGCCGCGCCACTTTCTTGGTGATGATGTTGATGACGCCGCCCATGGCATCGGATCCATAGAGTGAAGACATCGGTCCGCGTACCACCTCGATGCGCTCGATGGCCTCCAGCGGCGGAATGTAGGACTGCTCGAAGCCGGAATTGCCATTGGTCCGTGCATCGCGCGTGCTCTGGCGCTTGCCATCCACCAGGATGAGCGTGTAGGCACCGGGCAGGCCGCGAATGAAGATGTCCTTCTCGCTGGCGGTACCGGTAATGGTGACGCCCTCGACATCACGCAGGGCATCGGTGAGATCGCGGAAAGGACGCTTCTTGAGCTCCTCCTGGCTGATGACGGTAATGCTGGCCGGCGCGTCCACCACCTCCTGTTCGAAGCCGGTGGCGGTGACCACCACTTCCTTCAGGCCAGCCCCTGCATCCTGGGCCACGGCCAGGCCGGAACCGGCGACATACAAGGCCAGCGCCGCCGCGACCGCCTGCGCCACGCGCGTAACGGACAGCGCGCCAGGCGCAGGAAGGTGATGATGCGGATGATGCATGATGAATTCCCCTGTGGTGATGACGTGCCAGGGTCCGGGCGCAAGGCCGCCCCTGCAGGCGGCAACGGCAGCCCGCATCGACGCGGATGCATGGGAAGGCGAACGGGCCCAGCACGGCCCGGACCATGGCGAGTGATTTGCGAATGAGAATTATATTCATTTAAAATTGACAAAAGTTTGTCAAATTGTGGCAAGTCGCACGGTGCGTGCGCCTCATCCGGGCGCATTGCGCGCACCGCCGTCATCAAGGGGAAGGAACAAGAACATGCACGCGCAACGTCACGTCCTGGTGGTGGACGATCATGCGGACATCAGCGAGCCGCTGGCGGCTTACCTGCGCCGGCAGGACATGCAGGTCAGCCTGGCAGCCAATGCCGCGCAGGCACGGGCGTTGCTGCAGGCGCAGGCATTCGACCTGGTGGTGCTGGATGTGATGATGCCGGGCGAGGACGGTCTTTCGCTGTGCCAGAGCATCAGCCAGCAGCATGGCACGCCGGTGATCCTGCTCACTGCGCTGGCGGCCAGCAGCGACCGCATCCGCGGCCTGGAGACCGGTGCTGACGATTACGTAGTGAAACCCTTCGATCCCCATGAGTTGCTGGCCCGCATCCGCAGCGTATTGCGCCGGGTGGCACGACCGTTGCCGGTCCCGGCCAAAACGGCCGGTGCGGGCACCGTGCAGCGCTATGTCTTCGACACCTGGACACTCGATGTGCAACGGCGCGAACTGCGCGACCGGGACGGCACCCTCGTGACCCTCTCCAGCGTGGAATATCGCCTGCTGCGGGCGCTGGTGGAGCATCCCAACACGGTCCTGTCGCGTGACCGCCTGCTGGACCTGACCGCCGGCAGCGACGCACTGGCCTTTGACCGCAGCATCGACAGCCAGGTCAGCCGTCTGCGCAAGAAACTCGAACCCGATCCGCGCAGGCCCGGTCTGCTCAAGACGGTCTGGGGCAATGGCTACCTGCTGGCCGCGCGCGTGAGTGCCGACCCGGCCACGCCATGAGGGCCTGGCCGCGCAGCATGACCGCACAGTTGCTAGCCCTGCTGCTGCTGGGCCTGGTGGCGGCACACCTGATCGGGCTGGTGCTGGTGCAACCGAATGGCACGCGCATCCACGTCATCTCGCGCGACCAGATGGCCGAGCACGCCGCCGTGGCCTGGCGCCTGGCTCAGTTGCCGGCGGCGCAAGCGCAGGAGGCACTGGCACGTGCCAGCGACGGCGACTCGCGCTACCGACTCGATCCGGATCCGCAGATCGATGCCGCCCATGAGGAGGGCCGGGACCAGGACCTGCTGCGCCAGCGGCTGCAGGCGCAACTGGGCCTGCAGCCAGAGGCGCTGCGCATCAGCCTGCGCGAAGCCGACGACGGCCCGGCCCTCCTGCGCATCGCGCTGCGTACGCCAGCGGGCCTGTGGGTCAACACGCAGCAGCAGCCCTTGATCACGCAGGGCTGGGTCCGGCCACTGCGATTTTCAGTCCCCGTAAGTACCCTGCCGGTGTTGCTGATCGTGGCCTTGTTCCTGCGCCGTATCCTGCGTCCGGTCAACGCACTGGCCCAGGCGGCAGAACGGGTGAGCCGCGGCGAGGAGGTGGCGCCACTGCCGCTGACCGGTCCGCAAGAAGCGCGCGAGGTCACCGCGGCCTTCAACCTGATGCAGCAACGTCTGCGCCGCTTTGTCGAGGACCGCACCCGCATGCTGGCGGCCATCAGCCATGACCTGCGTACGCCGATCACCTCATTGCGCCTGCGTGCGGAACTGGTCGACGACACTGCCCTGCGCAAGGCGATGATCCGTACCCTCGACGAGATGCGGGTGATGGTGGAAGAGACCGTGCGCTTCGCACGGGATGATGCACATACCGAAGTCACGCGGGAAATCGACCTGGCCGATTTGCTGCAGGAACTTGCGCAGGAGCACGCCGAGCACGGCCATGATGTACAGATAACTGTGCAGAAAAATGCGCGGAAGATAGTACAGGACAACGCAAGGCACCAAACCGTGGCGCGGCACGCCGGCCCCCTGCCCTATCGCTGCCGGCCTGTGCATCTCAAGCGGGCGCTGTCGAACCTGGTGGACAACGCCGTACGCCACGGCCAGCGGGCGAGATTGTCATTGAGCATGGAGCAAGACGGCAGCCTGTCCATCCTCGTCGATGATGACGGCCCCGGCATTGCGGAGGAACACTTGCAGGAAGTCTTCAAACCCTTCGTACGCCTCGATCCGGCACGCTCCGGCAGCAACTTCGGCCTGGGCCTGGCGATCGCCCGTTCCTGCATCGAGGCCCATGGTGGCCGGTTGGAACTGCGCAACCGCCGCCAGCCGGGCGACCGTGGCCTGCAAGCCTGCATCAGCCTGCCGGCCTGAACCGGGGCGATGCACAGGCCTCAGCGCAGCAGCTCGTAAGGCCCGCCCTTCTCCAGCGCACGCTGGTAGGCCGGGCGCGCATGGATGGCTTCGAGGAACTTGAGCAGGTTGGGATAGCGCCCGTCGAGTCCGCCCCGCGCGCGCATGCCCTCCACCGGGAAACTCATCTGGATGTCGGCCCCGGTGATGCTCTTGCCGGCGAACCAGCCGTCCTTCTCCAGTTCGGCCTCCATGTAGCGCATCTGCCGCTCGACCTGCGGTGCCACCACGCGGCTGCGCATGCCGTCGCCCAGCATCCGGGCGATCGGGCGGATCAGGGCCGGTACGGCCTTGGGCATCTTGCTGAAGATCAGCCCCAGCAGCAGCCAGGGCATGGCCGAGCCCTCGGCGAAGTGCAGCCAGTAGCGGTAACGCAGGCGCTCGGGCGTCCCTGGCGCGGGCAGGAGGCCACTGTCGGCGCCGTAGCGTTCGAGCAGGTATTCGACGATATTGCCTGATTCGGCCACCGTCAGCTCGCCATCGGTGATGACGGGCGACTTGCCCAGCGGATGCACCTTCAGCAACTCCGGCGGAGCCAGCATGGTTTTGGGGTCGCGCTGGTAGAACTTGATCTCGTAGTCCAGGCCCAGCTCTTCCAGCAGCCACAGCACGCGCTGGGAGCGGGAGTTGTTCAGGTGATGCACGGTGATCATGGCGCGGTCCTTGTAAAATGCGAAGCGACAACTCTAACACCATCAAGAAACCCGCCCCATGGCCGTCACGCCTCTTTACAAACAATTTGCCGACCAGCTCGCGGCCTCCATCCGCGAGGGCGTCTTGCGCCCGGGCGAGCGCATCGCCTCGGTGCGCATCGCCAGCCAGCAGCACAAGGTCAGCGTCACTACCGTGGTGCGCGCCTACGAACTGCTGGAAAGCCGGGGCATCATCGAGAGCCAGCCCCAGTCCGGCTACTTCGTGCGCGAACAGGCCGAGGCCCCGCCCCCTCCCGTGCTCAAGACGCCCTCCCAGGCCGATCACCCGGCCTGGCAGGAATCCACCGAGGTCGACGTCAGCCGCCTGGTGCTGGCGACCCTCAAGACCATCCAGCAGGACGGCACCGTGCCGCTGGGCTCACCCTATCCCAATCCGGCGCTGTTCCCTTCGCACCGGCTGGCGCAATATGCCGGCCGCATCGCGCGCCACGCCAGCCAGTCCAGCGTGTTCGACGACCTGCCCCCGGGCCACCCGGACCTGCTGCGCCAGATCGCGCGCCGCTATCTGGAAAACGGCCTCAAGGTCGATCCCGAAGAAATCGTCGTCACCGTCGGTGCCACCGAAGCCATCAATCTCTGCCTGCAAGCCGTGGCCCGTCCCGGCGACACCATCGCGGTGGAGACCCCGACCTTCTACGCCATGCTGCACGCCATCGAGCGCCTGGGCATGCGGGCGCTGGAGATCCCGACCGATCCGCAGCGCGGCCTCGATGTCGGCGTGCTGGAAGAGCGGATGAAGACGCAGCCGGTGGCGGCCTGCATGGTGATGCCGAACTTCCAGAATCCGCTGGGTTTCCAGATGCCGGACAGCGAAAAGGAAAGACTGGTACGCCTGGCCGAACAGCACCAGATGCCGCTGATCGAAAACGCCGTCTACAGCGAACTGTATTACGGCAATGCCCATCCCTCGTCGCTGAAGAACTATGACCGCCAGGGACTGGTGCTGCACTGTTCCTCGTTTTCCAAGAGCCTGACCTCGGCCTACCGCATCGGCTGGGCCATGCCGGGGCGCTATCGGGCGCAGGTGGAAAAACTCAAGTTCCTTAATACGCTGGCCACGCCGACCGCGCCCCAGCGCGCCATCGCGGAATACCTCACGCAAGGCGGCTACGAACGCCACCTGCGGCGCGTGCGCCGTGCCTTCGCGCAGCAGCGCGACATGATGCGGCACTTCGTGCTGCGCTTCTTCCCGGCGGGCACGCAGGTGTCCGAGCCGCAAGGCGGATATGTGCTGTGGGTGGAGTTGCCGCAGGGGGTGGATGCAATGGAACTGTATCGCCGCAGCCTGGCGCTGGGGATCACGGTGGCACCGGGGCGCATCTTTGCGGCGACCAACCGGTACAGTCATTTCATTCGGCTGAACTACAGCTATGCCTGGTCCAAGGAAACCGAACAGGCCTTGAAACTGGTAGGAAAACTGGTGGAAGAACTGGCGGCGTGAAATTGCAGGGCGACGCTGCGGCGCGCACCGTCGGGCGCGCCGCATACTGCTTTTACTGAGGCGACACCAGCAAGCGCGCGCTGCCGGTCCCATCCTCATTCATCTCGACCTTCACCACCCCGGCTTCTTCCAGGGCCGACAGGAAACGCCGCAAGGTACTCATGCGCAATTGCGTGCGCTTGGACAAGCGCGCCAGCGACAGCGCCCCGCCCTCCTTTTCTTCGGCATCGGCCTGCAGGGTTTCCACGATCAGCAGCACTTCGGGCGGCACGCCCATCTGCTGCGCGCGGGCCTGCAGGTCGGCGTCCTCCTGGGCGGGCATGTCGGCCACACTCATGCCGGCCTCCATCAAGCTGCCGAACGCTGCACCGCCGAACGCGACAACAGCACCGGGATGGACTTGGAAGTCGGCGTGCGCGCCTTGTCGGCAAAGCTTTCCAGCGGCACCAGCGGATTGGTCTCGGGATAGTAACTGCCGATACAACCGCGCGGAATGTCATATTCCACCAGCAGGAAACCATCGGCCCGGCGCTCCACGCCGTCATCCCAGACGCTGGTGATGTCGACCCATTCACCATCCTTCAAACCCAGCATCTGCAGGTCTGCCGGGTTGATGAAGACCACGCGGCGCTGGCCGAACACGCCGCGATAACGGTCGTCCATACCATAGATGGTGGTGTTGTACTGGTCGTGCGAACGGGTGGTCATCAAGGTCAGCAGCTTCTCGCCATGGATCGCGCGGGCGCGATGGATGGGCGTGTCCTTGGGGATCTCATGGACGATGAAGTTGGCCTTGCCGCTGCCGGTCTTCCAGACGCGGTCGCGCGAGGCCACGCCCAGGTGGAAGCCGCCCGGATTGGCGATGCGCTCGTTGTAGCCCTTGAAGGCGTCATACACCTTCTCGATGGCGTCGCGGATGCGCGAATAATCTTCGGCGTACCACAGCCAGTCGATCTTGGGACCATTGTTGCGCGACTTCATGGTGGCCTCGGCCAGGTGCGCCACGATGGCCGTTTCCGACATCAGGTGTTCCGACGCCGGCTTGTTGATGCCGTAGGAGACGTGGACCATGCTCATCGAATCTTCCACCGTCACGCCCTGCGGACCGGATTTCTGTACGTCGATCTCGGTGCGGCCCATGGTCGGCAGGATCAGCGCATCCTTGCCATGCACCAGGTGGCTGCGGTTGAGCTTGGTGGTGATGTGCACCGTCAGGTTGCACGAACGCATGGCCTCGAAGGTGCGCGGCGTATCGGGCGTGGCCATGGCGAAGTTGCCGCCCAGGCCGATGAAGACCTTGGTGCGGCCTTCCAGCATGGCCATGACCGAACCGACCGTGTCATTGCCGTGATGGCGCGGGGCCTTGAAACCGAACACCTGTTCCAGGCGATCCAGGAAAGCCGGGGTCGGCTTCTCGTCGATGCCCACCGTACGGTCGCCCTGCACGTTGGAGTGGCCGCGCACCGGGCACAGGCCCGCGCCCTGGCGGCCGATGTTCCCGCGCAGCATCATCATGTTCGACAACAGCTGGATGGTGGCCACCGCGTACTTGTGCTGGGTCAGGCCCATGCCCCAGGTGGCGATCACTGCCTTGCCCTTGACGTAGACCTGGGCCAGTTTCTCGATGTCCTCGCGGGAGACGCCGGACTCGGCCACGATGTCATCCCAGCTTTCGGCACGCGCCTGGGCGGCGAATTCCTCGAAGCCGGCGGTATGTTCCTCGATGAACTTGACGTCGATCACGCGCTCGGCACCGGCCGCCTTGGCCGCGTCATCCAGTTCGATGGTGCGCTTGATGACGCCCTTGATCAGCGCCAGGTCGCCACCCAGCGTGGGGTGGATGAACATGGAACTGATGCGGGTGCTGCCCATGGTCAGCATCTCGACCTTGCTCTGCGGATCGGCAAAGCGTTCCAGGCCGCGTTCCTTCAAGGGGTTGATGGCCACGATGGTGGCGCCGCGCTTGGAGGCGTGGCGCAGCTCGCCCATCATGCGCGGGTGGTTGGTGGCCGGGTTCTGGCCGAACAGCAGCAGCGTGTCGCAATGATCGAAGTCTTCCAGCAGCACCGTGCCCTTGCCGATGCCCACCGTGCCCGGCAGGCCCACGCTGGTGGGCTCGTGGCACATGTTGGAGCAGTCGGGGAAATTGTTGGTACCGTACTGGCGCACAAACAGCTGGAACAGGAACGCCGCTTCGTTGCTGGCGCGCCCGGACACATAGAAGTCCGCCATGTCCGGATCGGGCAAGGCATTGAGGTGCTTGGCCATCAGCTCGAAGGCGGCGGACCAGTCGATCTTCTTGTACTTGTCGGTGGCGGCGTCATACACCATGGGATGGGTCAGGCGGCCGTGTTCTTCCAGCTCGTAATCCGATTGCTGCATCAGCTCGGTGACGGTGTGCTTCTCGAAGAACTCGGGGGTGACGCGCTTCTTGGTGGCTTCGGCGGCCACGGCCTTGACGCCGTTTTCGCAGAATTCGAAAGTGGAGGTATGTTCGCGGTCCGGCCATGCGCAACCGGGGCAATCAAAGCCGTCAGGCTGGTTCTGCGACAACAGGGTACGCAAACCCTTGCCGTCGGCCACGTGTTCCTTGACCAGGTTCAGCGCCACGTATTTCAGTGCGCCCCAGCCGCCTGCGGGTTGATTGTATTGCTCGATTCTTGGTTTGGAAGGCATGATGTCTCGGGTCGGAGTGGAGTCCAGTGTAGGTGAAGTCTAGGTCACACCGGCCCCGACCGGAATGCACAGGAAGCGCCGGCGGATTCAAGCACAGTGCCTTGCAAGCCGCATGCGCAAAGACTTCCCGACGATCTGTACAGTAGCTGAAATCGCGGGTGTCCGCTTTTGTGTACCGTAACTGTCCGGTCGCTGTACTGTTATCCGTACGCCAATCTGTCCAGGTTCCTTCCAGCCCCGTGATTGCCCCGCGCGCTCGGTCGTGCTCAGTCCTGCTCAGTCGCGCTCAGTCATCCAGCGGCAATGCCAGCGTTTCCTTGATCTCTTCCATCACCACATAGCTCTTGGACTGCGCCGCTCCCGGCAGCTGCAGCAGGATGTCGCCCAGCAGCTTGCGGTATTCCGCCATGCCGCGGATGCGCGCCTTGATGAGGTAGTCGAAGTCGCCCGAGACCAGGTGGCATTCCTGCACTTCAGGAATGCGCAGCACCTCGCGACGGAACTGCTCGAACATGTTGCCGGACTTGTGATTGAGCGTGATCTCCACGAAGACCAGCAAGGTTGCCCCCAATGACTCGGGATTGACGCGCGCGTAATAGCCGCTGATGACGCCATCGCGCTCCATGCGCCTGACCCGTTCGATGCAGGGCGTGACCGACAGGCCGACCTGTTCGCCCAGCTCCTTCATGGAGATGCGGCCGTCCTTTTGCAGCACCGCCAGGATGCGGTGATCGAGCTTGTCGAGGGTGCGGATGGACTGTTGCTGGGTTCTCATGAAATTTTCCCGTTTCAGCGCGATTTTCATGAACCGTTAATGAAATCAGCCATAAATACGCGAACAAACACTATTTATTCACCCATATGATAGCTGAATCTTCTAATCCAACAGCCTTTTGCAGCGGCATCAACGAAACGGGGAGTTCAGCATGCGCGTCGTCATTCTTGGAAGCGGTGTCATCGGGGTCACCAGCGCCTGGTATCTGGCCAGGGCCGGTCACGATGTGACCGTGCTGGACCGCCAGCCCGGCCCCGCGCTGGAGACCTCGTTCGGCAATGCCGGCCAGATCTCTCCCGGCTACGCCTCGCCCTGGGCCGCGCCCGGCATCCCTTTGAAGGCCATCAAGTGGATGTTCCAGGAACACGCCCCGCTGGCCATCCGCCCGGACGGCACCTTGAACCAGCTGCGCTGGATGTGGCAGATGCTGCGCAACTGCAACGCCGAGCGCTACGCCGTCAACAAGGAGCGCATGGTGCGCCTGGCTGAATACAGCCGCGACTGCCTGCGCGACCTGCGTGCCGACGTCGGCATCCCCTATGAAGGCCGCCAGCAAGGCACGCTGCAACTGTTCCGCTCGCAGGAACAGCTCGACGGCGCCGCCAAGGACATCGCCGTGCTGCAGGAAGCCGGTGTCCCCTTCGAACTGCTGACCCCGGAACAACTGGGCGGTGCCGAACCGGCCCTGGAAAAGGTACGCGGCAAGCTCACCGGCGGCCTGCGCCTGCCCAATGACGAAACTGGCGACTGCCAGCTCTTCACCACCCGCCTGGCCAAGATGGCCGAACAACTGGGCGTGAAATTCCGCTATGGCGTCTCGATCGACGCCCTCACCATGGCCGGCGGCAAGATTGCCGGCGTGGTCTGCGGCAAGGAGCTGGTGCAAGCCGACAGCTATGTGGTCGCCCTGGGTTCCTACTCGCCGCAACTGCTGCGGGACATCCCGGGTCTGCCGGGCATCCCGGTGTATCCGCTCAAGGGTTACTCGATCACCGTGCCGATCACCGATGCATCGGCCGCTCCGGTCTCGACCATCCTCGACGAGACCTACAAGATCGCCGTGACCCGTTTCGACGACCGCATCCGCGTGGGCGGCATGGCCGAGATCGTCGGCTATGACACGGCCCTCAAGGCCAAGCGCCGCGCCACGCTGGAACTGGTGGTCAATGACCTGTTCCCCGGCGCGGGCGACACCAAGCAAGCCAGCTTCTGGACCGGCCTGCGCCCGATGACCCCGGATGGCACGCCCGTGGTCGGTGCCACCCCGGTCCCGAACCTGTACATCAACACCGGCCACGGCACGCTGGGCTGGACCATGTCCTGCGGTTCGGGCCAGCTGCTGGCCGACCTGATCTCGGGCCGCCGCCCTGCCATCGCCCATGAAGACCTGTCCGTGGCGCGCTACATGGCCTCGGGCAGCCACGTGCAGACGCCGCGCCTGGCCGGGGCCTGATCGCCCCGTCGTGTATCGATAGTCTCTTCTGCATCCCTCGCAGAATGGTTGGCCGGAGTGAATTGCTCCGGCCTTTTTTATGCGCGCGCAGCCGGATGCGATGAGGGGACGTGTCCCGTCATCCGCTTGAACATGGTCGAAAACGTCGCCGGCTGTTCATAGCCCAGGTCATAGGCAATGGCCGTCACCGAATGCCCCAGCGCCAGCCGCGAAATCGCATTGACGATACAGGCGCGCAACCGCCATTGCTGGAAGCCCATCCCGGTCTGCGCCAGGAATTTGCGGGTGAAGCTGCGCTCGCTCATGTGCAATTGCGCCGCCCACTCGGCCGGACGCGAGCGGATCGACGGCGCCCGCATGAAATCCCGGCACAGCGCTCCCAGCTTCTCCTCCTGCGGCAGCGGCACATGTATGGGAATCTCGCGGGCCCGGCCGATCTCCTTGAGCAGCAAATGTATCAGCGCCTCTTCCCGGCTATGGGGGGCGTAGTGCGGATCGATGCGGGTGGCTTCGATGAGCAGCTCGCGCAGCAGCGGATGCACCTCCAGCACCTGGCAGGTCTTCGCTGCGCGCGGCGCATGTTCGGGCTCGACGAAGGCGCTGCAGGTGGTGACAGGCAAGAGCATGCGGCTCTGGTGCTCGCGCCCGGAAGGAATCCACACCGCGTGCTGCGGCGGCACGACCCAGGCGCCGTCCTGCGTGACCACCTGCATCAGGCCGCCCAGCCCGAAGAGCAACTGCGCCCGGCGATGGCTGTGCCAGGCCTGCAGCGACCCGCGCGCATAGTCGGCGCCGGCTGCCACCACGGGGCGGGCAATGCGGTCGACCCGGTCGATGGGCAGGGGGGAACGGGAGGGAGAAGGCTTGCGCATGGTCTGGTCCGGCTTGGCGTACATCCGAAGATGACTGCCCGATGATGGAAACTCCGCCACCGCGAAGCGCGCCGCGCAGGTTGGCGTAAATTCAAACATTCTTGACCCAACTACGAAAGTCAGTCAACCCGGCCTGCCCTACTGTACGTTTTTTCTCCAAGGTTTTCATCCATCGAGTTCGCCATGCCTCCTCCCCTCCTCTCCGGCATCCTGGTCGCGCTGATCTGGGGCGTACAGCCCGTGATCTCGCGCTACGGCTTCCAGCAAGGCTTGACGCCCCTGGATGCGACGCTGATGCGCTTTCTCACCAGCGGCGTGCTGATCCTGCCCTTCGCCTGGCGGCGCGGGCTGCGGGGCGCGTGCGGGGTCGGCTGGAAACGCGGGCTGGTGCTGTTCCTGCTGTCGGGTCCCTTGTTCAGCCTGGTGCTGGTGGCGGGCGTGAACTACGCACCGGCTTCGCACGGCGCGCTGATCCATCCGGCCTTGACGCCCTTGTTCGGCATGGCGATCGGCCGCTACGCCCTCGGGCAGCGTGAACGCGTCTCCCTGTGGGGGGTGGCGCTGCTGCTGGCGGGGCTGGTGCTGGTGGCGCTCAATGGCATCCTCGCCAGTGGCGGGCTGGCGCCCGATGGGGCGTGGCGGGGCGACCTGCTGTTCGTGCTCTCGGCGCTGATGTGGTCGAGTTACCTGATGCTCAATCGGGCCTGGAAGATTGCGCCGCTGGATGCGGTGGCGCTGACGCAAGTGCTGTCTCTGGCCTGCATGCTGCTGGCACTGCCGTGGCTGGGCACGCAGACCTTCAGCAAGCCGGCGTCGGCGCTGCTGCTGCAGAGTGCCTATCACGGCGTGCTGGTCAGTATCGTCAGCGTGGCCTTGTTCAACTGGGTGGTCGCGCGCCTCGGCGTGAAGGCGCTCATGCTCAATGCCCTCTCGCCGTTGTTTGGTGTTCTGGCCTCGGCTTGGATCCTGGGCGAGACGCTGTCGGTGTCGATGATGATCGGTGCCGTGGCCATCGTGGCCGGACTGGGCGTGACCATGACAAAGACGCGCCCGGTGCGCACACCGGGCCAGTGATGCGGGCGGCGCGCCTGCTGCCGATCAGGGCCGCACTGCCCCGTTGACCGCCAGATACACCGCGTACAACGAGGTGGTGGCAGTGATGAAGAGGCGATTGCCGCGCGGCCCGCCGAAGACCACATTGGACACCACTTCCGGAATCAGGATCTTGCCCAGCAAGGTGCCATCGGGCGCATAGCAATGCACGCCATCGCCGGCCGAGGTCCAGATGTTGCCGTGGGCATCGAGCCGGAAACCGTCGGCCAGCCCTGGATCGATGGTCGCGAAGACCTCGCCGCCCTTGAGCGTGACGCCATCCACCACATCGAATACGCGGATATGATGCGGGCCGCCCGCGCGGTGGGTGAGACCGGTATCGGCGATGTAGAGGCGGCTTTCGTCGGTAGAGAAGGCCAGGCCATTGGGACGCTCGAGATCGCTGCTGACGATGCTGATGTCACCGCTGTCGCCATCGATGCGATAGACATTGCACGCACCGATTTCGCTCTCGGCCTGATAGCCTTCGTAATCGCTGTTGATGCCGTAATCCGGATCAGTGAACCAGATCGAGCCATCGGACTTGACCACGACATCGTTCGGCGAATTGAGGCGCTTGCCCTGCCAGTGCGAGGCCAGGGTAGTGATGCTGCCATCGTGTTCGGTGCGCACCACGGCACGGCCACCGTGCAGGCAGCCAACGATGCGGCCTTCGCGGTCCAGCGTATTGCCGTTGTTGAAGTTGGAGGGCTGGCGAAATACACCCGCCCCCGCGCCCTCGGACCAGCGCATCAGGCGGTTGTTGGGGATGTCGCTCCAGATCAGCTCCTGCGTGGCCGGCAGCCACACCGGGCCTTCGGCCCAGCGGCAGCCATGGTAGAGACGATCGACCTGCGCGGTGTCGATGACCATGCGGCGAAAGCGCGCATCGAAATACTGGAAGGGGGTATCGGGCAAGGACATGCGTTCTCCTTATCGGTGTAATTGACGCGGACGCCTCAGCGATACTGGCGCCGGCGGCCGGAACAGACGATCACGGCGATGATGATCAGGCCCGACAGCACCGAGCGTTCGCCCGCCGACAGGCCCACCACATTCAACAGCGTATTGGTGAAATACAGGAACAGCGCCGCGCCCCAGATCCCGGCCACGCTGGGCCGGCCACCGGTGACGCTGGTGCCGCCGATGACCACCACGGCCACCGACATCAACAGGTATTCATTGCCCATGTCGAGCGAGGCACCGCCCGAGAACCCGGCGATGAGCAAGGCGCACAGCGCCGCAAAGACCGCGCACAGCACGTAGCACAGGCAACGGATGCGCTCCACGCCGATGCCCGCCAGCCAGGCCGCGCGCGCATTCTGGCCGACCGCCGAGAGGAAGCGGCCGAACAACGTGCGTCCCAGGATCCAGGCCAGCCCCAGCGCCACGGCCAGTACCAGCCAGGCCAGTTGCGGAAGGTGCAGCAGCCATCCGGTTGCAAAGCTGGCCAGCAATTGCGGCGGCGTGATCTTGAGGCCCTGCCCCACGTGAATCGCCAGCGACTGCAGAATGAAGGACGACGACATGGTCGCGATGATGGGTGGAATCTGCAGCAGGCGGATCAGCAGGTAATTGGCCAGCCCGACACCCATGCCCACCCCGAGCGTGACCAGCAGCCCGAGCAGGATGCCGCCATCCTCGCCGCCCATGGTGCGCAAGCCCAGCGCCCCGGCCAGCGCAATGGTGGAAGGAATGGAGAGATCGATATTGCCCGGCCCGGTGGTCACCACCAGCATCTGCCCCAGCCCCACCAGCACCATCAGCGCCCCGAAAGAAAACGCCGACAACCCGATATTGAACGCCGCCTCCGGCCCCGCTACCACCAGCGTGGCCAGCCACAGCAAGGCCGCTCCCATGAAGGACCACACCCAGGGCCGCTGCAGCAGCGCGGCCCCCATCGTTGCACGAGCGGCGCTCATTGACGTTCTCCCCGTGCCGACAGCAGGATGCGCATCGACAATACGATGATCAGGATCGCGCCCTGCAAACCGATCTGCCACTTCGGCGCGATGTTGAGGAAAGACAGGAACGAGGCCGCAATCCCCAGCGTGATCGCACCCAGCGTGGCGCCGATGGGCGAGACCTTGCCGCCGATGAAACTGCCGCCACCCAGGATCACGGCAGCAATCGAGATCAGCGTGTAGCGCTGGGCAATATTGGCATCGGCCGAAGTGGTGATGCCCACCAGCGTGAGCGCCGAGAGGATGCCCAGCACGCCGGCCAGCCCATACATCAGCGCCTTGGCGCGCACCACCGAACCGCCACTGCGCACGATGGCCTTGGGATTGCCGCCGGCACCGCGCAGCCGCACGCCCAGCGAGGAACGCATCAGGAACCAGTGTCCGCACAGCGCGATGACGACTGCATAGACGATGGGCGTGGGCACGACCGGAATGGCCAGGTTCATCACATCCTGAATCCATTGCGGCGTGGCGCCGCCCGGCATGGGCAGGAGGATCAGCGCCCAGCCGCCCCAGACGAAGGACAGGCCCAGCGTCACCACGATGGAGGGCAGGTCGAACAACTCCACCAGCGCGCCGATGGCCGCATACAGCAGCACGCAGGCCACCAGCGCCGCCACGCCCAGCAGCGGACGTTCCGGCAACCAGGTCACGGCGATGCAGGAGACCAGGCTGATGAAGGCACCGATGGACAGATCCAGGTCATTGACGGCGATGATGCACAGCTGCGCCATGCTCGCCAGGATCATCGGCACGGCCAGATTCAACAGCAGGCCCAGGCCGAAATAACTCATCGTATTGGGATTGATCCAGAAGATCGGTGCCAGCACTACGGCCAGCGTGGCCATGGGCAGCAGCAGGGTCTGGATCTCGTGGCGCGACAGCAGGCCGCTGCGCGCGCGCACGGTGGTGCGGGCAAGCGTAGTCATGCGCGGGCTCCTTCGAGAGGGGGTGTGACGGTGCCGCCATCGGCGCGCACGTTGCCGAAGGAAGCGGCGATGATGCGTTCCTCCGAGAGTTCATGGCGGGCCAGTTTCAGGGTCACCTGCTGCTGGTAGAAGACGTAGGTCGCATCGCAGTATTCCAGCTCGTCGTTCTCGGTGGTGTACCAGACGAAGCTGCGGCCGCGCGCCGCTTCTGCGCGGATGAGGCGATACATGTCGACCTTGGTGCCGAAGTCCACGCCGCGCATGGGATCGTCCATCAGGATCAGTTCCGCATCCGACGACAAGGCCCGCGCAAACAGCACCTTCTGCTGGTTGCCACCGGACAGCGAGAGGATATTGTTGGACAGGTCCGGCGTGCGGATGGCCACGCGCTCGTGCCACTGGCGGCCCAGTTCGGCTTCGGCAGCACGATCGACCACGCCGCCGCGCGCCAGATGCGGCAGCTCGCGGATGCTCAGGTTGTGCAGGATGCTCCACAGCGGGAAGTTGCCATCCCGTGCGCGATCCCCGGCCACGAAGGCCACGCGCATCTTGCCCCGATATTGCTCGAAGAGCCGGATCAGCATCTCGGTCTGCCCCTGCCCTGCCAGCCCGGACAATCCGACCACCTGGCCACGGCGCACGCCCAGCGCGCGCACCGGCGAGGAGGCCGGCAGCGTCACTTCGAGCAGTTGCTGGCTTTGTGCGTCGGCGGACTCGGATTCCTGCTGGGCCTGCTGTTCGGCCTGACGCTCGATCTGCTTCTGGTCGGCGTGGCCCATGGCGTGGACCAGCGCATCACGCGTGAGATGGGCGGTGTGGTCCTGCAAGACCAGCTGTCCATCGCGCATGACGGCGATGCGATTGCAGCAGTCAAAGATCTCGCCCAGCATGTGCGAGATGAACACCAGGCTCATGCCGTCTTCAAGACGCCGCCGGATGTAGGCCGTGAGCCGCGCCGCCGTTTGCGCATCGAGACTGGAGGTGGGTTCATCGAGGATGAGCAGGCGCACCGGCGCATCGACCACCGTGAAGGCGCAGGCGATTTCCACCATCTGGCGCTGGGTGATGCTGAGTTCACCGACGATGCGATCGGGATGGATGCCGTGGCCGGGGAAGATCTCATCGAGCTTCTCCGTCACCAGCCGGCGCGCGCGACGCCGCCAGCCCCAGCCTTTGAGCTGCGGATGGAACACGCAGAGGTTTTCGGCCACGTTGAGGTTCTGGCACAGGGACAATTCCTGGAAGACGCAACGCACGCCCAGCCGGTAGGCGGCCTGCGTGGTGTAATTGTCCCGGGCCTGACCGTCGATGATGATCTGGCCTTCGTCACCGGGCAGCACGCCGGCCAGCACGTTCATGAGGGTGGACTTGCCGGCGCCGTTGTGGCCGACCAGGCCCCAGCATTCACCGGGCTGGATGTCCACGCTCACATCTTGCAGCGCCTTGACGGGACCAAAGGACTTGCGGATATGCGACAGGCTGCACAAGGCGGCCGAGGGGGGATGGCTGGCGTTCACGCTGGATCACCTGTGTTCTTGAGGCAGTGGATGCGCCCATGGCCCGCGCGCCGCCTTCAGCGAGGCGGTCTGCGCGGGGACGGGACAGGACTTACTTGGACTTCGGCGTATCGAGCAGTTTGACGGTATCGGCCTGGGAGAAGCCGATATCCGCCACCCCGCCCTGCGGCGTCTTGGCCAGGGCATCCGGCAGTTGTTCCGGGGTCAGGTAGAGCAGCGGCGCGACGATATCGACATCCTTGGGGATCTTCTTTCCGGCCAGCACCTGCTGTGCCACCCAGAAGGCCACCGTCACCGCACCAGGCGGATTGGAAGCGGAATAGGTCTTGTAGCCGCTGGGGATCTGGGTCTTCCACCATTGCAGTTCGTCCTCGCGGTTGCCGAGGATGATGATGGGCAGCTCCCGATTGGCGGCCTTGAAGGCTTGCGCCACGCCGAAGCCATCACCGCCCTGGGTGACCACGCCATCGATCTTGGGCAGGGTCGGCAGGATGCCGGCCACGGCCTTCTGGGCCACGGTCTGCGCCCAGTCGCCGTTGACGGAGCCGACCATCTTGAGGCCCGGATGCTTCTTGAGGCCATCCATGATGCCGGCGTGGATTTCGCCATCGACCGATACTCCGGCCAGGCCGCGGATTTCAAGGATGTTGCCTTTGCCGTTGAGACGCTCGGCGAGGTAGTCGACCTGGCGTTCGCCCATCTTGCGGAAATCGAAGGTAACGCGATAGGCGCAGGGCTCGGTGACCACGCCGTCATAGGAGACCACCACCACGCCGGCGGCGCAGGCTTTCTTGATGGTGCCGTTGAGGGCCGTGGGAGAGGCGGCATCGACCACGATGGCCTTGTAGCCTTGCAGGATCAGGTTCTGGATCTGCTGGGCCTGTTCGGTGGGCTGGTTCTCGGAGGTGGTGAAGGCGGGAGCGGCGGCCACCAGCTTGCGTTTGACGGCATCGTCGGCGGTCGCGGCCCAGGTCTTGAGCATGGACTGGCGCCAGGCATTGGCTGCGTAGTTGTTGGACAGGGCGATCTTGGCTTGCGAGGTATCGCCGGTGGCGACTTGCGCGTTGGCATGGCCGGTGCCGAGGATGAGGGTGGCCGAAGTGGCTGCGATGGCCGCGAGATGCAGCCCGACGCCGCGGCGCCGTACAGATGCGTTCATATTGTCTCCGTTGTTGGCTATCAAAGCGGACTTGCTGCGCGTCCGCGTTTTGCTGCTAATTCTTCTTATATGAAACGATGGCCTCGTCGTTCAGAGGTCAACTTGTATGACGATTTATTCTAGAGAGCAGGGTCAGGGATGTCAAATGGTCAGACCACATGGCCGGACGCTGAGATAGGAGTGGGGTTTTGGGGGATTGGTTCTCGCGGGGTGGGTGGACTGCGGGACTTGTGAGGATTTGAGATGAAGGGGGATATGAATTTTCTGATTTTGTCGGGCTGTTATCGGGGTGCAGAGCTTCATAGGGGCGTCTCACTCGCCCGGGATGGCTGGTGGTCGCTGCCGGGAAAGAATGTTCATTTCATTGCGCCAGCGCTAATCCGGAGACATCCGGTTCGGGCGGGTCTTCTTTTGAATGATAGATGCAATTGGGTCTCCTCCGCCCAGCCCAAATGGTCCGAATTAATCAAGAGAACTGAACCAGTTTCAATATTGATTCCGATAGAGTCAATCACATCCTTATTTAGCACTGACATTCAAGGTCCATCAATTTCTTGTATCCAGGCCTGATCCTCCGGACTTCTGCTAGGCATAACGCGGATTTTCAAGCAGAGCATCCACAGGCATCAAGACGCTGGATGCAAAAGAAAATTTATGACGAGCAGGCGTCCATCCAATCCCCTGGCACTTTACGCAAATAATCGAATGAATAATCTCCGAATTGAGCAACCCAGTGAGAGACTGATTTTTCGGAGATATCCAATTTGAGCATGTCTTCTTTTGATTGGTCCGCCTGGACGCTCAACCCTGTGGCGAAAATTTCGCCTTCGTCAGTGAACGTGCCAGTGATCACGGATCGATAGAACAAACTGGATCGCCCTCCTCCGAGACAAGGCACGAATCTGAGGATGACGTACATGATATTCCCGTTGACCAATCTCAGCCTGTATGGAAAGTCGTAGTCTCCAGGGAAATGGTCGCCAAGGATGAATAGTCCCTCGGGGCGATCTACGAGCCAACCTGAAACGCTGACGAGCGCCCCCGGCGTCAGCGTTCCTGAGAGGATGAAGTCTTTGACGTCCTTCAATTTGTGCTCCTTTGATCTTTGCCTGTCATGCAGGCTATCCGGCAGTGGACAGGAATACTCGCGGCATTGATCTTCTCCACCACCCGCTCGAACGTTTTTTCTGCATCCTCATCAGCATCATGAAATCGATCCCAGAAATCTCCGCCGAATTCTTTTGGCTCAAGCCTATAAACGCCGCCACCGAAGTCAAACAGACACCACTCGTCAGGCACCGTTGAATCGACCACTTCGAAGTACTGCAACTCTCTCATCACCGGTGTCTTGTCGGTATCGCGCTGAACAGTGACCAGTGGCGACCGGCCTCCGGGCTGGAATTGAATGCCGAACACCAGATAGACCTTACCCAGCTCGAAGCTGGAATCGTCCACTCCTGACTCGGGAGTTCGTAGCCTTACAAATTTGACTTTCATTTTCAGCTGCCGCTTCATTCGCGAACATCAGGTCCCTGCCCAGCCAGCAAATCCCGATATTGTTGGTAGCTGTCTTCTTCAAAGCAGACAAAGTTGATCGTCTTGAGAGTGCCCGCCTCGCTCTGAAAAGAACGAACAGCTTCCAGCGCGATGGCGGCCGCAAGTGGCTTGGGGAAGCGATAGGTCCCGGTCGAAATATTGGGAAATGAAATACTCTCGACCTTGAGCGACCTGGCCACCTGCAGGCAGGCGAGATAAGTCTTCCGCAGAAGCTCAGGCTCGCCCTTTTCGCCGCCCTGCCAGGTCGGCCCAACGGCGTGAATGACGTATTTCGCGGGCAGCTTTCCGGCGGTCGTGACGACAGCATCCCCCACGCTGCATCCTCCTTGCCGGGCTCTGATTTTCTTGCATTCATCCAGTATGTCCGGCCCACCTTTACGGTGGATGGCACCGTCGACACCGCCGCCTCCCAGCAACGAGCTGTTGGCAGCGTTGACGATGACGTCAGCCGGAATGAGGGTGATGTCCCCTCTTGCGATATTCATTTCAATCATTGGAACATCCTCGATAGCTGATTGGATTTTCTCTGCATCGATCTTCGATGTCATCCGGCTTTCTCTTCGAACGCTGGCCTCAGGTCTGTGGAAACATTCCTGGCCGTCGAGGGCCTGCAAAGTCACCCGTGCGGCTGACAAATATTGGCCAGTTCCCTACCAGGGAGTCTCCGAAATGCCCCGTCAGCAGGTATTTCTCAGATTGATAAGGAAAATACCAGCCATCACTCTCTTCCCGAATATGCGATTCCAATAGCGCGTAGGTAACACCGTCCGATGCTTTGGAAAGTTGTTCAAGATGAGTCAATGCCATTCGCTTTGCGACTGCAAAATCAATGCTCATGCAAGCCCTCTTAATCGTCTGAGATTCAATTCGTGATGTCGCTCGCGCGGATGATATTGGTCCAAGACGATTTGCAAGATTTAATACGGGCATCCTCGCAGATGGCCCGCAACTCTTAGCCAAACTTTCTCCCCGCAAAAATGCGGTGAATATGGACATAGATAATCAGGGAGAAGCGAGGACCTTACAGGCATCAGAAGTCACCGCATCGTATCTCATCGAAACATAGACTGCTGCCTTTCCCATATAAAGGCTTGAATGGATCTCCAACTGAATACCCTCTTTGCAATACGTTCCCTTGGACAAGAGTGTCCATCCGTGCGATTCAAAATTCTCTTTGGACGGCGAGCGCCATAGCTCAGGATCGACGATCAGGTTGGCGGACGCTACGCCGGACTTGGAGAGTTCGCGATTGGAATGAATTTGCAGGTTCGCATTTTGCTCTTGCATGATCCATTTCATTTCTGCCTTCATTATCTTCATCTGCTTATGCGTTGGTCCAACGTTTTTCCCCGTTACAATCCCGTAAAGAAAACCTGCCAGGAGAATAGGCATTAATACAGCCACGAGGCGATTTGTTATCTGTTCAGGGTTCAACGCCATCAGTTGCTCTCAGCGCTTGAAACTAGCTCGGATATCATCAACATGTCTAAGCGGGTGCCGCAGTCTTTACCGTTCTTCTTTACATCAGTTCAAACAGATAGCAATCGTCTTCATCGCACTCGATTTGCCGAGCACGTTTTGGCATTCCATCATCGCCTACCTAAGTCCATCCGATCAATGCCCCCCTTGGGGTATAGCAATACCTCTTTCTCCTGCAAGCGATATCGATAGCTCTTCCGTAAAGCGCCGGATCACACAACTTGTATCTGTAGAGTTGCAATAACGGGGACGCGCTACCTAGCACGGAGGAACGCACGCAAATACCATACAAATCCGAGCAATCCAGCTCTTCAGTACCGAACCAAATTCGTCAACAGAAAAGATTTTTATCCGATCAGCTGCGCATTCAAGTTTTCATCGCAGAAGAGGCCTGTACAGAAACTTGTGTAAAGATTTTGATGCGGACGGTTAAGCAACGATGCGATCGGTTTGACACGTAGCCATACCCTATCTAGCGAGCGGTCATACACCTCCTCGCCAATCAGGTTCGACCACTGCGTCAAGAACTTCGATAGCGATCCATCAAAACATTGCCGGTATCGGCAAACTCCCTAAAAGCGGAACAAACAAAACCTGCGTCGTGTGTGACCGCCCTGGCAGGGAATTTCTCTCCCAGGATCACTACCAGGTCATTCGGCATAGTTTCATTTGATATTGTTTCAACGCTGTGGCCACCATCAGCGTCGTTTATATTGAGCATCAGCAGGAACCTTCCGGAATCAATATAGACAGCCAATTCGTAAGGACCGAATTCTGGAGCTGGTTTGCGCCGCATTACCAAGACGCCTTTTCCCGTGACAGATATAGTGCTCAAGACATCTTCAGTATCTGCACCATCGGGATTCAAGATGCTAGGCAACTGATGGCGAATGCCTCCAGCATCAATCATAAATCCGCCGAGACTTGTTTCTTTACGCATTGCATTTACCCAAAGGATTGCATCGCAGGACTTCAAAAACCCAGGAAAATTCAAGCTTTTGATCGCGAGCATAAATTTCTGGGGCAAACACAAAATTACTACAGGCCTCACAATAAATTATCTTGGTCGCAACTCTTTCGTGCCTTTTCATATCCGGTTTTGAACGGCCTGATTTGCAACAAATTCGCTTGAGAGGCATAACCGCCTAAAGAAGAGAAAACTATTCCGATTAAAACCATCGCCAATCTTAGGGTCGAGTTCCAGCCCTCCAAGTCAAGGCCAAAATAAATCAGAAATACTCCGCTTAGGAATATCGATAATCTAAAGTATCTTACAAAATTTCCGTTCTCAATTATTCTCATCTTGAATAGCCCCGGATGCACCAGGCGCTTTCTAGCCTGTTGAAAGAGTCTGAGTTGTTTTGCCACGGCAAATTCGCCTGTGCAAAATTTGCAGTGCGGCTACCCTCCATCTCGGGTATCTGGACCTCTGCCGCAGCAATGAAAGTAAAGTCTGGGCAAGCCTTTTTATACGCCCCCTTTACTCCCTAGGATCGGGACTATTTCTGGATGAGCAGATACGAACGTAGATTCCCCACGCGGGCCAGTCCATTCAGATATGTGCGATCTTCTTCATGGCTTCGCCCCCTTAAAAATTTATTTTCAGGATTATATGGCCAGCAAAATACCACTCTAGGCACCCGTTCCAATCTCATTGAATTTATTTCATGGTCGACGTCGACAGAACGATATCGCGACAAATCCAAATCCGATTAGTGCACCAAAAAATCCTGCACTCTTTAACCGGTGCTCAATGTCTACACTATCTATGCTTTTCCAGAATGCAGTCGACGTTACGTGTTCAACGAAGGTCACTTGTGTTTGACTGGCGCACCGCGTGAATACGCCGCACCAATCTCGTACTAGTGGATCTAGCAATAGTTCTTTCAGGATCGGTGCGACAAACAGATCGATTACTGCAACAAGACATAACATTGCGCAGATAAAGATTGCCATCACACACAAAATCCGAAAAATACTTTTTTTATAGTTTTGTCTCATTGTTGGCTCCGTTGAACCAATTAACCAGATCAACTTATGGTTGAACTTCTTTCCAGCTATCTGGCCAATCGGTAAAGTTAAGTATTTCTTTCTCTTCAACGATCAGCGTATACATTGGCTCTTCTGGAAAATCATTCAATCTAATCTTCCAAGTTGAATTAGATTCGAGAACAAAGAGAATGTGCTTTTCGCCAGTGTGATTAGCAATCCAATTTAGGTTCTTTTCAGCGAGACCAGGAAAATCATCCCAGTTATCTTCATTAGGTATCATTTTCTACTTTCCTTTTCCAGGAGGACGAACATTCAACTTTTCGTTTACTTCAGGGTTAGATCTCTGTGCGGCATTAATTATTTGCTTCCATAAATCATCGCCCGAATATTTTTGCGAATATTTTGCAATGGTATCTTGCCAGCTTAAATGCGGACGGTCCTTATCTAACTGTTCAGCAAGCGATCGGTTACTCATCCCATCTCTAACACCTTGTCGCAAGTAATTTCTATACGCCCATGCTTGTTCTGCTTGCTTCATGAGTGGCGCGGAAGGATCAACAAATTGCAAGGTCTTGGATTCAGCGTTTAAATACCATTCTCTAGCCGCTTTATCCGATAAAGTTGCTTTAGCAGGAAGATCTGGTAATTTTCCTATCAGCGCGAGTAGCTCTGCAGATGTCTGTGCACTCTTCTCGTTCAGCGGAGATCTTCCAGATCCAATTGCAGCTGAGTTAGCCAGACCAGCGACGGCAATCATTGCATCGGAGAATGCCGACTCATGCTCCTGTGACGTCCACAGACTCATGGGAACAGCTGCGCGGAATTGACGATTAACCTCCTGCAGCGCAGCTTGCATCCTCTGAATCTGTTGTCCGTTTGAGAAATACTCGTCTTTTTCCTGCTCAGTCAGACCTCCATCAAAAATCTTTTGATCTAAAACCTTTTGCCGAGCCGATGTTAGTAGAAGATCGTCTTCTATCTCGCGCCTATTCTCACGACAGCTATCCGCATCAGAACAAGTCCTCTGCTGACGCTCTCGTCCAATCTTGTTATAAGCTTTTTCTACCTCTCGTCGGCAAGACGATGGATCTGGACTCGTTGCACAGGCCGCTTTTTTCTGAAGTCGTTGCTCGTCCTCTTCATGCTTCAAATAATTATTGATAACCTCGTTATAAGCCGCAGCCCCACCCGCCGTCCCACCAACAGCAGCCCCCACCAAGGTACTCGACAACCCTGTCAAGACCTTGGCCAAGTCAGTATCCACTCCTGCTGTCTTCAGAGCCTCTGCAACAGTGGGCGCTGTCAACGTTCCCGCCGCCGCACCGGCAGCACCAGCAAGTCCACCCGTCAAGCCACCCACAACCGTATGGGCCAACACGCGCGCTGTGCCGTCAGGGCCCCAGTTACGTTCGATTGCAGCGGCCTGATCATTGAGCTCCTTGGCCATCGCGGGATCAGTTGCAGCTTCCGCCTGCGTGCGTAAAGCAGCCGCTTTCTTCGTCTGCTCTTCCGCATAGTCACCAATCAACTTCGAAGCCTGCTGCCCAAACGCCTGCGTAATCTTCGCCTGCGCCTCCACATCCTCACGCAGTTGATTGCCATCCCAGTTCTTGGTCAGGCTATTGCTGCTGTCCTTGCCGGTACGTACAGACGTATCCAGCGAAGCCACGACCTGATCCGGGCTCTGTCCGGTCTTCGCCTGCTGCGCCTGTGCATCCGTAATCGTCACCGCACCACCGGCAACACCGCTGCGCGTCACACTCGCCTCGCTTCCAGATGCACTGCCCCAGCCCAGCCCGCCACCTGGCTTGCCTCCCGACATTCCTGCACTTGCACTCTGGCTCTCTGCCGAGTATTGGCTACGATTCTGGATATCACTGCTGGTGAGGGTTCCAGTGGTCAGGCTGTTCTTGCCCTGCTCCACCGCCTTGTCCGTACTGGCAATCTGCGCACCCTTCAGGTCCGTATTGCCCTTGACGTTGATCTGGAATCCACCATCACCCGCCGTAATCCCCGCCTGTTGACCCACGCTGGCATAGTCCGCATCCACCCGACTGCGGCTGGCACTGATGCTTGCCCCTGGAACTCCAATCGTAGCGCTGCCGCCAATGCTCTGATCCCGGCTCTTGAAGGTACTGGTGTCCTGCACGCTGGCGATGTTCAGGTCACGACCCACGTTGGCCACGACCTTGTCACCAGAGACGGTAGCGCCAATCAGATTCGTATCGCGGCCAGAATCGATATTGACCTGCCCACCCGCTCGCACCTGTGTCATGACGTTGGAGACGTCCTTGCCATCGCTGTTGCCCCGACTACCCGCCGCATTGGCCGTAAAACCAAACTGGGTCTTGGTACCGAACTGCGCAGTAACACCCACGCCCCACGACGATGACGACCGGTCACTGTGCTGTTCGTCCGTGTTTTGCGCAGCGATCAGGTTGATATCGTTGTCCGCCTTGAGCGCCAGATTGCCCTTGGCATTGATGTCACTGCCCGCAATCGTGATGTTGCTGTTGGCCCCGTCGCCAGTCGCACGGATGCTCATGTTGCCGCCAGAGGCCACCGTTGATCCGCGCTGCGTCACCGTGTTCTGCTCAGTGCGGCTGCTGTTCTGGCTGCTGCCCAAGGTGGCGCTGATGCCAATATTGGCGGAGCCTTCCTCAGCGCCCTTCTGCATCTCACCCACGGCGCTGTAGGCCGACATGCCCGCCGTCGCCGCAGCCAAGGCCTGTACCCGGCCATTCTTGGTTTTACCGGCCGCATCGGCCATCTGGTCCATCGTCTGGATCGCAGAGATCGCCGGGCTGGTCACGGCTACCGTCAAGCCGCTTTGTTTGTACTTGTCTTCGGTGATGGTCTTGCTGGCTTGCTCGGCCGCTTTTATTTCCACCGACTTGGCCGCGATATCGATGTCCCCCTTCGGCGCTGCCACATCGCTGCCCACTTGCGTGTAGCGATTGCCTGCCACGATGCTCACATTGCCATCGGTGCTGCCGACCATGGAAGCAGATGCCGTCTGCCCTTGCGCCTTGACGTCATGGCTCTGCTCGCGCGTGCCTATGGTCACGCCGAAGCCTGATCCCATCACGCCGCTGGTAGTCTCCTGCCGGAAATTATTCTTGGTGCTGCTATCGACTGCCGCAACGATGTTGACATCATTGCCGGCCGCCATGCCGGTTCCCAATGTGGAGACCACATTGCTGCCCTTGACGTTGATGTCATTGCCCGCCTTGACCGCCACCGTATTGCCTGAGAAGGTCGTGCCCTGGTTGACGGCCTCACTGCTGCTGTCATCCGTGCTCACGGTCCGCGAGGCCAGCATGCCGCCGCTGTCCGTCTTCTTGTGCTGATCCCGTGCGCTGGCTGTACTGACATCGGTGCCGATGTTGACGTTGTTGCCTGCTGTTGCAGCGAGTGAGCCTTCGGCGTTGACGTAGGCTGCCTGCGCATTGATGTCGCGGCCAGCCGTGACGCTGATCTCCTTGCCTTGGATCGTGCTGCCGATGGCGTTTTCTCGGTTGACTTCGGCGCGGTTGCTGCTGTCCCAGGTGATTTTTTCCTGAGACGTTTCATGCACCGTGGAAAGGTTCACATCACGCTGCGCAACCAACGTCACATTGTCCGCAGAGGTGCTGCTAGCCTTGAGGTTGATGTCTCGCCCGGCCACGGCAGTGAGCGAGCCATTGGTCTCGGACACCGACATCGACGCATTCTGGTTGATGTTGGTCCCGCTGGTGACCGCATTGGCCGTCGCTACCGTAGTGGCAGCGCTGTTGATGTCACGACCTGCACTGGCCACCAGCGTATTGCGCGCGTCAATGGTGCCGCCGATGTTGTTGATGTCCTGCGCCGCCGCCACCGTCACCGCACTGCCGCTGACACGCCCACCCAAGTTCTGCACGTTGTTGCCCGCCAGCGAAACACTCTGCCGCCCCGCAATCGTGCCACCGCTGTTGACGATATCCTGCGCCGCCTGGAAGGCCACATCATTGCCCGCGATCAGCGTGCCCTGCCCGGTCACCTGCACATTGGAGGCGTGGATGTACACCTGCGGCACCAGCACTTCCTGCGTGCTTCCATCGGCCAGCGTGACGGTCTGCTTGACCAACCAAACGATGTCCGTCTTCAGTTCCGCAATCTGCGCATCGGTCAGCGCCACACCCAGCGTATAGCGCTGCGATTGCGCCACCTGCAGGCCCGCGTTCATCAAGGCCTGGTATTGCGCTTCATTGCTGCTGTATCCGGCCAGATACCGTTGGCCGCTGATCTGCTGTATCTGGCGCTGGATCAGTTGCTGTTCATAGAACCCATCCCCCAGCTGCCGCACGCTGGCCGTCAAGCCCAGCTGATTCAACATGAAGTCCGACGACAACCAGCTGCGCGTGCCCACGAACTGTGGATCGGTCTGCACCAGGAAGCGCTGCGCCGGACCCGCATTGATGCGGAAGAGCGCGTTGTTGGGCAGCGTCAGGTCGAGGTTGGCGATGCGGATGCTGGCCGCACCCGCACTTGCGCCCGAGGCTCCCGATACCGACGAAGCCACCGCGCGTACCGAACTCTGCCGGTTCGGTCCGGCTCCGCTGGTGGGCGTGATGTCCAGCTGGAAGTTGGTGACGATGTCCTGCGACTGATATGGCGCATCGTCGTAGCGCCGGTCATCGGCGCTGAAGGTGTGGCTCTTGACGTAGGTGTAGCTGGCCGAGCCCGTCGAGACCACGCGCTGGCGGCCCAGCGGGCCGGTGTTGTTGAGGTTGGTGCCGTTGACGCTGTCACCGGCCACCGTGCCGCCCGCAATGAACTGGCTGGCGTAGTTGTTGACGGTGCCAGCGGCCAGGCGCATGTTGCCGCCGGAGGTGATCATGCCCGGATCGCTCTTGGTGACGACCGTGCGCGTGATCTGCTCGGTGCCGTCGTAGATGGTCCATTCGCGGTAGGAGCGGCTACGGACGTTGTTGTTGAAGGCGATGATCTTGTCATTGAGCGCAAGCGTCGCCGCCATGTAGGCATCGTACTTGGGTTTCCAGACTGCGTACTCCGCCCTGTACTTGGCCATCTCTTCTGCAGTGGGTAGCGTCGTGCTGCAAGACTCGTAGCAGGTCTCGGTAGGAAGCGGCATCATGGGAGTGGGCCCGAGCGCCTCCGGCGGTGTCACGCCCATCACTTGCCAGACGCGATCTGTCACCTCGTAGTTGAAGATGGCCGGATGATCGACGACGGTCGAATCGCCGCCCGCACTACCGTCCTGCCACCCAGGGAAATAAGCTGGCGCGATGGCATCGTCGCCCCCCTTGACGCCCTTCGAGTAAGTGAAAGGAGGACCATAGCGATCCGCTGGATAAGCCGATGACGGCAGGACAAGACGAAAATTGTCTTCATCGCCCATGGCCCGCCAGTTAGTCGCTCCTACCACCTGGCCCGAACCGATGTTGACCAGACTGGCCGTGTTCCCATCGATCAACGTCGATGAACCATTGACGCGATAACTCACAATGCGATTGCCCGGCCCCGTCTGGTCCGTCGTCTCCAGATGCGCATTGGTGTTGTTGATGGTCCCCGCTGCAATGCTCAGGTTGCCATCCGCATTGATGGTGGCACTGCTGTTGTTGACCTCGCGGGCGCTGCCGGTGGTCTTCTTGTTGGCATCCAGCGCGCCGCCGATGGCCATGTCGCCCACCGAATAGATCAACCCGTGCTCGCTGTTGTTGACCACGCCTGCGCCGATGTCGAGTCGGTTGCGGGCCGCAATGACCGGTGCGCTGGTCACGCCGTTGACGGTCTCGGCCTGGTTGTTCAGCACGTCCGCGCCAATGGCGATGTTGTCGCCATAGATGCGGCCGGTGCCGAGGTTGTTGACGGTGCTGCTCTCGATGACGGTATTGACGCCATCGATCAGGCCACGGTTGATGAAGGTGTGAACGTCGGTGGCCTTGAGCCTCAGGGTATTGCCCACCAGCGAGCCGCTGGCCTGGTTGTCGATGGTGGCGGCGGTGAGCATGAGCGTGCCGCCCGCGCCGACCGCGCCGGCATTGGTAAAGGTGCCGGCCGTGCGCAGGTCGATGTCGCCACTGGCCCCGATCTGCCCGGTATGAAGAATCGAGGCCACCAGGTCGATGCGCAGGTCCTTCTGGCTGAGGAACCTGCCGCTGCCCGTGAAGGAATAAGCCAGCACGCTGGTCTGCTGCCCGGCAATGACGGTGCCGTTGCTGTTGTCGATCACCAGCGCACGGCTCGCCGGCGCGGCGTCGGTCAGGCTGGCGCTGTTGGTGGCGGAGATCAGGCCGGCGTTGTTGTCGACGCGGGTGCCGGCGGTGAGCGTGATGGCGTCGCCGCGCATCGCACCTTGACGGTTGCTGATGTCGGCCGCCGCCACGCTGACGGTGGCCCCTTCCATGCCCTGGTTCTGGCCTTGCGTGTTGTCGTTGCGCAGGGATGCGGCCTGTACGTTGACGGTGCCATCCGAGCGGATCAGGCCGCCGCTGTTGTCCACGCTGCCACTGCCTGCCTGCAGATCCACACCTTGTTTGGCCTGCAGCGAACCGCCGCGATTGGTGACGCTGCTGCCCTCCACGGCCAGCTTGCCGTTGGCACCGATCACACCGGCATCGTTGTCCAGGCCTGCGGTCTTGAGACTGATGTCGCCGTTGGAAGAGACATTGCCGCGATTGACCAGCGAGCCTGCCGCGATGGTCAGCGGACCTTGCGCCACGATGCCGCGCGTGCTGCCGGAATTGGCGTTGCGTACGGTGCTGCTGCCCGCGTCCAGGTTCAGCGCATCGCCTGACTGCAGCAGGCCGCCGTCGTTGCCGAGGTCGCCGCTGCGGATCTCCAGCTTGCCCTGCGCGACGATGTTGCCGCTGCCGTTGTCGAGCGCACCGCTGGCGATGCTTGCGTCACGCTGTGCAGCGATGTTGCCCTGGCGATTGTCGAGGGCATTGTTCTGGCTGTCGATGCGGATGTCATTGGCGCTGAGCTTGCCGCTGTTGTTGTCGACGCCTGCCGCCGTCAGCGAGAGTGCTTGCGCGGCACTGACCTGGCCCTGGTTGGCCAGGGTCCCGGTGGTCGTCACGTTGACCGCATCGGCGCTGGAAGCCAGCGTTCCCCGGTTGGCGAGGCTGGCGGCTTGCAGGCTCACTTCTCCGTTGGCGGCCAGCGTGCCGTCGTTGCTGACGCCCTGCGCGGCCTCGATGCGCAAGCGCTCACCGGCGTTGACGCCGCCACTGTTGTCGAGGCTACCGAGCTTCAGGTTCACGGCCTGCGCCGCTTCCATGCGTCCGCTGTTGCCGGTGCGCGCGCTGCTGCTGACGTTCAACGCGCCTTGCACCGCACGCACGGTGCCGCTGTTGTCCAGCGTAGCGGCATTGAGGCTGGTATCGCCCGTCGCCTGCAGCGTACCGCTGTTGCTGATGGTGCCCGCTGCCTGTACCGCCAGGGTAGTGCTGCTGCCGATGGCGTTGCGGTTGTCGAGGCTGGCGGCGGCGATCTGCACGCTGCCCTCGCCGCCGATGCTGCCGGTGTTCCGTACCGCCCCGCTGGCTTGCACGGCCAGCGTGCCTGCGCTGGCGATGCTGCCGCTGTTGTCCAGCGCGGTGGTGTTGAGGCTGGCCGCGCTCTTGCTGCCCAGCTCGCCCGCATTGCTGATGCCGCCTGTGGCCTGCACCGCCAGCAAGCCGGTGGCGGTGAGGCTGCCGCTGTTTTCCAGCCGGCCATCGGCGGTCACGACGGCCTGCCCCACTGAAGCGCCGATGCTGCCCGCATTGCGCACGCCCACGCCGTGCTCGGTGGAGGTCAGGTAGATGTGGCCGGCATACATGCCGCCCAGTTGCGCCACGTCGATGGCCACCGCAGGAGCGGCGTCGGCCGCAGCGACTCCGGGGACCACGCTGGCGTGATCGGCACTGACCGTGTTCAGGCCGGCACTGAGCTTCAACTCCGGCGCCCACACGCCCGCATTGACCTGCACGGCGCGCGCGATGATCTCGGCGTAATCGGTGCGGCTGGCATCCAGGCCATTGCCCTCGATGCGTACCGCACCGCTGGCCACGCGGTAGCTCTCCAGGTTGCCGTTGACCACCTGCGGCACGCCCGTCGTGAGCGTGGCGCGGTTGGCGTTGATGAAACCGCAGCCCGAGCAGGTGATGCCGGCCGGGTTGGCCACCACCACCTGCGCCCGCGCCCCGGCCACTTCGAGGTAGCCGCGCAGGTAGCTGGGATTGGCCGAGTTGACCTGGTTCACGATCACGCGCGCCGCGCCCGTGGCCAGCCAGGGATTGCCGGCCACATAGCCGCCCAGCTGGGTGCTCGTGGTGCCCTGGGCGTTGTTGAGGATGGCACCGTTGGGTCCGACATCGAACTGGCGATAGCTGTTCACCGATACGCCAGCCGTGCTGGGGGTCTGGATGTTGACCACCGGTACCCCGTTGGGCGTGACCAGCACCGTCGGCTGCTGGTTGCGCGGGGCGTTGCGGTCACCCAGGATCTGCGCATGCGCCACCGTGTTCATGGCCAGCGCCAGCGCTATGGCCAGCAGCGAAAAGCGCAGGGCCGACGGTAACAGGTCCGGCATCGCGGCAGCATTGGCCGAGGTCCGGCCATGATGCTGGATGCTGGAGGCGATTTCTGCAACGGCCACCAACTGGCCACGATGCCGGTTGAAAACCAGCTTGTAACGCTGACGATTCATGAAAACCCCGGGTGCTGTTGTCGTTATGTCCGGTCACGACAACAAACCCCGATTTGTTGTTTTCCGTTTCCGGCTGGCAAGATTTTGCTTGCCAGGGTCGGGATGTTAATTTAGGTTAACGAGGAAAGGTGATTTTTCATCACGCGAGAAGCTTTCCTGTAGGCAAAATCCAACACTTGTTTTGCCCGCCATCCCATTTCTTTTGAATCCCTTGCCCAGTGTGGCTTTGGGACGATTCACCATGGTTTCGATGTCTTCCATTTTCCGTTCGCCCTCTCCCCGGTTTGTGTTCCTCCTTGGCCTGAATCTGGTCATTTCCCTTGCCCACGGGCAAACCGCCGTCAACCAGGAGCAATTGCAGCGCGAGCGGGAACGCGCCCTGCGCCAGCAACAGGAGCAGCGTCCTGACGTGAACCTGGGGACGCCCGCCAACAGCGCGATGGCACAGGATTTCCCCGAGCAGGAGCAACCGTGCCGCAGCATCACGGCGATCGCGTTGGAGGGTGAACAGGCTGAGCGTTTTCGTTTTGCGCTCGACAGCGTGACCGGCGCGCGTGGCGCGGTGGGCCGCTGCCTGGGTTCGCAAGGGGTGAACCTGGTGCTGGCCCGGGTGGAGAGCGCCATCGTCGCACGCGGCTACACCACCACGCGTGTGCTGGCCCGTCCGCAAGACCTGTCCACGGGACGGCTGGTGCTCAGTGTGGTGCCGGGTCGCGTGCGGCACATCCGCTTTGCGCCCGACGCCGATGCGCGCGGGACTGCCTTCAACGCCCTGCCCGTCAGCCCGGGCGAGATCCTCAACCTGCGCGATATCGAACAGGGCCTGGAAAATTTCAAGCGCCTGCCGACCGTGCAGGCCGACATCAAGATCACGCCCTCCGAAGACGAGGGCGCCCAGGCGGGTGACAGCGACCTGGTGATCCAGTACCAGCAGGCCTTCCCCTTCCGTCTCACGGCGAGCCTGGACGATGGCGGCGCCAAGGCCACCGGCAAATACCTGGCCGGGCTGACATTGGCCTATGACAATTGGTGGACCCTCAATGACCTCTTCTACGTGAGCATGAGCCGCAGCCTGAACCACTATGGCGACCATGGCAGCCAGGCCTATACGCTGCATTACTCCCTGCCCTGGGGCAACTGGATGGCAGGAGTGACGATGTCGGGCAACCGCTATCACCAGACCGTGGCCGGGGCTTTCGAGAACTTCGTCTACAGCGGCCGTTCGGAAACCACCGAGCTGAAGCTGTCGCGCCTCATCCATCGCGATGCGGCCAGCAAGACCACGGTGTTTGGCAAGGGCTTGCTGCGCAAGGCCTACAACGCCATCGATGACCTGGAGATCGGGCCCCAGCAACGCCGCACCAGTGCCTGGGAAGCGGGCGTGAATCATCGCCAGTACCTGGGCGACACCATTGCCGACGCCACGCTGTCGTGGCGGCGTTCGCTCGATACGCAAGGCGCCGAGCCCGTCTCGCCCTTCGACCTGCCACAGCTGGGCAGGCGCTACGGCCTGTGGCTGCTGGAGGCATCGGTCAATGCGCCGTTCCAGCTCGCTGGTGCGCACTGGCGCTACAACTCCACGCTGCGCGCGCAGTGGAACCGCGGCACCCTGCCGCCGCAAGACCAGTTCTCCATCGGTGGCCGCTATACGGTGCGCGGCTTTGACGGCGAGCTGACCCTGCAGGCGGAACGCGGCTGGTTCCTGCGCAATGAACTCGCACTCGGCCTGGGCGAGAGCGGCCAGGAATTGTTCGCCGGTGTCGATACCGGCGCGGTAGCGGGCCCGACGGCGCGCTTCCTCACCGGCCAGCGGCTCACCGGCGCTGCGCTGGGCTTGCGCGGCAGCGTGGCCAAGCTGAACTACGACATGTTCGTGGCCACGCCCCTGGCCAAGCCGCAGGGTTTCCAGACGGCCGCCGTCACGGGCGGCTTCAATCTGCAATGGTCCTTCTGAACGCGGGCGCCTGCCGGAAAAATCCCACACCATCCACGGCCGATGGCTGACTGCCGGGCCAGGGCGATTGCTCAATAATGGCGCGCATGGACCGGTGCCGGATCTCCCGGCGCACCGCGTCCGAGGAGACCATCATGGACCGCATCGCCGCAACCCCGGACTCGCCCAGCTCATCGGCCCCGGCTACCCCGCCTGCCGACGCCCGCCACCTTGAAGAAGCCATCGACATCGCCCGCGCCAACCAGCTGCGCTACGTCAACGACAGCATGCCGGGCATCCGCCGCAGCCGGCGCGGCAAGGGTTTCGCCTATCACGATGCGGACGATGCGCTCATCCGCGATGAAGCGGTGCTGGCGCGACTGAAGTCGCTGGCCATCCCGCCGGCATGGCAAGACGTGTGGATCAGCCCCCATGCCAACGGCCACATCCAGGCCACCGGACGCGATGCGCGCGGGCGCAAGCAGTATCGCTATCACGCCCGCTGGCGCCTGGTGCGCGATGATGCCAAGTACCTGCGCATGATCAGTTTCGCGCGGGCCCTGCCCGGTATCCGTCGCGTGGTGGAAAAGGACCTGAAGCGTCCCGGCCTGCATCGCCAGAAAGTGCTGGCGGCCGTGGTGCATCTGCTGCAGACCACCTTCATGCGGGTCGGCAATGATGAATATGCCAAACAGAACCAGTCCTTCGGACTGACCACGCTGCGCCATCGCCACGTGCGCGTGGATGGCAGCGATGTGCTGTTCCGTTTCCGCGGCAAGAGCGGCGTGCAGCATGACATCAAGCTGCACGATCCCTACGTGGCGCGCATCATCCGCAAGATGCGGGAGTTGCCGGGGCAGGAACTGTTCCAGTACGTGGATGACGACGGCCAGCGCCACTGCATCGATTCGGGCGACGTCAATGCCTACCTGCGCGAGGCGGCGGGTGAGGATTTCAGTGCCAAGGATTTCCGCACCTGGGCCGGCACGGTGCTGGCCACGCTGGCGCTGCAGGCTTTCGAACGGGTGGACTCGCAGGCGCAGGCCAAGCAGAACGTGGTGCGCGCCATCGAGAACGTGGCGCGGCGCCTGGGCAATACGCCCTCGATCTGCCGCAAGTGCTACGTGCATCCGGCGGTGATCGAAAGCTATCTGGATGGAAGTTTTGCAGAGCGGCTGGAAGAGCGGGTGCAAACCGAACTGGTGGAAGAATTGCAGGACCTGTCACCGGAAGAAGCCGCCGTGCTGGCCCTGTTGCAGCAACGCCTGCAGGAGACCGAAGAGAAGAAAGAACACAAACCCGCCCGCAAGAAGCTGGCACGCAAGGCCGCAGCGCCTGCCCGGCGCGGGCCGGTGGCACGCCCGGCAGCCCGCGCGTAGAGCGCCGCCCTTCAACGGGCGCGGCGGAATGTCAGGTTGTAGCGGCAGCGCCCGGTCAGCGCATGTTCGCCATCGCGCAAGATATCGACGCCGTGGAAGGCCAATCGCGCCGGGCCGCCCCACACCACCACGTCACCGCTTTCGAGCCGCATGCGCTGCGGCTTGTCGGTGCGCGCCATACCACCGAGCAGGAAGGTGGCGGGCAGACCGAGCGAGACGGAGACGATGGGCTGGTCCATGTCCAGTTCATTCTTGTCTTGATGCAGGGACATGCGCGCGCCGGGTTCGTAGCGATTGATGAGACAAGCGTCAGGAGCAAATCCTGCAAACCCCGCCGCCGCAGAGGCGCGCGCGGCCAATACCGTGAACGCATGGGGCATGGCAGGCCAGTCGCGCTCGGCCAGCGGATCGAGCGACTGGTAACGATAGCCGCGACGATCCGTCACCCAGCCATACTGGCCGCAGTTGCTCATCGCCACCGACATGCGAAAGCCGCCCGGCGTCTGCATGTGGCGCAGGGGTGAGGCGGCCAGCACGGCATCGATGGCAGCCATCAAAACTGCGGCCTCTTCTTCGTCGACAAAGGCGCGCAAGCACAGCGCCCCTTCGGTGATGGTCTCTACCGAAGGATCACGCGCCAGCCCCGCGAAGAGGTCACCCGTCACTTGGATGGCTCCGGACGGGGTGGCGGATTTTCAATGAATTGGCTCACTTCTTCGAGAGTCGGCGCGATGAAACGCAGCGGCCGCGACAGGCTGCCCACCAGCGAGGCATGCGAGGTGTTGTCGAAGTAGCGCTCCACCACCGGCACCTGTTGCGCGCGCAGCAGTTTGGCCAGGCCAGCGGTGTTGCGTTCGGCCGAGACCAGCTTGTCCTTGTGCGAAGCGATCAGCAATGCTGGCGGTGCACCGGCTTGCACGTGGCGTACCGGTTGCGAATCGGGCGGGGAATCGGGCGCGAAGAAGACCGGTTTCACATCCTCGTTTTCGATGGGCAGGAAGTCATAGGGTCCGGCCAGTCCGATCCAGCCGCGCAGCGCATCCGGCGAGGCGCCGGCCTCGCGCAGCCAGCGCGGGTCCAGTGCCACCATGGAGGCGTTGTAGGCACCGGCACTATGTCCCATGACAAAGACGCGCTGCGGATCGCCGCCCAGCTCACGCAGCGAGCGCAGGGTCCAGGCGACGGCCTGGGCGCTGTCCTTCACGAAATCGGGATAACGCACTTCGGGATAGACGCGATAGTCAGGCAGCACCGCGATGAAACCGCGCGAACTCAAGGCCTCGCCGACAAAGGCGTAATCCTTGCGGCTGCCCTCGTTCCAGCTGCCACCATAGAAAAAGACCACCACCGGCAAGCCCGGGCCGATGCCGGCTGCCGGCGCGCTGGCGGGGCGATAGATGTCCAGCTTTTGACGCGGGTTATCGGTGTTGGCGTAGGCCACTCCTTCGGTCTTGACGTAGGCCGATGCAGGAGTGACGGCATTGATGGCCGACAGCGGCGAACAGGCGACGACGCCCCCCAGGATCAGTACGGCCCCTGCAATGACCAGACCAGCCTTGCCAAGAACATGCATGCGCAACTCCAGCAGTAATCGAAGGCCTATTGTAGCTGCGCAGGGCAAATGATTCAGGCGTCCGTCTCCTGCGGGCAAGCCCCTTCGCGTGCAAGCAAGGCGGTCTTGCGCGCGATGCCCCAGCGATAGCCCGAAGGAGAACCATCGACCCGCACGATGCGATGGCAGGGAATGAGCACGGCGATCTCGTTGCGCGCACAGGCATTGGCCACGGCACGCACCGCCTGCGGCTGGCCGATGCGCGCGGCCAGTTCCGCATAGGTGAGCGTGACACCGGGCGGCACCGCCCGCAGGGCTTGCCAGACACGCTGCTGGAAGGCCGTGCCGCGCACGTCCAGCGGCAAGGCAGCGCCCTGGCGTGGATCGTCCAGCGCGGCCAGCACCTGGCCCAGCGTGTGCTCGAAGCTGGCGTCGCCCGGCGCGAGATCGGCTTGGGGGAAGCGGTCCTGCAGTTGCTGCACCAGCGCCTCCGGCTCGCTGCCCAAGGTGACGGCGCAGATGCCCTGCCCGGTGGCCGCCACCAGCAAGGCACCCAGCCAGCATTGCGCCACGGCGAAACGGATCTGTTCACCCTGGCCGCCGCGCCGGTAAGTGCTTGGCTGCATGCCCAGCTGCGCCTTGCTCTGCGCATAGAAGCCGCCACTGGAGTGAAAGCCCACTTCATAGAGCGTATCGGTCACGCTGGCACCGCTGCCCAGCTGCGCGCGCAGGCGCGCGGCGCGGTGGGCATCGGCATAGGCCTTGGGCGTGATGCCGGCATGCTGTTTGAAGAGACGATGAAAGTGGTGGCGGCTCAAGCCCACCGCCTGGGCCAGGGTGGCCGTATCGGGTGGCTCGTCGGCCTGCTCGATGAGACGACAGGCCTGCGCGATGGCTTGCGCCTGGCGTTCCTGCAGGGGCGGCTGGTCCGGCTTGCAGCGCTGGCAGGGACGAAAGCCGGCGGCCTCGGCAGCGTCGCAGCTGGCGTGCAGGCCGACGTTCTTGCGCAAGGGCGTGCGCGCGCCGCAGGACGGCTTGCAGTACACGCCGGTGGTGCACACCGAATACCAGAAGCGCCCATCGAAGGACGCATCGCGCCGCTGCACGGCTTGCCAGCAGACCTCGGGATCGAGGCCGGCCTGGTCGTCGACGGTGACAGGTGTAGCGGCGGGAGAAGTCATGGTCAGCATGGGGCACTCCAAGGATCGGATGCCACTGATTCTAGGCCTGCGCCAAGCGGGCCGCACTCCGGCGATTGCTTTTGAATTCCGGTGCCGCCAAAAACCATCATTCGAGAAATCAATAATTGGAGCGCCCAATCATTGATTCTTCGCATCATCGTTTTTTGCGGTCACTGCGAGAAGCGGATGCGCTGGCGCGATTTCACCGGCTGCATCACGTGTTCCAGCGGCAGTTCATGGGACTGCTTGACCTTTTTGAGGGTGATGTTGGACTTGACGTTGGTCACGCCCGGCAGGCGCAGCAGGCGCGTCATCATGAATTCGGAGAAGGCCGCCAGGTCGGGGGCCACGATACGCAGGATATAATCGCCCTCGCCCGTGACGGAGAAACACTCGGTCACCTCCGGCATGGTTTCCACGGCCTTCTCGAAGAGTTCGCCACGGGTTTCGCCCTGGCGGTCCAGAGTGACGGTGGTGAAGGCGGTCACGCCCAGGCCGACCACGGCCGGGTCGAGGACAGCGGTGTAGCGCTCGATGACGTGGGCTTCTTCCAGCCGCTGCACGCGGCGGCTGATCTGCGAAGTGGACAGGTGGACTTTCAGGCCGAGGGCGCTATTGGTAATATGGCCGTCTCGCTGCAGCTCGGTCAGCAAGGCCAGGTCGTAGCGATCCACGTTGATGATGCTCATTTGTCTCTCCAAAGTTCATATTTAAGAATTATTTGTGCATATTATCCAAGATATCGCGCAAAAAACAATCACAAATTGCAGTCTTGACGCAATAAACTCCTCGCATGGGCCGCACTTGCCGGCCCTCCCCACACGAGGAGACACCAGATGGGCCACGCAGAGAGCCAGTTCGCCACCGCAGCCGCTACCAGCAACCCCGGCAACACCCACAACACCAGCGGCGACCTGTTCGACAACCCCATGGGCACCGACGGCTTCGAGTTCGTCGAGTACACCGCCGCCGACCCGGCCGGCATTGCCGCCGTACTGGAGCTGATGGGCTTCACGGCGGTGGCGCGCCACCGTTCCAAGAACGTCACCCTGTATCGCCAGGGCCAGATCAACTTCATCCTCAACGGCGAACCCGACAGCAATGCCGCCGCCTTCGCCCAGGTGCATGGCGCCTCGGTGAACGCCATGGCCTTCCGCGTCAAGGATGCGGCCCACGTGTACAAGCGTGCACTCGAACTCGGTGCCGAAGGCGTGGAAGCCAAGCTCGGGCCGATGGAACTGAACATTCCCGCCATCCGCGGCATCGGCGGCTCGCTCCTCTACCTGGTGGACCGCTATGGCGACAATGGCTCCATCTATGACGTCGACTTCCAGTTCTTCCCGGGCGTGGAGCGCAATCCCAAGGGCGTGGGCCTGACCTACATCGACCACCTGACCCACAACGTCATGCGGGGCGCCATGGACACCTGGTCGTCGTTCTACACGCGCCTGTTCAACTTCCGCGAGATCAAGTATTTCGACATCGAAGGCAAGGTCACCGGCCTGCGTTCGCGCGCCATGACCAGCCCCTGCGGCAAGATCCGCATCCCCATCAACGAGAGTGCCGACGACAAGTCGCAGATCGAGGAATTCATCAAGCAGTACAACGGCGAGGGCATCCAGCACATCGCCCTGGGCACCGACGACATCTACCAGACCGTGCGCGCCCTGTATGCACGCGGGGTACCGCTGCAGGACACCATCGCCACCTACTATGACCTGGTCGAACGCCGCATCCCCGGCCATGGCGAGGACCTGGCTGCCTTGCGTGAACTGAAGATCCTCATCGACGGTGCGCCCACGGCCGGCCAGGGCCTGCTGCTGCAGATCTTCACGCAGAACCTGATCGGGCCGGTGTTCTATGAAATCATCCAGCGCAAGGGCAATGACGGCTTTGGCGAAGGCAATTTCAAGGCCCTCTTCGAATCCATCGAGCTGGACCAGATGCGCCGTGGCGTGATCTGACCGACTGACTGCCTGGGACCACCCGCTGCGGGCCCGCCATCGTGCGGCCCGTACGTAAAAAGGCGCAGCACCCTGTACGGGGCTGCGCCTTTAAGTTTTTTTACTTTCCGTGGCTCAAGATGCGCGCGGGGCTGCCGTAAATCAAAGCGAAGGCTTTATCGCAGTCCCCTTGCGCCCCGTTGGGCTGGAGTTCGCATGAACGTCGCGTATGAACAAGAAAAACCTGTCCGCGCAGAAATCGCAGTGGCAGACACGCTGGACCATGACCCCACCGAGCTGGTGGCGCAACTGAGCCACCGCATCCTGATCCTGCAACAGCAGGCGCAGTCGCTGGCCCGCTTCCCGGCCAACCGGGACGGCAAGCAGCAGCGCCAGTTGCTGCAGCAGCAGATCCGCACGCTCTACCAGCAACTGTTTGCGCTGGAACAGCAGCAGGCGCAGCTGCGCCGCCGCAATGAAAACTATCTCAGCATGGCGCTCTCAGTAGCCGCCCACGCCGCCCACCACCACGCCCGCGGCGAGACGCTGGCGCCGGCGCTGTAACGCCACCGCACCTCAATAACGCAACCGCGACAGGCTCACCAGGCAAGCCGCGCCCGCCAGGGCAGCGGCAAAGCACAGCACCGGCGCGTACGGCGCCGCTGACACCCCCATGAGCATGGCCACCACCGAGGCCCCGACCGTCTGCCCGGTCAGGCGCGCCGTTCCCAGCATGCCGCTGGCGCCGCCGGTGCGCTCACGCGGCGCCGCACTGATCATGGTGCGGTTGTTGGGCGACTGGAACAGCCCGAAGCCCAAACCACAGACTGCAAACATGGCCAGCGTGACGCCATCGGGCGTGCTGCGGTCCACCGTCAGCAAGGCCAGCAATCCCAGACACATCACCGCCAGCCCGATCCCGCCCAGCAACCCTGCCGGGATGCGGTCCGAGAGCTTGCCGGCCACCACGCCGGTCAGCGCCACGGCTACCGGCCAGGCCGTGAGCAGCATGCCGGCGCGCGCCGCACTCATGCCCAGGTAGTCCTGCAGCATGAAGGGCAGCATCACGAAGACCGCCATCTGCGCCGCGAAGGAGCAGAACGAGGTGCCGATGGAGAGCGCAAACAGCGGTATGCGCAGCAAGTCCAGCGGCAACATGGGGGCGCTGGCGGACTGGAGCTTGAGCAGCAGGACAAGGCTGATGGCAGTGAGCAGCGCGCAGCCCGCCACCACCCAGCCACCCTGCAGGTGGCCCACGGCGTCGATGGTATAGAGCAGCAGGCCGATGAAGCCCATGCACAGCACGGCGCTCTGGGTGTCGAAGCGGCGCGGCGAGAGCGGGTTGGCCGGCAAGGCGCGGCTGCCCACGGCCAGCGCCGCCAGCCCGAGGGGAATATTGATCAGGAACAGCCAGTGCCAGGACGCCAGGTGCAGGATCAGGCCCGCCACGCCAGGACCCAGCGCATTGCCGGTGCCGGCCACCAGGGCGTTGTAGCCGATGGCCCGGCCCAGCTGCCGGGCCGGATAGATGAAGCGGATGAGCGCGGTATTGACCGACAGGATGCCGGCCGCACCCAGCCCCTGCAGCACCCGCGCCAGGCTCAGTTGCAGCATGTCGCCGCTGGCCGCGCACGCCAGCGAGGCCAGCGTGAAGAGGAACAGGCCGCCCAGGTAGACGCGCCGGTAGCCGATCACTTCCCCCAGCGACGCCAGCGGCAGCAGGCACACGGCCATGGCGATCTGGTAACTGTTGATGACCCAGATGGCATCGGCATTGCTGGCCTTGAGATCGGCGGCCATGGCCGGCAGCGCCAGGTTGGCGATGGAGCCATCGAGGACCGCCATGCTCAGGCCGAGCACCACGGTCGCAATGGCCAGCAGGCGCTGGCGCGGTGGCAGGCCGTCGTGGTCGTGGTCGTGGGAAGAGGAAGGCGGGACGGTAGTGACGGACATGATGCTGCTCGGCGTGCCGGGAAAGCGAAGTATGAAAAAAGGAACGGGCGCCGCAGCGCCCAGGTCGATGGTACCGTCAGCCCGCCTGGCGGAAGGCCGAGATGGGGGTCAGCTTCTTGTCGCGCGGAATGTTGAACTTGGTCTTGGGACCGAACCACTTGATCCACAGGGCATCGATCTGGCCGTCCTTTTCCAGCGCGACCAGTGCCTTGTTGACGGCGTCCAGCAGGCGGTGCTCGCCCTTCTTGACGCCCAGGGCGGTCGGCTCCCAGGCCAGTGCGCCTTCGACGAAGCGGAAGCGTCCGCCCGATTCATTGACGAAGCGGATCCCCGAGGGCATGGCCACGGCCATCGCATCGGCCTGCTTCTGGGCCAGGGCCAGGAAGGATTGCGGGGTCTCCGGGAAAGTCAGCAAGGTGGCCTTGCGCAGTACGCGCCGCACGGCCTGCTCCGGGGTGGAGCCGCGATTGGCGCTGATGCGCTTGCCTTCCAGGTCGGAGACCAGATTCAGTCCGGAATCGCTGTACACGAGCAGCTTGATCGGAGTCTGGTAATGCGACGCCGTGAAATCGATCTGGCGCGCCCGCTCGCGGGTATAGCCCAATGCGCCCGAGACCAGGTCGACCTCACCCTGGATCAGCGCCGGCAAACGGGCCTCCACGGTCAAACTGCGCTGGCGCATCTTCACACCCAGCTTGGCTGCAATGGCGCTGCACATGTCCACATCGAAACCGACGATCTGGCCGGTCTGCGGATCGGGGAAGCCCAGCGGCTCGTTGCTGGCCAGCGTGGCGCAGATCAGCGAGCCGCGCGCCTGGATCTCCTCCAGACGGTCGGCGTGAGCCGCAGCCGGAACAATCCAGGCACAGGCCAGCAGCAGGCCGCCCATGCCCAGTTGCTTCAGGTGCTGCGAAATCTTTTTCATGCTTTTCCTCATCGAGTGTCGAGGATAGCCCGAAACAATCCCGGATGTCACTCGCAGCAGACAATGGCAGACAAAACCGTTCATCTGGCACAAAAAAAGAGCCGCCCGCTGTGGCTGGGCGGCATCTGGTATGACATGTCCGGGTGCCGGGCTGCGCGGGTATCCGCTCAGCCGACCGTGCGCGCCGAGCGGCGGCGCCACCACACGGCGAGCACCAGCAGGGCCAGTACCAACAGCACCATCCCGCCACGCGCCAGCCACAACAGCGGCGAGGCTTCGCCCCCTGCCCGCAGCGTCTTGACGCGCTCCGCGCTGATGCTGACCTTGCTGCCGCCCAGGTCCTGCATGAGGTAATTGGTCACGGCCGCAATCTCTGCATCGTTCAAGGTATGGGCAAACCCGATCATGCCCTGTCCGTGTTCCGGCAGCACTCCTTCGAGGATGGCCATGGCGACATTGTCGGCATTGGGCTGGCGCAGCAGCGGATGCTGCTGCAGGGACGGCAGGCCGTTGAGGCCCTGCCCGCCCGTGTTGTGGCAGGAAGCGCAGTTGTTCATATAAACACGGGCACCCGCGCTCATGGCCGCCAGCGCCTGCGGCGTATCGTCGCCCTGCACCGGGGTCAGCGCCGCCGGTGCTGCGCTCGCTGCCGCCGGCGCTACCGCCTCGGCCGGGCCGGCCGGCAGGAGATAGGTGGCCATCGCTTCCAGATCGTCACGGGTCATGCGCGAGAAGCTCTTCTCGATGGCTTCCAGCATCGGCCCGCCTGCGGTGGCACCATTGGCGGCGTGGCCGGTCGCCAGGTAATCGGCCAGCATGGCGCGGGTCCAGGCCGGCTTGGCCTGCAGGGCGGTGGCGCTGATGTCGGGCGCGTACCAGGTCCCCAGCGAGGCGCCTTGCAGACGGCGATCCAGCTGCTCGGCCATGAGCACGTTGCGCGGTGTGTGGCAGGTGCTGCAATGGGCCAGGCCCTGCACCAGGTAGGCGCCACGATTCCACTGCGCCGATTGCGACGGGTCGGGTTCAAACGGCTTGCGATCCAGGAACAGCCAGTTCCACGCCTTCATCGACATGCGGATGTTGAAGGGGAACGGCAGTGCCGTGGCCGGTGCGGCCTGGTCCACCGGCTGTACGCCCTGCATGAAGTAGGCGTACAGCGCCGCAACATCCTCATCGGTCAGCCGCGCATAGGCGGTATAGGGCATCGCCGGATACAGGTTGCTGCCATCGGCGCGTACGCCGCGACGCAGCGCTGCGGCAAATTGCTCCTGCGTGTACTGGCCGATGCCGTGGGTCTTGGACGGCGTGATGTTGGTGCTGTAGATGGTGCCAAGCGGACTGCCGATGGCATGGCCGCCGCTGAACGGCGCGCGGCCCTTCTCGCTGTGGCAGGCGGCGCAGTCGCCGGCAATGGCCAGGTACTCGCCACGCTTGATCAACTGCGCGTCATCAACCGCATGGGCCACGGGCCCGATGCACAGCAGGCACAACATCGCCAGCAGGCGCTTGAAAGGCTTACGCATGGCGGCTCTCCTCGATGATCTTGTCGGCCGTACGCAGCGCCAGTGCCATCGCCGTCAGCGTGACATTGCAGGTACCGACCGTGGGCATGACGCCGGTGCCGACCATGAACAGGTTCTCGTGGTCATGTGCGCGGCCCCAGGCGTCGGTGACGCTGGTGGCCGGGTCCAGGCCCATGGAGAGCGTGCCGGTGATGTGCTGGCGATTGGAGAACGCCCCGCTCTTGCTGTGCTTGATGTTGGTCGCCCCCAGCTTGGCGGCAATGGCGTCGTAGGCGGCGCGGGTCTTCTCGGTCCCTTTGACGACGTAGTCGTCCACGTTCCAGTACAGGGCCGGGACGGGCAGGCCGAGTTCATCCTTCTTGTCGCCCAGCGTCACGCGGTTGTTGCGGTCGGGCAGCTGTTCCAGTGCGTTTTTGATGCTAAGGCGGCGGGCCGCGCGGAACAGGATCTGCTCTTCCAGGCGCTTGCCGAAGTAACCCTCGGCGAGCACTTCCTTGGTCACCGATGCCACCTGCGAGGCATTGGAAATATCGATGCGGAACGGCGCATGTTCAGCGCGGAATTCGCCGTCGCGGAACTGGCCGATGGAGCAAGGGCTGACCGGACCACGGCCAGGCCAGATTTCTTCATCGACATCGAAGGTCACGCCGATGGCCGGGTGGTCGCACAGGTTGCGGCCGACGTTGTCGCGGGCGTTGGCGATACCCTGCGGGAACTTGTCGCTCACCGACATCAACAGCAGCTTGGGTGTCTCGATGGCATTGGCCGCCAGCACGAAGGTCTGCGCGGTGATGCGGTGGCTGGCCTTGTTCCAGTCGTAATAATGGACGGCCGCAATGCGGCCTTTGTCGTCATGTTCCAGGCGATAGACCACGGCCTCGGTGATGACCTTCACGCCGCTGTCTTCGGCCTGCTGCGCGGCCAGTCCGCCGTGATACTGCGCATCGATGGGACACAGCGGCATGCAGTTGTTGTTGCCGCAGCAGGCCGGACGGCCGTCATAGTTGCGGCTGTTGCGGCCGGTGCTGTCGTCGAGCACGGTGAATTCCGGCGCCAGGCGCGCCGTCACGCGTTGCTGCAGCCACGAGGCCGGCACCCGCTCCATCGGGAAAGGATGCTTGCGCGGCGAGCCGCTCTCGGGCGAGCCGCCGACACCGGCGATGACCTCGGCCTGATAGTAATAGTCTTCCAGGTCGTCATAGCTGATGGGCCAGTCGCGGCCCACGCCATAGAGGCTGTGCTGGCGGAAGTCGTTGGGCACGTAGCGCCACAACTGCGCCGCCCAGTGCCAGCTGGTGCCGCCGAACATGCGGATGTACTGCGCATTGAAGGCATGCGGCCCCTTCTGCTGCAGGTAGCCGTTGGGCTCCGGCGTATAGCGCGGGTGCGGTGCCAGCGGCGAATACGGATACGGCGCCATGAAGTCGGACTTGAAGGCCGAACTGCGGAAGCGCTCGACCAGCTGATCGCGGCCCATGCGCGGGCCGGATTCCAGCAGCAGCACCGACTTGCCGGTCTTGGCCAGACGCGTGGCCAGCAAAGCGCCGGTCACGCCGGCGCCGATCACCACCACATCGGCGGAATTGGGATTGCTCATGGATGTCACTCTCGCAAATCAGGGCTGGCGCGACCAGCTGCCGCAGGGACCATAGGAAAAACTGGGCGGCACCAGCTTGCCGCTCACCAGTGCGTTGGAGAGCGTATTGATGTAGGTGACGTACTGGGCATTCTTGCCCTTGCCAACCACGCCGTCGTACCAGGCGCCCAGGATGACGCGGGCCAGCTTTTCGCTGTCGCCCTGCTCGGCCGGGAACGCCAGTCGCTCGCCCTGCAGCAGCGCCGGCTGGGCTTGCAGCAGGCCCTTGAGCGATTGCAGGCGCGTGGCCAGGTCTTTTTCGGTCTTGGACAAGGCCAGCAGCAGAGCCGCGCCCAGCTTGGGACTCAAATCCAGGCGTTCAGTCAGTTGCCGGGAAACCTGAAGGAAATCGTCTACCGGCACGGTCGCCGGATTGTTTTGCGCCGTGACCCGGTGCGGCAGGGACCAGAACAGGCCGGCAGCGCCGGCACCTGCCATCAGGCCCGCCACTTTCAGGACCCGGCGGCGTGTGGGGTGTGTCATTTCATCGTCCAGGAAAAAAGGCCCGCACGCATGCTCAGCATGCTGCGCCGTCGCGCCGGGGCCAGGATGGGCCGACATTCTACGCATTTTCTTGCTGCTCTGCAGCAAAGCCCCGCTTCCGCGCCGTGTTGCGGCCCCGAAAGCGCAACGGCCCGGCCATTTGCATGACCGGGCCGCGCTGCGCAGATGAGCTGCCGTGCTCAGCCGTGACCGAGGTAAGCCTTGCGCACGTCGCTGTTGGCCAGCAGGTTGGCGCCGGTATCGGACATCACCACATGGCCGTTTTCCAGCACATAGCCACGGTCGGCCACGCCCAGCGCCTTGTTGGCGTTCTGCTCGACCAGGAACACGGTCACGCCGCTGTCGCGGATGGTGCGGATGATCTCGAAGATCTGCGCAATCACCAACGGGGCCAGGCCCAGGGTGGGTTCATCGAGCAACAGCAGGCGCGGCTTGCTCATGAGGGCGCGGCCGATGGCCAGCATCTGCTGCTCGCCGCCCGACATGGTCCCGGCACGCTGCGCCGCGCGTTCCTTCAGGCGCGGGAAGAGTCCGAAGACATACGCGATGCCCTGCTCGATTTCCTCGTTGCTGGCGAAGAAGGCGCCCATCTTGAGGTTTTCCAGCACGGTCAGGCTGGGGAAGACGCGCCGGCCTTCCGGCGAAATCGCCAGGCCGCGACGCATGATCTCGTGGGTCGGCAGTTGGGTGATGTCCTGCCCTTCGAAGAGTACGCGGCCGCTGGAGGCGCGCGGACGGCCGCACAGCGTCATCAGGAGCGTGGTCTTGCCGGCACCGTTGGCACCGATCAAGGTGACGATCTCGCCTTTTTCCACCTTCAGCGATACGCCGTGCAGGGCCTCGATGGCGCCATAGTGGGTATGCACCTTGTCAAACTGCAGCATCATTCTTCTCCCAGGTAGGCCTTGATCACACGCTCGTCGCTGCGCACCTGTTCGGGCGTGCCGGTGACGATGGGCTTGCCGTGCTCCATGACCAGGATGCGGTCGGAGATGCCCATGATGAGGCTCATGTCGTGTTCGATCAGCAGCACGGCTACGCCGTGTTCGCGGCGCAGGCGGTCGATCAGCTGCGACAGCTCCTGCTTCTCCTGCGGGTTCAGGCCGGCCGCCGGTTCATCCAGCAGCAGCAGGCGCGGCTTGGTGATCATGCAGCGGGCGATTTCCACGCGGCGTTGCAGGCCATACGAGAGCGTGCCCGCCTCGCGGTTGGCCAGCGCCGTCAGGCCCAGCTGGTCCAGCCAGTAGGCCGCACGCTGCAATGCTTCCTGCTCGGACTTGCGGTAGGACGGGGTCTTCAGCAGCCCCGACAGCAGGTTGGTGTTGACCTGCTGGTGTTGCGCCACCAGCAGGTTTTCCACCACGGTCATGGATTTGAAGAGGCGGATGTTCTGGAAGGTGCGCACCAGGCCCTGCTGCGCCACCTGGTGGCTGGGCTGGCGGGCAATGGAGACGCCATCAAGCGCAATCTCGCCCGAAGTCGGCTGGTAGAAGCCGCTGATGCAGTTGAAGACGGTTGTCTTGCCGGCGCCGTTGGGGCCGATGATGGCGAAGACTTCGCGCTCCTGCACGGCCAGCGAGACGCCATCCACGGCCAAGAGGCCGCCGAAGCGCATCGACAGGTTCGATACTTCCAACATGGTTTTCACGATCGGGTTCATTGCGGCAGCTCCACATGCGGACGGGTGGCGGGAAGCAGTCCTTGCGGACGCCACATCATCATCAGCACCATCACCAGGCCGAAGATCAGCATGCGGTACTCGGCAAAGCTGCGCGCCACTTCCGGCAATACGGTCAGCAGGATCGCCGCCAGGATCACGCCCAGCTGCGAGCCCATGCCGCCCAGCACGACGATGGCCAGGATCAGGGCGGACTCGATGAAGGTGAAGGATTCCGGCGTCACCAGGCCCTGGCGGGCGGCGAAGAAGGAACCGGCCAGGCCGGCGAAGGCGGCACCGAGCGTGAAGGCCGAGAGCTTCACGCGGGTCGGGTTGATGCCCAGCGAGCGGCAGGCGATCTCATCTTCACGCAGGGCTTCCCACGCGCGGCCCATGGGCATGCGCAGCAGGCGGCTGGTGACGAACCAGGTAAAGAGCACCATCAGCAAGGCCAGGAAGTACAGGAAGATCACCATGTGGCCACCCTGGTAAGTCAGGCCGAACATCTGGTGGAAGGTGGTGCCGTCTTCGGTCAGCGGATTGCGCGCCATCACCACGCCGAATACGGTCGGCTTGGGGATGCCGGAGATGCCATCCGGGCCGCCGGTCAGGCTGGTCATGTTGTTGAGCAAGAGGCGAATGATTTCGCCAAAGCCCAGGGTGACGATGGCCAGGTAGTCACCGCGCAGGCGCAGCACCGGGAAGCCCAGCAGGAAGCCGAACAGCGCAGCCGCGGCAGCCGACAGCGGCACGCATTCCCAGAACGAGAGGCCGAAGTACTGGTTGCACAGCGCATAGGTGTAGGCACCCACGGCATAGAAGCCGACGTAACCCAGGTCCAGCAGGCCGGCGAAACCGACCACGATGTTCAGGCCCAGGCCCAGCACCACGTAGATCAGCGCCAGGGTCATCACGTCCACATAGCCGCGCGAGCCGAAGAAGGGCCACACCAGGGCGGCCATCAGCAGGATCAGGACGGCTGCGCGCTGCTGGCCCGGCTGCATGCGCGGCAGCGCCGGCAGCTTGATGCCGGCGCGGCTGCGCAAGAGCGCCGGCTTGGCCAGCTGGAACAGGAATACGGCCAGCACCGCCACCAGCACCGGGGTCCAGTGGGTGTTGAGGACCACGCGGTAGCCCTCCAGCTGCAGCTGCATGCCCAGCAGCGGGATGGTCAGTACGGCGGTCACCAGCGCCGCCGCCACGGCATTCTTGAAAGTCTCAGGCATCACGCCTCCTTGAATATGTCGTTGTCCGTCGAGCCGTGCGGGCTCAGACCTTTTCGATGTCGGGCTTGCCCAACAGGCCCGTGGGACGGAACAGCAGGATCAGCACCAGCAGCCCGAAGGACACCACGTCCTTGTATTCGGAAGGCAGGTAGCCGGCCGCGAAGGTCTCGGCCAGGCCCAGCAGCACGCCGCCCAGCATGGCGCCGGGAATGCTGCCGATGCCGCCCAGCACCGCCGCCGTGAAAGCCTTGATGCCGGCGATGAAGCCGATGTAGGGATTGAGCTTGCCGATGGTCAGGGCAATGAGCACGCCGCCGACGGCCGCCAGCATCGCGCCCAGGACGAAGGTGAATGAAATCACCTTGTTGGTATCGATGCCGAGCAAGTTGGCCATGCCCATGTCTTCAGCGCAGGCGCGGCAGGCGCGGCCCATGCGCGAGCGCGCGATGAACAGCGTCAGGGCCACCATCAGCACCAGCGTCACGCCCACGATGACCATGCGCGAATACGGCACGGTGACCGTGAAGTCGCTGCCCATCTGGAACTCCAGCGCGCCCGAGATCAGCACCGGCACCGACATGTCGCGTGCGCCCTGGCCGATCTGCACGTAGTTCTGCAGGAAGATGGACATGCCGATGGCCGAGATCAGCGGCACCAGGCGCGGGCCGCCACGCAGCGGACGATAGGCCACGCGTTCGACGGTCCAGCCGTAGAGGCCGGTCACCAGCACCGAGACGATCAGCGCGCCACCCAGCAGCAGCGGCAAGGGATAGCCGGACTGCACGCCGATGGCCGTCAAGGTCACCAGGCCGACGTAGGAGGCGATCATGTAGATCTCGCCGTGGGCGAAGTTGATCATGCCGATGATGCCGTAGACCATGGTGTAGCCGATGGCGATCAAGGCATAGATCGCGCCCAGCGAGAGCCCGTTGACGAGCTGCTGGGTCAGTTGAGGGAGCAATTCATTCATGAGGGAACCCATAAAGTGGAAATGCCCCATTCCGACTGCAATGGGGCATTTCGCGGTTTGACGTCAGGTCAGACAGTCACGCCAGCGATTCGGGGCGAATCACTTGGCTTCGGTCTTGGTGGCGTCCTTGTGCCAGGTGAAGACGACGAACTTGAAGGCCTTCAGGTCGCCCTTCTTGTCGTATTCGACGTTGCCGATGGGGGTCTTGAAGCTGTTGCCGTGGATGTAGGCAGCGACCTTGTCCGGATCGGTGGACTTGGCGCCGGTGATGGCGTCGGCAATGATCTTCACGGCCGAGTAGGCCGGCATCTGGAACGGGCCGTTGGCATCACGCTTGGCCGCAGCGAAGGCCTTGACCAGGGCGGCGTTGGCCGGGTCGGCGGCGAAGTCGGCCGGCAGGGTCACCAGCATGCCTTCGGAGGCCGGGCCGGCGATGGCGGTGATGTCCTTGTTGCCCACGCCTTCGGGGCCCATGAAGACGGCCTTGACGCCTTGCTCACGCGCCTGGCGCATGATCAGGCCCATTTCCGGGTGGTAGCCGCCGAAGTAGACGAAGTCCACGCCCTGCGACTTCAACTTGGTGACGATGGCCGAGTAATCGCTGTCACCGGCGTTGATGCCTTCGAACACCACCACCGGCACCTTGGCCGCATCCAGCGCCGACTTCACCGACGAGGCCACGCCCTGGCCGTAGGACTGCTTGTCGTGCAGCACGGCGACCTTCTTGGGCTTGAGCTTCTCGATGACGTAGCGGGCAGCGGCAGGACCTTGCTGGTCGTCGCGGCCGATGGTGCGGAAGATGAACTTGTGCGGCTTGGCTTCGGTCAGCTGCGGTGCGGTCGCCGACGGGGTGATCATGACCACGCCTTCGTTCTCGTAGATGTCCGAGGCGGGGATGGTGGAGCCGGAGCAGACGTGACCGATCACGTACTTGATGCCCTGGCTGACGATCTTGTTGGCCACGGCCACGGCCTGCTTGGGTTCGCAGGCGTCATCCATCATGACGGCTTCGAACTTGTTGCCGTTGGCGCCGCCGGCGGCGTTGATCTGTTCGATGGCGGTGAGGGCACCGGCCTTGACCATGTCGCCGTACTGGGCCACGGCACCGGTCAAGGGACCGGCGATGGCGATCTTGACGGTTTCGGCGTGGGCCACGCCGGCGAAGGCGGCAAAGGTGGCGGCGGCCAGGGCGATCTTGGTCAGACGGCTTGCAAACTTCATTGTCGTTTCCTCCAGGATGGAACGGATTCAAGAGGCGCCGTTACCTGGCCAGCAGGCCGGCGCGCGTAGGGTTGTGGATACCTGACCCCGTTTTACGGGAGGCTGGCCGCAACATGGGGGCAGAGTGTAACACTGCCGTCATATGGGGCAACTTTTTTTTGAAATTTCGTCATACCCCATCATTTATGCGCTGTCGTCTTCGATTTTTCGCACATTTCATGCTGTTTTTGTTCATTTTCCCATATTCGGTGCAAGTCCGCACTGCAGCATGATCGAATTCGGTGCATGGGTCGCAAAGCCTTGACGGGACTGGATTTGCGGCCAAATCCGGATTTCCCGTGGCAAGCCCGGCTTGCGGCATTTACAATACCGCCTCGCCCTCCGCATTCCCGCAGAACAAGACCTGGTTTCGATGCTTCGCTCCCCTCTTTTCCCCTCCCGCCACCTGCGCCCTGCCCTCCTGCGACTGCTGGCCACCGCGAGCCTGATGGCCGGACTTGGGCTGGGAGGCGCCAGCCCGCAGGCACAGGCGGCCGAGGTGCGCCAGTACCAGTATCACCAGGTCTTCATCAGCACCTGTCGCGCCGATCCGCGCAGCGACACCATCCGCATGTACTGGAAGGACGCCAGCGGCACGCCGCTGGGCAACTTCAGCCGGCTGGACGCGCATCTGCGCAGCCAGGGGCAGGAGATGGTCTGCGCCACCAATGCCGGCATCTATGACAAGCAGTTGCAGCCGCTGGGCCTGTACGTGGAAGGCGGCAACCAGCTGCGCCGCCTCAATACGCGCAAGAACGCGTATGGCAATTTCTACCTGCAGCCCAATGGGGTCTTCGTATTGAGCGAGCGCCAGGCCTACATCGTCGAGACCTCCGACTATGAAGCCGAACTGGGCCTGTGGAACGGCGTGACGCGCTATGCCACGCAATCCGGACCGCTGATGATCGTGGACGGCAAGATCAATCCGCGCTTCGATCCCGAGTCAGCCAATACGGTGGTGCGCAATGCGGTATGCCTGGATGCGGCCGGCATCGTCACGCTGGCCATCGCGCGCAATCCGATCAGCTTCTACGATTTCGCCAGTTTCCTTCGTGATGAACTCAAGTGCAGTGACGCCTTGTACCTCGATGGGAGCATCTCGCGCATGTATCCGACGCTGGAAGCCAATATGGGGCCGGCGTTCGGGGCCATGATTGCGGTGGTGAAGGGGCATGGGGGGAAGTAGCTGGAACGGAGGATCTCTCGCACTGCGCCCCAAGATTCAAAGCAAATGACGCAAACTCAAAAGCCTGAGCCCGGTGCAATACCGGACTCAGGCCTTGGCAGATCGCTTGCGGACGCGTTCGCCTTTGCTGCGCCGTTCACTTCCGATACGTTTCAGCTCACTACGCTTTGTGAGTCATGTTCGGAGGCGCGTAGATGGCGGAGAATGACATCTCCCACTTCAGGCCTTTGCAACAGCTCAGCCAAGACGCTTTCGAGTGCATCCCTATCTTCACAATAAAACTGACGCTCTGGCAGGACAAGCTTGCAGGGATAACCGCCAGGATCCTCTGACCAGCGGGCGATTTCGGTACTGGGCGTGTTTTCGGACACGATGGCAAGCCCGAGGTGTTGCTCCCGATTGAAGTAGGGGGACATACCCGAACCAAACCTTGGTAAGTCGAGAAACATCTCTCGCCTCAGCCCTACTCTTCCTTTGGTGATCTCAGACAATTCTTCATTCAAGGTCTCGAATACGGAATCGATTTCAGCCTTGAGAAGCCGAGCATTCTGGGCCGCATCAAGCCCCTTTTCAATGGAAGCCGCGAACTTTTTCATGGTCAAGCCTTTTCAATAACGCCGATCACGGGAAGATGGTCAAAACTGGTTTTTGCCCTGCGAACTATGTCGGTAAAAAACGGAACATCCAGAATCTGGACCAGGTCTTCACAAAGGTGCCAGGACGTCTTTCCCAAAAATGAAGACGAAAAAATGATCTGGTCAAATGTTTTCCACCTGGCGGATTCGCCACCACGGTAATAGCAACTACCAGAATGAGAGCTCATCACCTGTGACGCCTGGCGATAAGGGTTGGAGCAGCCCAACAATCGCCAGAAGGGGTTGTACAAAAGATGAGATTTCCTGGCAGCCAAAGCCCTGTCCCTGGTGGCCATTAAATGATTCGACAAAGGCGCATCGAATGGCTCGTCGTTGAAATCCCCCAGGATGATGACGTATTGCTGATGCTCATCAAATCTGGTTTCTTTCACCGCGTCTCGCAAACGAATACCTAGAAAATCCCGATAGGGATGATCTTCGGAAGTATGAATCCGGCTGGGCCAGTGGGAGACAAAGAGATGAATGATCGTTTCGTTGTCGCATACGCCAAAATCAAATCTCTGTGCGACCTTGAAATGGCGCTGGCCTTTTTGCGCCACCAGATCCTTGTTATCCAAGGCAACCAAGGTGTCCGTGCGAAACAGAACGCAGGTATCAAACGAGGTCCGTCCCACGGGTCTGATGCCATCTATCAGGCCATAACCGCGCGCTACCCAGATATCTTCCAGACGCGCAATGTCTTCGGTGGAAATTTCTCCGAGGCAGATGGCATCGGGCCGGATGTCATGACATATCAAGTCGAGCAGGTCGAATGCAATTGACTGCGCCAGCGTGGTCGATTTATTGGGGTCAGCAGGGCGGGACAGGCTGGTATTCCACCAAACAAAAGTAAGTTTCATTTCGCCGAGGTTGAGAGGCTCTCACCAAGGAGATGGGCGAACGCATGAGACGCGTCGGAGCGTCGATGATAGCGGTGACGCGGTTCCGCATTCCATCGGCCGAATTGGAGATTTTGCGTGACATTGCAGCACAGACCTGCACGGGAAAGCCAGCACTGCTGCCCCAAACAGCGGCGCCTGCCTTGCGCAAGACAAAAAAAAGCCCGCAGCCAATGAACTGCGGGCAAGTTCCCTATCAAGAGGGAGGTTGAAGGAACAGTTCAACCACCTGTACGACTGCAAGCCGCAAAAAAAAGTTCGGAAAGATTTTTCCAGGAAACGTGACATGCCCCCCTGTAGGCCAGCTGTCCTGCACGATCCTTCATATTCCCGCCATATGCACGCTTTCCAGACCCAAAAGAAAACGCCGCGATAGTTGCCCGTCGCGGCGTATGCAGTGCTGTTCCCACTGCGGGAGATGGTGCGGCTGGTGCCGTTCTTGTTGGCTCTTGTTGTGAGGCGTTTACTTTTGCGTACCGCTGTCGCCAGAGGCAGCCGGGGTGCTCGGCGTGGCGGCCGACGAATCCGAAGGCGTAGTCGGGGTCGGGGTCGCCGGGGTCGCGGTCGAGCCCGCAGCCGTACCGGAATCAGCCGGTGCCGGGGTGGTCGGGGTGCTGCTTGCCGGTGCCGGTTCGGATGCGGCCGGCGGGGTGGCGGCAGGCGTTGCAGGCGCTTCGTCGCGCTTGTTGCAACCAGCCAGCACAGCAGTGAACACGGCGGCAGCCAAGAGGGTGTGGCGAATCTTCATATGTTGCCTCCTAAAATTGTTGAGGGGGGATTTGTCGAATTGCGGTCTGCCAAGCACAGAGCGCATGCTTGCCGACGTTCGACAGCTTCTGTACACCGATTATTCCCGCTCCGGGCGCTGCCGGATGTCAGAAAACGGCGCATCTTGATGTCAGCCATCGCAGGCAATATGTCAATGATGACAACACTTTTTGACCAGAAAACCCGTATCATCCCCTCCCATGACGACCCTCTCCGCCCGCTTCCCTGCCCTCGCTTGCCCGTCCCTGCTGCACGCGCTTGCCGCGCCCGCCACCGTGCTGGCCCTGGCGCTGCCCATGGTGGCCCGGGCCGACATCACGCCGGTCTCGCCGGCCCAGTGCGCGCGGATGCAGTCCGGCAAGGTCATCACCAGCGCCAACCCGGTCCCCTGCTCGCGGCTGGCCACGGTCAGTTTCGACTACACCGATTTCGACGGGGCCACCCGCCAGGGCAGCGTGGTGGTGCTCGACGCGCTGGCACCGCAGGTGGAGGCACTGTTCGGTGAACTGCTGCTGCGGTCCTTCCCGCTGGCCGGCGCGCAGGGGCTGGAGGCCTATGACGGCGACGACCAGCGCTCCATGGCCGCCAACAACAGTTCGGCCTTCAATGGCCGGCCCATGACGGGCGGCGGTGGCTGGTCCAAGCACGCCTACGGCGCGGCCATCGACATCAATCCGCTGCAGAACCCTTATGTGAGCAAGGCCGGCAGCCCGGAACAGGAAGTCCTGCCGCCGCAGGGCGCGGCCTACCTGCAGCGCGCGCCGCTGCAGCCGGGCATGGCCGAGGACGTGGTCAGCGTGTTTTATGAGCACGGCTTCCTGGTCTGGGGCGGCCAGTGGAAACAACCCATCGATTACCAGCACTTCGAGATCGGCAGCCGCAGTTTCATCCAGAAACTGGCCAGCCTGCCCAAAGCCCAGGCGCGCGCCGAGTTTGAACGCTATGTGACGCGCTATCGCCAGTGCGCCCATCCGTCTGCGCCATCCACGGCCAGTGCGGCCACGCCCGCCGATGACGATGCGCCCGAAGACACCCGCCTGCGCGACCAGTGCGCCGCACGCTTGCGCAAGTAAGCAGACCTCGGCTCACGTCGAACAGGTAAAGATGCGCAAGTTTCGGTAAACCGGCGCAGCAGCCTCATGGTGCGCCCCTATACTGCCCCGGCAATACCGGTCTGGGCGCTGGCCCGGGGGACAGCCTTATTTGAGGAGTGCACGCATGTCGATCAATTCCATTTCCGCCGTCTATCACGGCAACGCACCAGCCGGCGGCCAGCAGGCTGCGAAGAAGCCGGCCGTCAATTTCAATGACGTCCTGAAAGCCGCCGGACAGTCCACCCAAGTGGCCCAGTCCACTACCGCACAACCCAGCAGTACAGATACCAGCACCTTCACCACGACACCGACCCGCACGGTGTAAGCGACGCGACCCTGCTCGCCATGACAAAGGCCGGACAGTGCACAAACACTGTCCGGCCTTTTTACTGACACTCCGGGAAACTGGCCCGGTACAGCTATACTGCGACCTCAGACGCCACCCGGCTCAAACTTGGGCGTTGGCCTCATTGAGCGCATTGACGATGTCGGCGCGCTTGAGGTCCGGAGCGAACTGCTGGATGAAATCGAAGGCATAGCCGCGCAGGTAGGCACCGCGCCGTACCGCCAACCGGGCGATGTTGGCCTTGAACAGGTGGGAGGCATTGATGGCCACCATCTCGGTGTGCTTGCCCTGGTCCACCGCCATCGAGGCCACCAGGCCCACGCCCATGCCCAGCGAGACGTATTGCTGGATCACGTCCGAATCCATGGCGGTGAGCACGATGTCGGGCTCGATGCCGGCCTGGCGGAAGGCTTCGTCGATATGGCCGCGGCCGGTAAAGCCGACGTCATAGGTGATCAGCGGCCAGGTGCCCAGGTCTTCCAGCGTGACCTGTTCCACGCCCAACAGCGGGTGGCCTTGCGGCACCACGATCACGTGGCTCCAGGTGTAACAGGGGAAGGACACCAGTTCCTTGAACTGCGACAGGCCTTCGGTGGCGATGCCGATGTCGGCCTTGCCCGAGATGACCCATTCGGCGATGTGTTCCGGGGCGCTCTGCTGCAGGGCGATGCGCACCTGCGGGAAGGCGTCGCGGAAGGCCTGCACCACGCGCGGCAGCACGTAGCGCGCCTGGGTGTGGGTGGTGGCAATGGAGAGCGTGCCGCTCTGCTCGCCGGCGTATTCCTTGCTGGCGCGGCGCAGGTTCTCGGCTTCCAGCAGGAGCCGCTCGACGATGCCGAGGATGCCCTTTCCGGGTTCGGTCAGGCCGGTCAGGCGCTTGCCGTTGCGCTCAAAGATTTCCACGCCCAGTTCTTCTTCGAGCTCACGGATCTGGCGGCTCACGCCGGGTTGCGAGGTGAACAGTACATTGGCCACCTCGGTCAGGTTGAAGCCGCAGCGCGCGGCCTCGCGGATGGAACGCAGCTGCTGGAAGTTCATCGTGCCTGCCCTCCATCATGCTGTGCAAAGACCTGCAGGCGACGCGGGCGGACCACCAGGGTCTCGCCGTTCTTCAAGCCCAGTTGGGCGAAGCGTTCATTGGGGATGACCGCTTCGATCAGCTCGGCATTGTCGTCGCGTTCCAGTTCCAGCTGCGCCAGCGGACCGATGGCATGCGCGCGGCGCAGTTGCACCACGATGCCTTCGGCGCCGGGCGAGTAGCGCTCCACATCGAGGTCATGCGGACGCACGAAACCGACCCCGGCCGCATCGCGGATATCGTCGTGGCCGGGCGCCTCGAAGCGCGCACCGCCGGCGTCGAGCACGCCTTCATGCAGGCGGCCATGGAACAGGTTCACATTGCCCAGGAAACCGTAGACGAACGGCGAAGCCGGATGGTTGTAGACCGTCTCGGGCGTGCCGATCTGTTCCACTTGACCCTTGTTCATCAGCACCACCTGGTCGGCGACTTCCAGCGCTTCTTCCTGGTCGTGGGTGACGAAGATGCTGGTCACGTGCAGTTCATCATGCAGGCGGCGCAGCCAGCGGCGCAGTTCCTTGCGCACCTTGGCATCGAGGGCGCCAAAGGGTTCGTCCAGCAGCAGCACGCGCGGCTCCACGGCCAGCGCACGGGCCAGCGCGATACGCTGGCGCTGGCCGCCGGAGAGTTGCGGCGGATAGCGGTCGGCCAGCCAGTCCAGCTGCACCAGCTCCAGCAGGCGCTTGACCTTCTCGCGGATGACCGCCTCCGAGGGACGTTGCGCACGCGGCTTGACGCGCAGGCCGAAGGCGATGTTCTCGAACACCGTCATGTGCTTGAACAGCGCATAGTGCTGGAACACGAAACCGACCTGGCGTTCGCGCACGTGGCGGGCCGAGGCGTCTTCGCCATCGAGCAGCACCTGGCCCGAATCGGGCGATTCGAGGCCGGCGATGATGCGCAAGAGCGTGGTCTTGCCGCAGCCGGAGGGGCCCAGCAAGGCCGTCAGTTCGCCCGCGGGGAAATTGAGGGACACGTCGTTGAGCGCGGTGAAGCTGCCGAAACGCTTCTGGATGTGATGGACTTCGATGCTCATGATGACTCCTTAAGCTTGTTCGCTGGCGCTGTGCTGCTGGTGCAGCCGCCATTCGATGACGCTCTTGACGGCCAGCGTGACCACGGCCAGGAAGGCCAGCAGCGAAGCCACGGCAAAGGCGCCGGTGATGTTGAATTCGTTGTAGAGGATCTCGACCTGCAGCGGGATGGTATTGGTCTCGCCGCGAATGTGGCCGGAGACCACCGAGACGGCGCCGAACTCGCCCATGGCGCGCGCATTGCAGAGGATCACGCCATACAGCAGGCCCCATTTGATATTGGGCAGCGTGACGTGCCAGAACGTACGCCAGCCGGAAGCACCCAGCACCAGCGCGGCTTCTTCCTCCTCGCTGCCCTGCGACTGCATCAGCGGGATCAGCTCGCGCGCCACGAACGGGAAGGTCACGAAGATGGTGGCCAGCACGATGCCCGGCACGGCGAAGAGGATCTTGATGTCATGCTCGCGCAGCCAGGGGCCGAAGTAGCCCTGCAGGCCGAACAGCAGCACGTAGATCAGGCCCGAGATCACCGGCGAGACCGAAAACGGCAGGTCGATCAGGGTCAGCAGCACGTTCTTGCCACGGAACTCGAACTTGGCAATCGCCCAGGCTGCGGCCACGCCAAAGACCAGGTTCAGCGGCACGGCGATGGCGGCGGCCAGCAGCGTCAGCTTGATGGCGGACCAGGCGTCAGGCTCGGTAATGGACGCCACGTAGACATCCCAGCCCTTGCGCAGCGCTTCGTAGAACACCGCCACCAGCGGCACGAACAGGAACAGGGTCAGGAAAGCCAGTGCAATGCCAATCAGCAGCGCACGCACCCACCAGGGCTCGGTGATGGCACCGGGGGTCAGCGGCGGCTCGCCACGGGCAATCGCATTGGCTTGCGGGGCAGCGCTCATGTCAGGTCCTTTCCGACTGGCCGCGCTTGCGGGTCCAGGCTTGCAGCAGGTTGATGGTCAACAGCAGGATGAAGGAAACCAGCAGCATGACCATCGCAATGGCGGTCGCACCGGCATAGTCGTACTGCTCCAGCTTGGTGACGATGAACAAGGGGGTGATTTCCGAGACCATGGGCATGTTGCCGGCGATGAAGACCACCGAGCCGTATTCACCCGAGGCGCGCGCAAAGGCCAGCGCAAAACCGGTCAGCAGCGCTGGCAGCACGGTCGGGAAGATCACCTTGGTAAAAGTCTGCCAGCGGCTGGCACCGAGGCTGGCGGCGGCTTCTTCGAGCTCGCGCTCGGCTTCTTCCAGCACCGGTTGCACGGTGCGCACCACGAAGGGCAGGCCGATGAAGGTCAGCGCCACCAGCACCCCCAGCGGGGTGAAGGCAACCTTGATGCCCAGGGGCGCCAACAGCTTGCCCAGCCAGCCGTTCTGCGAATACAGCGTGGTCAGGGCAATGCCGGCGACCGCAGTGGGCAAGGCGAAAGGCAGGTCCACCAGGGCATCGATGATGCGCTTGCCGGGGAAGCGATAGCGCACCAGCACCCAGGCCACGATGCCGCCGAAGATCACATTGAGAAAGGCGCCGATCAGCGAGGCACCAAAGCTCAAGCGATAGGAAGCCATCACCCGGGGCGAAGTCACCGCGTCGATGAAGCCGTCCCAGGTCAGGGTGAAGGTCTTCAAGAACAGCGCCGACAGCGGGATCAGCACGATCAGCGCCAGGTAGAAGAGGGTAAAGCCCAAAGACAGCCTGAAACCGGGCAAGACGCGCCGGTTGGCACTGCCCGACGAGCGGGCTGGCGCGGCCGCAGGAGCGGCAAGGGAGACAGGAGATGCGGACATGTCGTTCTCTTATTATTACAAATGCGACTATAGGTGAGCGATATTCGCACCCGCTAGTTATAAAGAGAACGAAGCTTTTTGCATGTCCTTAGAAGAAAAGCGCATAAAGCCGGCTTGAAAACCGTCTTTATGCGCTCATGGGGAGGATGTGAAGCAAAAGGCTTCAGGCGATCCGTTCGAGCAGCTCCAGCAGCCACTGCTGGCCTTCGGTCCAGTCGCCCAGGCCGGATTCGGAATTGATATGCCCGCGTGCACCCACCGAACGGAACTGCGCACCCCAGGCCTCGGCCCAGTGGCGGGCGCGCTCGGCGCTCATCCAGGGATCGTTGTCGCTGCCCACCACCAAGGCCGGATACGGCAGCTTGTGCCGCACCGCCGCGCTGAGGCTGAACTTGACCGGATCGGCCGGCGCCACCAGCAGGGCCGCCACGATGGGATGCGCAGACCCCTCGGAAGCCGCCTGCAGGGCCGCCGTGCGATGCACGGTGGTCAGGCAGCCGAAGCTGTGCGCCACGATCACCGTGGGGCGGCCATCACGCGCCAGCACTTCGCCCAGGCGGGCCGACCAGCGCGGCAGGTCCGGGGTTTCCCAATCATCCTGCTGCACCCGTTCGAAGCCGGGATAAAGACGCTGCCAGCGCGATTGCCAGTGTTCCGGGCCGCTGTCGGAGAGGCCCGGTGCCACCAGCACGCGGAAATCGGCCAGCCGGGCCGGTGTCGTGGAAGAAGAAGGAGAAGTCAGACTCATGCAGGCCCCGCGGCGAGTGATGATTCATGCAGTATGCCTTACGCGGCATCCTTCAGGCCAAGCAAGGTGTCCGGCAGGCGTGCGGCCGGCACATCCCACAGGTAGCCTTGGGCCAAAGTGGACTGGGCCAGAGCCTGACAGTACCAGGCCAGTTTGTCGAACACTTCCTTGTTTTCGACCCGCTTGAAGAAGATGCGCACCCCCTGCTCGGCCGCGCGCAGCAGCAGCAAGGCCACGCTGTCGGGATCGGCCAGCTCGCGCGCATCGACCTTGATGAGATCCGGCTTGACCTTGTCCAGCAGGCCGAGCGCTTCCAGCGGGCTGTTGGCCGAGACCCCCAGGCGGAAGCCATTGCGGCGGTAGTTGTCCAGCACGTAGTTGAGCAGCCAGCGCTGGTTGGGCGTGACCACCGGCAGTTGCAGCACGATGCGATCGTGGGGCAGCTCCAGCGCGGCCAGGATGCGGCGATAAGCCACGCCGTGATTGTTGTTGACGGCGGCCAGCAGGCGCGCATGCACCGAGAGGTGAAGCTCGGGGGCATCGTCGCCGGCCTGGCGGTAATAGTTGATGGCGTGCAGCATGCGGCACAGCCGGTCCAGTTCCACCGACTCGTCGTCGCTGGCGGCCTGGTCCAGCAGTTTCCACAGGTGCAGGCCGTCGTCGACGGCCGAGTGGCTGCGGGCAAAGGCCTCGCAGGCAACGATGTGGCCATCGTCGAAACTGCGCACCGGCTGGAAGGCCGAGGTCAGCGAGGTGTTGAAGAAACGCCCGGCGGCGCGCCCCTGTTCATCCAGCCAGACCTTGGAGGACGTTGCGCCACCGCTGTGCTGCGCATCGAGGCGGGCCAGATAAGCCTTCAGTGCCAGATATGCCATCGGGCCTGCTCCTGAAAAAATGATGCCGCCCGGCCGGGGCGTCCGGCCGGGGCGGCCAGACGATCACAGCTTGGCGATCGAGACTTCGGTGGCCTTGACCAGTGCCACCACTTCGCTGCCGATGGTCAGGCCCAGGTCCTTCACGGAGCGGGTGGTGATGACCGAGGTCACGATACCGGCCGGGGTTTCCACATCTACTTCGGACACCACCGAACCTTCGATGATGGCCTTGACCTTGCCCTTGAACTGGTTACGGACGTTGATTGCTTGAATGGTCATGCTCTGCTCCTTGATGAAACGGCGTCGGCACCTGCCGCGCCGCATGGGTTGAAATGGGATACGACTAAAAAACTGAAAATCGGGTCAAACCTTCATGCGGTGAAACTCACACCGCCCATTGCACCTGATGTACGCCACGTGGCGTGAAGAAATCTTCAGATGGCTCTGTAGCCGCCTCACTGCCGGGGTGCCGCAGCACCCGCGCCAGGATCGCTTCTTCCAGGGCGGCAAACTGCGCCTGGCCGCGTGAGCGCGGGCGCGCCAGGTCGATGCGCTGGTCCAGCGCCACGTGGCCATCCTCGATGAGCAGCACGCGGTCAGCCAGGGCGATGGCTTCCTGCACGTCGTGGGTCACCAGCAAGGCGGTGAAGCCGCGTTCGCGCCAGAGCGATTCGATCAGGGACTGCATTTCGATGCGGGTGAGCGCATCGAGCGCGCCCAGCGGTTCGTCCAGCAGCAGCAATTGCGGGTCGTGGACCAGCGCGCGCGCCAGGGCTACGCGCTGGCGCTGGCCACCGGAGAGCACCGCCGGCCATTCGCCGGCACGCTGGTCCAGGCCGACCTGGCGCAGGGCATTGAGGGCCTGCGGCGCGGCCTGCTTCGGCAAGCCCAGCGCCACGTTGGCCTGGACCCGCTTCCACGGCAGCAGGCGCGCATCCTGGAACATGATGCGGATCTCGGGCTCGCCACTGCCTTCGTGTTCATAGAGGACCTCGCCGCCACTGGCGCCATCGAGCTGGGCCACCAGGCGCAGCAAGGTGCTCTTGCCGCAGCCGCTGCGGCCGACGATGGCGACGAATTCGCCGGGTTCGATGTCGAGGTCAATGTCGTGCAGCACCGTGCGGCCGTTGAAGGACTTGGACAAGGCGCGCAGCCTGAGGCCTACGCCCCGGCCGGCGGCACGACTGACTTGCTGGTGTTCCTGGGTGTCATTGCGCATGATGGTTTCCTGATGCATTGGTGGGGCAGGTCATTGGTAGCCGGGGTGCCAGCGCAGGAAGAAGCGTTCCAGCGCCCGCGCCGCGGTATCGGCCAGCTTGCCCAGCAAGGCGTAGAGCAGGATGCCCACCAGCACCACATCGGTCTGCAGGAATTCGCGGGCATTCATGGTCATGTAGCCGATGCCGGCCTGCGCCGAGATGGTCTCGGCCACGATCAGCAGCACCCACACCAGGCCCAGCGCAAAGCGCAGGCCGACCAGGATGGAGGGCAAGGCGCCCGGCAGGATCACGTCGCGATACAGCGTCCAGCCCGACAGGCCGTAGCTCTTGGCCATCTCGATCAAACCCTGGTCCACCGAGCGGATGCCGTGGAAGGTATTGAGGTAGACCGGGAAGAACACGCCCACCGAGACCAGGAACAGCTTGGCCGTCTCGTCGATGCCGAACCACAGGATCACCAGCGGGATCAGGGCCAGCGCCGGAATGTTGCGCACCATCTGCAGGGTGGTATCAAGCAGCAGTTCGGCCGAACGCAGGCTGCCGGAAAGCAGGCCCAGGACCAGACCGAGCCCTGCGCCGACCGCAAAGCCGGACGCGGCGCGGCCGCTGGAGACGGCCAGGTGGCGCCACAGCTCGCCGGAGGCGGACAGGTTCCACGCGGCCTTCAAGACGGCAAACGGTTCCGGCAGGATGCGGCTGGACAGCCAGCCGGCCTGCGCGGCGATCTCCCACCACACCAGCAGCAGGACGGGCAGCAGCCAACCGACCCAGGCGCCACGCGGCTTGCGGGCGGCCTTGGCAACAGCCTTGGGGCGCGCCTGCTCCTGCGGTGCAGTGTTGGCGAGCACGGGATTGGATGCGCTGGTCATGCCGGCCTCAGCTTGCCGACACGCGCACCGGCGCGGGCTTGGGCAGTTCGGTATTGCCGACGATCTCGCCGAAGGGACCGGGCAGGCCTTCGCGCTGGGCGCGGGGCAGCAGCGGGAACACCAGTTCGGCAAAGCGGTAGGATTCTTCCAGGTGCGGATAGCCGGAGAGGATGAAGGTATCGATGCCCAGGTCCGCATACTCCTTGATGCGCGCAGCCACGGTCGGGCCATCGCCCACCAGTGCGGTGCCGGCACCGCCACGCACCAGGCCGACGCCCGCCCACAGGTTGGGGCTCACCTCCAGCTTGTCGCGGCGGCCGCCGTGCAGGGCCGCCATGCGGCGCTGCCCTTCCGAGTCCATGCGGGCGAAGTTGGCCTGGGCCTTGGCGATGGTCTCGTCATCCAGGCGGCTGATGAGTTCATCGGCGGCGCGCCAGGCGGCTTCATTGGTATCGCGCACGATCACGTGCAGGCGGATGCCGAAGCGCAGCGTGCGGCCTGCCTTGGCGGCGCGTTCGCGGACGCGGGCGATCTTCTCGGCCACGGCAGCGGGCGGTTCGCCCCAGGTCAGGTAGACGTCGACCTGCTCGGCGGCCAGGTCGATGGCCTCGTCCGAGGAGCCCCCGAAGTACAGCGGCGGATACGGTGCCTGCACCGGCGGATAGAGTGCCTTGGCGCCCTTGACGCGCAGGTGCTTGCCCTCGAAGTTGGTTTCTTCGCCAGTGCGGGTCTTGGCCAGCACGTCGCGCCAGATCTTGAGGAATTCGTCGGACACTTCATAGCGCTCGGCATGGCTGCCGAAGATGCCATCGCTCTCCTGCTCCACCGGATCGCCACCGGTGACTACGTTGATGAGCAGGCGGCCATTGGAGAGGCGGTCGAAGGTGGCGGCCATGCGCGCCGACAGCGTGGGCGCGGTCAGGCCGGGACGCACCGCCACCAGGAATTTCAGGCGCTGCGTCGCATCGATCAGGCTGGCCGCAGCCACCCAGGCGTCTTCGCAGGAACGCCCCGTGGGCAGCAGCACGCCGTCATACCCGAGGGTATCGGCCGCCACGGCGACCTGCTTCATGTAGTCGTGGGTCACCGGGCGCGCGCCTTCGGAGGTGCCGAGGTAGCGGCTGTCGCCGTGGGTAGGGATAAACCAGAAAACGTTCATGCTTGACTCCTGTGCTGCTGGACTAGAGGTGTTCGATGTCAGTGTTGTTTATTTGAGGACGGCGTCGCTGACCTTGAGCTGCTTGGGGATCAGCTTGAGTTCAAAGAAGGCGTCGGCGATCTTCTGCTGCTCGGCCAGCACCTGGGCATCGACCGGCTTGTAGACGTGGGCATAGCGCTTGAGGCCCGTCTGGATGATGTCGGGATCCAGGCCCTGGATGGGCGCCAGCTGGGCGGCGGCTTCAGCGGTGTGGGTACGGACCCACTCGCCTTCACGGGTGATCTCTTCCAGCAGGATCTTCTGGACCTGCGGGTTCTTGGACGCGAAGGGACGTGCGCTCAGGAAGAACTGGTGGTGGCTGACCGCGCCCACACCCGAGGCCAGGCGACGTGCGCCGACCTGTTTTTCAGCGGCGGCCTGGAACGGATCCCAGATCGCCCAGGCATCGACCGCACCGCGCTCGAAGGCGGCGCGGGCGTCAGCCGGGGCCAGGTAGACGGGCTGGATGTCGCTGTATTGCAGGCCCGCTTTCTTGAGCAAGGCCACCACCAACCAATGCACGTCGGAACCCTTGTTGAAGGCGATCTTCTTGCCCTTCAGCTCGGCCACGCTCTTGATGGGCGAATCCTTTTGCACCAGCAGGCCTTCGGCGTCCGGGGTCGGGATTTCATAGGCGGTGTAGACAAAGTCGGCACCGGCCGCTTGGGCAAAGACGGGCGGTGCTTCACCGACGTAGCCGAAATCGACCGAGCCCACGTTGAGCGCTTCCAGCAGTTGCGGACCGGCCGCGAACTCGGCCCACTTCACTTCCACGCCCAGCGGCTGCAGGCGCTTTTCCAGCGCGCCGTGGGCTTTGAGCAGCACCAGGGTATTGGCGGCTTTCTGGTAGCCGATGCGCAGCAGCTTGGTTTCCTGCGCCTGGGCCGGGGCCGCGCCCAGGGAGAAGGCCAGTGCGCCCAGGGCGATGGCGGAGAGGCGCTGCAGGGTGCGGCGGCGCGGGGAATGAATGCTCTTGTTCTTGTTGGCGGACACGATGTTTTCTCCAGATTCCAGAATGCGGGCGTGCAGAGGGCCGTCCGCTCTACCAGCCGGTTCTTTTTTCAAGTCGGATTGCGCTGCCGGATCAGGTCCGGCCAGCTTCAGTTCAGTACGACACGCTGTACTGCAGCTGCGAGAAGGGAATCTCGCGGAATTCTTCAGGTGCGACCTTGTGCAGGGCTTGCAGGCTGGCCGAGAGCTGCTCCACGCCTTCACTGACGCGGGCCTCGATGGGCGCATCCAGCACCAGGCCGTTTTCTTCACTCCAGGTCACCTGCGCCTCGGTGGCGTAGATGCTGGGCAGCACGTGCTTGGGGTTCAGCGACGACAGCACCGGGCGCAGCGCATAGTCCAGCGCCAGCATGTGCGACTGGCTGCCACCGGTGGCCAGCGGCAGCACCAGCTTGTTGGTCAGGCCAAACTGCGGCAGCAGGTCCAGGAAGGCCTTCAGGATGCCGCTGTAGGCCGCCTTGTAGACCGGCGTGGCGACCACCACGGCCGAGGCTTCCTCGACGGTGGCCAGGGCCGCCTTGATCTCCGGATCGTTCCAGTCGGCGCGCAGGATGGCCTGTCCCGGCAGGTCGCGCACATCCAGGCGCGCGTAGCGATGGCCCAGGTGCGCCAGCTTGTCGCCGACGTGGTGCAGCAGACGGGTGGAACGGGAGGGTGCCGAGGGGCTGCCGGCCAGTAACAGGATGGTCATGTCGTGTGCTTGTGCTCAGGGGTGGATGGAACCGGCCAGGCCGGTCCCTCTTGCAGGTTCAGGTCACTTCTTGTTGGGTGCGTAGAGCTGGTCGAACGTACCGCCGTCAGCAAAGTGCGTCTTCTGCGCCTTCTGCCAGCCGCCGAAATCCTTGTCGATGGTCACCAGGTTCAGCTTGGGGAATTGCGAAGCGTACTTGGCGGCAATCTTGGGATCGATGGGACGGTAGTAGTTCTTGGCGATGATTTCCTGGCCCTGTTCCGAGTACAGGTACTTCAGGTATTCCTCTGCCACCTTGCGCGTACCGCGACGGTCAGCGACCTTGTCCACCACGGCCACCGGCGGCTCGGTCAGGATGGAAACCGAGGGGGCGACGATGTCGAACTTGTCCGGGCCCCATTCCTTCAAGGAGATCAGGGCTTCGTTTTCCCAGGCCAGCAGCACGTCACCGATGCCGCGCTCGACGAAGGTGATGGTGGCGCCACGGGCACCGGAATCGAGCACCGGCACATTCTTGAAGAGCTTGGCGATGTAGTCGCGCGCGGCGTCGTCGCTACCGCCCTTCTGCTTGGCATAGGCCCAGGCCGCCAGGTAGTTCCAGCGGGCACCGCCCGAGGTCTTGGGGTTGGGGGTGATGACGGAGACGCCCGACTTGATCAGGTCGCCCCAGTCCTTGATGCCCTTGGGATTGCCCTTGCGCACCAGGAACACGATGGTGGAGGTATAGGGCGAGCTGTTGTGCGGCAGGCGCTTTTGCCAATCGGCCGGCAGCAGCTTGGCCTTTTCCGAGATTTCGTCGATGTCATAGGCCAGGGCCAGGGTAACCACGTCGGCATCGATACCGTCGATCACCGAACGGCCCTGCTTGCCGGACCCGCCGTGAGAGGCTTTGATGGTGACGTTGTCGCCGGACTTTTCCTTCCAGTACTTGGCGAAGGCCTTGTTGTAGTCGGCGTAGAGTTCGCGCGTCGGGTCGTAAGAGACGTTGAGCAGCGAAATATCGGCCGCGTGCGCCAGCGAGGCGGCTTGCGCCAGCACCAGCGCGGCGGCGACCGATTTGATGATCTTCTTCAGCATATCCGTTCCCGAATGTTCTGTTGTTTTGGAGCACACAGGTTAATAAGCCTGCTGTCCAAAAAGAACGAATACTTTCTTCTCTCGATATGCGAAAAACAGATATGAAAGAACACGGCGCCGGAATAAGGATCCCGGTCTATATAACCAAAGTCTTGGTTGAGGGAACGCGCGTGCAGAAATGGTGCCAAGCTGCCCTCCCCGGCTGACGCGGCTTTGCGGCCCGCCCAAGCGGCAAGGTGAAGCTCCCTGCATACAGGAAAAGCACGACCGGACTTTTTGTTCTTTTCACATTGTGGTATAACCGTCATATTGCAACGCACCAGGCCGCGCCATGAAAAAAGAAGCTGCAGGCGAGACAGAACAGATATCGATCCAGGTCATCGAGCGCATGGTGTCGCTGCTCGACGCGCTGGCGGAATATCCCGACCCGGTGAGCCTGAAGGAATTGTCGGCGGCAACCGACCTGCACCCGTCGACAGCGCACCGCATCCTCAATGACCTGGTGGTCAAGCGTTTCGTGGACCGCGTGGAGCCCGGCACCTATCGCCTGGGCATGCGCCTGCTGGAGCTGGGCAACATCGTCAAGAGCCGGCTGTCGGTGCGCGAAGCGGCGCTGGACTTCATGCGGGCGCTGCATCGCAAGACGCACCAGACGATCAACCTGTCGGTGCGGCAGGCCGATGAAATCGTTTATATCGACCGCTCCTTTTCTGAACGTTCCGGCATGCAGGTGGTGCGCGCCATCGGCGGCCGCGCGCCGCTGCACCTGACTTCCACCGGCAAGCTGTTCCTGTCGGTGGACGATCCCAAGAACGTGCGCGCCTATGCCACCCGTACCGGGCTGGCTGGTCACAACAAGAATTCCATTACGGACTTGACCAAGCTGGAGCGCGAACTGTCCATGGTGCGTGCGCTGGGGTATGCACGCGACAACGAGGAACTGGAACTGGGCGTGCGCTGCATGGCCGCCGGCATCTGCGACGACAGCGGCAAGCTGGTGGCGGGCCTGTCGATCTCGGCCCCAGCTGACCGCCTGCAGGATGAATGGGTGGATGACCTGGTCAGCACGGCCAGCCAGATTTCGTCGGCGCTGGGGTATCGCAAGGATCGTGGCTGACACTTCACTTCAGCAGCGTTGGAAGCGAATGCGGGCATAAAAAAAGCGAACCCGAGGGTTCGCTTTTCATTTGATCCAAGTGAATTGAAGTGAAGAAGAATCAACCCTCTTCCGCCCGCACCATCTTCACGCGGGTCAGGTTGTTGGGCTGGTCTTCCACCAGCCACTTGCGCATGCGGGCGGCATCGCCCACGTGCGACAGGCGGCCCTTGGAATCGAGGAACACCATCACGATGGGACGGCCTTCGATGCGGGTATACATCACCAGGCAATGGCCGGCCTCGTTGATGAAGCCGGTCTTCTGCAGACCGATATCCCACTCCTTGTTGGAGGTCAGGCGGTTGGAGCTGTTGTACTGCATGGCGTGGCCGCTGGGCTCGACCATGTACTTGGGATCGGTGGAGTACTGGCGGATGATCGGATAGTTGTAGGCCGCCACCACCAGCTTGGCCAGGTCGCGGGCGCTGGCCACGTTCTGGCTGGACAGGCCGGTCGAATCGACATAGCGGGTATCGGTCATGCCCAGCGAGCGGGCCTTGGCGTTCATCGCCGCCACGAAGGCCGGCAGGCCACCCGGATAGTTGCGGCCCAGCGCCGAGGCGGCGCGGTTCTCGGAACTCATCAGGGCGATGTGCAGCATGTCGTCGCGGCTCAGGGTCGCGCCCACGCGCAGGCGCGAGCTGCTGTGCTTTTCGCGGTCGACGTCGTCATCGGTGACGGTCAGGGTTTCTTCCATGTTCAGGCGCGCTTCGACCACCACCAGCGCGGTCATCAGCTTGGTGACCGAGGCGATGGGGAGCGCAACTGAAGAATTCTTCTCGAACAGGACTTGCGAGCTGGCCTGGTCGATCACCAGCGCCACGTTGGAGCGCAGGCCCACGGGATCCGGGGTGAGATTGAGACCGGCCAGGTCACCGGCAGTCATCACCGGTGGCACCACCGGGATGGACGGAGCGGCCGAGACGCGCTGGTAGCTGACCTGGCGCTTGCCCTTGACCACGCTGACCTTGCGGACCAGTTTTTCGCGATTGTTCAGGGAGCCTTTGGCGACCGTCTTGCTGACGGCCTGGGCCGGGCGCTTGGCCACGACCTTCTTGGCCGGGGCCTTTTTGGCGGCATTGTTGACTGTCTGGGCTGCGGCGGGTGCCAAACCAGCGTGGATGAACAGTAGTGATGTGAAAATGGCCAGCGCTGATTTGATCATAGGTGGAACTCCCCCCAATTTACCCTGAAAGTACACAAGAGAAACGTTGGCAGTGTAGCAAAATGCAGATTTTTCGCAAGAGAATTAAGAGCTTAGCGCATATTTTTAAACGCGTTTCTATCTCCGCGCCCGATCCGGTGCCCCACACTTTTTCGGGATTTGCCTGCAATCTTGCCGGGTTGCTGCTCAATGTTTTTCGACTTTTCTCTAGCAAAACCCAGGCCAACGAGACGGCATTTTAGCAGTCTAGCTGTCAGCTTTCGGTCACAAACCCGATAACAGACGGCAATACTGACTCCAGATGTTCGCTTTGCGATTATCCAAAGTGAAGGGATAACGAGGCAATGTCCCATATCGTTGACGCCCCGTCTGCTGCCCTCAAGGGCAGGGACGGGGCGTTCGCGTGCGCTCGGGGAGCGCGCGCAGGTGCGGGCAGGTCAAGCCTTGCGCGCCTCCAGCATGGCCACGTCGATGGAGAAGGAGCCGTCCGCGTCGAGGGCGAAATAATCTTTCACCTCGCCCGGGGCGGCCTGCCACAGGGCGCGGATGGCGGTGATGTTGTCTTGCGGAGTGCGCATGCGGGCCACCCAGGAATCGAATTCCAGGCGCAGCTTCCAGGTCTTGTCGTGGGCAATGGCAAAGCCGGCCGTGGTCAGCAGCTTGCGCCAGGATTTCAGGCTGACATTGCGTACATGTGAAGTATCACGCAAGAGTTCGATGGCCTGCACATAGGTATCGGCCAGGACGTCCGCCGGGGCCGCGGTGTCGATGACGATGAAGCGCCCGCCCGGCTTGAGCACGCGAAATACTTCACCCAGGGCCTGTGGCAACTGGCGCCAATGGTGGGCCGAGAAGCGTGTGCAGACCAGATCAAAACTGGCATCGGGAAAATCCAGCCGGTCGGCACTGCCCTGGCGCACTGCCAGGTTGGCAAGGCCGCGCTCGGCGGCGGCGCCGGCGACCACTTTGAGCATGTCTTCCGACAAGTCATAGGCAATCACCTTTTCCACCACCGGGGCCACGGCGAAACTGGCATGGCCGCCACCGCAGCCCAGGTCCAGCACCCGTGCGCCAGGGATGGCGGCGGCGATCTGCGCCAGCTCCTGCAGGTCGGCCCCCTGGGCGTGGACGCTGCTGGTGAGGTAGGCGGCGGCGGTGCTGCCGAACTGTTCGGTGACGACTTGCTGATGGCTGCGCATGGCGGGGCTCCAGGGTGATATGAAGGAAAAGACAGCAGTGCTGTGAAGGAAACGCCAGTCTAGCGAATCCTTATCCTGTTACAAGTGAAGCATTTATACTATTACCCCGACCACCACCCTGCCCTGCCTCCATGGAACCCGACCTCGCCCGCCGCGCCCTTGGCGACTTCCTCAAATCCCAGCGCGAACAGACCGCACCGGCCCAGGCCGGCCTGCCGCATCTGGCCCATGGGCGGCGCCGCACATCGGGCCTGCGGCGCGAAGAGGTGGCGCAACTGTGCGGCATCAGCGTGACCTGGTACACCTGGATCGAGCAGGGGCGCACGGATTCGGTCTCGCCGCAGGCGCTGGCACGCATCGCCGATGCATTGCACCTGCCGCGCGCCAAGCGCGCCTATCTGTTTGAACTGGCAGGGAAGAAGGATCCGGTGTTGCCGGCGCAGCAGGCCGCGACCGTGGTGGCACCGGAAATCCTGGAGGTGGTCAGCCAGTTCCGTGCCCCGGCCTACCTGCTGGATCGCTACTGGAATGCCGTGGCCTGGAATGCGGCCGCAAGAAAGCTCTTTGCCGGATGGCTGGATGGCCGCGACAAGCCGCCCAACCTGCTGCGCTTCATGTTCGGCAGCGCGGCCGCGCAATCGTTGACGGTGCAATGGGAACAGCGGGCGCGGCGGCTGGTGGCCGAATTCCGCGCCGATAGCGCCAGCCTGCTGGATGATCCCGAGCTGCAGGCACTGGTGGAAGAATTGTCGGCAGCCAGCCCGCTCTTCCAGCGGGCCTGGCATCTGCAGGATGTGGTGGAGCGCGAAGGCGGCGAACGCCGCTTCCTGCATCCCCAGTCGGGTGAATTGCTTTACCGCCAGGTCAATTTCCGCGTCGCCAACCGGCCGGACCTGAAGCTGGTGACGCTGATGCCGGGCGTGCCGAGGCCCGACTGAAGCAACCCGCGCGATCCGGCAGGACTACTTGCGCACCACGAAGGCCACGCCGATCACGCCCACCAGCATGCCCAGCGCGCCGATGAGGCTGAAGGCCTCGCCAAACATCAGCCAGGCCATCACGGCGGTGGTCGGCGGGGTGAGATAGAGCAGGCTGGTGACGCTGGTGGCGGCGCTGCGGCGGATCAGGGCGAACAGCAGGAAGATGGCGCCAATGGACAGCGCCAGCACCGACCAAAGCAGCGCCCCGATGAACTGCGGGGTCCAGTGCACGTTGCTGAAGTGCCAGTCCAGCCCTTCGAGTGCCACGGCAAAGGGCAGCACCACGACGATGGAAGCCATGAACTGGATGGCCGTACCTGTGCGCAGATCGAAGTGGGCGCAATAGCGCTTCTGGTACAGCGTACCGGCGGTGATGCACAGCAAGGCAAAGACGCACAGCGCGATGCTGGCGGTGGACAGGCCGATCAATGAAATCTTGTTGGCCACCACCAGCCCCACCCCGCACAGGCCGAGCGCCAGGCCAACCCACTGCCGGCCCTTCACCGACTCGCCCAGCAAAGGAGCGGCAAAGGCGGTCAGGATGGGTTGCAGTCCCACGATCAGGGCCGACAAGCCAGCCGGCATGCCGATCTTGATGGCGCACCAGACCCCGGCCAGGTAGCCCGCCTGCAACAGCACACCGGCCACGGCCACATGGCGGATACGGCCGTGCGGCCAGGGAGCGCGAAACAGCACCACCAGCGGCAGCAGGAAGACCAGCACACCGGTGAAGCGCAGCAGCAGGAAAGTCAAGGGAGGGGCATACGGCAGGCCGAACTTGGCCACGATGAAGCCGGTACTCCAGATCAGGACGAACAACAAAGGCACCAGGCTCATCAGGAGCTGGCGAGGCCGGGCGATGCCGGCGGCGGATTGCATCATTTCTTTTCCATCAGCGGACGCCTGGCAGGCAGGGCGTCCGAGTCATCTCATCGTGCGCTCCAGCGGGCGGCGTGGAGGCTGGCGAGTCTTATCGTTTGTATATGAACGGCCACGGTTTGTTCGATATCTCTTCCGTAACCGCCCGCCATCGTAACCGCAACCGGGATTTTATGCTCGTGGGCATAGTTGAAGACGGTCTCGTCCCGGGCCGCCAGGCCAGCCAGGGTCAGCTTCATCTTGCCCAGGCGATCGCCCTCGTGTGGATCGGCACCGGCCAGGAAGATCAGCAACTGCGGGGCGAACCGTTGCTGCAGGGCCTGCAATGCCGCACGCAGGGCTTGCAGGTAGTCGGCATCGCCGACGCCGTCGGGCAGGGCCACATCGAGATCGCTGCGCTCTTTCTCGAAGGGATAATTGTTCTCCCCGTGCAAAGACAAGGTGAAGACCGAGTCATCACGCGCCAGGATGGAGGCCGTGCCATTGCCCTGATGCACATCCAGGTCCACGATGGCCACCCGGGCGGCACGGCGCTCGGCCTGCATCAGGCGGGCCGCAATGGCGGCGTCATTGAAGACGCAGAAACCTGCACCATGGTCGGCATAGGCATGATGGGTGCCGCCAGCCAGGTTCACCGCCACACCCTCACTGAAGGCGGCGCGGCAGGCGGCGATGGTGGCACCGGACGAGCGGCGCGAGCGCTCCACCATCTGCGGCGTCCACGGAAAGCCGATCTCGCGCTGCTCGGCCGCCGTCAACTGGCCGGCACTGGCACGTGCGATGTAATCCGGATGATGCGCCAGGGCCAGTTCGCCGTCGCTGGCAGGCTGGGCCTCATGGAAATCCAGACCCGGCACGGCAGCCGCCGCCCCTTCCCGGATCATCCGGTATTTCACCATCGGGAAGCGGTGCCCCGGTGGCAGCGGCAAGACGAAGTGGTCACTGTAGTAGGCCTTCACATTTTTTCCTGTCGTCATTTTTGGACTTGTCGCAGCGCAACAAAATTGCTTGCTGCAGGGCGCAAACGATTGCGCGCACCGGATCGATAACCGCTTTTGATGCTGCAATGCAAAAAGCTTGTTCGGATTGACATCATTGCTAGGAAAATCCCCAAAAGCTTGCTAAGTGCTTGATTAGACTTGGATCAATTTTGAAGCGCTTTTCTTGATTCCCGCACGATGAAACGTTTGACTTTATGCATGATTGAACTAGAATCCGCCTTGTGCATCGCATCATATTCAAAGAAGAAATTACATCGGAGATCCACCTTTCAACACTGATCGGTCCGTAAGCAATCACAGTCGCTGCCTTGTTCATCAACCCATCAACGAGAAGGATGTTTCAACATGACGACCTACACCGAGCAATTTTCCGCTGCTGCCAAAGCCAACGCTGAAGCGCAAATCGCGTTGTTCAGCCAGCTGGCGAGCAAGACCTTTGAAGGCATGGAAAAACTGGTGGACCTGAACCTGAAGGCGGCCAAGTCGTCGCTGGAAGAAAGCCAGGCCGCCGCACAAAAGCTGTTCTCGGCCAAGGATCCGCAAGAATTCTTCACCCTGTCCAGCTCGCACGCCCAGCCGACGCTGGAAAAGTCGGTGGCCTACGGCCGTCACCTGAGCGGCATCTTCTCCAGCACCCAGGCTGAACTGACCAAGGCTGCCGAAGCCCAGATCGCCGAAGTCAACCGCAAGGTCGTGGCCATGATCGACGAGGTGGCAAAGAACGCCCCGGCCGGTTCGGAGCAGGCCATCTCGATGTTCAAGTCGGCTATCGGCAACATGAGCGCCGGCTACGAGCAGTTCACCAAGAACGCCAAGCAAGCCGCTGAAGTGCTGGAAGCCAATGTGACCAATGCCGTGGACCAGATGTCCCAGGCTGGTGCCAAGGTGGCCCGCGCCGCCAAGAAGTAATCTCCGGGTTCTCCCGCAGAAATGAATGCCCCGGTCTGGCCGGGGCATTTTTTTTGACCAGCGCCAGCAGCAGCCTCAGTTGCTGATCTGATACTCGGCGTGCAGCGCACGCAGTCCTTCCTGCATCTTCTCGAAAGCCGGTTCCACCTGGGCCGGGTCACCCTTGACGCCCAGGTCGATGTGGCGGCGGGTCTTGTCGTCGCCCACGTGCGGCAGGCTGAACACCTTCACCAGCGGGAATTGCGCTTCGATGGCTTCCATCAGGGGGGTCAGGGTCGACTCCATCGCCTCGAACACCAGCATGGAGCGCTCCGCCCAGGCCTGGCGGTGGAACTGGTCGGCGTAATGCGTCTCCAGCACCCACTCGAACATCGGCCAGGCCATCACCGGGAAGCCCGGCGCAAAGTAATGCGCACCGGTGCCGCTGGTGTTCTTGAGCCAGAAACCGGGGATCTTGTTGTAGGGGTTGGGGATGATGGAGGCGCCCTGCGGGAATTCGCCCATCTTGAGGCGGTGCAGGTTGTCCGCCGCGTTGAAGTCGGGCGTGTTGCCGCCTTCGCGGGCCATGTCGGCGATGCGCTCCTGGATCTTTTCCTTGGCCTCGGGATGCAGCACCACCGGCACGCCCAGAGCAGCGGCGGCGCACTGGCGGGTGTGGTCGTCAGGGGTGGCGCCGATGCCGCCGGTGCAGAAGACCACGTCGCCCGTGGCCAGGGTGCGCTTCAAGGTGGCGGTGATGCGCTCGGGATCGTCGCCCAGGTACTCCGCCCAGGACAGCTGCAGTCCGCGCTGGCTGAGCAGCTCCAGGACCTTGGGGAAATGCTTGTCGATGCGGCGGCCCGAGAGGATCTCGTCGCCGATGATGATGAGTCCGAATGCCATGAGTCTGTCTGCCCGAAAGGTTGATGAAACACTGCGGCGATTATGCCCGATTCAAGCTGGGGACGGATTGCCCTGCCCCGCCTTCGTCCCGGGCAGCGGCCATCAAACCGGCGTCAACGTGGCGTCACGTCGATGACATTCGCGTCCGGCGGCCCATCGGGCGCCTGGCCGCTGCGATGGCGCAGCAACGCTTCCAGGCAGTAGAACTGGAACCACAAGCCGGTGAAGACGAACACCACCACGTAGAGCCAGATCGCCACCGCTGCCAGCGCCGGCAGCAGGATCACCGACAGCACCCCGCCCAGCCACAGCAAGGTGGGCGCCGCGCCGAGCGCACCGGCGATGGTGCCCACGGCCAGCAGCGGCCAACGATGCAGGTGCAGCACGGCGCGCCGCTCTTCGGCACTTGCGTAGTCGGCCAGGGTGTCATAGGCCATGACGCGATAGGTCAGCCAGCCCCACAGCAGCGAATGAATGACGAAGGCCAGCGGCGGGATCAGGAATACCCAGATGGTCGCCAGCCACAGCACCGTGAAGACGGCGAAGCACCACAGCGAGGTCCAGAGGCTGCCGGCCACACTGCCGCCGTGGCGCTTGTCCAGCATGGGATAGTGGCGCGTGCCGATGTGACGGGCGATGGCGGGGATGGTGAACAGGCCCACGAACACCAGCGCGGTCAGGATCATCAGCGGCAACAGCGTCCACATGGCCAGCAAGGGCACCAGTACCGTCTTGAGCGCGCCCATGCCGAACCAGGCCAGCATGCCGCCGATTTCGCCGAACATGCTGTGGGAGACGAAGTATCCCTGCAGCCAGTCGATGATGGGTTGCAGCCCCAGCCACAGGCACACGGCCCACAAGCCGAGCGAGACGATGAAGGGCAATACCGTCAGCCACAGCATGCGGATATGCAATTGCGCCAGCAGGGCGCGCCCGAAGGAAGCGATGAACAGGCGCATCAGCGGGGCTTCCTGCGGGTGAATTCGACCAGGCGCTTCAGGCCCAGCCACTGCTGCGCCCAGAAACCGCGTCCGTAATCACGGCCCTTGCCGGCCGGCGGCGGCAATTGATCGCGCACGCCGGTCATGGCGAAGCCCTGGCTGAAGTGGGCGGTGCGGAAGAGCACATCCCAGATCGGGAACAGCACCGCGAAATTGTGTCCGCCCAGAGAATTGCGGCCCCGGCTTTCATGGCCCAGGCCGATGGCGTGATGGGTCCGGTGGAAACGCGGTGACACCAGCAGGTATTCGCCCAGGCGGCCGAAGTGGATGCGCACGTTGGCATGCTGCAGGCTTTGCAGCATGCGCGAGAGCGACACCAGCAGGATGTATTGCGAGGGCTCCACCCCGATCAGGACGGCAATCAGGCCGAAGATGATGTCGTGCACCAGGTTGTCCAGCATGTGATTGCGGTCGTCGCTCCACAGGTTCATGTTCTGCTGGCTGTGGTGCAGGCTGTGCAGCGCCCACATCCAGCGCACGTTGTGCTGGGCCCAGTGGTAGATGTATTCGCACAGGTCCAGCACCACCATGTAGAGCAGGAAGCTCACCAGCGCGCGATCGGTCACGCCCGGCCAGACCTGGTCGAGGTTGAAGGTGCCCCAGCCTTCCAGGTGCAGCGCTTCGGAAAGGTAGGAAAGCGCCGGATCAAGCAGCAGGAAGGCGAGGATGGGGATGACGCCCAGGCGCTGCAGGACGGTGTAGATGAAGTCGTTCCAGCGGGCGCGCGGGTCGGTGATGGGATGCACCGGGATCACGGACTCCAGCGGGCGCAGGACCAGGTACAGGATCACCAGCTCGCAGATGCCCACCAGGACGAATTCGGTGCCGGTGAAGGCTTCCTCGACGAACTCCCCCATGCCGATGAAGAACACCAGCGGTTGCACCAGGGTTTCGAAAAGCCAGCCCTGGACGGTGGCAAAGAGGTCGGAAATGGTCTGGATCATGGATAGCGTTGATTCGGTGTGACGATGCCGGCAGCAGCTCCCCTCCCCTGGGCCGGTGCCGGCTTGGACTGAGGTGCCGGTTCAGTGTTCCTTCCCGGCAGCGAACAGGTGATGATAGGACGGATGCTCGCGCAGCGTGGCAAAGCAGAACCCCTTCTGCTCCAGCCCGCTGATGAGCGGTTCCAGCACGGCCGGCGCCCACGGATCCTGGCGCGACCAGATGCCCATATGGGCCAGGAAGATATCACCATCCTTGAGGCCGTCGAGGGATTTCTTCAACAGCATCTCGTTGGGGAATTTGTCGCTGGGCAGTTCATCGCCCGAGAAGCCGGCCGGTGCCCAGGCCACATGGGCATAGCCGCAGGCCTGGCCGGCCTTGAGCAGGTTGTGGGTCAGGCGGCCGCCTGGCGCTCGCCAGAGCGGATCGAGCTTGTGGCCGGTCAATTGCTGGAAGCGTTGGTCGACACGCTTCATTTCCTCGCAATACTGGGCCGGCGTCCATTGCAGCTTCTTGCCGGCTTGCGCACCAAACTGCGGACGCACCTCGATCTTGCCCTCGGGCAGGTCGCGCACCACGTAGACGTGGTCGAAGGTATGGGTACCGAAGGCATGCCCCTCGGCGACCAGCCGCTTCCACAGAGGTGCCCAGGCAGGATCGAGGGAATAGTCGCCGTGGATGGTCTTCTCGTTGGCGAGGAAGAAGGTGGCCTTGATGTGGTGACGCTGCAGGGTCTGTTCGATCAGCTCGGCCTGTGACTGGCTGCCGGTGTCGAAGGTCAGGTAAATCTTGCCCTTGCAGGCGGGCGTTTCCGGCGCCGCAGATTGCGCAACGGCCTGGCCGGCCGCCAGGATGGCGAACAGGCACAGGCCGCGCAGGGAAGGAGCGAGAGGACGCAGCGTCACCGGCTGGCCCTCCTGGACAGGGGGCGCATCACAGGTCCGGCGCGCGGTTGTTGAGGTAGATGCCGTGCGGCGAGCGGCCCACCGGGATCACCTTGGTCACCGAGCGGGTGTCGAGGTCGATCACGGCGACTTTCTTGCTCCAGCGCAGGGTCGCCCACATGGTCTTGCCATCGGCGGTCACTTCCATGCAATCCGGGCCGCCCGGGACCTTGATGGTGCCGACGTTTTCCAGGGTGGTCATGTCAACCACGCTGATGGTGTTGGCCACGCGGTTGGAGACATACACATAGCGCTTGTCACCCTGGCCGCGGAAGTTGTGGGCGCCGATACCGGTCTTGATCTTCTTGACCATCTTCTGGGTACGCCAGTCGATCACTTCGACGTAGTCGCTGCCCATGATGCCCACCATCAGGTACTTGTTGTCAGGGGTCATGATGATGCCGGCCGGCAGCTTGCCCACCGGCATGGTCCACTTGACCTGCTGGGTGGCCAGGTCGATGGCGCTGATCTGGTCGCTGCCCTGCTGGGTGATGAAGGCTGTGGTGCTGGCGTTGTCGAAGGCGATGTGGCTGGGGGTCTTGGCCAGCGGGATGCGCTTGGACAGCTTCAGGTCGTGGCCGTCATAGCTGTAGACATCGACGCGGTCCAGGCGCAGGCCGGTCGCCACGAACCATTTCTGGTCGGGAGTGAAGCCGATCTGGTAGGGATCGATGATGTCGCGCAGCTTGCGCTGCACGGCGCCAGTCTTGGGATCGAGGAAAAGCAACTGGTTGCCGGTGGCGCTGGCCACGATCAGCGACTTGTTGTCCGGGGTGGCCATGAGGTGGTGCGGCTCCTTGCCCACCGAGAAGGTCGAGATCTCCTTCTCGCCGGTCGGATCCAGCAGCGACACCGAAGCATCACCGGAATTGAGTACCACGACCACGTTGGCATGGGCCGGGGCGGCCACACAGGCCAGCACGGCCGAGACGCATGCTGCGCGGAGGGAAAGGGATAAAAGTTGGCTGAATCGACGCAACATGACGAACTTTACTCAAAAATGCCTGATCTATCGTGCCAGGGCAGGCCCTGGAGCACGTCCTCGCCTCTTAACGCTCGCTGCAACGATCCCGCTGACAGCCCACTGACGCAATATGAAAAATTTCTAGATTTTTGGTTTACACTGCCAGCCGATCCGGTCGCATGACGCCACCGGGGCGGCCTGGAGCCCAGTCGCAGCGCGCCTGCGGCACCCGAAGCACCGTTGTCACGCGATATGTTTCCACAAGGCATTTCGCATGGTCAGCAGTGGTCAGGAATCTGGCCATATGGCCGCCACCCATCCCCTCACCGAAAGGAAACCGATGTCCATCATCACCACAGCTTCCGGGCTGCAATATGAAGAAATCAACGTTGGCGCTGGCGATGAAGCCAAGGCCGGCAGCCACGTTACCGTGCATTACACCGGCTGGCTGCAGAATGCAGACGGCACCGCCGGCAGCAAGTTCGATTCCAGCAAGGACCGCAATGACCCGTTCGCCTTCCCGCTGGGCGCCGGCCATGTCATCAAGGGTTGGGATGAAGGCGTGCAAGGCATGAAGGTCGGCGGTACCCGCAAGCTGATCATCCCGGCAGGCCTGGGCTATGGTGCCCGTGGCGCGGGCGGCGTGATCCCCCCGAATGCCACCCTGATCTTCGAAGTCGAACTGCTGGCCGTCTGAGCCCGAGGGAGGAGAGACATGAGCACCCTGCAAGAACAGTTCGAAGCCGCCGTCGCAGAATCCAAGAGCCTGCCCGAGCGTCCCGACAACATGACCCTGCTGAAGATGTATGGCCTCTACAAGCAGGGCAGCAACGGCGACGTGCAGGGCGAACGCCCCGGCATGACCGACTTCGTGGCCCGCGCCAAGTTCGACGCCTGGGCCGCCCTGAAGGGCAAGCCGCAAGCCGAAGCGCAGCAGGAATACATCGACATCTTCAATGAACTGAAGGGTTGATGCGGCCGTGACGGCAGCCTCCCGGACCCCGGGATGCCCGCCGCCTGCGGATGAAGAAACGGGCGCACCTGGTCTCAGGTGCGCCCGTTTTGTTTGAGGCTTGAGTCTTGCGCCGTAGCGGCAGATCAGCGCGCCGCCACGTCCGGGTTGAGCAGGTTGGGCGGACGCTGGCCCGACAGCGCTGCGATCAGGTTGCCCGCCGCACAGTTGGCCATGGCCAGGCGCGTGGGCGTGGACGCGCTGGCGATATGCGGGGTCAGTACGACGTTGCTCAAGTCGAGGAATTCCGGCTTGAATGAAGGTTCATTCTCGAATACATCCACCCCGGCGGCGGCGATACGGCCTTCACGCAGGGCAGCAATGAGCGCCGCATCATCGACGATGCCGCCGCGCGCGATGTTGGTGAGGGTGGCGGTCGGCTTCATCAGCGCCAGTTCGGGGGCGGCGATGGTGTGGTGCGTGTCTTTCGAGTAAGGCAAGACCAGCACGACATGGTCGGCCTGTTGCAGCAGCTCTTGCTTGCTGACATAGCGGGCGTTGTTGGCGCGCGCTTCCTGCTCGGGGGCCAGGCGCGAACGGTTGTGGTACAGCACCTGCATGTCGAAGCCCAGCGAACGGCGGGCAATGGCCTGGCCGATGCGGCCCATGCCGATGATGCCCAGAGTGGCACCATGGATGTCGGGGCCGACGAAACTGTCATAGCTCCACTTCTTCCACTTGCCGGCGCGCAGGAAGTGCTCCGATTCGGTGATGCGGCGCGCAGCCGCCATCATCAGGGCCCAGCCGAAGTCAGCGGTGGTCTCATTGAGCACGTCTGGCGTGTTGGTGGCCATGACGCCAGCCTGGGTGGCGGCGGCCACATCGATGTTGTTGTAGCCCACAGCCATGTTGCAGACCGCCTTCAATTGCGGATTGGCGGCGAAGAGTGCGGCCGTGACCGGCTCGCTGGGCGTGGTGAAGAGGCCATGCTTGCCATGGGCCTTGGCCAGCAGCTCATCGGCGCTGTAGATGCGGTCGTCCTGGTTGGATTCGACCTCGAAATGCTGCTCCAGGCGTGCCAGGACTTCAGGGAAGACGGCGCGGGCGACGAAGATCTTGGGTTTCATGCGGGTCTCGTGGTCTCGGTTTCGTTATCGGAATAAAGCGGGGGTAGCACTCAGAAGAACAGGAAGCTCATGACGATGAACAGCGGCACCAGGATGCCCACCGACCACGCCATGTAGCCGAAAAAACTGGGCATGCGGATGCCGCGCTCTTCCGCGATGGCCTTGACCATCATGTTGGGCGCATTGCCGATATAGCTGTTGGCCCCCATGAAGACGGCACCGGCGGAGATGGCCGCCAGCGTCGAGGCCAGCGGCCCCATCAGTTCCCGCGCATCGCCCGAAGCGGTGTTGAAGAACACCAGGTAGGTCGGCGCATTGTCGAGGAACGAGGACAGCAAGCCCGTCATCCAGAAATACATCACATCGTCCGGTTTGCCGTCCGGGCCGGTCACGGCGCGCACCACGGTGGCAAACGCGCCCTGCTCGCCCGCCCGCAGCATGGCGATCACCGGGGCGATGGTCAGGAAGATGGCCGCAAAGAGCTTGCCCACTTCCAGCATCGGGCCCCATCCGAAGTCATTGCCGCTGCGTGCGGAAGCTGGCGTGAGCCACAGCGAGAGCAGGATCACGCCCACCAATAGGCCATCACGCAGCAGGTTCTGCCACTCCAGCGGCGTACCCAGCACCTCGGTGGCCACGCCCGGTTTCCACAGGCCGCTCATCAGAACCAGACCGACCACCGCGCCCAGCAGGAGGAAGTTGAACTTGCCTTCCAGGCGCAGCGCCGAGTCCGGCGTGGGATCGAGCGGGCGGCGCTCTTCGCGGTTGAGGTAAAAATGGCGATCCAGCAGATAGAAGACCAGCAGCAGCGCACCGCACAGGAAAGCCATCGGCCCCAGCAGGTGGCGTGCGGTCCAGAAGAAATCCACACCCTTGAGGAAGCCCAGGAACAGCGGCGGATCGCCCAGGGGCGTGAGCGAGCCACCCGCATTGGCGACCAGGAAGATGAAGAACACCACCACGTGGACCGTGTGCTTGCGATCATCATTGGCGCGGATGAGCGGACGAATCAACAGCATGGCCGCACCGGTCGTACCCATGAGGCTGGCCAGCAAGGTACCCAGTGCCAGCAATCCGGTATTGAGCGCGGGCGTGCCGTGCAGGTTGCCGCGCACGCAGATGCCACCGGCCACGGTGAAGAGCGCGGTCAGCAGGATGATGAAGGGAAGATATTCCGCCACCAGCGCATGCACGCTGATGGCCAGTGCCGCATGCGACCCGTGCAGGGCCGCAAACGGCAGCAGGAAGGCCAGCGCCCAGGCCCCGGCGATCTTGCCGAAATGGTGATGCCACAAGGCCGGCGCCAGCAGCGGCAGCACGGCAATCGACAGCAGAACGCCCGCGAACGGCAAGGCCCAGGCCAGGGAAAGCCCGGCACCGTCCAGATCGGCGGCTTGGGAAACGGCCGGCAGCATCAATGCCAGCATTGCGGGGAGACGAATTGTGAGAGCTCTGATCTGCAAATGAAGGTCCTGATGGCAAATAGAGGGGTGGCCGTCACACGACAATCTGCGGCCAGGGGGAGCCACACTATACCAGCCATGCGAGCACGCCCGAAGCGAAAGCCGGGCAGGCGAAAAAATTTCAAGTATGCATGCCCCTGCGTCAACTGCGCAGCTGGCGCCACACCTCACCAAGCGTGACCGCATCGGGCCACGCCAAGGACAACAGCATTCCGCTCACGCTCACCAGCAGAAGCACCGCGAGGAAGGGTCGCCAGGTGCGCTGCACGGCCGTCTCCAGCCAGTGGCGATCGGTACGGTAGCCGAAGCGCCGATACAGCCCGGCCGCCAGCAATGCATCGAAGATCAGTTCGGAAAACAGCACGGGCGCCATGCCCAGCAAGGTCACGACCGAATACAGCGCGGCAGCAATGAGCGAGATCACCGATACCGCAAAGACCAGCAAGCCCAGTGCTTCGCCCAGGTCAATGCCGTCCGCCAGGCCAGCGGCACCGCCATCGCCCATCTCGCCCGGACCGAAATCCACATTGGCGCCGGCCCCGCCGCCATCGAAGCTGCCCCCACCGCCCTGCCACTGATGCGCAGACTTGGAGAAGGAAACATTGAGGGGCAGATCGCCGAGGAAACCGGCGTCGATTCCGGAGCCGTCATTGCGGCGGTTGCGCCCGTCCTGCTCCGGCTGCACGCCTGACGCGAACTGCGCGCCCGCGCTGGCCGCCATCCCGGTCCCGGCCAGCGCCCTGCGCCGGTCGCCACGGCGCAGCAGCCATAGCCATATCGACAGCATCAACAGGAAACCCGCATACGCCACCAGGCAGGCCAGCCCATAGCGCAGCCCCATGTTGTGCCAGCCAAGCCGCAGCATCCATGCCGAGGCGAGCAATCCGAGACTGGCGGCGAGCGTGATGAGCAGCAGCATGAACAGGCGCGGGAAGCCCCGATGGCTGATCTTGCGGCTCAACCGCAGCGTCCGTACCCGACGGAACAACATCGGCTTCTTCAAGCCCTGCCTCCCCGATGGCGCATCAATTGATCCCGCCTTCAGGCCTTGATCTGGAATACCTGGCGCAAGTAGTTCACATAGGCCGGGTCATCGCACATGTTCTTGGAAGGCGTATCGGACAGCTTGGCCACCGGCTGGCCATTGCAGCGGACCATCTTCATGACCACCTGCAAGGGCGTGTAGCCCAGGTCATTGGTGAGATTGGTACCGACGCCAAAGGCCACCTTGGCGCGATCCTTGAAGCGCAGGTAAAGCGCGCGCACCTTGTCGAAGTCCAGGCTGTCGGAGAACACCAGCACCTTGCTGGAAGGGTCGACGCGGTTGTCACGGTAATGCTGGATCAGGCGCTCGCCCCATTCAAACGGATCGCCCGAATCATGGCGCGCACCGTCGAAGAGCTTGCAGAAATACATGTCGTAGTCGCGCAGGAAGGCATCCATGCCATAGACGTCCGAGAGCGTGATGCCGAGGTCGCCGCGATACTCGCGCGCCCACATCTCGAAGGCGAAGGTCTGCGAATCACGCAGGCGCGGGCCCAGTGCCTGGCAAGCCTGCAGGTATTCATGCGCCATGGTGCCCAGCGGGGTCAGGTCATGCTGCATGGCGTACATCACGTTGGAGGTGCCGGCGAAGTGGTCCCCCATATGCTGCTTCATCTCGTCGATGACCTCGGCATGCCAGCTGCGCGAGAAGCGGCGGCGGGTGCCGTAGTCGGCAATCTTGCAGCCGGCCAGTTCGGCATCATCAGTGATGACCGACATCTTCTTGCGCAGACGCGCCCTGCCCTCCTCCAGGTCCGGTGAACGCTGGGTGGCGCGGAAATACACTTCATTGACGATGGCCAGCACCGGCACTTCGAACATGATGGTGTGCAGCCACGGCCCCTTCACCTGGATCTCGATCTCGCCATTGCCGGCCGGATCGGGCTGGACCGTGATGTACTTTTCGTTCAGGTGGAACAGGTCGAGGAAGTCGACGAAGTCGCTCTTGATGAAGCGCAGGCCGCGCAGGTAATTCAGTTCATCTTCCTTGAAGCGCAGGCGGCACAATGCGGCAATCTCGGCGCGGATCTCGTCGACATAGGGGGTCAGGTCGATGTGCTCGTTGCGGCATTTGAACTTGTATTCGACCTGGGCGCCGGGGAAGTGATGCAGGACCACCTGCATCATCGTGAATTTGTACAGGTCGGTATCGAGTAGGGATGTGATGATCATGAAGTCCGGATGCGGACATGCCGCATGCTGCCATGTTGATGGTCCACGTGCATGAGGGCTGCCCCGGAGCGCGCCGCTGCATGCGTTGGCCACGCCCTGAAGCGTCGCGACCGCTATCTTAACCGAGATCGCCCAAAGCAAAGCCCCCTGCCATGAGGGGGCTTTGGCAACACCGCGGGCGGCGAGAGGCTGGCTTACTTGCCCGCCGAAGCCGGACGGCGTCCGCGCACGTAGGTCGGCGGCGGCAGGTAGGCCGTGCCGTCGAGGTAGCGCCATTCGCGCATGGTGCTGCGGCCATCCTTCTGCGAGACCAGGCCGATGAAGGCCCCCATCGTGGATTGCTGGTCCAGCGCACGGAAGCTCAACTCACCCAGCGGCGACGACCAGTGCAGGCCGCGCAGGGATTCCAGCAGCACTTCGCCGTCCCCGCCTTCGCTCTTCTTCAGGCCGCCCGCAATGGCCATCATGGTGCTGTAACCCAGCACCGCCGAGAGTTGCGGACGTTCGCTGAATTTCTTCAGATAGGCTTCCAGGAAACGCTGGTGCTCGGGCGTATTGATCTGGTCCCACGGGTAACCCACGGCCACCCAGTCGCGAATCGCTTCACTCTGGCTGGGATCCAGGCTCTGCGCCCCGGCCGAGGTCATCGACACCACCCGCACACCGTTGAACAGCTGCTGGCGATTGCCGGCCTGCACGAACTTTTGCAGGTCTTCTCCGAAGGTGGCATTGAAGATGGCATCCGGACGCGACTGGCGGATCGCCCGCGCCACCTCGTCGGCCTTCATCTTGCCCATGGCCGGCCACTGGTCGCTGACGAATTCCACATCCGGACGGGCTTGTTTCAACAGCATCTTGAAGCTGGCCACGGCACTCTGTCCGTATTCATAGTTGGGCGCCACCATGGCCCAGCGCCGCCCCGGCATGCGTGCCGCCTGCTCGGCCAGCATCGCGGCCAGCATGTAGGTCGAGGGACGCACGCGGAAGGTGTAGCGATTGCCCTTGTCCAGGGTGATGGCGTCAGTGAGCGCATCGCCCACCACCAGCACCGTCTTGCTGCGGGCGGCTTCGCGCGCCACGGCCAGGGCCACGTCGGAGAGCATGGTGCCGGTCAGCACTTCCACGTGCTCCTTGCTGACCAGCTCCCGGGCATTGCGGGCGGCCTGGTCGGCATCACCCAAGTCGTCGCGGCTGATGAGCTGCAAGGGGCGGCCATGGATGCCGCCGGACTCGTTGATCTGTTCCAGCGCCAGCGACAGCCCGTTGCGATAGGCCTGGCTGGCGGTGGAGGCGCGCCCCTGGCTGTTGATCTCGCCGATGCGGATGGGCTCGGCAGCCGCAGCGCCCACCGGCAGCGCAAGGGAAACGGATACTGCCAGCGCGGCGAGCAAGGCCGGCAGCAGCGAAAGACGGGATCGGGGGGAGGACTGGGGGCCTGCAGCGTTCACGCCGGGACTTCCTTCTGATGATGTGCGACAAGCCGCGCCACGCCGGCGGGCCCGGCTCCAGGCGCTGGAACCGCAGGCCACAAGACCCTGGCGGCGGCTGGGCTTATCGCGAGCTTGTTTATTTACTTATACGTAATCTGTATAAGCCTCATTTGTGGGAAAAATCGAATTACCTTAAAATACAAGGCTTTGCGGCGGGTTGCGCAGCGGCATCACCAGCGCCTTCCACAGGCCTCCACCAGGCGTCCACAAGATGCCAGGAAACTGGAAAATGCACCTCAACCGCAGGTTGACCAGCCGCAACATGATTTTAACCGTGCCATATTGCCATCAATTGCGGCGCAGTTAGCCATCGGTTTGAAGAAATTTTACAGATAGGACAGTTATGACCCACGTTGTCACCGATTCCTGCGTCCGTTGCCGCTACACGGATTGCGTGGATGTTTGCCCGGTGGATTGTTTCCGCGAAGGCCCCAATTTCCTCGCGATTGACCCGGATGAGTGCATCGACTGCGCCGTCTGCGTGGCCGAGTGCCCGGTCAATGCGATCTACGCGGAAGAAGACGTGCCGGCCGACCAGCAGCAGTACATCGCCCTGAACGCCGATCTGTCCCGCAGCTGGCCCTCCATCACCAAGACCAAGGCACCGCTGCCGGAAGCCGAGGAATGGAAGGACAAGACCGACAAGCTGCAATACCTGCAGCGCTGATTCCTGCGGAGAATCAAGTGGACCGGGCCTGTCCCGGTCGACAATGGCGGTTGCGCATCCAGCCCGGCAGTTTCATCGCCACGCCAGATGCGCAGCCGTTTGCATTTGGCCGCCAGCAATACCCCTGAGAGCCGCATGGCCGGGCTGAATTGCCCCTGCTTCGTCCTCCTGTTGCGCTCTCGGCTAGCATTTCGCATCTCTTTTACCTGGCCTCTCCCCCGCCAGCGGCCCTGCCGCCAGCCAGCGCCCAGCGCAAGAGGGAAAAGCCGCTCTACTGATCTGATCTACTGAAACAGGAATATCAAGAAAATCATGGAAAACAATGTCCAGACTGCGGCAGTCAACGGTGTCATCGATGCCGATGCCGTCATCATCGGCGCCGGCCCGGTGGGCCTGTTCCAGGTGTTCGAACTCGGCCTGCTGGAAATCAAGGCGCACGTGATCGATTCGCTGCCGGTAGTCGGCGGCCAGTGCGTGGAGTTGTATCCGGACAAGCCCATCTATGACATCCCCGCCGTGCCCGTCTGCACTGGCCAGGAACTGACCGACAACCTGTTGAAGCAGATCGAGCCCTTCTCGCCGACCTTCCACCTGGGCCAGGAAGTGACCCTGGTGAACAAGCGCGAAGATGGCCGTTTCGACGTCGAAACCTCCACCGGCACCAAGTTCATCACGAAGACCATCTTCATCGCCGCCGGTGTGGGCTCGTTCCAGCCGCGTACCCTGAAGGTCGAAGGCATCGAGCAATTCGAAGGTTCGCAGGTGTTCTACCGCGTCAAGGACCCGGCCCTGTTCGAAGGCAAGAACATCGTCATCTGCGGCGGCGGCGACTCCGCCCTGGACTGGGCCTTGAACTTCGTGGGCAAGGCCGAATCGGTGATCCTGCTGCACCGTCGCGAAGAATTCCGCGCTGCCCCGGCTTCGGTGGCCAAGATGAAGGAGCTGTGCGAACAGTACGAGATGCAGCTGGTCATCGGCCAGGTCACCGGCACCGAGATCAAGGATGGCAAGCTGTCCGAAGTCAAGGTCACCGGCGCTGACGGCGTCACCCGCCGCCTGCCGCTGGACATGCTGCTGGTGTTCTTCGGCCTGTCGCCCAAGCTGGGCCCGATCGCCGAGTGGGGCCTGGAGATCGAGCGCAAGCAACTGAAGGTGATGGATACCGAGAAGTTCGAGACCAATGTCCCGGGCATCTTCGCCGTGGGCGACATCAACACCTATCCGGGCAAGAAGAAGCTGATCCTGTCGGGCTTCCACGAAGCCGCGCTGGCCGCCTTCGGCGCTGCGCCCTACATCTTCCCGGAAAAGAAGATCCACATGCAGTACACCACCACCTCGCCCAAGCTGCACAAGATCCTGGGCGTGGAAAGCCCGGTCTTCGACTAAATCGACGTCGCAAGACCCCAAGTGCCGCCGCAAGCGGCCTGCAGAGCCCCCGTCCGGTACGGGGGCTTTTTGTTTATGAAGGTTTTTGCAGAAACCTGTGGGGCCCGCGCCACTGGTCTGACCAGCAAGCAGGGCGTAAGGCAAAGCGTGCTATGCTACCGCGTCGCAACAAGGAAAAAGTTGACAGATTAAACACAATATGAACTCTGTCAGCCGATGATCGTCGCCAAACGTTTGTGGCACATGCTTGCTGCGCACCTGGTCCGGGTTATCCATCCGGACGGGAAAGCCAGCCGGTGCTTGTATAAAGGTCAGCTATGCTTTATCAACTGCATGAACTCAATCGCGCGTTCCTGAACCCCATGATGCAATGGGCCGAAACCTCGGCCAAACTGTTCTCGGACCCGGTTTCCCCGCTCGCCCACACCCCTTTCTCGCAGCGCATCGCCGCCGGCTATGAGTTGCTGTATCGCCTCTCCAAGGAATACGAAAAGCCCCTCTTCAACATCGGCGAAGTGCCCGTTGACGGCAAGCCGGTCGGCATCACGGAAGAAGTGGTCGAGACCAAGCCCTTCTGTCGCCTGATCCATTTCAAGAAGGACCTGTCGGCCCGCCAGAGCGCCGCCTTGAAGCAGCCCACCGTGCTGGTGGTGGCCCCCCTGTCCGGCCACCACTCCACCCTGCTGCGCGAGACGGTGCGCGCGCTGCTGCAGGAGCATGACGTCTTCATCACCGACTGGACCGATGCCCGCATGGTGCCGGTCGAGGCCGGTGAGTTCCACCTGCACGATTATGTCTACTACGTGCAGGACTTCATCCGCACCCTGGGCCCGGACGTGCACGTCATTTCCGTGTGCCAGCCCACCGTGCCGGTGCTGGCGGCCATTTCGCTCATGGCCAGTGCCAACGACCCCAAGCAGCCCAAGAGCATGACCATGATGGGCGGCCCCATCGATGCCCGCAAGTCGCCCACCGCCGTCAACGACCTGGCGACCGAAAAGCCCTTCTCCTGGTTCGAAAACACGGTGATCTACAGCGTGCCGGCCAATTACCCCGGCTTCGGCCGCAAGGTCTACCCCGGCTTCCTGCAGCATGCCGGCTTCGTGGCCATGAACCCGCGCCGCCATGCCCAGAGCCACTGGGATTTCTACATGCACCTGCGCGACGGCGACGATGCCTCGGCCGAAGAGCACCGCAAGTTCTACGACGAGTACAACGCCGTGCTGGACATGCCGGCCGAGTTCTACCTGGAGACCATCAAGGTGGTGTTCCAGGACTTCAACCTGGCCCGTGGCACCTGGGAAATCGAAGGCAAGCTGGTGCGTCCGCAGGACATCAAGTCGGTCGCGCTCTTCACCATCGAAGGCGAGCTCGATGACATCTCCGGTTCCGGCCAGACCCAGGCGGCGCAGGAGCTGTGCAGCAGCATCCCGAAGGCACGCAAGCAGCATTTCACCGTGCCCAAGGCGGGCCACTACGGCATCTTCTCGGGCCGCCGCTGGCGCGAGATCGTCTGTCCGAAGATCGGCGAATTCATCCGCGCCAACGCGTAAAGCTGCTCTTTGCGCCAAGAACGGCACCCCGTCTGTACGGTGGTGCCGTTTTGCTTTGTGGCGGCGGCATGACTTGGCGGCGGTTTGGCCGGATAATAGCGCCCTTGTCCCGTTGAACTGCCTGACCGCCGTGCCGCCATCCGCCACCACCGCCCCCGCCTCCCTGGCCGACCGCCTCGAAGACCTGCTGCCGCAAACCCAGTGCACCAAGTGTGGCTATCCGGCCTGCCGTCCCTATGCCGAGGCCATGGCCGAGGGCCGCGCCCCGTATAACCAGTGCCCGCCTGGCGGCCAGGAAGGCGTGGCGCGGCTGGCACAATTGCTGGGCAAACCGGTGATCCCGCTGAACCCGGCCAACGGCAGCGAACAGCCTCGCCGCCTGGCGCTGATCGATGAAGCCGTCTGCATCGGCTGCACGCTCTGCATCCAGGCCTGCCCGGTCGACGCCATTGCGGGCGCCGCCAAGCAGATGCATACGGTGATCGAATCGCTCTGCACCGGCTGCGACCTGTGCGTGGCCCCCTGCCCGGTCGATTGCATCAGCATGGTCGAGGCTACGCCCGGCCGTACTGGCTGGCAGGCCTGGAGCCAGGAACAAGCCGATGCTGCCCGCGCGCGCCATGACTGGCGCACCCTGCGGCTGCAGCGCGAGAAGGAAGAAAACGATGCCCGCCTGGCCGCCAAGGCCGCTGCCAAGCTCAAGGAAGTGGAAGCAGCGGCGGCCGGCACGCCCGAAGAACAAGCCGAACTGGCCCGCAAGAAAGCCATCATCCAGGCCGCCATGGAGCGCGCGCGCCTGAAGAAACTGCAAGCCGAACAAGCCAGCCCCCAGACCGACAGCCCACCGCCATGAATCCGACCAAACGCCGCGAGATCTTCGAGCGCCTGCGCCAGGCCAACCCGACGCCCACCACCGAACTGGAATACACCACGCCGTTCGAGCTGCTGATCGCCGTACTGCTGTCAGCGCAGGCTACCGATGTGTCGGTGAACAAGGCTACCCGCAAGCTCTATCCGGTGGCCAATACGCCCGAGGCCATCTACCGCATGGGGGTGGACCAGCTCATGCCTTACATCCAGACCATCGGCCTGTATCGCACCAAGGCCAAGAACGTCATCGAGACCTGCCGCATCCTCATCGAAGAACACGGTGGCGAGGTACCGGAGTCGCGCGAGGCGCTGGAAGCCTTGCCGGGCGTGGGCCGCAAGACCGCCAACGTGGTCCTCAATACGGCCTTCGGCCATCCCACCATCGCGGTGGATACGCATATCTTCCGGGTCTCCAACCGTACCGGCCTTGCACCGGGCAAGGATGTGGACGAAGTCGAGCGCAAGCTCATCAAGTTCGTGGCGCCGGAATTTCGCCAGGATGCGCACCACTGGCTGATCCTGCACGGCCGCTACACCTGCATCGCGCGCAAGCCCCAATGCTGGAACTGCATCATCGCCGACCTCTGCGAATTCAAGCAGAAAACGCCACTTCCGGCCAAGGGCGTCTGAACAGGATCTAGCGCGGCAGCCCATGCAGGCGCGTGACCGGCACCCAGCGCTGGTCCTGGACTTCATACAGGGTAAAAGTCGGGTTGAGCAGATCGCCTTCCTCGTTGAAGGCCACCGGTCCGCTCACGCCCTCGAAACGCAAACGGTGCATGGCCCGGGCAATCGCATCCGGATCGGTGCTGCCAGCCTGGCGCAGGCCCAGCAGGATGGACTGCGCCGCTTCATAGGCGAAGACCGCATAGAGGTCGATATCGGAGTCGAAAGCCTCACTGTAGCGCTGGCGGAAGTGCCGCCAGCCGGGCATCTTGTCCTGCGGCGGTCCGGGTTCGAGGACCAGCGCACCGTTGGCATCGGGACCGGCGCGCATCAGGAAGGGCAGCCCCAGTGTGCCGGGCGAGGTCATCAGGCGCGCCTCCAGCTTCAAGCGGCGGATGGACTTGGCCAGCACACCGGCTTGCCAGTCCAGCCCGCCGAAGAAGATCAGGTCCGGCTTGAGGCTGCGCGCCTGCATCAGCGGGGCGTTGAAGTCGGAGGTCTTGTCGCTGACGTTGTAGCGCGCCAGCACCTTGCCCCCCTGCGCCTCCACCTCGCGGGCGAACTGCTCGGCCAGCCCTTGGCCGAAGGGAGTGCGGTCATCCATGGTCACTACGGAACGCAAGCCAAGCTTGTCGACGGCATAACGTGCAGACCAGCGGCCGATGCTCTCGTTGTTGGGAATGGTGCGGAAGATGCGCGGATACGACAGGGCCGTGAGCTTGCGGCTCATCGCCGAAGGGGTCACCTGGATCACGCCTGCCGCATGGTAGACCGGGGCCGCTGCCAGGCTGGTGCCGCTGGTCCAGTGGCCGACCACGCCGATGACACGCTGGCCGATCAGGTAGCGCGCAACATACTCCGCCGTGCCGGGGTCCGCCCTGTCATCCTGGGACACCAGCTTGAGCCGGTAATGCTTGCCGGCAATGATCACACCGCGCCGGTTGGCCTCATCTAGCGCCAGTTGCACGCCATTGCGCATGCTGCGGCCCACGCCCATGGAAGGGCCGCTCAAGGGGCCGGCAAAGCCGATGGCCAGGGTCGATTCGTCGCCCGCGTGCTCGTCGCCGGCCATGCTCGCCTTGGCCGCTGCCGAGGGAGCCGCCAGCGCGGCCTGCGCGCAGCAGCCCAGCAAGGCCAGCGCGATACAAAGCAACGGCCGCGTCCATGTCCGTGGACGGCGCACAGGCCCGATCAGGCTTCCGCCAAAAAGCATGCATGCTTCCTTCTCGCTGCCCGGCCTTGCGTTCCCCCCATCGCGCCAGGGCGATGCGGCCGGGTACTGCATTGGATGGATTATTCAGATACTTGTCGTAGGGAAAGAATATTACTTCATCTTGGCCTGTCATGACGCAGGCCTTGGCCGGCCTCCTGAAGCGCGTGGCAGACCAGCGTAGAATAGCGCTTTATCCCCGATTGATGCACCGCCATGTTCACGCCGTCCCAGCACGATGTCCGCCGCTTCTTCTGCGAAGCCTACCGCAAGCACCAGGGCAACCAGGTGCTGACGCCCCTGGAAGCCATCGCCCGCGACTGGATCCTGCAGCATCCGGAATACCACGATGCCCTGCGCGACGTGGATGAAGCGCTGGCGGCCGACTATTCGATCGAGCGCGGCCAGAGCAATCCCTTCCTGCATCTGTCGATGCACCTGTCGATCACGGAACAGATCTCCATCGACCAGCCCCCCGGCATTCGTGGCGCTTTCCAGCTGCTGGCCCAGCGCCGCGGCTCGGAGCACGATGCCCATCATGAAATCATGGAAGCCCTGGGCGAAATGATCTGGAACGCCCAGCGCAATGGCTTGCCGCCGGATGGCGCAGCTTATATCGAGAATATCAAGCGGCGGGCGCAGGGATAAACCTTCACACGCACAACAAAAAGCCACGCCGCAACTCTCTGCCGGCGTGGCTTTTTCTCGTAATGGACCAGCGCAGCTTACTTGCGCACCACCAGGCTCCCCGGCAGGCTGTGCAGATAAGCGGCGATGTCGTTGATGTCGCGATCCGTGAGCGGCTTGGCCTGGCCGGACATGATGGCGTTGTTGCGGCCATTCATGGCGGTGTCGCCCCGGCGGTAGGCCGTCAGGGCATGCTTGAGGTAGTCCGCATGCTGGCCGGCCAGCTTCGGGTAGCCCGGATCGATGGGCGAGTTGTAGTCCTTGCCGTGGCAGGAGGCGCAGTTGTACTTCTCCACCAGCGCACGGCCATTGGCCACGTCGGCGGCGCTGGCCGCTTGCGACAGCAGGGCGGTGGCGCCCAGCAGCGACAGGGCAATCAGGTTCTTCTTCATCTCGTGGCTCCCCTTACTTCTGCTGCGAATAGTAGGCGGCCAGGTCGGCGATGTCCTGGTCCGACAGGCTGGCGGCCACGCCCATCATCGAAGGATGCTTGCGCTCCCCCTTCTGGTAGGCACGCAGCGCGTTCTCGATGTACTTGGCGGACTGGCCACCCAGCATCGGCACCTGGTAGACCTCGGGATAGCTGGCTTTGTAGCCGGGGATGCCATGGCAACCGATGCACATGGAGACTTTGTTTTCAGCGGCCTTGGCGTTGCCGACGATGTCGGCCGCAGTTGCACTGCCGAGCACGCCAGCCAGGGCAAGAAACACGAGGTGTTTTTTCATGTGAGCAGGGTAAGTGATTGGACTTGCCATCCGTCCCGCCTCAACCTCGGCGCGGCGGACACCCGACGAAACGCATCTTTTGCTGCCAGCGGCAAACTTTATCGTGCTTGTTCGATTGCCCTGGTATTGCAGGTTTGGCTGTTCTGCTATGGCTCAACCGGTGTTTCGGCTCAAGCTTGTCTCTCCACTCCCCCTGCCTTGCGCAAAAAACGATTTCGATTCTAACCAATAAAACCGGCAGCGTCATCCCTGCCCGCAAACCCTCCCCGACAGACGCAATCGCCCGCCAGGCAAGGCCGGGCGGGCGATCGATCCATTATATGCGCTGCAATATTAACGCTATGGCATCTGGCTGATGCCAACGCTAGGCGACATGCCGCGTAGCCTGGACATGCATATCCTGCCCCCGCTCAGGTGAAGCCAGGCGCGGTTGCGGGTCGTCCTCGCGCGCGCCGCCCTCGCTCTCATCGTTGTCGTCCTCGTCTTCACCGGCGTCATCCTGCACTGCCGCATCCTTCTTTTGCGGAAGAATGAAGAACAAGGGCCGCACGACGAAACGGCGCAACACCGCCCGCATCGCAATATTGCGGGCGCGGCGCGGCAGGTCGCGTGAACGCAGGGCCAGGGCCAGGGCGCAGGCGAAGGCTACCGCCACCGACAGCAGGGCGGTCACGGCCACACCCCCGGCGGCCAGCCAGAAGGCAGGCGTCATCAGAGTTTCCCAGCCGAGGCTGAAGACTGCGGCAGTCAGCGCACCGGCGGCCAGCGTTACATGGCGGATATCCAGCGGCAGGCTGAAGAAGGCCGCCACCACCGGGGCCAATCCCAGCAGCAGGGCCAGCGACAGGCTACCGGCAATGGTGGCCACGTTGCGCTCCAGCCAGGCGGCGCAGCGCTGGGCGCGCATGGCGCCAAGACCGTGCACCAGGCGGCGATGGTTGGAGACGACCTCCCGCACCCGGCGCAGGGCGAACCAGTTGTCGGCGAAGCCGGCCGCAAGACTGGCCAGCCACAGCAGCACGCCGGTCAGCGCGGCATACAGGGGCGTGGGGCCGACCAGCGAGAGCGCAGCGATGGCCTGGCGCGCCTCGTTGGCCGGCATCGGCTGGCTGCCCAGTGCAAACCAGCCCAGCGCGCACAGCGCTGCCGTGACCGGGATCACCGCCAGCAGATTGCCAAAGATGCCCGCCGACTGCGATCGCAACAGCTGGCCGGATTCGGCGATGAGATCGCGCATGCCATCGGCATCCAGGTCCCCCATGCGAGAAGCCAGGGCCGGTGCGGTCACGGCCGGCTGGCGCGTGGCCAGCACGCCGCCCAGCGCGGCAATGAGCAGGAAACTGGCCGCATAATTCAGCGACGCCAGCGCCCCGTCGACGAAGTGCACGACGCCCAGCGTCGACAGGCTCTGCTTGACCAGGGCCGTGGCGGCGATGACCGCGCCCCCCACCAGACCGGCTCGCATCACCCGGCGATACCCGGCGCCGTCGCGGGCGATGGCCTGCTCGCGGTGGTCAGCGTTGCGCTCGACCATCTTGCGCGCCAGCAAGGCAAAACTGCGCCGCATCAGCCCGCGCACCGAGTCGCGGTGATGGTGGGCGGAAATCAGGTCGCACAGCAGCAACTGCATGCGCCCTGCCCCGGCCAGCGCCGCCGGCCGCGCCACCATGCCGGGCACGGCCGGGCTGATGACGGGACCAGGCACGCCGGAACGCACGTCGATGAGCCGCCCGATGCGCTGCAGGTGTGCGCGCATGCGTTCGACGCGATAGACCAGGCTCACCGAGACGCCGTATTCATCCAGGTGCGCATAGATGCGGTCGGTCTGCGCATGGCACACCGCCACCAGCATGCGCACGCTGCGCAAGGCACCGAGGTCGCCCGGCTGGGCGCGCAGCCAGGCTTCCATCTCCCGCCGCAGCGCCAGGAAGGGCGTGGCGCGCATGGGCATCTTGGGTTCCAGCCGCTGGCGGAAGGCCGGGCTGATGCCATCGGCCACCACGGTGGTGGTCAGGTAGGTGATGGCTTCCTCGATCTGCTGCCAGTACATGTGGGAGATGCCGTCATCGGCCATCAGCTTCCACAGCCGCTGCAGCAGCTCATTGTCCAGCTCCAGCAGCCAGGCGGCATCGTCCGGATCGGGGAACATGGCCGTGAAGAGCGAGGAGAGGTCAGTCGGCGAGAGGTGGCGCGGCAGGATCAGCCGGGCCAGGCGTTCGGTCAGCTCGCCGAAGAAGCCGGGTTCGTGCGGCAGGCCGGTGGTGGAAAAGAGTTCGGGGCCGGTGGCTTCGCGCAGGGTCTTCTGCAGCGCGTTCTGGACCGCGCGCCGCACGTCGCGGTGCTGGTCCAGCCAGTCCAGCATGATGGCCAGACGCTGGCGCCGTACCTGGTGCCAGGCCTGACGATCCAGCAGCGAGACTGCGGGACGGTGGCGCAGCCACTCGGCCACGTCGATCATCCAGTTGGCCCGCTCATGCCAGCTGGCTGCCGGGTCGATGCGACGCATCAGGACTTCCAGCTGCCGGCCGACGTCATGACGGTCCATGTAACGCGCCTGCATGCCGTGACGCATCCGTCTCCACACCACCAGCATCTTGAAGAAAAGAAATTTCATGGGCAGTGAGCGCCTGGGGCGCTTTCAGTTTGTTGCATGCGTAGCCCTTGATATAAGAACGATTGAGCAGAATTCAAGCCCTCGCCGCTGCGCCGGTGTTGGCCGGCTTTTCCCTTATACTCGAAGAAATGTCCGGCGCGGCTGCTGCAATGCCGCATCTTCCCGGCAATCCAACCACAGCAACCTGACAAGGACAGCATCCATGCCAGATCATTCCACCGCATCATCCAACGCAGGCAAATTCACCGGCAGCGACAACTACGTTGCCACCGATGACCTCAAGCTGGCCGTCAATGCCGCCCTCACCTTGCAGCGTCCGCTGCTCATCAAGGGCGAGCCCGGTACCGGCAAGACCATGCTGGCCGAGGAAGTGGCCGCCGCACTGGGCCGCCCCCTGCTGCAGTGGCACATCAAGTCCACCACCAAGGCCCAGCAGGGCCTGTACGAATACGATGCGGTCTCGCGCCTGCGTGATTCACAATTGGGCGATGAACGCGTCAAGGACATCCACAACTACATCGTCAAGGGTGTGCTGTGGCAGGCCTTCACGGCCGAGGAGCCGGTGGTGCTGCTGATCGACGAGATCGACAAGGCCGACATCGAATTCCCCAACGACCTGCTGCGCGAAATCGACCGCATGGAGTTCTACGTCTACGAGACGCGCGAACTGGTGCGTGCCAAACACCGGCCGCTGGTGGTCATCACCTCCAACAACGAGAAGGAATTGCCGGACGCCTTCCTGCGCCGCTGCTTCTTCCACTACATCAAGTTCCCCGACAAGGAAACCATGCAGCAGATCGTCGACGTGCACTTCCCGCACATCAAGCGCGACCTGCTGGCGCGCGCGCTGGACGCTTTTTACCAGGTGCGCGAGGTGCCGGGCATCAAGAAGAAGCCCTCGACCTCGGAGCTGATCGACTGGCTCAAGCTGCTCATGGCCGAGGACATCCCGCCCGAAGCCCTGCACAGCCAGGACAACAAGGCCGTGGTACCGCCCCTGCATGGCGCGCTGCTCAAGAACGAGCAGGATGTGCACCTGTTCGAGCGCCTGGTCTTCATGTCGCGCAACAACCGCTGAACCTGTCGCCATCCACCGGGAGCCGCCATGCAATTCCTCTCGCCGATCACCTTGAAGGGCCAGTTCGCCACCGTCGAGCCGCTGCATCCCGAGCACCACGATGCGCTCATTGCCGCCGTCTCGGATGGCAAGCTGTGGAAGCTCTGGTACACCGCCATCCCCAAGCCGGAAAACATGCGTGCCGAGATCGAACGCCGCCTGCACCTGCAGCAGCAGGGCAGCATGCTGCCCTTCGTGATCCGCCGCAATGACACCGGCGCACTGTGCGGCATGACCACCTACATGAATGCCGATGTGGCCAACCGGCGCGTGGAGATCGGCTCCACCTGGTATGCCGCCAGTGCCCAGCGCACCGGCATCAATACCGAGTGCAAGCTGATGCTGCTCACGCACGCCTTCGAGGACATGCACTGCATCGCCGTGGAGTTCCGTACCCACTGGATGAACCAGCAGTCGCGCGCGGCCATTGCGCGGCTGGGCGCCAAGCAGGACGGCATCCTGCGCAATCACCAGCGCATGCCCGATGGCTCCTATCGCGACACGGTGGTGTTTTCCATCATCGAATCGGAATGGCCTACGGTGCGCCGCCATCTCCAGTTCAAGCTGGGCCGCTGAGGCGGCTGCGGGATTGCATTCATGCTCATCGATTTCTTCTACACCGTGAAACAGGCTGGCGTGCCGGCCTCGATCAAGGAATTCCTGACCCTCTTGGAGGCAATGGACAAGCAGGTCATTTCACCTTCCCTGGATGAGTTCTACTTTCTCTCGCGCATGACACTGGTCAAGGACGAAGCGCACTTCGACAAGTTCGACCGCGCCTTCGGAGCCTACTTCAAGGGCATCGAAACGATCTTCGAGAAGCGGCCGGAGATTCCGCTGGAATGGCTGGTCAAGCAATTGCAGCGCGATCTCACGCCCGAGCAGAAGGCCGCCATCGAGAAGTTCGGTTATGACAAGCTGATGGACCGCTTGAAGCAGTTGCTGGAAGAACAGAAGGAGCGCCACGAAGGCGGCAGCAAATGGATCGGCACCGGCGGGGTATCGCCCTTCGGCCATGGCGGCTTCAACCCCGAGGGCATCCGCATCGGCGGCAAGGGTGGCCAGCGCAGCGCGGTGAAGGTATGGGAAGAACGCGAATACAAGGACTACGACGGCGAACGCGAACTGGGTACGCGCAACATCAAGGTGGCGCTGCGCCGCCTGCGCCGTTTTGCCCGTGAAGGGCTGGAGGAGGAACTGGCGCTGGACGACACCATCCGCGCCACCGCCAGCAATGCCGGCTACCTGGACATCCGCATGCAGCCCGAGCGCAAGAACAAGATCAAGGTATTGATGCTCTTCGATGTCGGCGGTTCGATGGACGACCACATCGCCCGCACCGAAGAACTGTTCTCGGCGGCCCGCACCGAGTTCAAGAACATGGAGTTCTTTTATTTCCACAACTGCGTCTATGACTACCTGTGGAAGAACAACCGCCGCCGCCACGCCGAGCGCTTCCCGACCTGGGATGTGCTGCGCAAGTACACGCCGGACACCAAGCTCATCTTCGTGGGCGATGCCACCATGAGCCCTTACGAAATCGTGCAGCCAGGCGGCTCGGTGGAATACAACAATGCAGAGGCGGGGGCAGAGTGGCTGCAGCGCTTCACCAGTACATTCCCGCACTTCGTCTGGCTCAATCCCGAGCCGGAAGGCCTGTGGCAATACCGGCAATCGATCGCGCTGATCCGCCAGCTCATGAACAACCGCATGTTCCCGCTGACCATGGATGGGCTGGAGGGAGCGATGCGATTGCTCAGCAAGTAGGTCCTCAGGCCGCGACCGGGGTATAGCCTGCTTCCTCGATGGCCTCGGCAAACTGCTGCGCCGGCAGGCTGCTGTCGATGACCACGCGCTTGTCGGCCACTGCAATGTCGACCCTGGCATTGGCGTCCACATCCTTGACAGCCTTGGTGATGACGCCTGCACAGTGGTTGCAGGTCATGTCGTTGACGGTGAAGGTGGTGCTCATGGCGTTTCCTTTCATGAAATGAAGTCAATGATGGAAGCTTAAACCTTCCTACCAAGGGAAGGTCAAGCGCAGCTTCAAGCATCCATGCGACAATCGGGCTTGACCTTACCATCATGGGAAGGATGATGATGCAGGTATCGATCATCCTTCCGGAGTTGTTGCCATGTCCTCTTCCTCCCCTGATGCCGCCGAGATCAGCCTCGATATCGAAGGCATGAGCTGTGCCTCCTGCGTGATGCGCGTAGAGAAGGTACTCAAGAAAATCCCCGGTGTGACCGAGGTCAGCGTCAACCTAGCCACCGAACGCGCCAGCATCGCCACGGCCGAACCCGTGGCCCCGGCGATCCTGATTGCCGCCATCGAGAAAGCGGGCTATCAGGCGCACCAGCACATCCCTGAAGAGACTGCCGCGCCGGCCAGCACCACACGCCGCCTGCCAAGCTGGTGGCCGGTGGCCATCGCGGCCGTGCTGTCGCTGCCGCTCTTGCTGCCCATGCTGCTGGCCCCGCTGGGCATCCGCTGGAGCCTGCCCCCGCTGTGGCAATGGCTGCTGGCCACACCGGTGCAGTTCTGGCTGGGCTGGCGTTTCTATCATGCCGGATGGGGCGCGCTGCGCGCACGTTCGGGCAACATGGATCTGCTGGTGGCGCTGGGCACCAGCGCGGCTTACGGGCTGTCGGTCTGGCAATGGCTGAGCATGCCGGCCATGGGTGATCACGCGATGGCCATGCCGCACCTCTACTTTGAAAGCTCGGCCGTGGTGATCACCCTGGTGCTGCTGGGCAAATGGCTGGAAGGCCGCGCCAAGCGCCAGACGGCCGACGCCATCGCCGCCCTCAACGCGCTGCGCCCCGATCACGCCCGCGTGCGCCGCAATGGACAAGACATCGACGTGCCGCTGGCCCAGGTGCGCGTGGGGGACCTGGTGGTGCTGCGTCCGGGCGAGCGGGTCCCGGTCGACGGCATCGTCAAGGAGGGCCGCAGCCATCTGGATGAAGCCCTGCTGACCGGCGAGAGCCGCCCGCAAGCCAAGCAAGCCGGTGACAAGCTGGCCGCCGGCGCCATCAATGCGGAAGGCGTGCTGGTCTTCGAAGCCACCGCCATCGGTGCCGAAACCATGCTCGCGCGCATCGTGCGCATGGTGGAACAGGCGCAGGCGGCCAAGGCACCGATCCAGCGCCTGGTGGACAAGGTCAGCGCCGTCTTCGTGCCGGCTGTTCTCATCCTGTCAGCCCTGACCTTCCTCGGCTGGGGCCTGGTGGCGGGCGACTGGCAACAGGCCCTGCTCAATGCGGTCGCGGTGATGGTGATCGCCTGCCCTTGCGCACTGGGCCTGGCCACGCCCACGGCCATCATGGCCGGCACCGGCGTGGCAGCACGCCACGGCATCCTCATCAAGGACGCGCAGGCGCTGGAGATCGCGCATCGGGTCGATGTGATCGCGTTCGACAAGACAGGCACGCTCACCGAGGGCCGCCCGCGCCTGACTGAAATGGAAGCCGCTGATGCTGCCGGACGCGATCAGGACCATGCATTGCTGGCGTTGGCCGCCGCCCTGCAAGCCCGCAGTGAACACCCGCTGGCACGTGCCGTGATGGAGGCGGCGGCTGCGCAGCCGGGCCTGGCTATCCCGCAAGCTGAGCAAGTGCGTAGCGTGGCCGGATTGGGCATCGAAGGCCATGTCGATGGCCGGGCACTTTACCTGGGCAGCAGCCGCTGGATGCAGCAGTTGCAGGCCAGCGCCCCGGCCCTGCAAGCGCGCGCCGAGCAGTTGCAAGCCCTGGGACGTACCCTGTCCTGGCTGGCCGAACGTGAAGCGGGCCATGTCCGCATCCTCGGCCTGCTGGCCTTCGGCGACGAGATCAAGCCCGGTGCGCAGCAAGCCATCGCCACCCTGCACGCCCTGGGCATCCGCACCGCCATGCTCAGTGGCGACAACCGGGGAGCCGCACAACAAGTGGCCGCCGCACTGGGCATCCAGGATGTGCGCGCCGAAGTGCTGCCCGGCGACAAGGCCGAGGCCGTTGCCACCCTGCGTGAAAACGGCGCGCATGTGGTGGCCATGGTCGGTGATGGCGTCAACGATGCCCCCGCACTGGCCGCTGCCGATGTCGGCATCGCCATGTCCACCGGCACCGACGTGGCCATGCAGGCTGCCGGGATCACGCTGATGCATGGCGATCCCGGCCTGGCAGCCCACGCCATCGACATCTCGCGCCGCACCTACGGCAAGATTCGCCAGAACCTGTTCTGGGCATTCATCTACAACCTGGTCGGAATTCCCCTGGCCGCCTTCGGCCTGCTCAACCCCATGCTGGCTGGCGCGGCGATGGCGTTTTCCAGCGTGAGCGTGGTCAGCAACGCCCTGCTGCTGCGCCGCTGGCACCCGCAGGGGCCTGCAAACACGGAGAAGTGAACATGAATATCGGAGAAGCCGCCACCGCCTCCGGTGTCTCGGCCAAGATGATTCGCCATTATGAAGAAACGGGCCTGATCCCCAAGGTCGGCCGCACCGATGCCGGCTACCGCGTCTATGGCGAGCGCGACGTGCATTTGCTGCGCTTCATCCGCCAGGCCCGGCAACTGGGGTTTTCCATGGCCCAGGTCAGCGACCTGATCGGGCTGTGGCTGGACCAGTCGCGCTCCAGCCGCAAGGTCAAGCAGCTGGCCCAGACCCACATCGGCGAACTGGAACAGCGCATTCGTGAACTGCAGACCATGAAGGGCACGCTGGAACGCCTGGTGCAGGACTGCCATGGCGACCATCGTCCCGATTGTCCCATCCTCGATGCCCTCGGCGCGCAGCCGGACTGCTGCGCACACACGGAGTCGCAGGCATGAGCGTACTGCGCTGGGGCATCATCGGCTGCGGTGTCGTCACCGAAACGAAAAGCGGCCCGGCCTATCGCACGACACCGGGTTTCGAACTGGCCGCCGTCATGCGCCGCGACGCCGGCCTGGCCGCCGACTACGCGCAGCGCCACGGCGTGCCGCGCTGGTTCGATGATGCCGATGCGCTCATCGGCGATCCCGCTATCGATGCCGTCTACATCGCCACCCCGCCCGATACGCACCTGCACTATGCCTTGAAGGTCGCGGCCGCCGGCAAACCCTGCTGCGTCGAAAAGCCGATGGCTCCCAGCCATGCCGAATGCCTGCAGATGCTCGCTGCCTTCGAGGCGGCGCGACAACCGCTGTTCGTGGCCTATTACCGGCGCTCGCTGCCGCGTTTCGAGCAGGTGCGCCGATGGCTGCAGGAAGGCCGCATCGGCACGCCGCGCCACGTACATTGGCAGCTGGCGCGCACCCCGCACCCGGATGACCTGCAAGGCCGCTATCGCTGGCGCACCGATGCCCGCATCGCACCGGGCGGCTACTTCGATGATCTTGCCAGCCATGGTTTGAACCTGTTCTCGCACTTCTTCGGCGACGTGGCACAGGTGGCCGGTGCCAGCGCCAACCAGCAAGGAATCTACAGCGCCAAAGATGCGGTGGCTGCCAGCTGGCGCTATCACAGTGGCGTCACCGGCAGCGGCAGCTGGCATTTCGGCAGCTTTGAACGGGCTGATCGGGCAGAGATCACGGGCAGCGCAGGCAAGCTGGAATTTTCCATCTTCGAGGAACAGCCACTGGTCCTGACCACGCCGGCGGAGCGCGTGGAGCTGGTCATCCCCAATCCGCAACACATCCAGCAATACCACGTAGCCAACCTGCAAAAGCACCTCAGCGGAGGGGCGCCTCATCCCTCCTGTGGCGACAGCGCTGCGCACACGGCATGGATGATGGAAACGATTCTGGCAAACCGGTGAAATCCTTCACCTGCTTGAAAAATGCATGGCTTGCAGCACGCTTGCCGACTTGCGATGATAATCACCCTTCATAAATCACTAAAAGTTACCGTATCCAGCCAGTACCGATAACATCCATATCACGGGGGGGCCGTCCGACATGCCACAGAGCAATCACCTGACGTTCATCGAGACCGACACACTGCGCATCGGCTTTGAAACCAGCGGCCCGCCAGAAGCCCCTGCCGTGATCCTGCTGCATGGCTGGCCGGACGACGTACGCACCTGGGACGCCTTCCTGCGCCCCCTGCGGGCGGCCGGCTACCGCGTGATCCGGCCCTACCTGCGCGGCTACGGCCCGACGCGGTTCCTCTCTGCATCAACACCCCGCAGCGGCCAGCTGGCCGCGCTGGGCAGCGACCTGATGGCCTTTGCCGATGCCCTGGGCCTGGAGCGCTACTCCGTCATCGGCCACGACTGGGGCGCACGGGCCGCCTACATCGCCGCCTCGCAGACGCCCGAACGCATCACCCATTGCATCGCCCTCTCGGTCGGCTGGGGTACCAACACGCCGGGGCAGCGGCTGTCGCTGCAGCAATCGCGCAATTACTGGTACCACTGGTTCTTCGCGACCCCGCGCGGTGAAACGGAATTGCGCGAGGATCGCCGTGGCTTCGCACGCTTCATGTGGAATACCTGGTCACCTTCCTGGAAATTTGCGGACAGCGAATTCGCCAACACCGCAGCCTCCTTCGACAATCCCGACTGGGCCGAGATCTGCGTGCATTCCTACCGGCATCGCTGGGGCTTCGCCGAAGGGGACCCTGCCTATGCCGCGCTGGAAGCCAGATTGCAGGAGACACCGCGCATCATGGTGCCCACGCTGGTGCTGCATGGCACCGAGGATGGCGCCAATCATCCCTCGACCTCGGAAGACCGGGAGCGCTACTTCGGGGCCGCCTATCGCCGCGTGCTCATCCCGGGCGCCGGGCATTTCCCCCAGCGCGAAAAACCGGAAGAAGCCGTCGAGGAAGTGCTGGCCTGGCTGGCGCACCCGGCCTGAACCTCAGCGTCAGTGGCAGCCACCCCCGTGGCTGCCCAGGTTGGACGGCTTCATGTCGTCGGGCAGGCTGGCCAATCCTTGCAGGATGCCGCAGTCGCGCGCCGGCTGCTCCACCTCGCATTGGGCGCGCAGCTGGTGCAACTGTTCCTGCAAGGCCTGCAACTGCACGATGCGCTGGGCCACGTGGCCGATGTGCTTGTCCAGCAGCGCGTTGACTTCGCCGCAATTCTGCTCGGGTGCGTCGCGCAGGCGCAGCAGTTCGCGCACTTCATCAAGCGTCATGTCCAGCGAACGGCAGTGGCGGATGAACTGCAGCCGCTCCACGTGCCGCGCGCCATAAAGCCGGTAATTCGACGCTGAGCGCGTGGGCTCCGGCAGCAACGCTTCCTTCTCGTAATAGCGGATGGTTTCCACCGGGCAGTCAGCCTGGGCGGCCAGCTCGCCGATCTTCAACGTATCCATGGGATCCTCGCTTGACCTTGTAGTTACTTCAGGGTTTTTAATATACCCCTGAAACCTGTTGGCTGCACAAGGAGGCCTCGATGGCTGGACATTCCCACAAGCACGATCACGACCATTCGCATGACCACGCGCATGAGCATGAGCACGGCCATGCGCATGCCCATCCTCACGCCCGGCAGGCTGAGGGCTGCTGCTCGGGCCATGCCTGTGCCAGCAATGAAGCGGCCCCTGCCCCGATTCCTGCAGCGCACCTGGAGGGCAAGACCGAGGAAGCCGTTTTCTTCATCCAGAAGATGGATTGCCCGACCGAAGAAAAGCTGATCCGCGAGCGGCTCTCGCAGATGGCGGGCGTGGGTACGCTCGAATTCAACCTGATCCAGCGCGAGCTGACGGTGCAGCACCAGCTGCCTTCCATCGCCCCGCTGGTGGACACCTTGAAGGCGCTGGACATGCTGCCGGCCGTGAAGTCCGATTCACTGGACGCCGAAGCCGGCCGCGATGCCCCCGACCAGGCTGCCGCCTACCGCATCCCGGCCCGCCGCTGGGCGCTGCTGGGCCTGGCGGGCGTGGCCGCGCTGGCGGCCGAGGTCGTGGCCTGGAGCAGCGGCGATGAGCGCTCCCTGCCGGTCATCGCGCTGGCGGTCACCGCCATCCTGCTGGGCGGCTTGGGCACGCTCAAGAAGGGCTGGATCGCGCTGCGCAACTTCTCGCTGAACATGAATTTCCTGATGTCGCTGGCCGTCATCGGCGCGGCGGTCATCGGCCAGTGGCCGGAGGCGGCGGTGGTGATCGTGCTGTTCACCCTGGCCGAGATGATCGAAGCCCTGTCGCTGGACCGCGCCCGCAACGCCATTGCCGGCCTGATGGCGATGACGCCGGACATGGCGACCCGGCGCGGCGCGGACGGTGTCTGGTCAACTGTACCGGCCCGCACCGTGACAGTGGATGAAACTGTACGGGTAGCCCCAGGGGAACGTGTACCGCTGGATGGCCTGGTACTGTCAGGCAGCACCAGCATCAACCAGGCGCCCATCACCGGGGAAAGCATCCCGGTACAGAAGCAGCCCGGTGACCCGGTCTTTGCCGGCACCATCAATGAACAGGGCGCTTTCGAGATGCGCGTGACGGCCGTGCAAGGCGATTCGACCCTGGCGCGCATCGTCAAGAGCGTGCAGCAGGCGCAAGGCCAGCGCGCGCCCACCCAGCGCTTCGTGGACAACTTCGCGCGCTATTACATTCCCGCCGTGGTGCTCATGGCCGTACTGGTGGCGGCGTTACCGCCGCTGCTCATGGGTGCGCCCTTCCAGCCCTGGCTGTACAAGGCCCTGGTCCTGCTGGTGATCGCCTGCCCTTGCGCGCTGGTGATCTCCACGCCGGTGACCATCGTCAGCGGACTGGCCTCGGCGGCGCGGCATGGCATCCTGGTCAAGGGCGGCGTCTACCTGGAGCAAGGCCGCCAATTGCGCGCGCTGGCACTGGACAAGACCGGCACGATCACCTTCGGCAAGCCCGCCGTGACCGATGTGGTCTCGCTGCAGCCCGGGGCCGATCAACAGGCGCTGCTGCAACTGGCGGTCGCGCTGGCAGCGCGCTCGGACCACCCGGTGTCGCGCGCCATTGCGCAGCAGGAAGAGTTCGTCACCCTGGAGGTGAGCGACTTTGCCGCCCTGGCCGGACGCGGCGTGCAGGGGCGCATCGCCGGACAACTGCTGCACCTAGGCAATCACCGCCTGGTGCACGAGCTGGGCCAGTGCAGCCCGGAGTTGGAGGCGCGCCTGCAAGCTTTCGAGAAGCAGGGCAAGACCACCACCGTGTTGTGCCGCGAGGGCCAGCCGCAGTTGCTGGTGGCGGTGGCCGACACGGTACGCCCCAGCAGCAAGGAAGCGGTGGCCGAGCTGCAGGCGCTGGGCGTGGAGGTCATCATGCTGACCGGCGACAACAGCCATACCGCGCAAGCCATTGCCAGCCAGACCGGGATTGCCGATGCCCGTGGCGACCAGCTGCCGGAAGACAAGCTCAAGGCCATCGAAGCGCTCAGCGCGCGCCATGGCGTACGCGGCGTGGGCATGGTCGGCGATGGCATCAACGATGCCCCGGCGCTGGCCCGGGCCGACATCGGTTTCGCCATGGGCGCGGCCGGCACTGACACCGCGCTGGAGACGGCCGACGTGGCCCTGATGGATGACGATCTGCGCAAGATCCCCGATTTCATTCGGCTGAGCCGCAAGGCCCACACGGTGCTGGTGCAGAACATCAGCATTGCGCTGGGCATCAAGGCAGTGTTCCTGGCATTGGCACTGGCGGGCATGAGTTCGCTGTGGATGGCGGTGTTTGCCGACATGGGGGCCAGCCTGATCGTGGTCTTCAACGGCCTGCGCCTGGTGCGCGGCTTGCGCCAACGCAAGGCCGCGGCCTGAGACCGCCCGTACAGGTTGATCGCAGGGTCGGCCGCGGTCTATACTGCCGCCCATGATGCTGCGCGCAAAACTCCTCCTGCTCTGGCTGCTGGCGCTGGCGATTCCCGTCCAGGGATTCGCCGCCGTGCTGCAGGCCTGCGCGCCTGCGCAGCAGCAAGCGGTGCCGCACCATGCGCCAGCAGTGCAAGCGCACCCGATGCAGCATGAGCAGCATCAGCATCATGAACAGCAGGCCCATCAAGGCCATCACGCCGATGATCATGGCGCGGCAACACAGGTCGCCTCTGCCGACGCCACCGACACACTCCATCAGCAACATCACAATCATTCCTCCTGCAGCTTCTGTGCCGCCTGCACCGTCGGTGGCCTGTTGCCGCTGGCCTTGAGCGCGCCACCTGCGCCTGATCTTCCCTCGCGCGAATTCATTGCGCTGCCGGCTTCCGGCTTCGTCGGCTATCTGCCGGAAAACCCCGACCGCCCCCCTGCCCTCGCCTGATCCTGCCCTGCGCACCGTCGCGTGCGCCTGAGCCTCGTGCGCGCTGACCTCAGTGCGCGCGCGGCATGACGATCATCATCAGACGAGGATTCCATGATTTCCCATGTTTCACGTCCCTGGCGGGCCGCTGCCGTGGCCGCTTGTGCCTTGCTGGCCGGCTGTGCGCAGCTGTCGCCGGATGGCGGTTTCGGCCAGGTCGAAGAGACCAGCCGCCAGCGCCTGGGCCAGGCCCCGGCCTGGAACCGCAGCCCGCAACAAGCACAGGCCAGCAGCGAGCGCGTGCGCGCCTTGCTGCACGACCCCGCAAGTGGCGCAGCGCGACTGGCCAATGCCGACGATGCGGTGCAGATCGCACTGATCAACAATCCTGATCTGCAGGCCGAGTTCGCCGGTCTGGGCGTGGCCGAGGCCGACCTGGTGCAAGCCGGCCGCCTGCCCAATCCCGGCATCTCGTTCAAGCGCACCCACGCAGGCGACGATCTCAAGATCGAGCGCAGCCTGTCACTGGGCCTGCTGCGCCTCATCACGATGCCGGCGACTACGGGCATCGAACAGCGGCGCTTCGAGCAGGTCCGCCTGTCGCTGGCCGCGCGCGTACTGGCGCTGGCCGCGCAGACGCGCCAGGCCTATTACCAGGCAGTGGCCGCGCAGCAGGGCTTGCAATACCAGGAGCAGGTCGCCGACGCGGCCGAGGCTGCGCATGAACTGGCGGCGCAGATGGCGCGGCTGGGCAACATCAGCCAGCTCGATAGCGCGCGCGAGAAGTTCTTCTATGGCCAGGCCCAGGCCAGCCTGCAACAGGCACGCCGACAAGCGGTGCAGCAGAAGGAAACGCTGGCCCGCCTGCTGGGCCTGGCACCGGACTTCGCGTTGCCGCCGCAATTGCCGTCGCTGCCCAGGCAGCTGGAGGCGGTCGACGACATCGAGCAGCAAGCCCTGCAACAACGCCTCGATGTGCAAGCTGCCCGCACCGAACTGGAGGGCCTGCAGGCCTCGCTGGGTCTGACCCGCGCCACCCGCTTCGTCAACGTGCTGGACCTGGGCGCGGTGCGCACCACCGAGAGCGGCAAGCCCAATGAAAACGGCTACGAGATCTCCTTGGAGATTCCGCTCTTCGACTGGGGCGAGGCGCGCACCGCCAAGGCCGAGGCCATCTACCTGCAGGGCGCGCACAAGCTCGCCGCCACCCTGCTCGATGCACGGGCCCAGGCGCGCCTGGCCTGGCGTGAGCGGCAGGATGCCTACGCGCTGGCACGACGCTACCAGGATGAACTGGTGCCGCTGCGCCAGCGCATCGCCGAAGAAAACCTGCTGCGCTACAACGGCATGCTCATCAGCGTCTTCGCCTTGCTGGCCGATGCGCGCGAACAGGCCGCCACGGTCAATGCCGCCATCGAGGCCCAGCGTGATTTCTGGATCGCCGACGCCAGCCTGCAACAGGCGCTGGGCGGCCGTCCCCAACCAGGAAAGCAACCATGAACCCGAACGACAAAGCGCGCCGCCACTTCCTGCAAGGCGCGGCCCTGGCCGTGACTGCGGGTGCCGTCAGCCGCGCCGGTGCCGCAGGTCTGCCTGAAGCCCCGCTGCAAACCAGCGCGGCCACGCAGCCACCGCTGCAACCCGCCACCGGCCGTCCTTACCAGCCCGTGGTCACGCTCAATGGCTGGACCTTGCCCTGGCGCATGAAGAATGGCGTCAAGGAATTCCACCTCATTGCCGAAGCCGTGGAGCGCGAGATCGCACCCGGCATGAAGGCCAGGCTGTGGGGCTACAACGGCCAGAGCCCCGGCCCGACCATCGAGGTGGTGGAGGGAGACCGGGTGCGCATCTTCGTGACCAACAAGTTGCCTGAAGCAACCTCGGTGCACTGGCACGGACAGCGCCTGCCCAATGGCATGGATGGCGTATCGGGCCTGACGCAGGCGGCCATCCCGCCGGGCAAGACCTATGTGTATGAATTCACCGCCACGCGCGCCGGCACCTTCATGTATCACCCGCATGCCGACGAGATGGTGCAGATGGCCATGGGCATGATGGGCTTCTGGGTGACGCATCCCAAGGACCCGGGCTTGATGCGGGTGGACCGGGATTTCGTGTTCCTGATGAATGCCTACGACATTGCGCCGGGGGCCTCGGTGCCCAAGGTCAGCACCATGCTGGACTTCAACCTGTGGACCTGGAACAGCCGCACCTTCCCCGGCATCGACCCGCTGGTGGTGCGGCAGAACGACCGTGTGCGCATCCGCGTAGGCAATCTCACCATGACCAATCACCCGCTGCACCTGCACGGCCACGAGTTCAGCGTGACCGGCACCGACGGCGGCTGGGTACCCCCGGCCGCACGCTGGCCCGAGGTCACCACGGACATCGCGGTAGGCCAGATGCGCGCCATCGAGTTCGACGCCACCGAGGAAGGCGACTGGGCCCTGCACTGCCACAAGGCGCATCACACCATGAACGCCATGGGCCATGACCTGCCGACCATGATCGGGGTGGATCAATCCAAGGTACTCAACAAGATCACGCGCCTGGTGCCGGATTACATGGCCATGGGCGACAAGGGTGGATCGATGGGGGAGATGGAGATGCCCTTGCCGGACAACACCCTGCCCATGATGACCGGGCGCGGCCCGTATGGCCCCATCGAGATGGGTGGCATGTTCAGCACCGTGAAGGTCCGGCGCAACCTGGCGCGGGATGATTACCGGGACCCGGGCTGGTATCGCGCGCCGGCCGGCACGGTCGCGCGGGAATGGCAGGGCGAGACCCCCGAGGCACGGCGGGCGGCGCCTTCCGGCCCGGCTGCACCGGCCACGCTGGAGGTCATCAAGCCGGGCGGGCATCAAGGGCATCATTGAAAACACGACTTGTTGAGCACCTCTGTCATCAGGTTTTTACATCATTGTTTTTGGATCAGCGACATTGCGTCGCTGATCACTTCACGAAAGGAAAGACCATGTTACGACCCCTCCTCCTCACCACGGCCCTTTGTATGACAGCGCTGGCGGCACACGCGCAGGGTGATGCGCCCAAAGTGGATGGCGAAATCCGCAAGGTCGACACCAGCACGGGCAAGCTCACCATCCGCCATGCGGAGATTCCCAATTTGCAGATGGGCGGCATGACGATGGTGTTCAAGGCCGCTCCCGAGATCCTGGCGCGGGCACGCGAGGGTGAAAAGATCAGCTTCACTGCCGACCGCGTTGATGGTGCGTTGACGGTGACCTCGCTGGAAGAAAAGCGCTGACCACCACCGCAGCGCCGGGACGGTCCACAATTTCGTCGTCCCGGCGACCATCCTGCGGGAGACTTGGCGGTATCATCGGGGTTCGTTTCATCCATCCATAAGAGGCGGCCCTGCCGCCGCACAACAGAGGAGACTCCGGCATGCCCCAAGCGATCGAGCAAACCCCGTCGGCCTATGGCTATCCGCTGCTGATCAAGCAGTTGCTGCACAGTGCCCTGGCCACCGTTCCCGAGCAGGAAATCATTTACGGTTCGCGCCGCCTGACCTATGCCGGTTTTTACGAGCGTGTGCAGCGGCTGGCCAATGTGCTCAAGGAAATGGGTGTGCAGGCCGGCAATACGGTGGCGGTGATGGACTGGGACAGCAATCGCTATCTGGAGTGTTTCTTTGCGGTGCCGATGATGGGCTGCGTGTTGCAGACGGTGAATGTACGGCTCTCGCCGGAACAGATTGCCTACACGCTCAATCATGCGCAGGCCGATGTCTTGCTGGTGAATTCGGATTTCATGCCGGTGTTGAAGCAGATCCGTGGCGAGTTGAACTCCCTCACGCGTTGCGTGCTGCTGACCGACGATGGCAGTCCCTGCCCGCAGGGGCCGGGCTTTGCGGGGGAATACGAAGCCTTGCTTGCGCAGGCCTCGGCGCAGTATGACTTCCCCGACTTCGACGAGAACGCGCGCGCGACGACCTTCTACACGACCGGCACCACGGGCTTGCCCAAGGGCGTGTATTTCAGCCATCGGCAGCTGGTCCTGCATACGCTGGCCACCACGGCCGGGCTGGCGCTGGCGCCGCAGCAGGGGCGTTTGCATCGGGATGATGTCTACATGCCGTTGACGCCGATGTTCCATGTGCATGCCTGGGGGCTGCCTTATGTGGCGACGATGGCGGGGGTCAAGCAGGTGTATCCGGGGCGCTATGTGCCGGATACGATCTGCAAGCTGATCCGTGAAGAGAAGGTGACGTTCTCGCATTGCGTGCCGACCATCCTGCAGATGGTGCTGAGCTCCGAGCAGGCGCGGGAGGTGGATCTGTCGGGGTGGAAGATGATCATCGGTGGTTCGGCGATGACGGGCAGTCTGGCGCGCATGGCGCGGGATCGGGGGATTGATGTCTTTACCGGTTACGGGATGTCGGAGACTTGTCCGGTATTGACGCTGGCCCAGGTGCCGACTGCGGACCTGGGCAGCGAGCGCGAAGCGGCGCTGCGGGTGAAGACGGGGCGGCCGCTGCCGCTGGTGGCCTTGCGCACGGTGGATGGCGATATGAATGATTGTCCGCGGGATGGCAAGAGCACCGGTGAAGTGGTGGTGCGTGCGCCTTGGCTGACGCAGGGCTATCTGCATCAGGCCGAAGCCTCTGAAGAATTGTGGCGTGGGGGGTGGTTGCATACCCAGGATATCGGGCATCTGGATGCGGAGGGCTATCTGCAGGTCACGGATCGGATCAAGGATGTCATCAAGACCGGGGGCGAGTGGGTCTCTTCACTTCAGATCGAGGACATCATTGCGCGGCATCCTGCCGTGGCTGAGACGGCCGTCATCGGGGTGCAGGACGGCAAATGGGGAGAGCGGCCGGTGGCGCTTGTCGTCCTGAAGAAGGATGTGGCTGCAGTTTCCGAAGAGGATATCCGGCAGCACGTGATGGCTGCAGCTGAGGCTGGGACCATCTCTCGTTATGGCGTGCCGGATCGGGTGCGGTTTGTTCCTGAATTGGCTCGTACCAGCGTCGGGAAGCTCAACAAGCGGGTGATGCGGGAGCAGTATCCGGCTGGGGGATGATCCTTCCTGGTTTTTGGTTTGTTTTGTCTTGGCTGAGTGCTTTTCTGGTTGTTCGGTTTGGGGCAGTCTGCACGGAATTTCTTCCTGCGCTCTAGCTTAATTCTTATCTTTCTCCGGTCGGAAGAACGCGCCGGGGGCGGCCCGGCAGCCGCTCACTTTTCTTGTCTCGCCAAGAAAAGTAAGCAAAAGAAGGCGACCGCAACTGCACCGCCCTCCTTCGGAGGGTCCCCGCTTCAG